>NZ_JANIBL010000040.1 GCF_024505055.1 Methylomonas rosea
ACGGCTGGGGGTTCGATTGGGTGCAAAAGCATGCCCAGTTTGCCTACGAGATTTTGAAACGGGATGTCTCGACATTAATACCGAGCGATCATCGACGCATGGGCTCGGCCTGGATTCATGGCCTGGAAGTATCCGAAAACGACATTCGTCAGCCCTTGCAGCATACCGCAGGCCATACGCTGCTAGTTGGTACCACCGGTGCTGGTAAAACGCGGGCCTTTGACGTGTTGGTCACTCAGGCCGTCTTGCGCGGCGAGGCCGTGATCATCATCGATCCCAAAGGCGATAAGGATTTGATGGCCTGCGCCAAGCGCGCCTGCACCCTGGCCAAGCGCCCGGATCGCTTCGTGTATTTCCACCCGGCGTTTCCAGAAGACAGCGTGCGCCTTGATCCCTTGCACAATTTTAACCGGCCTTCGGAAATCGCCAGCCGCATCAGCGCCATTTCGCCCAGCGAAAGCAGTAACGATCCGTTCAAAGCCTTTGGCCAAAAATCGCTGGATAACGTGATTCAAGGCTTGATGGTGATAGAGGAACGGCCAACGCTGGTTAAGCTTCGCCGTTACCTGGAAGGCGGCCCTTCGACCCTGGTGATTCAGGCCCTGGAACGTTATTTCGACAACAACCTGGGTCATTGGCGGCAAGAGGCGCGGCCTTATCTGAAAAACGCTAAGGACATCGATTCCAAAGCGGTTGGCTTGGTCCGATTTTACCGGGAGGTCGTGCAGTATCAATTGCCGAACTTGGATTTGGAAGGACTGTTGTCCTTGTTCGAACACGACCGGGCGCACTTCAGCAAGATGGTCGCCTCGCTGATTCCGATCATGAACATGCTGACCTCCGGTTCCTTGGGACCTTTGCTGTCACCCAATCCGCATGACGTGGATGACTTGCGTCCCATCACCAATACCGGCCACATCATCGAAAAAGCCCAGGTGGCCTATATCGGCCTGGACTCGTTATCAGACGGCATGGTGGGCAGTGCGATTGGCTCGATTCTGCTGGCCGATTTGGCGGCCGTCGCCGGCGACCGTTACAACTACGGTGTCTCGGACAGACCGGTGAATGTGTTTGTCGACGAAGCCGCCGAAGTCATCAACGATCCCTTCATTCAGGTCTTGAACAAAGGTCGAGGCGCCAAGATTCGCCTGTTCATCGCCACGCAAACCTTTGCCGATTTTGCGGCCCGCACCGGTTCCCAGGACAAAGCCCTCCAAGTGCTGGGTAACGTCAACAACTTAATCGCGCTGAGGATCATGGACAGCGAGACCCAGCAGTACATCACCGACAATCTGCCGAAAACTCGGCTCAAATACATCATGCGCACTCAAGGCGTTGCGACCAGTGCGACTAACCCCAGTGTGTTTTCCGGCAATGTCGGGGAACGACTGATGGAAGAAGAAGGCGACCTGTTTGCACCGCAGCTGTTGGGGCAACTGCCCGATTTGCATTACATCGCCAAGTTATCCGGTGGCCGGATTGTCAAAGGTCGCTTGCCGATTCTGCGGTCCGCCCAACAAGACCGCCAAGGCGCGGAATCATGACGCGCAATCTGTTGTTCAGCCTGATGCTGTGGTTACTGGAAGTGGTCCTGGTGGCCAGTTTTGTTTCGGACCGATGGACGCACGAACTTCAGCGCGCCGAAGACCGCATGATGATCGATTACTTTGGTGCCGAAAAAGAATCCCAGATCCGCCAAACGGCACAACACTGGTTTGATCGATTATTCGTCACTACCGGCATTCGAGAGAGCCTTTTCCGCTACTTCATTCCAACCGAACGCGAACGCCAAATGTCTAAAGGCTTCGAGGATGTGGGGCGCCACGATTTGTTTCCGTTTATCGAAAGCCGGCTCAACGTACTCTGGGACACCATCTTTCAAATGATCAAGCGCCTAATCACGGCGTGTATTTGGTTGCCTTACTTGGCGGTCGCTTTCCTGCCGTTCGTCGTCGACGGACTGGTGCGGCGCAAGATCAGCCAGACCAATTTCGATTATCCCAGCCCCATGGCGCATCGCTACAGCCTTTATCTGATTATGGGTGCGCTGTATCTGCTTTTGGTTAGTTTAACCCTACCGTGTCCAATACCACCGCAAGCGGTTCCTGTCGGCGTCTTTGTCGTGGCCTACTCCGTCAACGTGCTGTTGGCCAATACGCAAAAGCGGATTTAGAAGAAAACGCTAGGTCGTAATCGCTCATAGATTTGGATACCAAGAGAGCGTCGGGGGATAAACTTTGCAGCTTATGAACTAGCCTTGTCTGCCACTAGCCGCCTGTCGCTAAAATAGTGGCGAAACACCCAAAACAGCCGCTTAACGCTGTCAGCAGAAGCGCAGCTTTGCGACTGGCCTCGTTAACTCTTTTCTTTGCAGGCTTTCACCCATCTTTTCTAAAAAAATGGCAAGCTTACAGAGACATCCATTCCTAATCACTAACGCGGCGTTTAAGTTAGGTGTCTGAGTTAGCTTGGTATAATTGGGCGCCGCCTGCCTCCCATCGTGTGTGTGGCTAAGGATTCCCTAAGCCCTTACAAACACAGAAGTGATTGCAGAAACCTACGGAGGCAGGCGACATAAACTAGTTGTATGAGAAAATATACTCTTTTTTCTCCAAGCTATTTTTTAAATATTCTGGGTCTCTCCAGCTAACAATAAAGTCTTTATTAAGCACTATTTGACTTTGCGTGTCCACATTGAATTGTACTGGTATTTGTTTGCTATTTAAGGTGATTTTTTTAATTTCATCTATCATATTTTTTCTCACTGTCTTACTGATGTATGGGCAAGCCAAATAATCAAAGTAGAACATAAAGAATTCGGAGGATATAAACATATCATCACTATTCAGAAAGTAATTATCAGCTGCTTCAATGAGCTCATCTCGTAGTTGACTGTACTCTTGGTTGCTCTCTATATATATCATGAATGTTATCCAACGAAAATAGAAATCATTGGTTTCTGAATGCTTCTCCAAGCTACCAAAATACTCTTTCAGTTTATTCTCCGGTAGCTGATATTTTGATGGTAGCATTGTTAAGATAATCAAGAGGTTTAATGTCTCAAGTCCAATCATGTCATTCGCATGATTAACAAATATATTTATTGCTTGCTTAACATGGTCGAAAATTTTCTTGTTAATTATTTCTTTATGGCTTTGTGGCCAATCCGAAGTTCTTTCAAGCAGATCGTGAATTAATCGCGCCAACCTATCTGTTGGTCTTATCCGAATATCCATTGCATGAACAAAAAACAGCACATCCAAATCAACCAACAGCCAATTTAAATGAAATTCTTCTTTTGCATCAATCTCTGCTATCTTTGACAAGTACGTAAGCATTCGCTTTGCAATTGCACTAAACAGATAGTTAGAAATTGAGTTGTACTCAACTTTATGATTAGCCAAAGCCATTTTGATTTCAGATATTGTCTTATTGGCTTTAGAGCTTGGTTTTGTTAATTGAACAATGGATTCTGAATCAGTGTCTTTTTCCTTATAACGTGAATTGTAGTATTCACCTACAGCATGGCTTAATACGTGTTTAGCCAAAGATATGTCAGTGGCAAAAGGCCTAGAGGCTATTGTTGTTTTTGCCTCATTCAAATACATCTTATATTCCAAGAGACATGATTCTAGCGCTTTTATAAAAGTTGTTTTCACTTCTCCAGAGCGAAAGAAAACAAAATAATCATCGACATAGCGCCTATAATCATAGTCTTTCGAAATTCTATACCCATTCTTGATCATTTTGTCGACTAGGTTTAAATCGATTTTCTGTAAAATAATTTCTGCAAAAATCCGACTCACTTCAGGTCCTACGATAATACCGTTAGTCTCACGATAATTGGTGAGCTGCATTAAGCTATCGAATTCCCCATCAAAACTTCCCTTTGATTTATCTTTTGCCAAGCGCTTATTTTTTACAGCCCAACCAATTGAATGCGTATAGATACTGGGAAAGCACTTGGATACATCAACCTGAAGCATGCTGTGAAACTGCTTTTCCAGTTTGTGATACTCATAAGACTCGAAAAAACGATATAAAAATGGATATTTTTTGTATTTAAAATAGGAACTTGAAACAATCCGTTCTTCGTCTGCGCTTTCAACGCCATCAGTTAGCTTTGATCCTTCTTGAGATTTACCATAGAACTTGGTTGATTTTCTATAAGGGTGTCTTAAAGAGTATTTTGATTTTGTACAGTAATATTCTATAAGATCATCGTATTTATTATAAAAATCACAAACTTTCAGCTGAGCTACCGGGTGCATGATTGATATTGCACGTGACGAATTGCTACCACCTCGACTTACGAGGTAATCCAAAGGAATATAGACTCCAGTTTCACTTTCAAAATTTAGACCAGAAATAGTCTTATATGCATTAGTATGCTCTGGGGTACTAAACCGCTGATACATTGTGAAGTTAGAGAACCATAACGGTAGTTCATAGGGAAGAACATCGGTTAGCAACGTTCTTAACTTGTCATTAGTATCTACTTTAATAATATCAGGCATTTTGCCAAGCCCGCATTATTTGAGCTGTTTGCTTCTTGCTAAATTTCCCTATATTCCGTTTTCTTGCATTTCCATATATTGATATTTTCTTAATTTTTTCTTGTTCTTGTTGATTGAGTCCAAATCGATGGCTAGCCAATTGTTGACAGAGAAAACCATCAAGAGACTTTAAACACTCAAAGCCATCAGTCACATACTGATAGTTATGAGCAAGACCTGCTAATAAATCTCCATTCTTACCCTTTCGTACTCTTTTCAGCATACAAAGATACTCGAGCCTTCTTTTTAGAAGGGATATATTGTTTTGTTTTTTATGATCACAAAAACTGATTGCTATTCGAGATTTAATTTTATTTAATTTCAATCGAGATATTTTCAAAGTTACATTGTTTGGCTTATCTTTTTTAGACTCCACCTTGATCGAATACCCCAAGTAATCAAACTCTGCTGAGCATGAAGGATTACTATAGTATTTCCCAGGATTATTATTGAGACTGAGTTCCATTTCATTCATGAGGTCTTCAACATAAGTTTGTACGCCGCTTTGCTTACCTGCTGGCGTTAGAACAATGATGTCGTCAACATATCTTGCGCTATATATCACATCAGGATTTGATGCCACTTTCTTATCTAATGATTCTAAATAAAGCTCTGCAAGTGTAGGGCTTATTGACAACCCTCTGGGCAAACCATGCATATCATGATTACTCCGAAGATCACTATGAATTTCGTTAAGTAACTTGATACATTCAGGGGCGAGAATCAGTTCATCTTCGAACTTATTGATTAGATATTTAAACTTTATGGTTTCATAACAATCTTTGACATCTAATCGAAGGACGTGATATTTGCCAGAGTCTTTTAGCAGCGTTATTAACTGTCTGACTATTCGATTACGATCTGACTGCCTGACTTTATAAATTCGTCGAATAAACCGATCAAGTAGCTTGATTGCAAAATCATCTTCCATTTTCGCCGGGATAAAGACTGGCTTGCTCTTTACTGTCCTTGTGTCTAATGATGATAGCGTAATGTTATGTGAATTCCAGTGCTTAACAGTGTGATCTACGGCTGTTTCGACATCGCCATAACCAGACAATAAACCCCACTGCCAAACATCTGATGATGCAAGTGCTTTAGAAAGTTGCTCCCTATCAAAAACCTGTTTCAGCATTGATTCAGTCTATTGCTTAGAGTTAACGTCAAGGCTGATCACCGCCTAAAATCCTTATAGTTCTAAACATGATATACTTTTTGCTCGTCAAATTTTGGTTTTCAATGTCGTCAATATTTTGATTTATAAAGATAAAACTAAATTTCAGTGCCGAAATCTGATGTACAAAAAGTATAACATACACTTTTGGCATGATAACTTGGTCTGGATAACTTCAACGACTGGCCGAGTGCTTTTAAATGTCTGTTCTTCATAAGCTTGCTGCATTCGGAAAATTTATCTGACAGTCCGCTTGGGGTCGCCTTTGACCTGTCAATCTCAACAAAATAATCCAAGATTCATTCATTTTTCTCCAATCATCTTTTTAATAGCATCTTTGCTTATTGTTGATAGGGTGATTTTCTTAATTTCCTTGGCTTTTAGCTGAAAACTGGAGATTTTGGTTAATTCAAGCAGTGTAGAAATGATTAGCTTATCTATTTTTAACAAAAAGTCTTTTAATGCAATTTTCCTGACTTTGATTGCATCGATACCGCCTTTCGCTTTTTCGGTATGAACCAAGTCCAGTCTAACAAACAGATTGAAGGCTTTATTGACGTCTGCTTTTGATAATTGACCATCTACCTTATGGCTTACCGTAAACACCGCATCCTTGAGCGTGGTCATATCGGAGGTTATCGATTTAATCGCAGTGGCTTGTTTGTAGATAGTTTTTAGTCGATCCGCGCTAATTAGACGTAGATTGTGTTTTTTTAGAGCACTGACATACTGTTCCGAACTGGTTGGCTTGGGTTCGTCGACTTTATCGTTTGAAGACGTGCCATCCAGCGCTGCATAATTGACGGTTCCGACTTTGGTCAGTTTGACGCCTGCAATCGCGGTTAAGAACGCGGTGAAAGTGCTAAAGTTAAATTGCTTTTCGTCAAAGTTTAACTGGGCTTTCAAAGTATTCTTCAGCTGCGAGATGTTGACGGCCTCTTTTGCATCCTGCAACAGTTGAGTGACTAACCGATTGGCAGCGTTTAGTTCTGGTACGGCATTAGTCGCAGCAGGGTTTGTCGGTAGCGTAGCTGGTGGCGCCTGTTTGGCAGTGGATCCGGTTTCTAATAATGGCTGTCGATATTCAACAAAGTCATCGGTATAGATGAACCGGCTGCACGATGTTTTGACGCATTCACTTAATGTTGAATGTTGTCCGACCCCAATCACTTCCTTTTCCATTTCCCGAAGGCGTCGGAACACCGGACTGAAGTCCGAATCGCCTGTGACCAATACAAAGCAGTTGATATTCGGCAGTTGCCAGGCGCACTCAATGACATCGACCGTCATTTGGATATCGGCCGTATTTTTACCGGTGACGGGATGGTAACAATGAATCAACTCGAAACCTTGCTGATTGATGGCAGCTTGGTGCATGGCAAGTTGGGGACGACTCCACACGCCGTAAGCGCGGCGTATGATGATTTGTCCCAATTGTTTCAGCTCGTTGATCAATACCGTCACGCCGTCGTTCTTAATCCAACCGGTGACATTTTCCGCATCGACAAAGACCGCAATCCTGTTTGTTTTGAGCGTAGTCATACTATGTAAGCGTAATAGTCAGATGATGACTTTCAGTAAATGTGGGTGGAAAAAACTGCTGAAACAACAGCCCATAAAATACACAAGCGCGCAGCGGCCACGGCATGATTTATGCCGATTAGATGGGAAAGTTTAGCCGTAAATCAAGGATTCGTCGCTATTACGATTGGAATCAAATATTTACTGAGGAGTTGAAGCGGATTGTCCTTTAAAATTAAAGCCTATGTGCACAATCGGCCCCAATGTTATGGAATATCTAAAACTTTGCGTAGGTGAACGCTTCGATCACGACATGCCGGAAGAAGGCATGAGTATTGTTCTCGCTAACGGCGCGCCACTATTGACTTTTAATTTTTCAGTTTCACTGGGCGAAATCCAAGCGTTTCTCAATGGCGCCGCCTCGTTTGCTTTGTTTGCCGAACAAAAGCACCTGTTCTTTTTGTTTAAAGTCGAGGGCTTCCTGGATTGGTCCGACTTGGCCTTTACCATTCATTTAGCCGGTGACGAGACGATCGATGAGGGCCATGCCTATCTGCCGTTTAATCTGGTTTTGGTGGATTCGGATACCAAGATCGTCAAAGGCCTACGCATGGTGACTGTTTCGCCTGATTTCCGGTCGAGATTGGCAGGATTGATCAGACAGCAAAGCGCAGCCCCTTTTGATACCTTGGCTTACTATCAATCGATAGGCCGTTTGTATGAAAAATATCCTACGGCAGGCGACTTGCTCAAGGAGGCCATCGTTATCGAACAAGGTGGCGCAACACTGCCGACACTGTAATTGCCTGACACCTATCCTTCGAACGATTAACCCAATCCATCCCAGAGCATGACAAAATCCCAACTCATCGAACGCATCAGCCTTAGGTTGCCTCATCTACTGCAACGGGATGTCGAGATGGCCATCAACATCACCATCGATGTTATGAGCCATCACTTGGCACAGGGCGAACGTATTGAAATTCGAGGGTTTGGTGGGTTCTCGGTGAATCAGCGTGCTGCCCGCATGGGGCGCAATCCCAAGACAGGCGAACCAGTCAGCGTGCCGATTCGGTATACCATCCACTTCAAGCCAGGCCTAGACTTGCGTGAACGTGTGGAACTATCCAGGGGCCGTTTTCCGGTGATTACTGACTGATCAGCCAGCCACTCAAGATTTCGGCGAACCAATTACCCGGTCGTTCTCAAAATACTGCTACAAAGGCGAAACCGCATTATTTTCAAATTTTCATAGCCCAACTTGCGAAAGCGCGATAAATAGCGAGTTTTCGCAAACGACTCGCTAAAAATCCGCCTCACAATAATGACCATCCCAACCGGAGGTCATTATGGAACCCGTTGCCATCCCCCAATCGATCGATGATCCCATCCACATTTTGCTGTGGAGTGCGGACGAGATCGTGCCCTTCATGGTCAGCATGCTCACCGGTATGTTGATTGATCAGTTCATGCCCGGCTTGGTGCTGGGTTTCATTGCCGTCAAGTTTTACCGGCGATTCCGCGATAATCGGCCTGACGGTTATACCTTGCATGCGCTGTATTGGCTGGGCTTGTTGCCCAGTCGCGCACGGACCATTCCCAATCCCTACATCCGCCGGTTCCTGCCATGAGATGGTCGGATTTTCTGCAAACCTGGGATGGCCACGAGACCGAGAATCGGCTCAGCCGGGTGATCATCATCGGCTTGTTGGTGATCTGCGTGATTACCTCGCTGGCCGCCTGGCGCACCGAACGTAGCATCATTTTGGTGCCGCCGAGCTTGACGCAGGAAGTCGAAGTCACCCGCAGCCAAGCTTCCAGTGAGTTTAAGGAGTCTTGGGGCTTGTTTCTGGCTGAACTCCTCGGCAACACCACGCCGGCCAATGCCGACTTTCTGAAAACCGCAGTCGAGCCGTTATTGGCACCCGATATTTACCGCAGTGTCCTGGATGCCATGAGCGATCAAATCAAGGCCATCAAAATGGACCGGGTCGCGATCAGCTTTACGCCGCGTCACGTCGATTACGAAGCCGAGACCAACAAAGTCTTCGTCAGCGGCGAACTCAAAAGCCAAGGCCCCAGTTCCAAACCGGACGTCAAACCCCGTACCTATGAATTCATCATCGCCATCAAAAATTATCGGCCCCGCCTGGAATACATCGACGTTTATCCGGATTCCCCCAGAACTCTGGCCCGTTTGAACGCTACTCAAGGCCAACCCCAAGAGGTAAAACCATGAAACTTGTATTGCATCTTTGGCTATTACTCTGCATTGCCGGTTCGGCATGGGCCGCCGATGGCTTACCCGTGACGGTGTTGCCGCCGGTAACCACTGTGATCGAAGATTCATCCTCATCGCCATCGCAGCCAGTTGTCCCATCGCAGCCCGATTTCGGCATCGAGTTACCGCCGGTCGATGCCAGCATCTTGAAAGCAGCCAAACAGCAAGCGGCAGCATCAAACTCAGTATCAGCCACTTCCATCGGCCCGCAGCACATCGCGGTTAAACCCGGTATCAACGAACTGATGCCGATTGCCGTCGGCCACCTGAATCGCCTAGTCACGCCGTTCGAACATCCGGTGGTCACGACCACCAGCCAGGCCACCACCAGTACCAAAGGCAAAATCGTCTATGTCGCCACCGCCGACGAAACGCCGGTGACCTTATACATCACCCCCGGCGATAACCAGGACATCGCGCTATCACTGACTTTGATCCCCAAACGCATTCCGGCACGGGAAATCCATCTCGATCTGGACAAAGACAGCTACCAGTTGTTGAACCAATGGCAGCGCGCCGATAGCGCGAATCGGACGTCGAATCAGCAAGAACAAGCCTACATCAGCCAACTGAAAACCTTGTTTCGGGATTTGGGTTTGCAGAAGACCCCAGCCGGTTATTCGCTACGCGAACCCAAGCCCCAGGAGCAAATTCGCTGCCTGCAAGACCGCCTGCAGATCAAAACCGGCCAAGTCCTGGAAAGCCAGGATCGGCTGATTCTGGTGGGGCTTGCCAAGAATACCGGCGACGACATGCTCGAGTTCGATGAGCGCAGTTGTGCGACAACGCAACAGGACGTGCTGGCCGTGTCGGTCTGGCCCAACGTGGTGTTGAAACCGCAGGAAGCCACCGAATTGTATGTCGTAGTCCGACAATCGCCCGAGGCGTCATCCAGTTTGCGGCCTTCGTTACTGGGCGGAGGCCAACCGTAATGGCAGCTCTCGATTCGTGGTGGACACGCTTGAGCCCGACCGCCAAACGTAATTTGGCCGTGGGCAGCATCGGTACCGTGCTGTTGGCCGTCATCATCGCACTGGCCACCGTAACACCGGAAGTCAGCAAACCGCTGAGCAAACAAGCGACCATCCAGCATATTTTGACCGACAGTGATCCCCGTTCTTTGGGCATTGACGGTATTTCCGCGCAACTACGCGATCTATTGCAGAAGAACGAGGAACAAGCTCGCCGTCTGGTTGCGATCGAAGAACAGCAACGCCGGGAACAGCAATCCGACGAACTGCGTTTCAAACAATGGACCAGCGCCGAGCGCGAAGCCTATGAAACCAAATTGCAAGCGGTCACCGGTGAAGTCGAGACGCTGAAAAACAAAGCATCCACACCGTCAGTAACCGGCAACCCAGTTGACGCCAGTCAACCTACCATGGAGCCATCGACACAGGGAAGAAGTTTTAACCGCCGCCCAAGCAACGCGCCTTTCGACAATGGACAAGACGATCTCAACCGCGTCTTCGAGCAGGCCGCCATTCCCGCACCGACACAGGGTAATACTGGCGTCTCGGGAGGACGATCGAATTCTCAAGCGCCTGCGGCGATGCAGATTCGAGTCATCCAGGAAGGTGCTGAGCAGTCCAACGGTAAAGACAAAGACGCAGCTCCGACCAACAATCGCGGGCTCTCGCAGCAAGGTCATGCCAGCAGCGACGTCTTCATCCCGGCCGGCAGCATATTGACCGGGGTATTGTTGAATGGTCTCGATGCGCCAACCGGCAAGAAGGCCAAGAAAGAACCGATGCCGGTGCTGTTTAGGATCAAGAAGGAAGCCATTCTGCCCAACCGTTTCCACGCCGATGTGCGGGAGTGCTTTCTGCTGGCCGCAGGCTTCGGTGAATTGAGTGCTGAGCGCGCCTATTTTCGCGGCGAGACCTTTTCCTGCGTACGCCAGGACGGCGGCGTGATCGAAGTACCGATGAATGCCTATGCCACCGGCGAAGATGGCAAAAACGGGGTGCGTGGCCGGGTGGTCTCCAAACAAGGTGCGTTACTCGCCCAGTCCATGATGGCCGGTTTTCTGCGTGGCTTTTCCGATGCCTTCGGTCGCAACCAAATTCCAGTGCTGATGACCGGTGGTCTGGGAGCGCTATCCGGTACCACACCATTCCAAAGTGCCTTTTCCTCGCAGTCGATGGAAGGCGGTGCCTTGAAAGGCGCGGGCTATGCGATGGAGCGGCTGTCGCATTTTTACATGGACATGGCTGAAGAGATTTACCCGGTCATCGAAGTCGATGCCACCCGCCAGGTCAACTTCATCGTGCAAAAAGGCACGGCGCTGAAGCTGAAGTCACCGAGTTGATTCCTTAATCCAAACCCAAAGGTCGTTATGACGCTACGCCACATACCTTTATTACTGGTCCCGCTATTCATTACATCGATTGCTCTGGCCGCTAATCCGCCAAAACCACCGGTCTCGGATATTGCCGCAGGCCTTTTGTCGATCAAGATCGACGGCATGCAGGATTTACCGATCTCTGGCCTGAAGATGGTCAAAACCGGCGATCAAACCGTATTCATTTCCAGCAACGGCCGCTTTGCCTTTTATGGTGGCAAATTGATGGATATCTGGACTCAGCAGGAGATCAAGGAACTGGCGGACATCGACAAGATTGCCAACCGTATCGACTTATCGCGGATGAAGCTCAAGGCCGACGATCTGGGCGCAGTGACCGTCGGTCACGGTAAAGCCCAAGTGTTGGTATTCATCGATCCGCGCTGCCCGTACTGCGGCAAAGTCATGAAAGACCTGCAAGCCTTGCAAGACCAGTACACCTTCAAACTGGTGATGATCCCCATCCTCGGTCCAGAATCGCAAAATATTGTCGTGCAACTAGCGTGTCAATTGGTATCCAGCGAGACAAAAGCCAAAGACGCGGTGCGCGACCGCTTGTTGAAACAGGATTACGCCGGATTACCAGCCGAGCCGCCCGGCCAGTGCAACAAAGAGCCGCTGCAAAAAGCCGTGGTCACCGCCAAGCTGTTCGATTTAAAGGGCGTGCCGTTTCTGATCGCCCCGGACGGCCGCACCCACAGTGGCGCACCCGAGGTGTTAGCCGATTGGTTGGACGACAAACCGAAACCATTGCCCAGTCTGGCAACGACGCCCGCTACAAACGCCCAAAATGCCAACGCACCGGAGACACAGCCTTGAAAACCATGCACTCCAATTCCCTGATTTTTATCGGCCTGTTGCTGATGGTGTTAACCACCGGCTGCGCCACCACCGAATACGGCTGTAAAGGCATGCCGGATGAACCCAGCTGTCTGTCGACGACGCAGGCTTACCAGGTCACCAATACGGCAATAACGGAAGCACCTGCGGAAAATAACCCCAGTTCGGAGTCAACCTCAACACCGACACTCGCACCGCCGTTACAACAGCCCGTGCCCAAGATCGAAGATCCCACGCCGATTCGCACGCCATCGCAGGTCATGCGCATCTGGATCGCGCCTTGGGAAGATGCCGACGGCGATTTGATGGTGTCCAACTATGTCTACACCGAACTGGAACCGAGGCGTTGGATGATCGGCAAAGCGGCATCAGCAGCCAATGCATCGTTGATTCCGTTGCAAGTTGAGCAACGTCCACCGGAGAAACGATCCAGCGTCGATACCGCTGAAGACGAAAGTCCTGTGAATCGATTAGGCAAACCATTGCCCTGAGCCTTAATCCCTTTTTACCGCAGGTCACACACCCCCTGCGAGAGTGAGCGGGCAACCGCTTAAAACCTGCCGGACTCACCGTCCGAGATTCGACGGGCAACCGTCGTTTAACCTAAGAGGACATTTTGATGAAAACATCCTATCGAACCGGGGTCTTGGTCACTCTGGCATCGTTATTTTTTATGTTGATGGCATCCGACGCCATGGCCGGTACCGGCGGTACCGAGTTCAACACTGTCTGGACCTTGCTCACTGGCTGGGTGGAAGGCTTGCTCGGCCGCATCATCGCCATCGTGTTCGTGATCGTCGGCTTGGTGGCCGGTGTGGTACGCGGCAGCATCATGGGCTTTGTGCTAGGGATTGCTAGCGGGGTCGGCCTGTTTGCGGCGCCGACTATCATAACCAACATTGTGACGGCAACCCTTTAGGCGGACGACCACGATGACCGGTTCAAGTATTGATACCGAGAACGCGGCGGGCAACCGCCGCCCTTGTCCATCGGTGAAGGAGACGCGGACCGTCAAAGTCCAGTCCGCCAATGGAAAACCCATCAATCCCTGCCATCCGGCGAGAGCTCGCCAGTTATCACGCAAAAAGCGTGTGGTTCGCGTTTGCCGGCATCCCTTCACCATTCGCTCATGCCAGGAATACCAAACCGAAGCCATGCAGCAACTCTATCTCGAGGATCTCGCACCATGACTAACTCGCAACGCCAGCGTGCCGATCAGTTATTCACGGTGCTCGCTTACGAATACGACCATCATCTGTTCCTGATGGCCGACGCCAGCATTGGTTTCGGCTTTATCTGTAGTCCGCTGACCGGTGCCGATGCCAGCGTTTCTGCGCGGGTCAACGTGTTGCTGAACCAAGACTGGCCAACCGAGACTTTGCTGCAAGTCAGTCTTTGGACTTCACCGGATATAGAAGAGTCGCTGGCCGTGATGCAAACCCGGCGTCTAAAACAGCAAAAACTGACCTATAAAACCATGACGGGCGCCAGCATCGATTTCCTGCGGCAAGGCACCAGCAAACCACCGGAAGCGATTTCGGGCGCAAGACTGCGACGCAGTCAGGTCATCGTCACGGTGAAATTGCCCATCGCCAATCCCAGACCCAGTGAAGCGGAAATCCGCCGCGCGACCGAGTTGCAATTGGCTACACAACAGTCCTTGTCGACCATCGGCTTGTATCCGGAAGTGTTAGGTGCCGATCAATACGTTCGCCTCTTGAACACAATACTCAATTGGCATCCGGACGCCGGCTGGAAAGATCGTGTGGTTCCGGAATGCGATCCCACCCAACTGATTCGTGATCAGTTATTGGACTTCGACAATGCGATTCGGACCGACGAAAAAGGCATTTGGCTAGGACAAAAACGCGTTAAGACCTTATCCGCCAAACGCACCCCCGATCATTTTTACTTTGGCAGCGCCAAGAGTTATCTGGGTGATATTTTGTCCGGCACGCGCGGCATTCGTCAGAATGCATTGATCAGTCTGACTTTGCATTACCCCGATGCCGAATCGACCCGTTCACGACAAGAAGGCGTTAGGCAATTCATCACCAACCAGGTCAATACGCCAATCGCCCGGTTTTTGCCGGTACTAGTACAACGCAAACACCATTTCGACGTGTTATTCGATGCCTACCGCGACGGCGACCGGCCGATTCGGGCCTATTTCGGTGTGCTGCTGTTCTGCGATGAACAGGATGAAGCCGCAGCTGTTTCCAATGCTCGAGTGTATTTCCGGGAGCTGGGTTTTCAGTTGCTGGAGGATAAATATTTCTGTCTGCCGTTTTTCCTGAACTGTTTGCCGTTTGGGCCGGAGCGAACGGCGATTGCCGATCTGAAACGCTATCGCACGCTGGCCACGCGGCATGCTATTCCGTTATTACCGCTATTCGGTGATTGGGCCGGCACCGGCACGCCGACTTTGAATTTCGTCTCGCGTAACGGCGAGCACATGGCCGTGTCGCTGTTCGATACCACCGGCAATTACAACCTATGCATTGCCGCCGAATCCGGTAAAGGCAAATCCTTTCTGACCAACGAGATCATCGTCAGCTATCTGACTGAAGGTGCACAAATCTGGGCGATCGATGTCGGCCGCTCCTATGAAAACCTCTGCGAGGTCTTGGAAGGCGATTTCGTCAAATTCACCCACGGTTCAGGCATCTGCATGAACCCGTTCGAGATCGTGCAGAACTTCGAGGAAGAAGCCGATATGTTAGCCGGATTGGTCAGTCAAATGGCGGCACCGACCGAGAAACTGACCGATTTCCAGACCGCCGGTCTGAAACGTATTCTGAAGCAACTCTGGACCGAAAAAGCCCAGTCCATGTCGGTCGACGACATTGCCAGACAGTTGTGTAGCGAAACCGATCAACGCCTAAAGGATGTCGGTGAGCAGCTTTTTCCATTCACCACCCGAGGCGAATATGGCCGTTATTTCAACGGCAAGAATAACGCCAAGTTCGCCAGCGACTTTACCATACTGGAACTGGAAGAACTCAAAGGCCGTAAGCATCTGCAGCAGGTGGTGTTGCTGCAACTGATTTATCAAATCCAGCAGGAAATGTATCTTGGCGAACGCAATCGGCCCAAGATCGTGATCATCGACGAAGCCTGGGATTTGCTCACCGAAGGCGATGTAGCCAAGTTCATGGAGCATGGCTACCGGCGGTTTCGTAAATACGGTGGCGCAGCGGTGACAATCACGCAGTCAGTGAACGACTTGTACCGCAATGCCGCCGGCCGCGCCATCGTCGAGAACTCGGCCAATATGTATCTTTTGGGACAGAAGGCCGAAGTCATCGAAGGCATGAAGCAGGACCGCCGCTTGCCATTGTCGGAAGGCGGCTATGAACTGCTAAAAACCGTGCATACCCTGCCCGGTGCCTATTCCGAAATTTTCTTCATCACCGAGATGGGTTCCGGTATTGGTCGACTGATAGTCGATCCGTTCAAACGCATTCTATTCTCGACCAAACCCGAAGACGTCAACGCCCTGAAGCAATTGCGCCGGCAAGGATTGAGCTTGGGTGATGCCATTCAACAGCTGCTCGACAGTCGCAAAACTAAAATTCGGGAGGTCAGTCATGGACGTTAAATCGCAATGGCTGAGCGTGATCTTGATTGCGGCCAGTTTCGGCACCGTAGGCGGCTGGTTCGCCGCTCACCAGCAACTTCAGCAGCCTTTGGCACGTTTGAACTTGGTCACGCCTGTGTTCGTGCTTGATCGGGCCAAGCTGATTCAGGCGATACCGCCCAATGCCAACCAGGAGCAAATGGCCCAAATTGTCGATGACTGGCAAAGCCAGGCGCGCAAACTCAGCGATGCAGGCTATCTGGTGATTGATTCAACGGCCGTGGTTTCGGCACCCCATGATGTTTATATCCAAAACACAGGACGGTGAACCCATGAACCGCGCCTACATACAATCGAAACGCACCCAGCCACGTCCGTTTCAAACCAAAGCCGCCTTGGGTTGGTTTTTACTGAAGGCCTTACCGATCTTAATATTGGTGTTGGCGGTTGAGCGCTATGTCGGCCAACGCTTTCTAATCGGCGGCGACGATCAAGTCGATCGCTGTTTGCCGGATAAGTGGATTTACCTGATCGATACCTACAACAAGGACATTTGGCGCGGCGATTTGATGGCGTTCCGCGCCGAACGCATGGCGCCGTATTTCAAGGACGGACAGAGCATCGTCAAAATCGCCGCCGGAGTCACGGGCGATACTGTCCATGTCGATCCCCAGCACACCACGATTAACGGCGAACGGGTCATCGACGGGTTGCCGTTGACCGAAAAGCTCAACAAGCCGGCGGCCCAATTCAAACGCCATGAAACGATCCCTCCTGCGGCCTATTGGGTCACAGGCCAGACACCGAAAAGTTTTGATTCTCGGTACTGGGGGTATGTCTATGACCATCAAGTGATTGGGCGGGCTTATGCGTTGTTTTAAAAATCCATCAACTCGGTTGCCTCTACTTGTGATCAGTCAAACGGCGTGCTTATTAGGATCATTGTTCGCCGGCTCGATCAATGCTGAAGAACAATGGCTGACCCGTTCACAGCAAATTCTCAATGCGTTAGAGAGCCAATCCAAACCCGCTTGGTTGGAAAACAATCCGCATCGGCTTGAAGCCAGGCAGCAGGCACTGGAAGTGTTCAAGGCTTCCAAACCCCTGACTGATTTGAGTTTGGGAGCAGACTCGTCACCGTTGGGGAAAAATGGTCAAGCACTCAAAGTGCTGTTCATCTCGTTTTCACTGGGCGAATCGGTGCTCAAGGGCATTTTCGAAGACGCTTCAGGGCAAGACGATGTGTTGTTGGTCTTTCGTGGGCCAAAACCCGACCAGAAATTACCGGCCTTGTTCGCCGAGCTCAAGCGGTTACTGAACGGCATCGATCCCTTACCGAACATTGTCATCGACCCCACCCGTTTTCAAAAATGGCGGGTGTCGTCGGTGCCCACCATCGTCGTCGAGTCCGGTGATAAGGCCTTGCTGCAATCCCGAGGGGTCAGCAGCCTGACCTGGCTGAACGACAAACTCAAAGCCGGTGCGAGCGGCGATTTGGGCCGGTTGGGCGAAGTCTACGACATTGCTGAAATCGATCTGCTCGATGAAATCAAACGCCGCATGGCGGCCATCGACTGGCGACAAAAACAGCATCAGGCCATAGCCCGGTTCTGGGAACAACAAAAGTTCGAACACCTGCCAACCGCCGAAGAAGATCGTGATCGGACCATAGATCTAACCATCACCGCGCCGCGCGATCTGACCGCACCCAATGGCCAACTAATTATCCATGCCGGACAAACCGTCAACCCTTTGGACAAAATGCCGTTTGGCTTATGTCTGGTGGTGTTTGATGCCACGGACAAAACACAAATCTCATTTGCCCGGCAACTGTCTTGTCAGGACAAACAGGCGCGCGTGATGTATTTGGTCTCAGCTTTGCCGCGTCAGGATGGCTGGGAGAGCCTGAGGGCATTGGAAACTGCGTTTCACGCCTCGGTGTATTTATTGACGCCGGATGTGCGTAGTCGTTTTCAATTGCAGCAGATACCGGCAATTGTCGAGCAAATGGGGAATCGAATAGCCGTTCATGAACGCAAAGTGTTGGTCTCAACGACAGGAAATCCGTCATGAATTGTTTGATTTTTCCTTGGTTGCTCTCTTGGCTGTTTTGTTTGCTGATGAGTCTGGCTACCAATCTTCATGCCGACACAACGACCACCGCTACCGATCCTTTATGCGCCGATGCCGAACTGTGGTCAGGGAAACTGACTACCGATATTTGCTGGAGCTGCCTATTTCCGATTCGTGCGGCGGGTGCTTCGTTAGGCGGTGGCAACGTGCCGAGCATCGCGACCGACGAGAAGTTCTGTTTTTGTACCGATCCGATGGGCATTCCGGAACTGGGCATGACCATGGGTTTATGGAATCCTGCCCGCCTAATCGAGATCGTGCGAAATCCCTGGTGCTCGCCAGCCTTGGGTGGGCATAAATTCAGTGCATCCAATGTGCGTCTGATCGCCACCACCGGCAAAGCCAATTTCGACGCTAGCGAGATGTCGTTCTTCAATTATCACTATTTCGCGTTTCCGTTGACCATTCTGCTGGATCTGTTCTGGGATGGGCGTTGTAATAGTGACGGCTACCGGGATTTCGATTTGCTGTATGTCTCCGAGCTTGATCCGACCTGGAACAGCGATTTGCTGGCCTTTTTCACCAGTCTGGAAACCGCACTGTTTGCGAATCCGGTAGCCATTTCAGCTTGTGTCGCCGATGCCGCGGCGGCGGCCACCGGCAATCCGCTCGATGCCTTGTTCTGGTGTGCCGGCGCCTGGGGGCACATGTATCCCTTATCCGGCATTTCGCCGACCAGTTACGGGACCGACCCGCGTATCACCAGTTTATTGGCTACGCGCGCCACGGCATCCTTACATCGGCGCGGGCTGGCCTGGAAAACCTCGGGCAACGATGCCTTATGCGGTGGCACGATTTATCCCTTCATTCCTAAATCCCAATATCGGCTGTCGATGTTTTATCCGGTCGCTGAAACCGAATCCAATCATGTCATCGGTGAGACCACTTTCAAATGGGGTGCGGGTCGCACTTATCCGGGGCCGGGTGAAGATCATCTATACCTGCTGTGGCGTTGGCAGGATTGCTGTGTGGGGTTGTGATGCATATCTGGGCATTGTTCGAACCTCAGCGCCGAATTACGCAGACACTGTCTGCGATTTTGTGTGTGACTATGGCCTGGACGCCATTTGGGGTGTCTTGGGCTGATGCGATACAGGCTGCAGGCAACGACGGGCAACAATTGGGTCAACAGATTGTAGATGGCTTTCAATTCCCAATTGATGCCGGCAACGGTTCTCTGACGTTAAATCCCGGCACGTCTCAGGAAAACGCCATTTCTATCGGCACACTGTTTCCGGATACCAACGGCTCAACAGCGACAACCAACGATTTCGCCAATCTCTACGGCAACAACCCCGGAACGATTGCAGCCGGGTTGAATGCGCAGACCGATTTGAACGGCGAAACCAGCTTCACCGGCGAAGCCTATCGCACCTTGATCGACAATGTCCACCAGTCCCACCCGGATTTACACAACGATGCCCTCTGGGATGCCGGCGATCAGGTGTTCAACGATTTCACGCCTTGGGCACAGTCGTTCTCGGACTGTACCACTGTGACCACGCAAACGGCGACCAGCCATTCAGTACAAATACCGGATTATCAATTGTGTCTGCGCCAACCGACAGTGCCGCAAAGTTGCACCGCCACGCATCAGGTCAACGTCGAGCCGTTACTCAGTTTTGTCTCCGGTGACGGCGGCATGTCCAGCTGCGGGCCGGGCTGTATGGATTTGTATGTCGGTCGGGTCGGTGACAACTACTGGTCAGCCGGATGCGCGGTGTTTACTTGGCAAGTGACCTATAACGTATTGCATCCAGAAGCGATCATAAGCGCCACACTGGAGGATGTGGAGTTCGACGACCATGCGCGTGTGTATTACGGCGGCAATCTGATTTATACCGGCTCCACCGGCTGGGGTGGTTCGTGCGAGCTCAGCAACAGTTGGGTCGACCATCCCAATCGCGACGTCACCTACGCCTTCAACAGCACGGGCAACAAAGTCTTTAAACAGGACACCCTAGTCGGTGGTAATGGCGAAGGTTATTCCAGGATTCGGCTACGCTACGATTTGTCGAAACTGATCACCCAGGATCAATGGAGCTGGAGCGGGCCGAATTGCCAGAACTTGGCCAACGCAATCAGCGACGGCATTTGCCAGGTCGGCAGCCAATTGAGTTGTACGAATGACCCCGCCAATGCTTCAGGCTGTTACGTCGATCCGACTTCGCAGGTGATGGTTTGCGGTACGGATTTGGCCCAAGCCCCGGTGGCCAGTTCGACCGGGATTCGCAATACCTGTATGAATATCCAGTCCTCTGGACACTGCGATTTGAATCAGTATGGCCAATGCTGGACCGATACTGCCGGCACCCACTGTTTAGAACCGCCGGCGAACGGGATACCCAACAAGACCTGTGCGTCGTTGGAAACGCAAGGCTGCTCGTTCATCAAAAGCCAATGTACCAGTGTGTTGGCCTCCGGCACCTGCTGGGACAGCGTCGATACTTATGACTGCGGGCAAACGGTGGGCATTCCCGGCATTCAAAGCAACACCCAACAGCAATGTTCCGGGCCGATTCGGTGCATGGGGGAAGATTGCATCACCGTGAATCGCACCCAGAGCCAGGATTTCAGCAAGGCGGTCGCCTTACTCAACAGCTCTCAGCAAATGGCGATGGACTTGCATTGCGACTACGCCAATGCCGATCTGCAACAAAAGGATCCGACCACCTGTCAGGTATTTCAAGGCAAACCGGCCAGTTGCAAAATGGTCGGCGGCGCCCTCAGTCTGGTCGATTGCTGCGAAACGCCTTCGGGTGCGATGGGACTGGGACGTTACATTGATTTGCTGATAGCCACCAGTCAAATGGACAGCACAGTCATGGCTATGGACAGTACCTCGGCGATTCGTGGCGCTTGGGAAACCATGCGCACCCCGTTTACGTTGGCCGGCGATGCCTGGAACAGTTTTCAGGCGGATTTTGCCTCGACGGTAAATGACCTGGTCGGCACCGACATGCTCAGTACCAGCGATATTGCCTCGCAAGGCTTGCTCGATTCTCTCAAAGGCGAATTGATGAAATCGGTGGCAGAATGGATAGGCCAGACCTTTGGCGAAGCGGCCGGCAATGCCTTATTCAGCGCTGGCGGCCAGGCTGCCTTCGATTCGGCGGGTAATCTGACACCGGCGGCGGAATCGGGTGGCGTTGAATTGGGCGGCGGTGCCGCAGTCGCAGGCGAGTTGCTCAGCACCTTGATGACGGCTTATACGGTGGTGATGATCATCATCATGATTATCCAGATAGTCTATTCCTGCGAGGAACCCGAGTACGAACTCGCCGCGAAGAAACAACTCAAAGTCTGCACGGACCTCGGCACCTATTGCGAAAGCAAGGTGGCTGGCGTGTGTTGGGTGCGCAAGGAGAGCTACTGCTGCTACAACTCGCCGCTAGCGCGCATCCTCAATGAACAAATCAAACCGCAGTTGGGCATTGATTTCGACACGCCGGAAAGTCCCAGTTGTACCGGCATCAAAGTCGCGGATCTGGACCGCGTGGACTGGACCCAAGTCAATCTCGACGAGTGGTTGGCGATTCTGGCGCAGACGGGGCATTTACCGACCGCCGCCAATGCCGCATCCTTGCTCAATCTGGATCAACTCACCGGATCAGGCAGCCGACTCAATCCGCAGAAATACGGCGCAGCCTCCAGCGGCCGCCAAGACACCTTAACCCGTACTCAAGGCCGGATGACCGATTTGGATGTACCCACGGTCAAACGGCAGTCGGAACTGGAAGGCTGGGGCATGGGGCCGCAATGAGCGGTCTAAAACTTACTGAACCGCGTCTTTCAGGCCTTTGCCGGCTTTGAAGGATGGCAATTTGGCGGCAGCAATCGTAATGGCTTCGCCTGTTTGTGGATTACGGCCAGTACGTTCGGCACGTTCTTTCACTTCAAAGGTGCCAAAGCCCACCAACGCCACGGAATCACTGGATTTCAGAGCAGCTTGGATCGATTGGGTGATACCGTCCAGTGCGCGAACGGCGTCGGCTTTAGTTAGATTGGCGTGGCTGGCGATGGCATCGATAAGATCGGATTTGTTCATAAATTTAGGTGTAGGTTTAAGATAAAGAATTGATTTAGATACGATAAGCTACACATCTGTAGCAACAGGGTGATAGGTTGTAAAAAGCGGTTAGCAATATTTCAATTATGCGTAAACTGCATATGCCAAGGGAAGGTAAATATTATGGATTAATGGCCAACAACCCTTCAAATAAATTGTAATATGGCTTAAACCTATGCTCGGCAAAAAAGTTCTCAACAATGTTTATTGGCATTACAGTCTAACGGATTCTCAACATTACGAAATACAGCAGACTGTCAAGGCCGCCGAGATTTTGGCTCATTTAAAACTGGGCCTTGATTACAACGTTATCAAGTATGACGGCAAATCAAGCATGCTGTCTTTGCTTTGGTATCCCAATTTCTTCGAAGAGCCATTCCCTGCCTTAGAGACGAGTTTTCGGATTGATCTGACAACGCAAAGAGTCGAAAAGCGCAGTTATCAGACCTCGTTAAATCCGCCGATCTTACATCGCAAGGAATTATTACTGAGCCGCGATGCGCCAAACTATCAGCAATTTACCCAATTAACCGAGACAGCCGAACAACTGGGGCTATTCGACGACAGAATCAGGATTGGCTTCAAACAAGCCTGGGACGCGTTAATCCGCGAAAAAGGTTTTCAAATCATCGATTACCAATTTCTGCCGATTGGCAATGATGAATCCACCGATAGCCTAACATTTGAATCGATTGAAAGCACAAGCATTTCCCGGCACCTGACGGCGCTTTCCCGCAGTAATTTATCCGCGCCGATGCAATGCTTGGCGCGTCACGGATTTTTAGGCGGCTCGCTAACCGTATTCGATTACGGTTGCGGCAAAGGCGACGACATTCGTAATCTTTCGGCAAATGCCATTTCGGTGTCCGGCTGGGACCCGCATTACGCACCGGATCAACCCAAGCAAGCCGCCGACATTGTCAATTTGGGCTTTGTGATCAATGTCATCGAAAACTACCAGGAAAGACTGGAAGCAATGATTGGCGCTTATAACCTGGCTAACCAAGTGCTAGTGGTTTCCGCCATGTTATTCAATCAAAACGCGCTAAAAGGCCAAGCGTTTAACGATGGCGTCGTTACTCAACGCAATACCTTCCAAAAATACTATACCCAAAGCGAACTCAAGGAGTTTTTAACTGAAACGTTAGAGACCGATGCTATTCCTGTCGCTCCCGGCATCTTTTTTGTTTTTAAAAATCAAGATGCCGAACAGCGTTTTCTGCTCGGCCGTCAACGTAGCCAACGCAATGTTTTACGCTTGTCGCATAGATCCGCTTCACCCACAGAGCCAAAACTGTCTCGAAACGAGAAGAAATATCTGGCTTACAATCACCTTATCGATCCACTGTGGCAGAAAATTCTGGAGCTTGGACGGCAACCCGACAAATCGGAAATCGATTCGCTGATGGAACTCACCGAAGCCTTTGGCAACATCAGCAAAGCCATACGCTTTACGCTGGAAAACAACGAAGAAGCGCTATTCGAGCATGCCCGACAAAGCAAAATCGAAGACTTAATCACCTATTTCGCGTTACAGGCCTTTTCCAAACGCAAGCCGTACAAATATTTAGAATCGGGGCTGCAAAAAGACATCAAGACCTTTTTCGGCGATTATC
Source organism: Methylomonas rosea (assembly GCF_024505055.1). Taxonomy (GTDB): domain Bacteria; phylum Pseudomonadota; class Gammaproteobacteria; order Methylococcales; family Methylomonadaceae; genus Methylomonas; species Methylomonas rosea. The sequence continues at coordinate 24,115 of NZ_JANIBL010000040.1, forward strand.
AAAATGCTATCGAAACAGCCAGATCGATTTTGTTCAAAATCAGCAATGCCGAGCTCATTGCCGAAGCCTGTCAACACGCTACAGAGCAAGGTCTAGGATTTCTGGATGAAGGCGAGGCTCTGCATCTGCACACCAGCATGGTTCAGGAACTGCCTGCTTTGCTAAGGATATACATTGGCTGCGCCACAATTTTGTATGGCGATATCGAACAAACGGACTTAATAAAAATTCATATCCAATCCGGCAAATTGAGCCTGATGCGCTACGACGACTTTGCGAATCAAGCCATCCCTCGCTTGCTAGAGCGGGTCAAAATCAATCTGCGAGAACAAACTTTCGATCTATACGAGTACGGCGACGCATTCGAACCCACTAACCTGTATTTAAAATCCCGCTATATCAACGAGGAATTCCCGCACTTCGCCGAGCAGCTAAATTTTGATGAGCAGTTACAAGCATTAAACCAATTTGAATTGAGCGGTTACGGCCCCAAACCCGAAGAGTTTCAGAAAACTTTAGCCCGCGTTCGATGGGTAATTGATGGCTTTGAACTGATTCGTAGTCCTTCAATACCTGATCTCGATGAACAGTGCGGAAGCACTCTGACCTATAGGCAGCTCATCGAATGCGGGGAAACTCAACAATCTACCGGTATCCCCAATCTCCCCAAACAAGCCGATAGCTATAACGCGCTTTACGACCTAGCGGTCAAAATACTCGACCCCGTGATTGATTATTTCGGCATGATCAGGCTGACCTACGGTTTTTGTTCGCATGAATTGGGTAAGCAAATTGACAAACGGGTGGCACCTAAACTCGATCAACATGCCGCGCATGAACTGAACACCAAGAAAAACCACATTTGTCCGCGGCTTGGTGCCGCGGTTGATTTCATTGTCGACGATGAAAACATGCGTGAAGTGGCTGACTGGATTTCAGAAAACATTCCGTTCGACCGTTTATATTTTTATGGTGAAGACCGGCCAATCCACGTCAGTTATGGACCAGAAAATAAAAGGGAATACATAGATTTATTGATAACTAATTCCGGACGGCAAGTGCCGCGAAAGCGAAAATAGACCGCACTCCCTGATTTCCCGCGGTTGATCACAACCGGCAGTACATAAAACCGTAATGCCACTACATGTAGGGGCTACCACTACAACTCCAGGCGAACCAAATAGACATCTCCCCAAACAAGACAACGATGGGACTAGCGCGACTCTGTGGGTGTCGGTATGGTAAATTTATCGCCTATACTGACCGGTTAGCTAGGCTAAGCAATCGAAAATTTATGCCTGAAGCTTGTGAGTACCTCACGGTTTCCGTGCGAAACAGCTCCTTATTGACTCAATTTATAGCAAGCGCATAGTGTGAAGCTTTTGCCCCTTGGCCAAGCGGACACTTAAAATAAGCTACTAGGGACATTAAAAAAGCTTAACAACAAAGGTTTATTCTATGCGACTTCGCGACGTATTAAGTGTTCTTTCGAAATCTTCACCATATGCGGTAAAAACTGATCGTGAGACTGCCTTATCGGACGAGCTCGATAAGGTTAAAGATTATCTCTATATCGAAACAGATATGGAAGCAGATTTTAAAAACCACTTGCAATCTTTGGCTATCGGAAAAAAGATCATTTATTTATGTGGTAGTAGTGGTGATGGAAAATCAGAAATTCTAACTAGATATAGAAAGAATTTCGATAATATTGCTCACTTTCATCTCGATGCCACACATAGCTTCAGTCCAAAAGAAACTGCAATTGAACGATTAAATAAATTGTTTTCTGATTATGAAAACGGTGATAAATCTCTTGTTATTGGCATAAACATAGGAATGCTTGGCAATTATGCTGAAGAAGGTAACTATGAAAATTCGAAAATCGCAATAAGCAATTATCTAAAGTCATCTCGTGAAACCGAAGAGCACATATTCATTGACTTTGAAAAATATCCAAAATTCAAGCTTGAGTCACACCGCTATACTTCTGATTTTACAGAAAAGCTACTTAAGCGTATTACTTCGATCGATAATAATATTATTCGCCAGCATTATGATAAAGAGCTTCAGCATCATGATGCTGACTTGAAGCTATGTATTAATTATTACTTACTCTCATTACCTTCTATACAAAGGATTGTTGTAGAACTACTTTTTAAAGCTCGTTTGATGAAAGATCAGTTTCTAACTGCAAGGGGGCTTCTCGATTTTGTATATCATCTTTTTACTGGCCCCGGCTATCTATTTGATAATATATTTGCAAGTCAGGATAATGAAATTGTATCAAAAATAGCTGATTTTGATCCTGCTTTAAGGAGAACAAAGCTAATTGATCAGTTTGTATTGAGCCAAAAGCTTGGAATCGATGATCCTGATTTCGATGAATTTAGGTTTTCTCCGAATTTGAAAAATTTCGATCTCCACAAGCTAAATTCACCCGAAAGCAATATCCGATTTTTTTACATAATTCAAAACGAGGAGCTTGGTAATAATTACCACAAAAAATTCAAAGCTGATTTCTCAGATGATTTGTTAGATAGGTATGCAACCATATGGCGATTACACAAAATGCCAAAAGAAACGGATAATAAAGCAGAACTAAGACCATTTTATCGAGATATTCTGATGGCGGCAATCAGCAAATACGTCAATAAAAATGCCCCACAACTAGGAAAAGAAGATTTTTTACTAGCATCGCGGGGGCGTTATCTAATAACAGCTCATTTAGACATTAAACCAGATAACGCTGCAATAAAGCGTGAATCAGAAAATGGAATTGAAAATGTAAGCCATTTTTTAGCCTTTTTAAAGGTTAATGGGAAAGCGTTAAAACCTATCCCGATCAATATCAATTTATTGGAACTACTTCTTAGGATTGTGCAAGGCTATCAACCAAATAAGCACGATAAGAATGCCGTTGTATTGTTGGATGAGTTATTAGATAAGTTGCATGAAATTGCATCCAAAGAAAAAACACTATTTATCATAAGCGACCAACAGCGTTTCAATCTGAATGATGTTGAAGGTAATGGCAGTGAATTAGAAGTGAGTGGTGGATAAAAGTGTATTTAAGTAAAGATATGCAAATTACTAATAACAAACTAACCACCTATTTCCCTATCAGGACAAAGGATGAGCGAAAAGAATTTGATTGGGATAATATTTTGGGGGTGGTTGTTACTGATGTATATCGGAAAGAGCTATTAGATAAAGATTTCGACAAGTTCACAGAGCTATGTGAATTGGTGTTTAAGGCGCGATTGGATGATCCTAATTTTTGGAATGTCTTAAAAGAAATGTATTTTGACAGTCCGGATGCATTGAATATGGCGCCAGAGTTTTTATTATTTAAATGCGAGCAAGCTGAAGAAAATAAACATAACCAAAGAGTTGGTAAAATGTTTTCCAATATGTTGGGCAATGTTGGTTTTGTTAGCTTAACTCCTATTACGTTAAATTTTATCGAAAAAATAATATATGACGTATTTCTAAATAAAGCTCTAAAGCCAGAAATTGATATTAAAGCTCGTGATTTAAAAGAAGAGGTGTTTTTGCCATTTATGGCGGATTGCTTTAAGCAAGACTTTAAATTTCTCAGCACCAAACCACGTTATTTGCTCGAGAATTTTAAATCCTTCTTAAAGCTATATGGGTTCCTTTATACCAGCCAAATATCACATAATTTGTTGAGGTGGGATCAGGGAGAGCCAGTGCCCGTACCCAATTATTTGATTTTAGATGTTGAAAAAGCTAGCCAGGAAAGACGTGAAATTCATGATAACGGGTATAAACAGCTCCAGAAGCACGTGCGCTTTTTATTTCCTTATTTATCAATGTCCGAGATGTTACAAGGAAAGACCGACGTAGTGAAACCCTTGTGGGCATTAGCAGAAAGCATTAAGGGATCGAACGAGGCAACAGACGAATTGAACGAATTCGCTTGCCGCTTTGTTGAAGAACGACAGTTAGCAAGAAGCAATGTTCAGAATAAAACGACTGCTAGTGCAGCATTGGCTCAGGTATTGAAATTATCGAAGGATCAATTTGAAACTGGGAACAAAGATAAAGACGACATTAACGCTAACTTTGCCAAAGCAACACTAAAGTCACTGTGTTCTGATTTCATTCAACATCGCGGTGCTGCAGGCGCTACGCTGGTACTAAATCAGGATTATCTATTGCTTCTTACAAATCTTGTAATTGGTGAAAATGAAAAGCTTCGGCTTAACGAGGTAGTTAAAGCGTTTGAGCGTCGCGGAGTCTTTTTTGATAAGCAGAGTCAGGCTGAAGTTGTACAGTTTTATGAGCGCATCGGAAATGTTGAGCGCATGAGTGATAGCGGGGATGCAGTGTATGTCAGAAAAACAGTTTGAAGATTTTCTTGTTGAGCTACTTGAAAAATGGGGTAGTAAGGATGTCAACCCAGGATTCCGTTATCAGTTTAAATCAGCCGATAACAAAAATAGTGAGTCGTTACTTTTGGCTTTGTTAAGGCGGCAGGAAGGCAAAATTCAGGACGGCCCTACGGAGTTACCTTTCATTGAACTCAATGACGTGAAGTTGATTTCGGTGTTGCACAGTAATTCTTTGCATGGGTATACCGAAAACTACATATCTCGTTTACGAGATAAAGTATCGTCTCAGCAGAATGATTTTCAGAACACAGCTTTGTTAGTCATTCATAACAGCATGCTCGATACTATTATTAATTCTGCGGACGATCTCGCGCAAAACGGTTATATCTGGCATCCATCAAGTCTTAAAGCAGAGTTAGAAAAACTCATTGATCCTTTTGGTAAACAACGCCATGTTTCAGCACATTTGCTCAATCTAGTCTACCAGCAGATTATCGACAGCGAAGGCACTGTTTTTGGCTTTAATAATCTTTATAAAGCATTGCTTGATGGCGATTTGAAGTTTTGTGAGTTAGGCCTTTTACTCGATTCAGAGTTAATCAAATTTGATAATGATGCACAAATACAAAAACGGCTAGAAGAGAATAAGCAACTGCATGACCGTATAGCCCAAATCACCGAGCGATTTCCAAATGAACTTGTCGAAAAACTTGCAGAGCTCGATTTTGGTGAGAGTTTTGTCGAAAACAATTTTTCGGATCTAACATCATGGACGAACAACCTAGAATTTACGGCTTGCTATCAGGAACAGGCAAAAAATCGGGCTGCAGGTTTAAGGCTCGAATCTGAAGTATGTCCTCCAGAGATAAATCTAATATCCAGAGATAAAGCGGCTACAAAAGCAGGGAAGCGAGAGCGACATTTAATTCTGAATCTCAGTTCTGGAATTATAGATGCTGAGTTTGAACTGGTATTTATCGGTGCCACAGTAGAAAAAAGCGAAGTTGAGATAAAAGACGCGTCAGAGCCGAAGGTTAGCCTATTCGGTATTAATAACTCGGGTGGTAAGCGAAGCAGAGTTAGGTTTAAGTGTGTACAAGTTATGTCTCCCCTCTACTTCAGCATAAGACTAAGGCGAGAAAAAACTGCAGAGTGTTACAGCTTTAAAGTATTAGTGCTTCCAGCCTGTGACTTTTTAGTATCGGAAATTTCAAATAACTTTTTGGTTATTCCAAAACGTAAAAGCCTTTTGCTTCAAACCGATGAAAACACTTTAAAAATATCAGAAGAAACTGCTGAAGCACATCTTGAGAAGATAGGCCAGACGTTCGAAACAGATAATATCGGTACTGTTAATTTCGAAGTAATGGCTAATGAATCGGCTGAGTTGAGTTTCACGGTTAAAACTCAAAATTTCACACTGGACTTTGAGGTTGAGGGGGCTGTGGCATCAGATGCACTGACACTTCCTCTTTTATTGGATGCTGAACGTTATAACCGATTATTTGATAATACCTATTTTGGCGTTTTTAATCGAGCTAAAAACAAGATAATCCTTGATAACCAAGAAATGGCACCAAAGGCGCGAAGGTTAACTATCTTGCAGTGGGAACACGAACTTGTTAGCGACCAGTTGTTATACCGTCATGATGATCCTGAACGCAATATTTCCACGTCGCACTTAACAACTTTCCCGATACTAAAAGCTGCCTACTGTCGTTTCTTTTTAGAGTTACAGCAACGCAGAACATTACCTTCAATAAGTGGTTGGGATATCGAGTATAAACAGTGTGTAAAAGATGTAGTCACGGCATTTAACGACGCTATAGCTGATATTAGAACCAACGATCTACTGACAAAAGAACAGAAACAGCTAATGTTTTTGGGGTTTGCAGTATTTGATTCAAGTGAATTTATTACGCCATTACATCCTGTTGTACTTGCTTACTACTTGTATTTGGCTGAGAAAATTTCTGAGGACAAGGAAGTAAAGCAAAGCTTTTCAGAATTACCTAAAATCACCAAGGAACGTCTCAATCCACAAGGGTTATTGCCCTATATATATCACCCTAAACATGACTTTAGTTATGTGCAGGTTGAGCGAGAGAACAACTTCTGGTTGCAATTAGTGCCTCAGCAGCAAACAAGTTTCAGCTTTATCCGCAAGCTCGTTTCTGAAAAGGTTGGAGAGTTTCAAACTGCATTTAGCATGTTGTTTAGTTGTGGGCCTAAAGCAAAGTTGCTGATTAACTCAGTTAATAACCATGACAACTCTGATTTATTCATGGGGCTAGTTGATCTCGTTAAACTGTTAAAAGATAAGGTGCCATACATCCATGTGTGCCTATATGACGATAAGCTGGAATATAATGAGTTTGACCGATTTTCTGAGCTTGGAAAACATGATGAAATCAAGCAGCGGTACGAATTGGACAAAGGAAAGGCAAGAGAATATGCAGATCTGGTTGTTGATTTGCTACGAACCCGACTGACATACAGCAAATATGAAAACAGCAAGGTTACCTCGCAACAATATGCTCATATCAGCTTCTTTCGAAATAACCAGCGAGTAGAGCGCACCGATGTTGATCCGGATCAAGAGTTAAGTGGCATAGTGTGCAACGGCTTAATTTCTGGTGAAGCTGCTGCTAATAAGCAGGACTGTTATTTTACCGCATTTGGCTTAAAAGGCGTGGAGATTAAAGATTTGCCACATCTGCGGTTAGCCCAGCAATATAACCGACTCTTGAAGCCAGCGTATAAAGCAAATGAACAACATGGTCACGCCAAGTCGACAGCTTTGGCCGTAAGCGATAACTTCAGATCATTGTTAGAGCGTTCCTATGACAGCTCTATTTGGACCTGTATTATTGATCCTAAAGTCACACTCGATTTCTTCGAGACATCGAAAGATGTTGTCTTGATCCACTATTCTGATAACTACACCAATTCAACGAACTACGATGCAATAACCGTAACCAAACAAACGGACCTTTATCGTAAAGTGCTTGAGCGTGACGAGAAAGGTGGTCACATTGAAGAGTTTAACGCTTTCAATGGCGAGTGGTTGTTGAAGATGATCACTGACCGGGATACAGAGCGAAAGGCTAAGCGCGGCGTTATTGGTGCTTATAAATATGTGAATTGTCTTCTTGCAGGATCTGATATTACCTGGATTCCGCTTTCAATAGCAGAAATGATCCGTGTTGCTGGGAATATCGGTTTAAAGATTAGCGAGTCTGATTTTTCAAGAGCTGTGCAAGGTTATAAGCAAGGCGCTATTTCGGATGACGTGCTTTTTGCTGGTTTTAAAGGAGATAAGCTTTACCTGCTGCCGGTTGAAGTAAAAACTGGAAAGCGTCAAACCCATACTAAAGGGTTCCAACAAGCAAAGGAGCTGAAACGTTATCTTACAGATGACTTACTCGGTAAGGACGACTTGGCTGGAATGCTTTATCGTGGTTTGTTTGCTCGACAAGTATTAATGCAGGTTGAAAAGTACGAGCTCTATAACCTCTACGATACTGGCTATTTCGCCGAGTTGAAAAAAAACCGTGAATGGTGGTTGAAAGGCGAGTATCAAATAGGAACTCTGAAGAATTATCCTGAAGGTTTTTTGTTCGTTAATATTGAAGACGCAACCTTTATTGATGCGAACTTTACAGAAGAGGGAGAGATTTTAAAGATCGAGTTGCCAATAGCTGTTCTCGGAGACCTAATAAGAACTCCATTAAAAAGCATGCTTGCTAATGCTAGAAGTGAAACACTTTTTTATATTCCAGATCAGTATTTATTACTGCCACAAGATGATTTGATACAGGAAGACGAGAACTTTGGTTCAACACATTCAGAAAATGAACCTCAGCTAGCTATTGAGACAACGAATGAAGGGAAACCAATATCAGCTGTTCCTGCATCCATAGCTAACGTAGATGAACCCTTACGAGTTCTGTTTGGGCACGACGCACGTAATGAAAAACCATTATATTGGGAGCCCACCAATACCGCAAAGTTCATGAATACCAATACAGGTATCATCGGTACTATGGGAACTGGTAAAACACAGTTTACTAAGGCAATGGTAGCTCAGCTATATCGTAACCAGCATTACAACGTTAATGCTGCTCCGATTGGCATGTTGATTTTTGATTACAAGTCAGACTACGTTGATGATGCTTTCATCAGCGCGACGAATGCAAAAAAATACAAACTGTTTCAGTTGCCGTATAACCCGCTGAGTCTATTCGGTGATACTCCGATGCTGCCGATTCACACTGCAGCAGGCTTTTCCGAAACCATGGCAAAGGCATATGGTCTGGGGCCAAAACAGCAGCTAAAACTCGAGAATTTGATTCTAGATGCCTACACATCGGCTGGCATTTTACCGGAAAACTCATCGACCTGGGATAGACCTGCTCCTACAATCGAAGACATCTGGGCGTTATTCATTGCGCAGGAAAAAGTCGATGAGGACTCCCTTTATGCTGCCTTGTCAAAATTAGCGAGATTTAAGATTTTTGAATCTATTCCGGAGAAGATGACAAGCCTGTATGAGCTTACTGAAGGAATAACGGTAATTGAGTTGGCGGGCTATCCTTCAGAGATACAAAATTTGGTTGTTGCTCTTACATTAGACCTTTTTTACTCGCAAATGCAGAAGCGAGGCAAGCCAGACGTTAAGGGAGATTTTCGACAAATTACGAAAATGATTCTTGTGGATGAAGCCGACAATTTTATGTCGCAGAATTTCACTAACCTTCGAAAAATTCTCAAAGAAGGCCGCGAGTATGGTGTAGGGGTAGTACTTTCAACACAAGATATTACCCACTTCAAAACGGGCGAAAATAATTATGCGGCCTATGTACTCACTTGGGTCATACACCGAGTAGCACAAATCCGTAACGCCGATATCAAAGCGATCTTTAATATCGATGATAAAAACGAGCAGGAAAATCTAATGGAAACTATCCGTAAATTAGAGAAACACTACAGCTTGTATATCGATGGTGAGAAGAAGCTTACGAAGATGCGTGATAAAGCATTTTGGGAATTAGTACTAAATTCAGAGGATTAACATGTCAGATATAGAAATAAGTTATAACGCGGGTAGAATTTGTGAAGCCATAGCAAAAATAGGGTATGAGCCACATACAGCAATTATGGATATTGTAGATAACTCAGTTACTGCATCTGCAAGAAACGTAATAATTTCTCTAAACTTAGCAGAAGGTAAAAGTTTAAAATCAAGAAATTCTGTAATTAGTTATGTAATTACAGATGATGGTGCTGGAATGGATGATGAAGGCATCAAAAATGCTTTCTCAATTGGATCTGACAAAAGTAAATATAGTGAAAAAAGTCTCTCGAAATATGGAATGGGATTAAAGTCGGCAGGCCTATCTCTAGGTAGTCGTATAGTGATAATTAGCAAAATAGATAATGTCTTATTCGGACCATTTATTTTTGATAGTATAGAAATTAGAAATAAGAATAAGTTCTTTATATCTAAGGGGATAATGGAACACTATTCAAATTTAATTGATACGTATTTCAATAAAACCCCATCAGGTACAACTGTAATCATTGAAGGATGTGAAAATGTTAATCAAGCCTCACCAAAACTGACTACGGAGAAACTTAAAAAAAGGCTTGGTGTTACTTATTTTTCTTTTCTTAAAACAATTGAGCCTTTGAATATTAATCTGCGTATAACCCCACATGGGCAGGATCCTAATAACTCATCGATAATTGCTAAAGACATGCTATTCATAGATAGCGAAGACTTTAAGACGAATTACAATCCTGATAGTTATGATTATGTTAGCCCATATTTAGCTCTAAATGACCCATGGGTTTTGACTGATTTAAAAGGACAAGAACTTCCTCCCATAACTATAAAGGCGGTTGTGTTTCCTCAAGCAACATTAGCAGGAAGTAAGTCACCTTTGCCAAAAGAAAGTAAAAGCAAGATAACTGAATACGAGATATCAAGAGAAAATAAAGGTTTTTTTATATATAGAAACGGACGATTAATTCGATGGGGTGATGATCTTGATGGGGTGATAACCAAAGATGACATCAATCTAAGGATTAGAATGGATTTATCTACGGAGCATGATGATGTGCTTCATGTTGATGTTACGAAACAAAGACTTGAAATTGATGATGAAAATAAGAGTAAGTTACAGGGGATAGTTAACAAAGCACTCATTACTGCGAAAACTGTCAGGAATGATTGTCAAAGTTATCTAAAAAGCACCACAAATGATGAAGGTTTAGCGTTTAACTCAACTGTAGAAAATGTTTCAGAGGATGATCCCGAAGAAATATCATCTGCTGATCCTGAATTTCTAGAGCGAAGAAAATTAAGTGCTGCTGATGGAGAGATTGCAAAGTCGAAACTTGCAGAAGACAACCCTGACAAGGAAAACACTAAGTTTAGAAAAATTATTTACTCCACTAAAATTACATACGGTAAAGTTTGGGAGCCATTTTATGATGCAACAGAGGGTGTCTTTGTTGGAATAAATAAAATTCATCCATACTACACCGAGTTTTTATCTCGATACCAAGAGAATAGTATTGAGAGAATTGTAGCTGAAGCACTTATATTCTCAGTTGGTTTGGCTGAGAGTAACGTTAGAGACCATTTTGTAGATGTTGATAGAGAAACAATAAATCAAATATTTAAGAAGTTTCATAAAAACATAGAAAACTGGCTTGCAGAGTGGTCGACAGATAATATTAACCTGGTTGACGAATGATAAGACATAATGGAATATTGAGCGGTGCGCGTTACTGTTCAAACGTATATTTTATTATCCATAAGGAATATCTATATATTGGGGAAACCGGGTCTCATCCCGCAATTCGATGGGGTTCTCATCTTCAAAAAAACGGCTCGCTTAGAGAGAATATTAGAAGGTTTGATGATGATATTGATGAATCTGAAGATATTTTTTTTGCGAGTTTTTCTGTGTCAATAATTGATAGCGAACACGAAAATATCAGGCGGCTTGCAAGACGCGCTGTTGAGTTTGAGGTTCATAGATGTTTTTACATGCGCTCGTCAGCGTTTAATGAGGACTTACAAATAGTTTCTCGAGCTGACTTCCCGGCAAGACATAGCTTTTCGTTTGATCCAGCTTCATTTGCTTGTGCTATTTTTGATGAAGCATGTCAAAGATACGGTACATGGAAAAGCGAGCGTGTCAGTGGTTCAATTTGAAAAAGTATTGTTTTTAGATAGGCATGAAATTCCTCTGGAAAGATGAATTTTGATAAAATCTAAGAAACTATACTTTTGCTCCGATCCTGTTGGTAATTTTTGGTAGGCTGTAATTAATAGAGTTTTGTAAATCTCAGAATATTCACCTGCAAAAGTCTTCCAGGTCATCTCAACATTACTATCCGAAGGAATGTCTTCCTTCGGAGGTACTGTTGGATCTGCCAACGATGTACATAGTGCCCACCGACAAAGCACGTTCCAATTCTCTATCCCGGTTTTACGTTTAAGGATAATTAGCTGCTGCTTCTGTTTTTCTGATAAGCGAATAATATCGATGCTTTGCATAATTAAAAATATCCCTTAGTAAAGCTAGATGTCTTGGCTTTCTCGTCGTAATTAATATGGTATTCGTTACTTATGGCTGGCTTTAATTGTTCGTAGTATTCGCCGACAATTTCTTCGTCAGTAGAAAGCAAAATAACCTGTTGGCTCGCTTTAGGAAAATAATTATTTACCAAGTTAGTACGGTGTTTTCCATCTAAGCGCCCTAATGGAGTATCGATTACTGTCGGTAACTCTTTGCCTGACGCTTCTGCAAGGCCCCATAAAATGGCTATTGCCAATAACTGGCGCTCACCTGCGGAAAGTTTATTTGGTTCCAGAGGTTGGTTATTTGCGTCAAACAATGTTATTTCAAAACTTACTGGCGAGATACTCAATGCACTTATTAACTGCTCTTTACGACCCAGTGCATCGAACTTCTGTTTGACAAGCATTTCTAATCGCTCAATATTTTCTGCAACCAATTGCTCAGCAAAGCCTTGTAACGTGGTTTTTAGCTTTTTAATGTGTTCACTGACCTGAATAGCGCGTTTTTGCTCAAAGGTGTCTTTATTCTGCTGCGCCAATAAATTGGTATAGCGCTGCGATAAAACATTGCTCTTAGCTTGAGCTTGTTCTAATAACTGCTGTTTCTGCCTTAAACGCACATGCATGTTCTTAAAAGTGGCCTCACATCCGGCCAGTTCAGCAATCAAGTGCCGAACAGAATCGTAATCTGGAATGGTATCAAGTTGTTTCTGCAAAAGAGCTTGCTTCTCGAGCAAATCAGCTTCCGTTTTCTTAAGTTGCTTACGCTGCTTTGACTCCTCTGCTATACGTTCATCTAGCCCATTAAAAATACTTAGGTCAGTATTAAGGTAGCATTCAATATCGGCAAGCTTCTTACGCTCTGTTGCCAATTCCGCCATGGTGCTATTAACCTTTGTGATCGCATCCATTGGTGTGCCAGCTGCCTTAAGGCTTGCCAAAATTTTTGCCTCATACTCACAAATTGCTTTATCGAGTACTTTGGCTTGGTGGGCTTCGGTTTCGAGTTTGATCTTTGTTTTTGTTTGTTCGATGAGTTCTGAAACCAAGCCTAACGGACCAACACCTGCTGCAAGTTTAATCTGTTCAGCTTTATTCAGTTTGAGTTTTGCTTCGACTGATCCTAATTCAAACTTTATTTCGTCGCGCTTTTCAATTAGATGGGCGCCAGCGTTACGAACAGCCTGGCGTGCTTTATTTATTGCGATGTTGGTGTCACTGACCTGTTGCTCTAACTCTGCAATATCTTTTTTTAGATCTGAAATAGTCACATTGTACTGCCCCATCTCGTCTTCGCAGGCGGACACTTTTGCCATTACACTTTGGTCGACATTTCCGCTTCTACGCTTTTTCTCAAGCTGTCCTAGGTCAAGTTGTAATTGACTGAGTAAGTCTAAACCCAACAGATTTTCGATGCCGGTTTTAACTAGCTCAGAAGAACGTTGAGGATGGGCGAGATTTTCAATTTTTTCACCATCGAAAAAGAATAAATCTGACAAAGTAAGAGGAATGAACTCATTTACAAATTCATCCCAATACTGGCTAAGGTGTTCATCATATTCATCGTCGCACCATACTTTTACCTTGTCTTTCGGATCGGTAAAGCCTTTAGCCGTCCAACTACGCTCAACCTTAAATTCGCGTACGGAATTATTTGTCTGGTGTTTAAACGACAATGACAGGCGAACTGGCGCATCATTGTTGGTAAATCGATTTTTGCAACTTGCCAAAAAAGTACCATAAGCAATACCTGCACGGTTCGAACACTTGGCATGCTTGCCATACAACACAAGCTGTAAGGCATCTAGAAACGTAGTTTTACCTCCACCGTTCAGCGCACCAAACAAAACAACAGGCTTTCCATCTTTAACTCGTAAATCAACAACATGTTCACCTTGGTAAATACCGAAGTTTTCGATAATAAGTTCTTCAAAAATCATCGCTGACTTCCTCTGTTTCAATCAGCAATGAGCTGTACCCATGTTCATTAATTGAGCGTGTAATGATGGCTATTTGTTCGCCCAGATTATCTTTATCTTGCGGTGCCAGGCTTGGAGAGTTATCTAGTTGAATTTGCAGTTCATGGCGTTTGCGTTCTAAAGCGAATTTTTTTGCTTCTTCGAGCGAATAGAAAGCGCCTTTTTCTAAGCTTTCGTTGAGTTCATTGGCTAGATTTGCTCGACGCAACTGATTTTTGTGATTATTGGCAATGGCCATAACTGAGCGAATTTGTTGATACATCAATCCATCTGAATCACCATGCTCACTACAATGTAGTTTTAATTTGTTCAATACTTGTTCATTAAGAATTGGGTGGTGAGCCCGTTTTTTCCCAGGATAGGCTTTGCCGAGCACATGCTCATAGATACCAGGCAAACTGTCTTCAACTTCGAGTTTTTCCTCTAGCCATATTCGGCGTATCTCTTCTAATTCTTCCAAAGGAAGTAACTCAAGATTTTTGACTTGGTCTGGCCCAAGCCTTTGGACAGCTTGTTGCGCGGCTAGTACTTTCTTTAACAATTCCTCGCGGAATTGCTGAACATAAGGGCCAGGCACAATATCGGCACCATGTTTTGAGATATGAACGGTGAGTGCACCGTTCATGCGTCGGAAGTCGCGCCGACTCTTATCTCGGCGAAGTTTGTCTAATTTTTTATCTCTATTGGCATCATTAACGTCAATTTCGTTTCGCAGTGCAAGCAAAGGTAGCATCCATTCTTTTTCCTCGTCATTCGCAATCATTGCCGACATTGATTTATCTTCCGAGACCATGGTGCAGACATAGCATCCAAAACGACTATCACCACAACTTTGTGTGCTTTTATCGACAACTAAGGGACATTCACCTCCTTCTGTTGCACCTTGATACATACCCATTAAATCTTGGTTTGTGAAGTTCCAAGGATTTTGTACTGAATTCAGATATACCCATACATCATCATTGGTCCAATTGGCAATCGGTGTGTAGACCCACACCCGATCCAAGCTACCATTGGCAGTTAACCCATCAGCTTTACGGGTATTGGTTTCAATATTCTCGTAATACTCCATTGATGCAGAGCGTGCAGTGCTTTCTGCTTTGCGAGTACCCAGCACTAAAATAGCTTCGCCTCGTTGGTCGACAAGGCTATTTATGAAAGTATTAGAAGGCGATATTTTTAACCGGTCAGTGCACCAACGAAATTTATAGCGTGGGGCTGGATAACCCTTTCCTATTAAGTTAACCCAAAAACGATCTTTCACTGCTGGCGTCAACCTGTGAGGGATAATAGGTAAGCCTTGTTGTTCTGTTGCTTCTTTCATGCGTTCGAGCGACTTCTCTACCCACATAGCAACAAATGGGTTCTCTACCAGTGTATCCGTGCTAATCACATGTACATCTTTGTGGCATTTATCATCTATTTTAAGCTCGAGTAATGCGCACCAGATTAGCTGCAAAATTGCCGTGGAGTCTTTGCCACCACTGTAACCGATCACCCAAGGAATTTGATCAGATAGATATAGCTGTTTAACGTGAGCTTTAGCGCCTTCTATTGTATTTTTTAGGCCTTTATCGCTAAATGCGGAGTAGGCTTTAATTGTTTGCTCACTTGCCATCATTGGATCCATTAAACTTGATTTCTTGTTTTTGTTGCTCCGCTGTAAGGGAAAGCCCTAAATGACGCTTTAGAACATTAACTGTTAGTAATGCAGCAACATTGCTATGATCCATTCTTCCATTGTTATAGCAGCGGCCTTCCCACATTTGTTTGTTCGACCTGTCCCAATCAACCGTTTTTAGTTCGTTTAGAATGGATCGCCAATTTTTATGATTTACTAATAATTCATACCCGAGAATTGCAAAGCTTTTCAAAACAATCGCTCTAAACAACACATAGTGTTTACGATCTTCAGGTTTAATTTGATGACTTTTGGCTTGTTGCCACAATGGTAGATTTTCCGCTAAACAATCCCAAAAGCTTATTGCCTCTTCTGCTTTGTTTTTCCAGTTTTCTGACGTGACATCTTTTACTAGCTCCATATTCGCTGCATATAAGGAGCTGTGCATGAAAAACTTGGATGATCGGGCACTGAGACTGTTATCAGAGAAGTCGATAACACCTTTAAAGAATGCACTTTTATTTGCGACTTCATTTGAGAGCAATTCTTCTGGAGCATCTCCATAAAGCACGGCTGTTGATTTGCTTGCTTTTACCGGGTAAAGATTTAGATCTCTAAATATTTTTTGCCTTTGTTTTAAGTCCTTATTAACAAAGAAAACCACCGAGATAGTTTCATCACCCAAGCTAGGATCTTCTTCGAGAGCTCTGTTAATCGCAGCTGATCGGTGTTGTCCGTCTGTAATATAAAATTCAGCATCATCGTCAACTAAAAGATTACCTATTTTTGAGCCGTGCCCTTCAGAATTTATTGGCTGAAAAGAACAATGCCCTTCAATACATGCTGTTAAAGATGAAAATGCGTAATCAAATCTATTTTGGTGAATGTACTTACTTATTTGTGGAATCCGGCCGAGATTAAGTAACCGTTGAGCTCTATCTTCAGCGCACAATGTTGACTCATCGAAGGTAAATATTTTTTTAAGTCTTTTTAAAGGACACATGACAATAAAATACTCATTGCCCGCTTGTGTGCCTCGGATAGCTGGAAAACTAATTCCGGATACGATATTACTCAAACTCATCACCCTCTATTGCCAATACTTGTTCGAACGAAAACTCTATTTGTTCGTCCGAACAACAGGGGATATACTATCAAAGCTTGCCCACTAAGTCTCTAACTTTGTCGCCTAATCAGACTCCTATGACTATCTACCTTGACTACAACGCTACTACGCCAGTCCTCCCAGAGGTGGCAGATTTAGTTTATAAAATGATGGTTGATGAGTTCGGTAATGCGGGCAGCAGGACCCACGAATTTGGTGTTGCCGCTAAAAGGGCTGTAGAGCTAGCAAGAGAGCGGGTTGCTAATATTGTTGGTGCAGATAAAACAGAGGTGATTTTCACAAGTGGTGCGACAGAGAGCAATAACATTGCGATTTTGGGCTTACGTGAATTCGCCGAGGCGAATGACAAAAAACACATCATCACAACAAAAATAGAGCATAAAGCTGTTCTTGAGCCCGTAAAGTATCTTCAAAAACGGGGGTTTGATGTTACGTATCTCAATGCTGATCAAGGGGGGCTGATTGATATTAATGATTTCAAAGCGGCTTTACGTGATGAAACTTGTTTGGTTTCTATTATGCATGTCAACAATGAGACAGGCTCAATTCAGCCTATTGGCGAGGTTTGTCAGGCTCTTGCTTCGCATGAGGCTTACTTGCATGTGGATGCGGCTCAGAGCTTCGGTAAATACCCCTACGATCTAGATAATCCACGAATTGATTTAATTAGTGTTAGCGGGCATAAATTTTATGCGCCCAAAGGTATAGGCGCACTCATCCTCCGTCGAAGAGGTTTTATTAAGCCACCCCTAATACCAATTTATTTTGGTGGGGGCCAAGAGAAAGGACTTAGGCCTGGTACGTTGGCCGTTCCATTGATTGCTGGTTTTGGATTGGCTTGTGAGTTAGCCCAAAAGAATGCACAAAAGTGGTGCGAGCATTCGGCAGGTTTAAAAGCCAATTTAATGGAAACCTTAAAAGCTTTAAATGCTGAGTTCATTGGTAATCCAGCCTCACCTTATGTTTTGAACTTTTCAGTGCCCGGAGTGAACTCCGAGGCAGTAATGGTAAGATTAAAAGGTATTGCCGCAGTTTCAAATGGTTCAGCCTGTACTTCTAATAGCTATACACCATCTCACGTTCTATCTTCTATGGGGCTAAGCAAAGAGAAAATTGCTGGATCGATCAGGGTTTCATGGAGCCACCTAACGACAACTGTTCCATCGGAAGATATCTGTAGTGCTATTAAAGAACTTTTATGATTTAAAAATAAAAGTCAAAATATCTGACTAATTTAGTTCTGCAGTAAAGCACTTAACACACATCTACGGTTGGCATCGTTTGTTTACAGAAACGGTGTAATAACCGGGCTGTACAAATCCAAAAAAGTTAAACTGTTCAGTTAATTCCATCTCATTTTCAGGCACATGCCAGACACCGCATACAAAGAAGCAACCGGCTTACTATGTAGTTCATCGCAATGATTTAACAGGTATCCTTCGCGGGTTCATGTGCAGGTATGAAAAAATTGGCTTTCATTGAATGAGGGAAGCGCATAGTCAACTATTTATGGAGACTACCTACCCACCCACTCTTCAACGTTTCTCATCGGATTAACAATGGGGGTATTGCTCCAACAGTCGAATCAGTTCGACAAACTCTGCAATTTGCGGCGATGTTTTATAGGTGACAAATTCGCTCGGATTGGTGTAGCTTGTCAATATCGCGAAGATTCCTGGCATCGTTCCATTACAAGTCGGCAACCCTTTGAGTTGACTCGAGCCATGGCCCCTATCAGCCGTTATACGAACTACATCGTTAGTCCGGTTGATTCAGCTCCGCCGCACCCATCCAGTAACATAATAATGGTGCTGGCAGACGCATGATTTGGCTAGCAGTCTCGCCGGTTTGCGGCAGCCCGGTCATCAGGCCGAAGTCAGCTAGCGATTTGGTGACAACATAGCCACGGGCGATTTTCTTTTGCTCGCATAGTTCGATCAAACCTTTCAATTCGCGTGCGCCGGTATGCTGGGCGCGGTATTTTACTTCGAAGGGAATCAATTGCCCGCCAACTTCAGCCACCAAATCGACCTCGCGTTCTTGTTTGCCACGCCAGTAGGTAAATCGCACGTTCTGGGAATAATAACGCGCAAACAGATGTTTAAACACCGCAGTTTCGGTTGCCACGCCCAAGGCGGCAGGATCGTCGATGACGCTTTTGCCCTTGAGCAATACGGCGGGGGCGATGGCGGCATCGGCCAGATAAATTTTGAAACGCCCTTTGAGTACGTCTTTGCCATAACCAAACGGCGGCAGCCGATAGATCAAATGGCAGGCTTCCAGGAGTTCGATGAAATGCTGGGCTGTGGGACGTTTGACTTCCAGATTGCTGGACAAATCGGTGATATTCAGCAAACCGCCGTCGTGCATGCACAGATACAGGAAGGTATGTTCAAGATCGAGAATTCGGCGCACACCGAATAACGCGGTCATATCGCGCTTGAGCGCCTTGTCGATGATGTCTTCGCGTAGCAGGCGCTGAGCCTGGGTAATGCTTTCCACCTGAGCGGTTTGCGGAAAGCCACCGCGAATCAGATATTCGTGAAAATGGCCGACATAGGGCACGGCGATTTCTTGCGCCCGGTAAAACTGCGGCGGTGTCCAATCGAATAGCTCGGTCAGGCTTTTTAGCGGCGGGAGCGGCGGCAGTTGCAGCTGTTTGATTTGCAGATATTCGTAGAATGACAGCGTGGTCAGCCGAATGGTATGCCAACGACCGACGCCGGACTCCTGATCGGCTTCCACCAAGGGCATCGCCGAACCGGTAAACACAATGCGGCGCTGTTTGTTGAAATCGATCTGGTGTTTGACCCAAGTCCCCCAATCACGAATGAATTGGGCTTCGTCGAGGAATAAATATTCCGGGCCGTCCACACGGGGTTCACGTTCACGCCAAGCTTCCAGTACGGCTTCGATACCAGCAAGTTTGAGTATCGGATGGTCGAAGGTGGCATAGAGAATATTGGCGACTGGGATGCCTTGCTTTAACAGCGAGTCGATCTGTTGTTGCAACAGTGTGGTTTTGCCGACCTGGCGCGCACCGGACAACAAGATGGCACGATGGACCGGTGGGTTATTGATCCAACGATTTAACTCGCGCGAAGCAGCCCGCTGCCAATCCGGTAGATCGGCAATAGGTTCACCACGCCACCAGGGATTGAATTGGGCCAATACGGCAATCAGTTCTTCTTTTGAGACTCTCATTAGGCAATATTAGCATTTTACTATTTATATTGTCATGTATAGTTGGCAATAACTGTAATTTTATGTCGAAGACACGGAATTTTGCATGCCCTAGCGCATTATCGGGTTGCTATCTTGGGCCATACCCCAGGCTTCCCAAGGATCTACTCACTTTGGCTGCAGCAGCCAGCATGCGGTACGCTTCCTCATCATCGACAGCATTGCTGCGAAAATCCGAGTAACCAACCCGCTTTAAGAATTGCGCCAAATCCCAAGCTTCCTGATCGGACACCTGAACCAGCAAGCAGACTTCATCCGGTTCGGTTGTCATCTGGCGCCATCATCCGCTAGTTTAATCGAGTCATTTTCATCAGCGACGGATTCTTCTTCCGAAACAGTTTCCGGCTCGACTTGCAGTCCAGATTCCTGCCGTGCCAACCGAACCTCTTCTCCATGTCCCTGCGCATAAGCCGCCCGATGCGCTTGCCGTTCAATGGTGACAATCCGATTGGCCAAGCGCTGTAACCGCTGCTGCCACTGATAGCGGGCTTCGATGCAATGTTTATTGTTGATGACTTGGCACAGCCACAAGGTATCCATGTGGATCATTAATTGATCGAGTAGCCGAATCAATTCGACGAACTGGGCAATCTGCGGCGATGCGATCTTGGCCACAAACTCCCTGGGGTGCGTATAAGTCGGCGTTTCGTCGATTCCGTTGTCGGCTTTGAGTTTTTCCAGACGGGCTTTTTCCTGCTGTAGCTGTTCAGCGCATTCGGCGATCATGCTACTGACAATCGCTTCAATCTCATCGATAGCCTGTTCCTGGCCGACAATGCGCAAAATCACATCGATGGCATATAACGATCTGATCAGCCGATCATAGCTATTGCGAATCACGCGTATGGCTTGTTCACTGTTGACCTTGAACGACCGTTCGAATACCGGCCGACTAATGTTCGGACGTTTGCTTTTTTCTTGATCCGGATTTTCTGCCATGCCAGTGCCTCTACGATAGTTAGTGATCGGCAAATCATACGGCTTCTGTTTTTCCTTCCTGCTCGCGAAAGCTCGCTAATTGTTGAGTTTTCGCGAGCTGGCCTTCAAAAAAATCTGCTCCAATATCTTCGCTTTTCATGATGTGTTTTTCACGTCTTGATCCGGTTCTTGCCGGCGTTCCGTTTTTAAGCGGCGGCGATGGTT
>NZ_JANIBL010000041.1 GCF_024505055.1 Methylomonas rosea
GATTGCCGGCCGGCAATCCGCCCGTCACTGCGTTACGGGTTAACGGCTTCGCTGTCTATCACTGCCGCCGGCCGTTGCTCGCCCTTGCCGATTTCCAGTAAATCCCAGAATAGCAAACCGCCGCCTACCGCAGTCATCAAACCGAATACCATGCGCCAAATCATCGCCTGCATAAACCAGGGGTGATTTTGTGCGGCGAAATAGCCGGCCCAGGTTGAGCCTTCGACTGCTCGCTCGATAAAGGATTGCTCGTAGCCGGCGATCAATAAAGCCACCGTCATGCCCATCACGCCCAGATTCAATAGCACTGCGGCGGTTTTCCAGCGCCAGCCATTGGCAAGCCCGCCGCCCATCCAGACCTTACCGCGCGCTTGCTGTGCGGCCAGATAAAAGAAGGCGATATTGATGGTGGCATAGGCGCCGAAGAAAGCTAAATGGCCGTGCGACGCCGACCATTGGGTGCCGTGGGTATATAAATTGATTTGCGGCAGCGTGTGCATAAAGCCCCAAACGCCGGCGCCGAGAAAGTTGCCAAAGGCGTGAGCGATGATCCAGGCCAGGGCCGGGTGGTTGCTGTTTTTAAATTTATGCGCGCCGGCATCGTAAATCGAATGTACCACCATGGCGACCAATGGAATCGGCTCCAGTGCGGAGAAGAAGCCGCCGATGGTGAACCAATATTCCGGCGTACCGATCCAAAAATAATGATGGCCCAGGCCCAAGATGCCGGAGCCGAACATCAACGCCACTTCGATATACAGCCAGGTTTGTACGACTTTACGGCGTACGCCCAACAATTTCATCAAGCTCCAGGCCATGATGCAACCCACCAGCACTTCCCAAGTGGCTTCCACCCATAAATGGATCACCCACCACCACCAATATTGATCGACGGAAATGTTAGTCACATAAAACATCCCGGCCAGGTATAAGCCGGCCAATGCTACTAAATCCAGGGTCAACACACCGGCTATACCCGACCATTTGCCTTTGGCAAAGGTCGCCGCGACGTTGTAAAAGAAAGTCAGCATCACCACGACAATACCGATGTCGGCCCAGCGCGGCGCTTCGATGTATTCGCGGCCTTCGTTAATCAGCCACAATGATGTGTCGGTGCCGCTGCCGATTTGAATGAGCAGGTAAACCAGTACCACGATGGTGACCGCACCGGTCAGCACCCAAAATGCCAGTTGCCCCCATTTCAGACCGACGATCTCCACGCCGCTTTCATCTTCCAGAAACCAGTACACTGAGCCGAGAAAGCCGTACAGCATCCACACCACCATCGCGTTGATGTGCACCATGCGGTTGACGTTGAAATCCAGGATTTCGTACAAAAAGCTCGGGAAGATGAACTGCAATCCGGCCAGCAAACCAAATAGCAATTGCGCCATAAACAACACCATGGCGACGGTAAAATAATGCACCGCCAGTTTTTGTCCGCCGCTTAAATTGGGGTTGGCCATGAACTCGGCATGAGTTTGTTTGCAACCGGTCCAGCAGACGGCCGCTTTTTCTTGATAGGCTTGTAGCGTCATTTATTTGTCCTCTTCGCCCAGCGCGATGAAATTATGCGGGAAGCCGTTGGTGTCGATAGACGACATCCATTTCAGGAAGGCGACGATGGCTTCTGCTTCCGGCGGCGTGATGTCCAGATTCGGCATCTTGCGGTTGGAGCCGTAAGTGCGGGCATTTTTTTCCGGATCGAGCAGGAAATTCACCATCATTTGCTCGCGGGATTCCTTGGCGCCCCAACCTTGATCAAGCCAGGCTTTGGTTAAATCCGGTGCGTAATAGGCGCCGTTGCCGAGTAAGGTATGGCAATTCATGCAGTTTTTGGCTTGTACGGTCTTTTTGCCGTGGTCGACCAGTTTTTCGGCTTCTTCTTCGCTCAGAGTTTTGCCGAACAATGGCGCGTCATCGCCTATCGTTGGTTGATAGCGCTGCTTGGCCTTGTCGAAGCGATAGCTGACGTCTTTGTTAATCACGCTATAGGCGGGCACGCGCGGGCCGCCGGCGCTGATTTGTTTCATCGAATCGAAGCTTAAAATTACTAAAAGCACAAAAGAACCGCCGGTAACCCAGATCGCGGTTTTTTTCCAGAATGTTTCCGACGCCCAGCGGGGCGGGATTTGCTCAGTCATGATGACCTCCAGATTGATGATTGTTATGAGTATCTTCGTCGTGCGTCGCGGCGCACAGTTTCCAGATTAGTCGCGGCATCCAGCCGTAGCCCAGCGCCATTAACAGCGACAGCACCAGCCAATAATCGTTAAAATGATTGACGTAGCTGAATACGCCGACGCAAATCAATAGGGCGGCGTAGGTCAGCCAGGCACCGATGCTCAACGCCCGACGGCCGCTGATTTTGGCCCAGGCATACAATGAGGCGTAAACGGTGGCCAACAGAATGATCAACGCCGCGCTGAAAAAGCTCAGGAAAAAATCGGACAGGGCAACGGGTTCGATCAACATTAAATTTTACCGCCGGAAGGTTTTATAACATGTGTTTAAAATGCAACTTTTTGGCAAGTGTAAGCGTCATTAACATTTATTTCAAATACGGCTTTAACTGAACTCACCGACATGCAATTGACTGCACACACCGATTACGCGCTGCGCGTACTGATTTATCTGGCTATCAACACCGAAAAACGAGTAACCATTACGGAATTGGCCGAGTTTTTCGGCATTTCCAGAAACCACTTGGTCAAAGTGGTACACAAACTGGGCGTAAAAGGTTTTGTGCAAACTGTGCGCGGCAAGGGCGGCGGCATTCGCTTATCCCGGCCGGCGCGGGAGATTAGTGTCGGCAATGTGGTGCGGGAAGTGGAGGGGCACTTTCAGATGGCCGAATGCTTTAATCCTAAAAAACAGGGCCGTTGCGCTCTGGAGAGTGGTTGCGGATTGATAGGATTGTTAGGCAGCGCTGTAGAGCAGTTTTTACAGACTTTGGATAAGGCGGTTTTGAGCGATTTGGTGCCCGGCCCCCTGCCGGGCGGCTTGGACGCAGTACCGCCAAAACAGGGCTAAGGCATTGCAATGTGTAGGATGGGTAAAGGCGATAGCCGAAACCCATCGCATCGGTTTGAGGATATTTGATGGGTTTCGCTTCGCTCTACCCATTCTACTGTTGTCAATAAAAGGCTATTACCCGAAATGCTAGTTCCTCCATTTCAACCTGGCCTTGGCATGGTTTTGCTCGGTTAGCGGTAGGCCCCAACGTATGGATTGCTGCGCATTTCCGCGCCAAAAGTAGACATCGGGCCGTGGCCGGGGATGAATTTCACATCCTCGCCCAAGGGCCAGAGTTTTAACTGAATTGAGTCGAGCAAGGTTTGATAGTCGCCCTTGGGGAAATCGGTACGGCCTATCGAGCCTTTGAACAACACATCGCCCACCAAGGCCAAACGCTGTTCTTCGCTAAAAAACACCACGTGGCCGGGCGTATGGCCGGGGCAGTGAATCACCTGTAACACTTCGTTGCCAACCTTTACCGTATCGCCGTCGTTCAGCCAGCGCTGCGGCGTAAAGCTTTTCGATTCCGGAAAACCGAACATTCGGCATTGTTCCGCCAAAGCCTGTATCCAGAAATCGTCTTCCACATGCGGGCCGATGATCGGTAACGAGAGTTTTTCAGCCAGCTCGGCCACGCCGCCGACATGGTCGAGATGACCATGAGTGACCAGAATCGATTCCAACGCCACGCCTTGATTTTTAACGTCCTTCAGTAATACATCCAGATCGCCGCCCGGATCGACCAAGGCGGCTTTATTGGTTTGTTCGCAGACCAGTAAGGTGCAGTTTTGTTGATAGGCGGTGACGGGGATTATGGTGTAGCGCATGCTCGGTAAATAGCTGGTTTGCTGGGCTCCCGCTTTCGCGGGAGCTGTGGTTTGGTGTATTTAGATGTTTAACAGCAAATGCGCTGGTGCTTCCAAACATTCCTTGATGATGCCCAAAAACTGCACCGCTTCTTTGCCGTCCACCAAGCGATGGTCGTAAGACAAGGCCAGGTACATGATAGGCCGAATCACGATTTCGCCGTTTTCCACTACCGGTCTGTCCTTGATAGCATGCATGCCTAAAATCGCGCATTGTGGCGGATTCAGGATGGGGGTGGATAGCATGGAGCCGAAGATGCCGCCATTGGTGATGGTAAAGGTACCGCCGCTGAGGTCTTCGACGCTGATCGAGCCGTTGCGGGCTTTATTGCCGAAATCGTGTATGCCTTTTTCAATGCCGGCAAAATCCAGCTGATCAGCATCGCGCAAAATCGGCACGATCAAGCCGCGCGGCGTGGTGACGGCAATGCCGATGTCGTAATAGCCGTGGTAAATGATGTCGCTGCCGTCAATGGAGGCGTTAATCGCCGGGAAGCGTTTTAAGCCTTCAATGGATGCCTTCACGAAGAAGGACATGAAACCTAGCTTGATGCTGTGTTTGGTTTCGAAACGATCTTTGTAGTGATTGCGCAGATCGATGACGGCACTTAGATTAACTTCGTTAAAGGTGGTCAGCATCGCCGCGTTTTGCTGGGCTTGCAGTAATCGTTCGGCGACTTTGGCGCGCAAGCGGGTCATCGGTACCCGCTGTTCCGGGCGCAGGCTGGCGACGGCTGTAGCCGATAACGGCGAGTGGGTTTCCGTTACCGGTGCTGGTGCGGGAGCAGGCGCAGGCGCAGGGTCTTTCGCTTGCTCGTTCAAGAAATCCAATACATCGGTTTTCAGAATCCGGCCATGTTTTCCGGAGCCGGCGATGGCTTGCGGATCAAGGTCTTTTTCGGCGACCAATTTGCGGACAGAAGGGCTAAGGACGGCTTCTTCGGTTTTTTCGGCTACCTGAGCGGGTTTGGCTTGCTGGGCGTCCAATTTCGCTAGTAGTTGACCGCCCACCACGGTTTCGCCGTCTTGAACCACCAATTCCACCAGTGTCCCGGATTTGGGTGCCGGTACTTCCAGGATGACTTTGTCGGTTTCGAGATCGGCCAGATTGTCGCCTTCGTTAACCCATTCGCCGGCCTGTTTGTGCCACGCGACCAAGGTGGCATCGGATACGGATTCGGGAAGGCTGGGGACCAGAATTTCAAAGCTCATGTGTATTTCCTTCGTTGCTGCCATAGAGCGCGGCGTTTACCACGGCGCGTTGTTCATTGAGATGGGTTTTGTAATTGCCGACCGCCGGTGACGCCGAGGCGACCCTGCCGGCATAGCTGATCGGAATATTCTTGTCTAGCAAATCGAAAAAATGGTGCTTGCTTTGGTACCAGGCGCCTTGGTTTTTCGGTTCTTCCTGACACCAGACAATATGTTCGATATTCGGATATTTGTCGATTTCGCGTTTGAATTGTTCGTTCGGAAATGGGTAGAGCTGCTCGATACGAATAATAGCGACATGGCGCAGTTGTTCCTGATCCAGGCGGCGCGCTTCCAATAGATCGAAATATACCTTGCCGGCGCACAACACTATGCGGGTGACATGGTAGGGATCGATATCGTCCTGTTCGCCTATCACGTTCAAAAATTCGCCATGGGTCAAATCGCTCAGCGTCGATACCGCCAGCTTGTGGCGCAGCAGGCTTTTTGGGCTCATTACGATAAGCGGCTTACGATATTGGCGCAACATTTGCCGGCGCAATAGATGAAAAATTTGTGCCGGTGTAGTGGGGACGCAGACTTGAATGTTGTGGTCGGCGCATAACTGTAAATAACGCTCCAGGCGGGCCGAGGAATGTTCGGGCCCTTGACCTTCAAAACCGTGCGGCAGCAGCATCACCAAGCCGCTGAGCTTGCCCCATTTGGTTTCGCCGGAGGAAATGAACTGGTCGATTACCACTTGCGCGCCGTTGGCGAAATCGCCGAATTGCGCTTCCCATATCACCAGTTTATTCGGTTCGGTGGAGCTGTAACCGTATTCAAAACCCAAGACGCCGGCTTCCGAGAGCAGCGAGTTGAAGATTTGCGCGCGGCCCTGGTCTTCACTTAGGTGTTTGAGCGGGATGTAGTTCTCGCCGTTGGCTTGATTCAGCAAAATAGCGTGGCGATGCGAGAAAGTGCCGCGGCCTATGTCCTGGCCGGTCAAGCGCATATTGTATTTTTCCAGTAGCAGCGTCGCATAAGCCAGATTTTCCGCGAAGCCCCAATCCATCGGGATTTCGCCGGCCGCCATTTTATTGCGGTCTTCCATTACCTTGGCGACTCTAGGGTGCAACTCAAAACCGTCCGGCAAGCTTTGCAGGCGTTGGTTG
The DNA here is from genome assembly GCF_024505055.1 of Methylomonas rosea. Classification (GTDB taxonomy): domain Bacteria; phylum Pseudomonadota; class Gammaproteobacteria; order Methylococcales; family Methylomonadaceae; genus Methylomonas; species Methylomonas rosea. Next base: position 6,248 of record NZ_JANIBL010000041.1, read on the forward strand.
CAGAATTGGAGATGCTCCAGGCTTATCGAGGTGTCGGCGGGCGTGTCCCAATGTTTGTTTTGATACGGTACCCAGCGCGCCGAATAGGAATAGATGTTGTTTTCGATAATCGGTCGCGATACCGGTTGGCCTTCGTTGAGCAGTTGTTGGTAATCCTGCTCCATTTTCTGCACCATGTCTTCCGTGACCACGCCTTCCGCAATTAATTTCTGTGCGTAGATTTGTGGCGGGGTTTGATGATCGCGGATGGATTTGTACATCATCGGCTGGGTAGCGGCCGGTTCATCCGCTTCGTTGTGGCCGTGGCGGCGGTAGCAAATTAAATCGATCACCACGTCTTTATGAAAGGTGTTTCGGTAATCCAAAGCAAGTTGCGTGACGAAAATCACCGCTTCCGGATCGTCGCCGTTGACGTGAAATACCGGTGCCTGAATCATGTTGGCCACATCGGTGCAATACAGGGTGGAGCGTGCGTCGAACGGATTGCTGGTCGTAAAACCGATTTGATTGTTGATGACGATATGCACGGTGCCGCCGGTGGAAAAGGCACGCGTTTCCGACATGTTCAAGGTTTCCATGACAATGCCTTGGCCGGCAAAAGCGGCGTCGCCATGAATCAATATCGGCAGAATCGCATCGAAACCATCCGGGCCGTGCCTATCTTGGCGGGCTTTTACCGAGCCTTCCACCACCGGGTTGATGATTTCCAGGTGCGACGGATTAAAAGCCAGCGTCAAATGAATCGGGCCGCCCGGCGTGGCGATATTAGAGGAAAAGCCTTGATGGTATTTGACGTCGCCGGTAAGTACGCCTGGCGAGGAGGTGTGGGTGCCCTCGAACTCGCCGAACAATACCGCCGGACTTTTGCCCAGTATATTAATGAGTACGTTCAAACGGCCGCGATGGGCCATGCCGATCACGATTTCCTTGCCTTTGTGTTCGCCGGCGCGCTGGATCAATTCGTCGAGTACCGGAATAAGGGACTCGCCGCCTTCCAGCGAAAAGCGTTTTTGGCCGACATATTTACGGTGCAGGAACCGTTCCAGACCTTCGGCGGCAATTAATAACTTTAACAGCCATTGGCGTTTTTCCGGATGGCTGCTGAAATCCGGTTTCGCGCCTTCCAGCTTATCCTTGATCCAACGCTTCTTTTCGTCATCGACGATGTGCATGTATTCGCTGCCGATGCTGCCGCAGTAAATCTCGTTAAGCGTTTGAATAATCGCTTTTAAGGGCAAGCGGTCGACGCCGCACAGGCCGCCGGTGTCGAACAGCGTACTCATGTCCGCTTCCGTCAAACCATAATATATAGGTTCCAAGTCAGCGGGGACGCTTTGCGATTGACCAAGCGGGTTGTTAGAGGCTATCTGATGGCCTTTGACCCGGTAATGATTGATCAAGCGGGCTACCGCCGATTGTTTCTTGACGCTTTGCTCGGTAAAACCTTGCATTCTGGCCAGCCTGCCCGGTTCTGCAATCGCCAGCTTTTCGAAGCGTTCCACAATCACGCTATGCGGCGTATCTTCGGTGGCGCCGCTACGAATGTGGTCGAAGCGCTGTCGCCAGCTTGGGCTGATAGATTCCGGATTGCTCAAGTACTGTTCGTACAAGTACTCGATGAAGTGGGCGTTGCCTCCGTACAATGAGGAGGACTCTTCGAATTGTTTAAGCAGGCTACTCATGCAAACATCCAGGTTTTCGGCAAGTTGAACCGATTATGTTAGAACTAAAATGTTATATTACCAAGGACAATGTGTTGTAACGGGCTAGTGCATCAAGTGATTCCAGTTTCATTTGGTTGATTCAATATCGGGAAAAAACATGGCTGATAATAAAGTAGTTATCAAAATTAATTATGATAAGAAACACTCAGGCATAAACACGGAGCCGCAAACGGTAACGGTTTGGCATATTCGCAGGATACTGGTTGCGGCTCTGGCCTTAGTTTTGATAGTAATAGTATTATTTTCATGGTTTGGCGGCGCTGACGAAGATACTGATACTCAGATCGATACCACGGAAAAAGTTCAACAATTTAATACCACGGATGCTGAAATTGTTGAACGGCAAGAGCCTGCGGTAATAGAAAAGCCAGTGCCGGCGATAGTGCCTAAGGAATCAGCCCACTCTGAAAGTGTTAAAAAAATCGACACTGTTAAAAAGCCGGCGGCGATTATATTGGATCGTAAGGTTATCAGAGCATCTTTAAATAGTGAGCCCAAGGATGATGAACCTGGCGAGCCGATTAAGTCGCCGCTGAGAGTTATTCCTAACCAATCCCAGGAAGTTTTTTATTTTAGCGAGATAAAAAACATGAAGGGCAAGGCTTTGTTTCATCGTTGGTCGCGTAACGGTCAAATCGTGCATCAAAAACAATTGGATATGAAAGACAAAATAACCAAGGTATGGTCCAGTAAAACCTTGTCGGCTAAAGATAAAGGCGAATGGCAAGTACAGTTGACGGATAAGAAAGGCAAGGTATATTCCGAAGTCAATTTTTCAGTAAATCCCGAATAATAGTTTTATTTAGAAACGCCGGGTGATAGAATTGATTGCGTTTTTTGATTAACGAGGAAAATATGACTGACTTTAATAAACTATCCGAAGCCGAATTACAGGCTGTTATTGATAATGCCGAAAAAGCATTAAAAGAAAGACAATCCAGTAAACGTAAGGAAGTTATTACGCAAATAAAGGAATTGGCGGCTTCTATCGGTGTAACTGTCGATATTCAAGACGGCGAGAAGAAATCCGAAAGAAAAACCGGTAAAGTTGCGGCTAGATACCGTAGCCCTAACGATGCGTCTTTAACTTGGTCGGGCCGCGGGTTGGCGCCGAAATGGATGCAGGAATTACTGGCGTCCGGTCGCAATAAAGCCGAGTTTGAAATTAAGTAATCTTCGGATTTAAACCGTTGGCTGGTTCATCCAGTCCCGCAAGCGGTTTGCCACCCAGGCTCCATCGTCCAAACATAGGTCATGCCCCGCCCACGGGTGCGTGAAGATGTCGATTTGCCATTTGTTATGAATGGTGTCGGAACAAGCCGGTGCGACTAAACGGTCGCCCCGGCCGTTCAATAGCAGCAACGGCGTTTCGGGCTTTCTATGATCAGGCTTATATCGCGCTGCGGCTTTCAACTGTCTGACACAATTCGCAAGACTGATCGGCCGAGCTTGCTGTATGGCGGTCCAGGCTTTGGCTGTTTCCGGGTAATGATCCCGCCGATTACTAACCAGCTGAAGTATCGCTAGTTCCCTGTTGTACAAATCCCTTTTCAGCAATAGCCTAAAAAACTGCGGATAACTCTGCCAACGCATGCGCCGATAAAAAGGGCTTAAGCCCGCTAGGCTGGTATTAACCAGGGCGGCTGCGGCGATGTCTTGCGGATAGCGCTGCAACCATTCCCAGGCTACCATGCCGCCGAGGGATAATGCGAGTAGCGTGACAGGCTCTGCCACTAAACCATCACCTAAAGCCTGGCGGCGGACTTGTTCCGTTATCGCTTCGATGTCGTCCGGGCTGGGTTCTCGGTAATACCGGCCGGTGCCGGGTAAATCGATAGTGCTGACGGTTGATTGTGGAAAAGCCTGCTGCAACAAATTCGGAAAAGTTCCCCAATGTGCAGCCTCTCGGCATAGACCACGCAGTAATAACCAATGTTGTCCGGCTGACTCACGCATACCAGAAATCCATAGCCTGTTGCCGATAGCTCTCTTGTTGCAGACTGTTTAACGTCGCCCATTTTTGCGGATAAAGCAGGCTGCGATACAAGAAATCGAATAAGGTTAAATGCCGGCGCATAATGCGCTGTTGGCGATGCGGCAGCAAGGGATGGAACAAGCCGTGACGTTGAAACAAATGCGTCGGGCTTTTGCGCAGCCACAACCAGGAGCCCATCTCCAGGGTTAAGGGCAGAAACACGCGCTGTTTGCCGTGCCGGTCGATAAAATCGTCATATAGATAATCCCATAAGTCGCCGCTGATGACGTATTCCTGGCTCATTGGCTCGATTTTATAGAAATGGTGCGGGTAGCAGCGATCAAACAATTGTTTTAAGCCGTATGCTTCGGCAATGCCCGGAAACGGCGTCTGGCAGGACGCATAGGGAAACCATAATCTATCGTGAATCCCAAACCCTGAATGCAGATCGATAGCAATCGACAAGGGCGCGTTGAACAAATGTTTATGTACCACCCGGCACAGCGCCTGCGCTTCTTTTTCCATTTTCGATTCATCGCCGCGATACCAGGGCAGTTTGGCACTGAAACGCTGGCCGCTGTATAGGCGGGTATTACCGATACTTTCGATCGGCGAATTACGCATCAAATCCACGCCATGACCGTTACAGCGGGTGCCTCGATAGACGCCAACCGGGTTGACGATGGGTACGAATACCAGCCGTGAATGTTGCAAGCGAGCGTTAAATTCCTCATCCCAATCCAATAATTGCAGGATGGTTTGTAAGTAGGCCAGTATCACTTCCGAGCCGATTTTCTCCAGACCATGCACGCCGCCGAAAAAGGCCAATACCGGAACGTCCGGGCTGTTCGAGCCTAGGCTCAGGCAATGAATGGGAAATTGCCTGTCTTTATATGTAATTTGCTCGACGATCTCGCAACGGGCGCGGTCGCCGAATTGCTCGATCAGCGCTTCCAACTGTTCCAGCTCCGGGAATGAACGATTTTCCATGAATTCGCGCAACTCTATCCTGCCAGCGATTTTTCGATGTAGCGTTGTCTTTTCTTAGGCGCGATTTTATCGACCTCTACCATGATCAGGCCGTCAATACAATTGTTGAAGTCCGGGTCAATATTGAAGGCGACGAAATGGCAGCCTTTATCGACGCATAATTCCACGTATTGTTTATAAAGCGTAGGGACTTTGACACCCAGTTTTTTCAGTTCGCTATTCAATACTTTAAAACTGGTTGAGTAATCGGCGCTGAATTCGGTTGCGGCAAATGCCTTGCCTTGTTGCGAAATTACGAATGGCGTTCTGGCCTTGGTGTGCTGTAAATCGGAGGCAAACTGCTGTTGATAAAAACCGATAATCAGTTCCTTGGCCGCCTGTGGATAAGCATTGCTGATACTGACCGGGCCGAATAGATATTTGATGTCCGGCCGTTCGCGTAAATAGGCGCCGATGCCGTACCAAAGATAATCCAGGCTGTGTTGTCCCCAGTAGCGCGGCTGCACGAAGCTGCGGCCCAGTTCAATGCTGTGGGGTAGATAAGCCTCAAATTCGCTGCGCAAATCGAACAGGGTTTGCGTATAGAAACCGTCCACGCCATGGCTGGCCATAATGGCCGGGCCTTCGCCGACCCGATAGGCGCCGACGATTTCCAGATCGTTGTCGTCCCACAGCACGATATGGCTGTAGTAAATGTCGAATTTGTCCAGATCCAAAGCCAGTCCGGTACCTTCTTCGACGGTTCTGAAGGTCAGCTCGCGTAAACGGGCGATTTCCCGCATGACCGGGCAATCGTCCCGAAACTGGTATAAAAAGATCTTCTTGCCGTCGCGGGTTTCGCCAAGCAGACGAGATTGGTATAGCGCCTTCTTCACCGCTTTGGTGTCGGAAGGATGCGCCACGGTGGCGACCGTCTCGAATAGCGCCGGTTTGTTTTTCTTGCCCAGGTTTTGCACGTGCTTACGAAAGCGTTGGCTGAGCTGTTTGTTGCTTTCCTCGCTGTCGGCGATGACTTGGTAAGGCACCGGCGCGCCGACCATGAATTTGATTTCCTGGCCCTTTTTATTGAACATTTCTTTCACCAGCAGCATCGTGCCCAGCGGTTTGTATAGCGTGGAGGCGCTATAGAACAAGGCCGAATTCTTGGCTTTAATAAAGATCGGCAGGATGGGGCACTGCGCCCTACGGGCCAGTTTGATAAAGCCGGATTGCCAGGCACCGTCGCGGATGCCTTTGGGAGTAATGCGCGACACTTCGCCGGCCGGGAAGAAAATGATGGCTTCTTCGTTTTCCAGTGCCTCCAGCATCACTTTATAAACGTCTTTCAGTTTTTTCTTATCGGACAACACGTCGACCGGCAGAAAGATCGATTGCAAAGGCTCCATGTGCGACAAGACTCGGTTGGCAACGATGCGCACGTCGGGCCGCACGGAGCGAATCAATTTCACCAAGGCCAAGCCATCCAGGGTGCCGATAGGGTGATTGGCGACGATCAGCAAGCGGCCTTCGGAGGGAATATTGTTATAACAATCGTTGCTGACTTGATAATTGAATTTGAAGTAATTCAGTAGCTTGTCGAGGAAGGCGAAGCCGCGTAGGTGCTGGTTTTTGCGGATAACGTCGTTGAAATCGTCTTCGTGGATCAGTTTTTTTAAAGCTTTTACGACCAGTTTATTGTCCTTGCCTAATTTAAAGTCCGGATAGGTTTCTTGCAGAATGCGTTCAGCATCGATCATCGCTCAGTGTCCTGGAAAAAGGAGTATGGCGGGGATTCTAGTGAGCGAATATGTCAGAAATATGTCAGCCGCAGGCTGATGAAAAAGCCTGTCAGCCAATGGTTGATAAGCCGCAAACGACGTGCCCCAAACGCTAGAGCAGGCCGTTGGTGCTGTTTATTCTTCGCTAAAATTGCGGTTTAGGTGCCCGATGTTGGCGGGCCGGAAGAGGATGTTCAACCCGTTTTAGTCTTGTTTTCGCAAAACACCGACGATAATCAGTAAGTTTTCCGGCCGGGTTTCTCCGGCGTCAACACGGTGTTTTGCGGTGGCTGGCTGTTGTCCAGATCCGGATAATCCTTGGTGTAATGTAAACCCCGGCTTTCCTTGCGCTGTTGCGCACAGCGGATGATCAGCTCGGCGACGATGACCAGGTTGCGCAGTTCCAGCAGGTCGCTGGTAATGCGGAACTGACCGTAGTACTCGGCGATTTCTTCTTTCAACAAGACTAGCCGGTTCATAGCCCGTTCCAGGCGTTTGTTGGTGCGGACGATGCCGACGTAATCCCACATGAAGCGGCGTAATTCATCCCAATTGTGAGCGATCACCACTTCCTCATCTGAGTCGCCGACTTTGGATTCGTCCCAATCCGGCAGCGGCAGCGGTCCCGGTAATTGAGCGAATGTGCGGCGAATGTCCTGATTGGCTTGTTCGGCGAATACTAAACATTCCAGCAATGAGTTGCTGGCCATGCGGTTAGCACCGTGCAAACCGGTGCAGGCGACTTCGCCAATCGCGTACAAACCGGGGATGTCGGTGCGGGCGTTGGCGTCGGTCAATACGCCGCCGCAGGTATAATGCGCTGCCGGTACCACGGGAATCGGTTGCTGGCTGATGTCGATATCCAGCTCCAGGCATTGCATATAAATGGTGGGAAAATGCTTTTGGATAAACTCTCGCGATTTGTGGCTGATGTCCAGATAGACGCATTCAATACCGTGTTTTTTGATCTCGCTATCGATGGCGCGGGCGACGATGTCGCGCGGCGCCAGTTCCATGCGTTCGTCGTAACGGCGCATGAAGCGCTCGCCATCCGGCAAGATCAAATGCGCGCCTTCGCCGCGCACCGCTTCGCTGATTAAAAACGAACGCGCGGTCGGGTGATACAGGCAGGTGGGATGAAATTGCATGAATTCCATATTGCTGATCCGGCAGCCGGCCCGCCAGGCCAACGCAATACCGTCGCCGCTGGAAATATGCGGGTTGGTCGAATACAAATACACCTTGTTGGCGCCCCCGGTCGCCAGTACCACCACCTTGGCGGCTATCGATTTGATGCTGCCGGATTTACTGTCCAACACATAGGCGCCGCATATGCGTTGTTCGCTCGCCCCCAGTTTGCTGGCGGTGATTAGCTCGACGACGTTGTGGTATTCCAGCAGGGTAATGTTGAGGTGAGCCTGGGCGCGTTCGATCAAGGACAGCGAGACCGCTTTGCCGGTGGCGTCGTCGGTATGCACAATACGGCGATGTGAATGACCGCCTTCGCGATTTAAATGCAATTGTTTGGCGCCGTCGGCGTTACGCTCTTCGGTAAAGTTCACACCTTGTTGCCGTAGCCATTCGATGCTTTGCCGGCCTTGAGCGACGGTCAACCTGACGATTTCCGGGTCGCAAAGGCCGGCGCCGGCAATCAAGGTATCTTCGATATGCGATTCGATGGAATCGTATTCTTCGTCGAACACGGCGGAAATTCCGCCTTGGGCGTAGTAAGTGCTGCATTCGGTCAACGCGAATTTGGCGAGCACCGCCACCTTGTAGGTGTCGGCAAGATGGAGCGCAAGACTCAGGCCGGCGCCGCCGCTGCCGGCGATGAGGATGTCATAATAAGAATCAGCGGTATTGATGGGTTGGTTTGCTGTCTGTGTGGTCAACTTTGCGGCCGGATGAATAGTTTTAGCGTTTTTGAATAATATCTGGTTTTAATCCTGCGGTAATTTTTTTTGTGTTGCCAGAACTAATGAGGTTTAATTCTGTCCACTTCAATATCAAAATAGCGCAGTGAACGAACAAGAAAGGAATACCGAAGATCTGGATCAAGAGCTGGTGCGGCGTGTGCAGCAAGGGGATAAATCCGCCTTCGATCTTTTGGTGATCAAGTACCAGCACAAGATCGTGCACTTGGTGAACCGATACGTCAAGGACCCGAGCGAAGCTCAGGATGTCGCTCAGGATACCTTTATCAAGGCTTACCGGGCCTTGGGTGATTTTCGGGGTGACAGCGCTTTTTACACGTGGTTGTATCGCATAGCGATCAACACTGCCAAAAACTATTTGTTGTCGCGTTCGCGCCGTCATTTTGATTACGAGATCGATGTCCAAGACGCCGAACAAGTAGAAAACGCGCCGCAACTGAAAGATATAGAAACGCCGGAAAATTTGTTGATGAATGAACAAATTGTGGCGGTCATTAAATCGGCTATCGAGAGGTTACCAGAAGAGATGCGGATTGCAATTACCCTCAGGGAGTTTGAAGGGATGAGTTACGAGGAAATCGCGGAAGCGATGGATTGCCCCATCGGTACGGTACGCTCGCGGATTTTTAGGGCTCGCGAAGCCATAGACCAAAAATTAAACCCATTGCTCGACTAAAGGTGTATCGATGCAAGAACAACTTAACGAAAAACTTTCTCAACTGATAGACGACGAACTGGATAGTCAGCAGGCGTTGTCGCTATTGAAGTCTTTGCAGAACGACGGCTTGCTAAAAGACAAGTTGCGTCGCTATCAAATTGCCAGCCAAGTAATGAAGAGTGGCGAATACTCCCACGTTACCAGCGATTTTGTCGACAAGATCCACGAACAGATTCGGCAAGAACCTACTTACTTCCTACCCCGGAAAAAGTCGGCGGTAAATTGGCAAAAAGCGGCGCTGGCGATTGCCGCCTCGGTAGCGCTGGCCGTTGTATGGGTCAGTAGCAAAGTGGATAAGCAAATGCATAATCCTTTCGCCACGGTCGAGATAGTGGCCCAGAGTAAAGAGGCATCAGCCGAGGAAATGCATGCTCGATTCAAGGATTATCTGGAAGCTCATGATAACGCGATGTATGTCAATAGCGTGCAAGCGGGGCAGCCATATGCGCGGGTGGTGGGCTATCGGCAGGAATAACCGCGTGAGAGTTTTAAAAGCTTTTTTGCTATGCGTTGTTTGCCAAAGCGCTGTCGCCGATAAGGATCAAGTTACGGCGCGGCAATGGCTGGATAATATGAACCGGGCGATGAAAACCCTCAATTATCGAGGTACCGTGATTTTCATGAAAAACGGCCAGCTCGATACGATGAAATATCGGCACAGTGTCGAAAACGGCGTTGAACAGGAGCACTTGGCGTCGTTGAATTCGCCGATGCGGGAAGTGACTCGCAAATCCAACGAAGTGACCTGCGTGTTTAAAGAAACCAGTCAGAAAGTGGTGAATCACCATCCGCTTGACAGCTCGTTTATCGTCAATTTGCCGCAGAACACCGCAACTCTGGAAAAATATTACCAACTAGGTTTGTCCGGCCAGGAATCTATCGCCATGTTGCCGACGCAAATCGTTAGTGTCGAACCTACTGATGCGCTGCGTTACCCGAGAAAAATCTGGGTGGATACCCAGCATTTTTTGCCGCTGAAAGTAGAAGTTTACAATTTAGACGGCAGCATCCTGGAACAAGTAGTCTTCACCGATTTAATGACCGATTCATCGGCCGAGCCCCATGCCGGCAATGTCGACGACAACAGCTTTCATGTCAAACACATCCACGCTACTCAAGCCGAACCGTTTGAAAATGCCAGATTCGTGTTGAAGAATTGGCCGGCAGGGTTTGAGCCGGTATTTTTTATTCGCAATTCCATCCAGCAATCTCAGAAAGCCGTGGATCATCTATTGATTAGCGACGGTTTCTCTACGGTGTCGGTGTATCTGGAAGCCAAAGAATCGCAAGGTATGAACGGTTTGCATAGTCTGGGTTCTGTCAATTCTTTCAGTAAGGTGATTGGCGATACACAATTCACCGTATTGGGTGAAGTACCCGCCAAAACAGTCGAGCTAATTGCTGACGGCATAGCGCTACGTTAGCGTGTCCTTTTTGTAACAAATCAAATGTATGAGTGGAGATTACATGCTTAATAAGCTGTTTTATGGAGTTTTGATATTTTTAGTGGCGATTGATGCAAGCTATGCGCAATTGCCTGATTTTACTGAAATGGTTAAAACCAACGGGGACGCTGTGGTTAACATCAGTACTACCCAGAAGGCTGCCGATCCGCAGGCCGGCGTCGATCAGCAGCAAATGCCGGAGGATATGCCACCGGAAATGGAAGAGTTTTTTCGGCGGTTCTTCCAGGGGCCTGGGCGTGGTGGTAATTCACCACGAGAAACCAACTCCCTGGGCTCGGGATTTGTGATTTCCAAGGACGGATATGTATTGACTAACCACCATGTAGTTAACAATGCGTCCGAGATTGTCGTTAAATTGAAAGACCGCCGGGAGTTGATCGCCAAATTGATAGGCTCCGACGAAAGCACCGATGTGGCCTTGTTGAAGGTAGAGGCGAAAGACCTGCCGGTAGTGGAAGTCGGTTCGCCGGAGCAATTGCAAGTGGGCGAGTGGGTACTGGCTATCGGTACGCCGTTTGGTTTTGATCAATCCGTCACCGCTGGTATCGTCAGTGCCAAAGGGCGCAGTCTGCCTGATGGTAACTATGTGCCTTTCATTCAAACCGACGTAGCCATCAATCCGGGTAATTCCGGTGGCCCCTTATTTAATATGCAAGGCAAGGTAGTAGGGATTAACTCGCAAATTTACAGCCGTTCCGGCGGTTACATGGGTTTATCGTTTGCGATTCCTATCGATGTGGCGATGAACGTGGTCGACCAAATTAAAAGCAAGGGTAAAGTCTCGCGCGGCTGGTTGGGTGTACAAATCCAGGATGTGACCCGGCAGTTGGCGGAGTCGTTTGGCATGGATAGACCGCACGGTGCATTGGTATCAAAAGTTATTCCAGGCGGCCCTGCAGAAAAAGCCGGTATTCAAATCGGCGATATTATTGTCGAGTTTAATGGTCAAATAATCGAAACTTCCGGCGAATTGCCGCCTAGAGTGGGCATGACGCCTATCGATGAAAAAGCCAAGGTTAAAATCATTCGCCAAGGTGATAAGCAGGATCTTAGTGTGAAAATCGGTTTGCTGCCTGCGCAACCTTCCTCTTTGGCAAACGCGCCCGCCGCCGCCCCTGAAGTGGCTGTGAATCGGCTGGGATTGGCTGTTGCTGATTTAACAAGCGAACAACGCCAGCAATCGCAGGTGGAAAAAAACGGGGTATTGGTACAAAAAGTTAACAAAGGTATTGCGATGGATGCCGGCATCCAGCCAGGTGACATTATTTTACGCATTCAAAATAATGTGGTGCGCGATGCAGCCGAGTTTAATTCCATCGTCGCGAAATTACCGGTTGAAAAATCGATAGCACTTTTGGTACAACGTAACGGCAGTCCGGTGTTTTTAGCGTTTAAAATCGAGAAATAATTGAGGTAACTCAATGCCTACCGCCAGCAATGTAACGCAATTGATCGGCAATACGCCCTTAGTGAAATTACATAAAGTCGTGTTGGAAAACTCCGCGACTGTGCTGGCAAAGTTGGAATCGAGAAACCCCGGCGGTTCAGTCAAGGACAGAATCGGTCTGGCCATGATTCAAGCCGCCGAGAAAGCGGGGCGCTTGCGCAACGGCGGTACTATTGTCGAGCCGACCTCCGGCAATACCGGTATTGCTTTGGCCATGATCGCCGCTGCGCGCGGTTACCACTGCATTTTGACGATGCCGGAAACCATGTCTATCGAGCGCAGGCAATTATTGGCATTGTATGGTGCGGAAATCGTGTTGACACCGGGTGCTGAAGGTATGACCGGTGCAATTGCCAAGGCGCAGGAAATCGTCAGGCAAACGCCGGGGGCATTTATGCCCCATCAATTCGAAAATCCCGCTAACCCGGAAGTTCACAGACAAACCACTGCCCAGGAAATCTGGTCTGCTACCGATGGTCAACTCGATGCCTTCGTGTGCGGGGTTGGTACCGGCGGTACCATTTCCGGGGTTGCCGACGTGATCAAAAACCGTAAACCGCAGTTCCAAGTGATTGCGGTGGAGCCGGCCGAGTCCCCGCTGATCTCCGGCGGCACGCATTCGCCGCATAAAATTCAGGGTATAGGGCCCGGTTTTGTGCCCAAGAATCTGGAAGTCGATCTATTGGATGGCATTGAATTGGTCACCACGGCAGAAGCCTTTACGATGCGCAAAAGGCTGATCGAAGAAGAGGGCATAATGGCCGGTATTTCCTCGGGTGCCAGTGTTTGCGCGGCGGTGCGCGTCGCGGCACAGATGGGTGCCGGTAAAACCGTGGTGACCATTATTCACGACACCGGCGAGCGCTATTTAAGTATGAGCTAACGCCGTTTTATCCCGCATTCTGCTGGAGCAAAAATAATAACAATGACAAATCCCAGCATCAAAATACGTTCTACCGGACTCGGTTATTTTATTAACCGCATTCAAACCCTGTTTGTCAGCATGTTACGTATCTGGACGATACCCATCGTCCTGATGCTCAGCCTGTCGTCCGGCTTTACCACCTATTACGGTTTATCGCATTTCATCACCCCCTGGATTGCGTTGGTGATTACCGTCGCCATTCAGTCCATCATCGTTATCTGTTCCTTGGAAATGGCCGGCATCCATTGGAAGGCAAACAGAATGCGCTACTTTACCGTGGTAGCGTCGTTGGCTGTGGCGATTACCGCATCGGTGACTTTTTCGTATTTCAAGTTTTACGAAATATCCGAGCAGGAAACCCTGCATATCAATCGGCTGAACGAGTTGAGGCAGCAAACTAAAAGTTATCTGGACGGTATCCTGCAAGTTAAAAGCCAGATGCTGCACCAACAAAAACTTGATCTGGAAAAAGCTTCCTTGGATGCCAGTCAGGCCTATTTCGGTACACACAATCAGATCGGGCCCGGCTATAAAAATCAGGTGGGAGAAGGGCCGTTCTGGCGCCACTACAACCAAATTTATCAAGAAAAAAAGCAGGCCTTGCAACAGCAGGAGCAAGCTTTTCAGGCGCTGGACAGCAATATTCGCCTGTTACAAAGCAACCTGAATCAGTTGGATGTAACCAACGACAAGGAAGCCACCTATTCACAATTTTTAAAGAATTATCAGGATATTCAGCTGGGTGTTAACCAACTGGCCAGCAGCATCGGCCTGTCTTTACCCGATGCACCCTTGCTAATGACGTACAAACAGTTCGTTGAGGAAGTAAAGCCCTCGTTTGCGATGTGGCGCGGGTTTTCATGGTTTGCATTTGCCTGTGCGGCGATGGTGGATTTTTTCACGGTGCTGCTGTCTTATCGCTTGGAGTTTACCGCGCCGGGACCGTTAACGATCCAGGAAGAAGAACTGGTGTTCGAATGCCTGCGGCAATTCACCGAGTTTCGGATCAACGAAAACGACGAGCTGGAAATGGTAATCGAAAAATCCGACCTGGAAAAAGCCCGGCGCTATTCCGATTGGTCGCGGATGTTCGTGGTCGGGCTATTACTCAGTCGCGGTTTTTTGCGTAAAGTGGACGACAGGACCGTGGAGTTTGCGCCGAATCTGTATCCGCTGATCGCGGAAAAAATGTCCGACAAAATCGCCGCGCTTAAACAAAAAACCGTTGCCGCGCCCGGCGCCGTTAGCCATGAATAGCCCCGGAACAGAATTGGAAGCCTGGCTGGCCGGCGGCGACTTATTCGAAGAGTCGCTCGCCGATACGGAGCAGTGGATTGCCGGTTTCGATGCCGACCGGCAAGTGGTGCAGCTCAAACTCGGCCCGTATAAAAAACTCTATCTACGGCCGAAAAAATTCGTCAAACGTTTCTATCACCATATTCACCCGCTGACGATAGAAAGCTGGCAATACCGGCGACAGCTAAGTATGTTCGACGATTTTTGCACAGTGGACTTGGCACTGGATTTGCGCTTTCAGGCTACCTTGGCTTATGTGCTGAAAAACAGCGAAATGCTGCCCACGATTAACCAACATATCAAGCAGTTGTATGGCGATATTATCGACGATGTGGTCAATCTTGAGCTGCAAGCGCTGGCCGATGGCAACTGGATTCATAGCGGCCTGATCGACATCGAAAAACGTATCGCCCTGGCTATCAACCAAGTGTTGATGCAACAGCATATTCAATCGCAAGCGCTATGCAGTCTAACGGCCAGTTTTAACGAATTTCCGAACGTGCAGCTGGGCCGGGATAGCGTTTATCTGAACGTGTTGAAAAAGACTTTTGAATTGAATGAAGAGCGCACCCGCGAGCTGTCCCGGCAACAACGCTTATTGGAAGAGGAGGAAATACACGAAAAGCGCCTGCAACTGGAACATTTGCGCCGCGTATCCGAGTTGGAATTGCAGATGCAGGCTCAGGAAGCCGAAAAACAGCGGCGCCTGCTTGAAGACAAACAAGATCAGCTCAGTCAGCAACTGGAACTTGAGAAGCGTTTGTATGCCGAACAGCTACGCCACGAAAACGAATTAAAGGCCATGCGTCTTGAAGCGGAGTTGCTTGCCCAGGAAGCCCAGCAGGCCCGGCAAAGGCTTGCGGAAAGTCAGCAGCTCTCAGAACAATTGACCCATCAGGCGGAATTGCACGATAAAAAGGTGCTTGCCGATATTCGCTTGCAGCAACGCACGCAAAGCTTATGGCAAGAGAATGGTTCAACGAACGAAACAGGGAGTGATCATGCAGAGCAATAAATTGATAGGTGTAAGTTATCGGCTGTTGGTTTTGCTACTGACCGCGTTGCTGGCGGCTTGTAGTACCACACCGCGTCCGCTGCAATTTCGCACGGAAATCGATTCGCTAGTCGCCGTTAGCGCTCCGCAAAGCGCTATGCGATTTGTGGTATTGCCGGGCAATGCCGGTGCAAACGAACAGGATTTGCAGTTTATCGAATTTAAAACCTATATCGAAAAAGTCTTGGCTAATCGCGGTTACAGCAAGGCCAACAGTATCCAGGACAGCAACTTGGTGATGTTCCTGAGTTACGGTGTCGGTGCCCCTGAAGTGCATCAATACACTTACGAGGTACCATTGTGGAACGACATGGGGTATTACTATCCGTACCGAATGTCCAGATTTTACAACGGCTATTATCCGGGCTTCGGCGTCGGCG
Source organism: Methylomonas rosea (assembly GCF_024505055.1). Classification (GTDB taxonomy): domain Bacteria; phylum Pseudomonadota; class Gammaproteobacteria; order Methylococcales; family Methylomonadaceae; genus Methylomonas; species Methylomonas rosea. Next base: position 21,914 of record NZ_JANIBL010000041.1, read on the forward strand.
GCTATTCGCAACGTACCGAATCCTATACGACATTCCGGCGCTACCTGGTGCTGGAAGCCTGCGATAAAGAGGCCTATTTGCAACAGCAACAGCGCAAACAGCTATGGAAAACCAGCGTGCAAAGCAACGGTTCCAGCAATGACTTACGCCTGGTGTTCCCGTATATGGCGGCGGCCATGCAAGCCTATTTAGGTACTAACACAGGGCACATGATCACTGTGGATATCGACGAAACCAATACGCTGGTGCGTAGCCTGCTTGGTCCATTTCAACCCAGCACGGCGCCACCGCGATAAAGATGGAATTTGGTTTTCCGCCCCCCGGGTATGCTTGATTGCAGGCAAAATATTGACAACACCTGGTGCCCGTTACAGACTGGGTGCACAGCCGCTAAGCTAGGAATTGGATTTGATGTCTAGTCTCTGCTTGGCCGAGCCAAACGTTTAGGGATGAAAGTTAACAATAATAATCAGGAGAGCAGCATGAAAATAATCGTTTTGGGATTTATCGTGGCTTTCAATAGCTTGTCTGTGCACGCTGCGAAATACGGCCTGGAGCCGGGCGACGCGGTACTGACCAATTGTCACGAAATTTATACCAGAGGGGTGGTTAAAGCCAAGGTCGACGATGGCTACACCGTACACTTTCCGAAGAACAGCGGCCCCATCCAATGTCCGCCGTTTCGCTGGCATGCAGAGTTTGTCTTGCCGTTTCAATCCGTTCCGGAATATCGCCTGAAGTTTTTGGGCGGTTTAAAACGCGACATCGTCTTTCAGGTGGGCGAGCCGGTGACTTTTCGGGTCGATACCGACAGACGCGTCGTCAAGAACAAAGCCAACATCGACATAGACGCGCAGATTACCGACATCAGCAGCAACGGCGCGATAGCCGTGAAGTTAATCAGCACCGATCCGGAAGCAGCGGCGACATTTTGGCAATGGATAGGCGGTAATTATGTCGATTTACGGCATAAGTATTTGGAACTGGAACGGGATAAAAGATCCCGGTAATCGGCATAAATTAAGCTAAACACTTTCATGTTATTGCCAACTCAAGCGTTGGCAGGTTGCAACTATTCAGCGAATCGCAAGACACTGCAAAGCGCCGAGAAATTACTCATCTCCTGATGAACGACTATATGGATGCAGAAGGCAAGGCATGGAGCTATTGGAGAGAGGAGAATTCCTCGCCATTTAGTTTCCTGGCTTTTGCTTGACACGGAGATCAACTCAACTTGAATCCTGGTTTGCTTATTTTCCTTATTTCCCCTACGCTTTCGGTCAAACACACTGATGCGGCGTCTACATCCCTTTAAAGATGGTCGCAAAACTTCGAATGGACGGGGGCAGAGCGTTGGTCAAGACGGCATGCATTCCGCATTTTTCCATTTGACAAAAGTAGATCGGACTGTCAATCCCGATGCAAGATAACTTCAACATTACCATGGAGCAGCTGCGGGTCGGGTTGTATGTCCACCTCGATCTCAAGTGGTTTGATCACCCTTTCTCGTTCAGCCATTTCAAGATAAAGAACGAGGCACAGATCAAGACCATCCGGAGTCTCGGGCTCAAGTCGATTCGTTACGATCCGGCCCTCAGCGATTGCAATCCGCTACCTCAAAAGACACAGCAGACACAGCAGATACCGCAGGCACAGGATGAAGCCAAGCCGGATATTTCGCCGGTATTGGCGGCCAAACTCGCGCTAGTCGAGCGTATCCAGCAGCAGCGAGAGGCGGCTGCACGAATTGAAAATGCCTTTATCGATAGCGCTAAAACCATTCACGGCATCGAGAAAAACTTGTTTACCATGCCGGCGGAGACCGTGCGAAAGGCGACACAATTGGTGGACCAAATTGTCGACTCGCTGCTTTCCGCGCCGGAACTCGCTATCCACGTCATGATAGGCAAGGCGGGTGCCGAGGAATTGTATTACCATTCCTTGAATGTAACCATGCTGTCCCTGATGATGGCTCGCGACATCGGCTTGCCCCAAGAGTTGGTCGGCAACTTGGGAATAGGCGCACTGTTCCACGATATTGGTCATAAGGAAATACCCTCAAAAATTCTGATGAAAAAGGACCCGCTCAATCAGGCTGAGCGCCATTTGTTCGAAATGCATTGCCAATATGGCGCGGGTATCGGCCAGCGACTGGGGCTTGCACCAGCCGTCTTGACCATCATTCGCGAACATCACGAATTGTTCGATGGGACTGGTTACCCTAGTAAACTCAAAGGCGAAGCTATCGATTTGCTTTCCCGCATTGTCGTCATTGCCAACCATTACGATGAACTGTGTAACCCGGTGAATATTAACGATGCACTGACGCCCCATGAGGCTCTGTCGACGATGTTCGCCAAGTTGCGCAACAAATTCGATCAGAAACTGCTCCAGGTCTTCATCCGTTGTCTTGGGGTTTATCCGCCCGGCACGATCGTGCAGTTTTCCAATGGAGTGATCGGTATGGTCGTCACCGTCAATACCGCCAAGCCGATGAAACCGCTGGTGCTCATCTACGACGCGGATATTCCCAGGGATGAAGCGATCCTGGTGGACATGGCGTGCGAAGCAGATGCGAATATTGCGAAGGCGATCAGACCGGCGCAGGTGCCGCGGGAAATATACAACTATCTCAGTCCACGCAAACGGGTCAATTATTATTTCGATCCGAGCCAACCCGGCCAGGAGCAAGCCGCCAGATGAGCAGCCTCGAACATCTGATGATTGATTACAGCCAGCATATGATGTTGCTGGTTGAACCCGGCGAGTTGCGGATCATCATCGCCAACAAGGTTGTAGAGAAGATGCTTGGCTATTCGGAACAGGAATTGCTAACCATGGCCATCACCAATATCGAAAGTTCATTGCAAGACGTTTTTTATTGGGAAGATGTCCGTAACGGCCAATATCTCGATATCGAGACCCAGGACGGACTTTATCAATGCGCCGATGGTTCGATGTTGATGGTGACCAAATCCGTCAAGGTCATTCAGCATGAAGGCAGCCCTCTGATTCTGATACAGGCCAGAGATGTTCAGAACGAACACAAGGCCGAGGATGCCCTGGCCCAGATATTGTCCCAGCTGAGGGCAACGCTGGAATCGACAGGCAACGGCATTCTGGTCATCGATTGGCATGGCAAGATCGCCAACATGAACCGCCAGTTCAGTAGCATGTGGGGCATTTCGGACGACTTGCTGCTGGAGAGGGAGGAAGCGGATATTCTCGAGTTCATTGCCGGGCTGGTTGTCGAGCCGGAAGTATTGCGTATTCGCCTGCGGGAGCTGGTCGGCAACAGCGAAACCGAAGATATCCTGAGTCTCAATGATGGTCGAATTTTCGAATGCAGATCGCGGCCGCAATATCTGGGTGAGCACATCATCGGCCGTGTCTTCGGCTTCAACGATATCACCGAACGCAAACGGGCCGAGGAAGCTTTGCGCGATTCCCGAGACGAACTCGAAGAGCAGGTGCATAAGCGCACTGCCTCCCTGCAAATGGCGAATACCCAATTGCTGGCCGAGAAGGCGCGTCAAGAGGATCTCATCAGGCAGCTTGAAGAAACCCAGATGCAACTGCTGCAATCCGAAAAAATGGCTTCGATTGGCCAGCTTGCTGCCGGCGTGGCTCATGAGATCAACAATCCCATTGGCTTCGTCAACTCCAACTTGAGTACCTTGCAGGAGTATGTCGATGGGATGCTCAGATTGCTGGCGGCTTACGAACGGATCGAAGATACGTTGGTGAACGAGGCCTTGCAAGATATTACGCATCTGAAGCAGGAAATCGATATCGGCTATCTGCGCGGCGACATCGGCAATCTTCTGGCGGAATCTCTCGACGGCTTGCAGCGGGTGCGGCGCATCGTTAAGGATCTGAAGGATTTCTCTCACGTCGGCGAATTGGAACAGCAATCGGCGAATCTTGAGTCGGGTCTCGACAGCACGCTTAACGTGGTGTGGAACGAAATCAAGTACAAAGCCGATGTCGTCAAGGAATATGGCGGAATCCCCGAGGTCAACTGCATCGCGTCCCAACTCAACCAGGTGTTCATGAACCTTCTGATCAATGCGGTGCAGGCGATTGAGGAGCACGGTCGAATTACGCTTCGCACCGGTCATGACGAGAAAAGTGTTTGGGTTGAGGTGGAGGATACCGGCAAGGGCATCAAACCCGAACAGCTTGGAAAAATCTTTGATCCGTTCTTTACCACCAAATCGGTCGGCATGGGCACAGGCCTGGGTCTATCGCTATCCTATGGGATTGTTAAAAAACACAATGGGCGGATAGAGGTGAAGAGCGAACTCGGAAAGGGTACTTGCTTTCGGGTACTTTTGCCGCGGACTAGCTGACAGGCGTTCCGTCATTTTGCCGATAGGCAATCCACCATGATAAACGGTCGCGGTAATCAGGATAATTCGATCTGACTATGTGGTTTCTCTTCAGCGAATTTGCCGTTATGCCTATTCCCCCAGACAAACGGGGAACAGCTGTTGTGTTTTTGGGAATGGTTCCGGCGGGAGAGTCCGTGATTACGTTTCCAATCAGCAACGTTCGAGTTATTTTCTACATCGATCAAGCTCGGAGCTCGGATGACCGAGAAATTTTCTCGAACGACCGAGCTCCGAGCTCAATTGGCCGAGAAGTTTTCTCAATTGATCGAGCTCTGACCCGGAACGGCCGAGTTATTTTCTCAACCATTCTCCGCCGAAGCTGCATCGTTCAAGCTCCGAGCTAAAACGTTGGAGTTATTTTGTCCAATGATCGAGAAAAAAGCTTGGCCGTTGGAGAAAATAACTCCAACGGCCGAGAAAATAAGTCGAACGGGGGAGGGGGATTAATGCGCGGATGGGGTATTTGCCGCGGTGGTCGAGCTGGTCGATTTTCTGGCGAAGCGGCGACTCAAACCGTCCAGGTGCTGTTCCAGCGCGCCGTTCTTGCCGGCCAGTTTCGCCGCTTGATACACCAGCAAAGTCTGGCTGTAAGCATCGCTGCCCGCCGCCAAAAACGTATCCTCCAGCCGGCCTTGCAGCTGGCCCAAGGCCAACACCAGCGGTTCCAACTGCCGGACTAAGGTCACGTCGCGCTGATATTCGTCCAAATCGAAACTGCGCGGCAAAATGCCGGGATTTTGCACGGCCAATACCAAGCCTTGGTCCACAAACGCTCGGCTCTTGTCGCCCAGCTTGGGCAAGGCCCGGCGCTCGTCGGCGTTTAAATCGATCAAAAACGGTAACAGGTTTTGAATTTGATTGATCAATCCCAGCACCGCATTCTGCTGGTCGGCGGAGAGTTCGCCCTTGACTAAATCGTTGTTCATAATCGCTCCTTGTCAAAAAAATTGATACCGGGATGCATGTCGATGCCTGCATCGAACGGATCGAATCCCGCTAAATTAAAGGGAGGGTAGAGAGATAGCAGTCGCTGCATGCTTAAACAGCCTATTTAAACAACCGAGCAGAAAAACATGTTAAATAAACGTCTAACATGATTCGCCTATCGGTTGCCGGCTGAGTGTAGTGGAAAATCGGCAAGGATTCAAACCTATCCAAACCCGAATAATAAGAGGGGTTGATTTGTTAAGGGATTTAAATTTGATCGTAATGCCGACGAGCCGTTTGGTTGGGCTGATGGCTATCCAATTCAAAGGTTCGAGTTCGGCCAAAAGCGGACTGCTGCGTACGGTTTTAAGTGGCGGCAATTGAATGGGTAACTGCCTTCCATGCTAGATGTATACGCTTGGTTGCAAGACGTTACAGTTATTCGCTTTTGATCCTACGACCTACTACTCGCTCACTAACTTATTGTGGCGACACAAGTTTCGTGGTAGATATGCAGTTAACAGCTAAATAACTTGTTAGGCTTAATAGGCATTGCTCTCAATAACATAAATGAAAAAAAGACTGACGACAGAAGAATTTATTTTAAAAGCAATTAAAATACATGGCTACCTATATGACTATGGAAAGACTAGATATGTCGGAACCAATGAAAAGGTCATAATTACATGTCATGAACATGGTGATTTCTTTCAAACTCCTAATAAACATTTATATGGGAGGGGGTGTCCAATATGTGGTGGAAGTAAGCAATTAACAACGGATGAATGGATAGCAATTGTTAAAAGGATTCATGGCGACACATACAACTATTCAAAAACAAATTACATTAATGCTAAAACACCAGTAACAATAATATGTGAAGCTCACGGCGAATTTAGACAAGTACCGGATAAGCATAGAATTGGACAAGGATGTCCAACTTGTGGAATTAAGAAACACAAAGAATATGGTGAAAAGTTAGCAGCTAAAGCAGGAGAAGAGTTCATACAAAAAGCAAAATCGACTCATGGAGAAAAGTACGACTATTCAAAGGTTAAATATTCTAGAAGCGATAAAGTAGTAACTATAATTTGTAAAGAACATGGAGAATTTTATCAAACTCCTGATAGTCACCTTGTAGGTTCTGGTTGCCCTAAATGCATAGGTCGAAATAGAACTTTAGATGAATGGATCCAATTATGTAAAAGGAAGCATAATAATAATTACTCATATGAGGCAGTAACATTCGTTAAGATGAGTGATAAAGTTACAATATCATGTCCAAAACATGGAGAGTTTATTCAGAAGGCAATTGATCATATGATGGGAAAAGGCTGTCCAACTTGTGGGGCAAGGATTCCATCTACAGACGAATGGATAGAACGCGCTAGAACAGTACATGGCAATACATACGACTACAGCAAAGCAGTTTATAAGAACACAATTAGCTCTGTAACCATAATATGCTACAAACATGGCGAATTCATGCAAAGGGCGGGGCATCATTTGGAAGGAAGAGGATGTCCAAGCTGCGCGGGTTCAGGGTATGACAAATGTAAACCTGGCTTTTTTTATATTCAGCTACTTGATGATAAGTATATTAAATTCGGAATAACTAACAATGACCCTTCTATAAGAATGAATAATCAAGAAGTAAAATCAATTTTTAAGCATAAGCTTAAATATGCCTATAAATTTATTGATGGTTCACATGCGTTAAGAGTAGAATTAAGAATAAAGAAAATATTTAAAAGTCATTGTGGTCTTGTGGAGAGGCATAAAATGCCAGATGGTTTCACTGAGACGCTACCAATTTCAAAATTAACAATGCTGCGAATCAAGGTGCTATCAGAAATTGTTTCCATAAGAAAACAAGAAGGTAAAATATTATTCACACCATTTGAGTACAAAATCTAACCATGCACTTCCCCTGATGAAAAATCGCTATGGGGTTTTCGTCGATTGAGCTAAACCTTATTAATACCAGATAGTAATGCCTTATTTTCATGTGGTCGTAAAATCTAAGAACAACAAAAAACCCTTATGTGTTTTCAAAGATTTGTCAGAAAGAGATTTAAAAAATAAATTTATTAAACCTTATAAGCTAAATAAATCATTTTTCTATTGCGGGAGTATTTTGGCTGCTTCAGAGCTTGTAAATATAAAAATAGTTTCAACTCTCCAAAAGCATGAGCAAGAGTTAAAACGGGAGCTATCTGTAGCACATGTAGAACTTATCAAGAAAGCTGACGATTTATTTAAAGACATTATTGAAGAATCTAATGCCCTGAATTCAGAAAATGTGGGCACAAGTTTTGATACTGTTGTTGGTTATAATGACTATGAAATTCAAGATTGTGGCGTTGACGTTACCCATAAATTTATAAGAGAAGCACCAGGAGAAGGAACTTCATTATCGAAGTTTTCCGAAATTTTAAGACATCCTTGGGTGGTTCGTATTTTTGCTGGATTTTTGACATTAATGCTAATTTATCTTGGCATTAAGTAATTTTATAACTAGCGGGTCAATTTGACCGCCAAAAGCTCCACTTTTGACGTCAAGTTACCTTAATCATTGTGTATCAAGACATTTGCTAAAAAGGAAAACGATACATGAAAACACTGGAACAGCTATACGACGAAGTCGTTCCCCAAGTTGGACACGGCAAGTTCATGGCAGCGCTTGAGCATGTCAATTCGCTCATCACCGAACTTACCACGCTGGTGATCGAGGCGAACGCTTGGGGTAATGAAAACGATTGGCCAGAAATAGAGTGCTACCCACAATACAGACGTGTACGCGAGATTGGAAGCGAGATATTGAGTCTCGCTGGATTTAAGGGTATGCAAACTTCTGTTGGTTCAGTTCGTAAGCGCTTACTTGCTGCTGGGAAAGGGGATGCAAGTTTGGCTCTTCTTGAATACGGCTGGTCTGAGATTGGAGGCTGGCAACCATAAAGACCAGCGATCAACTACGACGGTACGCGGCAAAGTCGCGCGGCATCCATTAGCTTCAGGTTGAACATACAAGACGAGAATAGAATGACAAACACGGCATCGATCACATACCTATTAGAAATCCGCATAGGGTCAACGAGAAACGACCCTGTGTGTCAATTGGAGTCAAATTCACCCTTTGGTGCCATGTCAGTTGGAGATAAATTTCATCATGGGGGTCTTTCCCACGAGGCGTGGCACGATCCTCCTGGAGAAGATGAGGTTTACTTTATCGCTGATATAGCACATATAATCTCTAAGCTCGGCAACGGCAAGATATTGCATTCCATTCTGCTATGCTTAAAGGCGCGTGCATACTGAACAGTACGCTTTCCATGCCGGCCCGCTTCCATAGTGCCTTATTGGTCGGCTTGGCTTTACGTTGAATGGCTGCTCCTTGAATCCCTGCCGACATTAAGCGCAAAGCTTCGAATGTCGCCTTGGGGTCGGAATTTGCCCGTCAAAATCGTCAGCCCGCGTAGCTCCGATTAGCGATAGCGTAATCGGAGGAATGTTGGCTTCAAAATGTGCGATTACGCAAGCTAATCGCATCTACATTTTGAAGGACAGCTTATTTACCCTTTCTTGTCATTGCAAATTAATTCATATTGGCAACTTCGGGTCGGAATTTGCCCGTCAAAATCGTCAGATGGCTTTGGTCTATCGAGTCATGGCAGTTTGCATGTCCCATGAGCGGGAGAGAGTATTAACTCCCGTGCCGAACCTTGGTCAATTCATGTTGCGGCAATGGAAAGCATTCCGGGAAGGCTGATTAATCCTCCCAATATTTAAAAATAAAGCCCGCCATCTTGTTTGACGTAATTGCCAACAACTAAGGTTGGCAATTACGGGTCGATAAGTTACCTCAGATTTAGCCCTGCAAGGCTTTCAACAAACCCTGTAACTTGTCGTTGGCATCGCCGAACAGCATGCGGGTGTTTTCATGCACGAACAGCGGGTTGCCGACGCCGGCGTAACCGGAGGCCATAGAACGTTTCAGGACGATGGTGGTGGCGCCTTTCCAACATTCAAGCACCGGCATGCCGGCTATCGGACTGTTGGGGTCGTCCAAAGCCGACGGGTTGACGATGTCGTTGGCGCCGATGACGATGGAGACATCGACGTGTGGGAAATCTTCATTGATTTCGTCCATTTCAAAGACGATGTCATACGGCACTTTCGCTTCCGCCAGCAAGACGTTCATATGGCCCGGCATCCGCCCGGCGACCGGATGAATAGCAAAGCGGACTTTTTTGCCGTGGCTGGTCAGGTATTTGGTGATTTCGTTGACTGTGTGTTGAGCTTGCGCCACCGCCATGCCGTAGCCGGGGATGATCACGATCTCTTTGGCGTCGCGCAGTAATTGCGCGGTTTCTTCGACTTCGATAGGTTGTACGTCGCCGACTACTTCCGCCGCTTCACCGCCCGCACTACCAAAACCGCCGGCAATGACGCTAAGAAAGTGTCGATTCATGGCCCGGCACATGATGTAACTCAAAATCGCGCCGCTGGAGCCTACCAAAGCGCCGGTAACAATCAGTAAATCGTTGCTGAGCATGAAGCCGGTGGCCGCAGCGGCCCAACCCGAATAGCTGTTCAACATCGATACCACCACCGGCATATCGGCACCGCCGATGGCCATCACCATATGCACGCCAAAAGCCAAGGCAATAACTGTCATGATCAACAGCGGAATCGAACCGCCGCCGGTTTCGGCGCCGTCCAAAAAGCTGCCGCCCAAAATGAAAGTCACAACGAACATCGCCAGATTCAGCCAATGCCGCGCCGGCAATAACATTGGTTTGCCGCTAATTCGTCCGCACAGTTTGCCGAACGCGATCACCGAACCGGAAAAAGTCACCCCACCGATGAAAATGCCGATGTAGATTTCCAGTTCGTGGATGGTTTTTTCCGCGCCTTCCAGACTGGTGGAATGGTCCATAAAGTTGGCATATCCCACCAGCACCGCCGCCATACCGACCAAGCTGTGCATTAAAGCCACCAGCTCCGGCATTTGCGTCATTTCCACTTTGGCTGCGGCTTTGGTGCCGATAAAGCCGCCGATCAACAGGGCAATAGTCAGCATCGTATAGGCGGTGACGCTGCCGCCGAATACCGTGGCGACAATGGCAATCGCCATGCCTGTCATCCCAAAGTAGTTGCCGCGCCGTGATGTGTCTTGCTTGCTCAGGCCGCTGAGGCTGAGAATGAATAGAATCGAGGCTGCAATGTACGCCATTGTAACTAGACCGTTTGACATGTAGCTCTCCTTATTTTCTGAACATTTCGAGCATGCGGCGCGTAACCAAAAAGCCGCCGGCAATGTTGATGGATGCGATCAGGATGGCCAGCGCGGACAAAATGCTGACAACGGCACTGGGTGCCGAAACCTGCACCAGCGCACCGATGACGATAATGCCGCTGATGGCGTTGGTGACGCTCATCAATGGGGTATGCAAGGACGGCGACACATTCCAGATCACCTGATAACCGACGAAGCAGGCCAGCACGAATACGGTGAAGTGCGACAAAAACGAGGTGGGTGCAACGGCACCAACGCCGAATAAAGCCAAGCCTGCCAGCAAGATCGGCAGCCATTGCTTGACCGGCTCCGGCAGCAGCGATTTGGTTTCGGCCGCAGCAGCTGTTTCAGTCGCAGCAGCTTGTTTGGGTGCGGCGGACAATTTGGGTGGTGGTGGCGGCCAGGTAATGTTGCCTTCCTTGATCACGGTGGCGCCGCGAATCACTTCGTCTTCCATATTGATGACGGTGTTCCCGTCTTTGCCGGGTGTGAGATCGGTCAGCAGATGCCGCAGGTTGGTGGCGTAAAGCTGGCTGGATTGATTGGCCAAGCGGCTGGGCAAGTTGGTGTAACCGATGATAGTCACATCGTGTTTCACCACGACCTGATTTTTCTCGGTCAAGGCGCAGTTACCGCCTTGTTCTGCGGCCAAATCCACTATCACGCTGCCGGGTTTCATCGAGGCTACCATCTCGGCGGTAATCAGCTCGGGGGCGGGTTTGCCGGGGATCAAGGCGGTGGTGACGATGATGTCCACTTCCTTGGCTTGCTGGGCAAACAAGGCCATCTCGGCTTCGATAAATTCCTTGGACATGGTTTTGGCGTAGCCGCCTGTGCCCGAGCCGTCTTCCTGAAAATCCAGCATCAGAAACTCGGCGTCCATACTTTCGATCTGTTCTTTCACTTCCGGCCGCGTATCGAAAGCGCGGACGATAGCGCCCATGCCTTTCGCGGCGCCTATGGCAGCCAGACCGGCGACGCCGGCGCCGATCACCAACACTTTGGCGGGCGGGATTTTACCGGCAGCAGTGATCTGACCGGTGAAGAAACGGCCAAAATGCTGGGCGGCTTCGACGATGGCGCGGTAGCCTGCGATATTGGCCATGGAACTGAGGGCGTCCATTTTTTGCGCGCGGGACATACGCGGCACGCTGTCCATCGCCAGCACCGTGACTTTTTTGGCAGCGAGCTTTTGCATCAGCGCTTCGTTTTGCGCCGGCCAGATAAAGCTGATCAATTGCTGGCCTTCGCGCAGCAAATCGGCTTCGTCGATAGCCAATTGCGGATGAAACTCGGGGGCCCGGACTTTCATGACGATGTCGCTGTTTTGCCATAATTCCTGAGCCGATCCGACGACTTGCACGCCTGCCGCGCGATAAGCGTCATCGGAAATATTGGCATTGTCGCCGGCACCGCTTTCCACCAGTACTTCAAAACCCAGTTTGATGATTTTTTCCGCGGCGTCTGGCGTGGTAGCGACGCGCTTTTCGCCGTCGTGAACTTCTTTGGGAACACCGATTTTCATGATTTCTCCTAAGGTTTGGAGGGAAAGAACGGATGGTTGTTAGGCCGAAAAGCCAGCGGGCGAGGATAGGGGATTGAACCGGTTTTATCAATTGTTTTCTGTGGGCGTGGCGAATTACGCTAAAATCCAAGGGTCTGCTCAAGCCAACTAGAAGAACAATGAAAATATTGGTGGTCGATGATAGCAAAATGATCAGGCAACTGGTCACGGAATGTCTAAAGGAAATGGGGCACGAATTGGCTTATGCCGAGAATGGCGCCGAATCGCTCCAGTATATTGCCGACCATGATGTGGACTTGATTCTGATGGATGTGGAAATGCCGTTTCTAAGCGGTTTCGAAGCCACCAAAGCGATCCGCGAGTTAAAGAAAGCCGATTGGTTTCCGATTATTTTTTTAACCATGCACGATGACGACAAATCGTTCGTCAACGGTATTTTGGCGGGCGGCGATGCCTATCTGCCTAAACCGCTGAATCCTACCCGTTTGCGGCTGACAGTGATCGCGATGGAACGGATTTATGTCATGCGGCAAAAGCTGCAAACAACCCAACTGGAATTGCAGGCCGCCAATTCGGCATTGGAGCGTTTGTCATTGCGCGATCAATTAACCGGCCTGGGCAATCGCCGCCATTTCGACAGCAATCTTGCCATGCAGTTTGCGCTGTCCCGCCGCAATAAATCGCCCTTGTCATTGATCATTTGCGATATCGATTTCTTCAAAAACTACAACGATTCCTTAGGTCATCCGCAAGGCGACATTTGTTTGATTGAGGTGGCCAAAGTCATGAGGGAACAGTTGGAACGCGATAGCGATCTAGTTTGCCGCTATGGTGGCGAGGAGTTTGTAGCGATCTTGCCCGATACCCCTTTACAGGATGCTCGGGCGTTAGCCGAAACCATTCGCCGGCAGGTTTTCGAAACTAATATTACCGTTGGGGACGCGGAAGCGCGGCGCGTTAGCCTGAGTTTGGGCGTTGCCACCTATGTTGGCCAGTACAAAACCGAACAGGAGATGCTCGAAGCGGCCGATGCTGCTTTGTACAAGGCCAAACATAATGGCCGGAACCGGGTGGAAATAACTTAACCGTGTATCGAGCCAAAGATTTTATAGAAACTGCGGAAGGATTGATTTTCGCGGTAGTTGTCCAGGGCCAGGAAAACGGGAAGGTTTTATGTTTTCTGCGCTACCTCTGTCTGGAGGGTGTCTGGCGCAAGGTCGATACCGAGCTGGCTAATCGCTATCTTGAGCAGTATTGCCCGCAGTATCTGCATTACTCGGCGCTGCTCGATGCGAATTTACATGCCGTGCCGGTTACGGCGATTGTCCGGCATTACCAACCTCGACAAGTCTTGCAACGCTTATTGGCTGACGAACCCGGAGACCCGGTATTAGCCGATTTGCATAAACTGTGCGGCTTGTTGCGGGACAATGGCTTGGCGCTTAGCCAATTCGGCGTGACCGGTTCGCTACTGGTGGGTATGCAAAAACACAGTTCCGATATTGATTTGGTTTGCTACGAGCGTGGCGAGTTTCATCGTGCGCGCAATATCGTTCAGGCTTTGATCGCTGAAGATCGCTGTCAGGCCTTAAACGACGATGATTGGTTGGAGGCTTATAAGCGGCGAGCCTGTGATTTTGCCTTTGACGAATATGTCTGGCACGAACTGCGCAAGTACAACAAAGCCATGATCAATGGGCGCAAATTCGATTTGTCTCTGGCGGTTGCCGACCCGTACACACAGGATCGCAGCTACCGTAAACTGGGCTTTATCAGTATCGACGCCGAAGTGTGCGATGACCAATTCAGTTTCGATTATCCCGCTCGGTTTGTTATTAAGCATCCGCAAGTCGATAGCGTGGTGTGTTTTACCGCGACTTATAACGGTCAAGCACAAACCGGGGAACGGATTCGCGTGGCCGGGCAGTTAGAAGTCGATCGAGACGGTGTCCAGCGCATAGTGGTAGGCTCGAACCGGGAAGCCATAGGCGAATTTATCAAGGTAATCCGTTGAAAGGTCGGCGTTGGCGGGCGGTTATCTTTGATATGGACGGTCTGGTTTTGGATAGTGAGCCTACCTATGTGCAAGCTTGGCAGGCTGCAGCCGATGAGCTTGGTTTTACGATGCCGGCCGAATTTTGGGATGGCTTGTCCGGTTGTTCCGGAAAGACGGTTACTCAGCGTTTGCAAATGCACTGCGGGCTTGATTTCAATCTGGAAAAGTTTCAGCAATTAAGTAGCATTTATTGGCTCGCGCATGTGCAGCAATACGGTATCGCCGTAAAACCCGGTTTTTTTGCCGTGTTGGACGTATTAGCTCTGCACGGTTTGCCGTTCTGTCTGGCAACGAATAGCCCACTCGCGGCAGCGCAACAGTGCCTGGCCTGGGCCGGATTGACGGATATTTTTTCCTGTATTGTTGCCGGCGATACGGTGCGCGCCGCCAAGCCCGCCCCGGATATTTTTTTGCGCGCTTCCGCAGAATTGGCACAGCAGGTCGAAGACTGTTTGGTGCTGGAAGACTCGCCAACAGGCGTCCGCGCCGCTCTGGCCGCCGGAGCGCCTTGCGTCTTCGTGCCGTCGTTACGGCCAACTGACGCATGGGCCGCCGAACACGCCGATTTTCTAATGGACGATCTGCACCAAGTGGCCGATTTTATCTCGGCCCGCCAATTTCATCCGCTATAATGCCCGCTCCTTACTATTTGACGGAATCCAGGTGGTGAAAGCGCGGTACCAAACAGTCACGGTGATAGCGCCGGCTCGCTTGCATATGGGCTTTATCGATTTAAGCGGGGCGTTGGGGCGGCATTTCGGCAGTATTGGTTTGGCGCTGAACGAGATCAATACCAGGCTTACCATAACCGCAGCGGAAAGCCTGCAAGTTAGCGGCCCGTCAGCTGCTCGTGCCCTGAAATGTACCCGGCAATTTTGTCAGCTGCTGGGCGTTTCCGATGCACTCAAGATCACTATCGATAATGCCATCCCCGAACATATTGGGTTAGGGTCCGGCACGCAAATGGCTTTGGCTGTCGGTGCCGCGTTAAATGCCTTTTACGGATTGGGGCTGTCGGTGCGGGAAATAGCGCAGCTCTCCGATCGCGGCGCGCGTTCCGGTATTGGTATCGGCATCTTTGAGAAAGGCGGCTTGGTGGTGGACGGTGGCCGAGGGCCTGATACCAAAACCCCGCCGATGATCGCGCAAATGGCTGTGCCTGAAGACTGGCGGTTTATTTTGGTGTTCGATCAGCGCGGCCAAGGTTTGCACGGCGAACAGGAAGTAAGTGCTTTTCAGCAGTTGCCACCGTTTCCGCAAGCACAGGCCGAACGCTTGTGTTACTTGCTGTTGATGCAGGGTTTGCCGGCTCTGGCTGAAGGCGATCTTGATAAATTCGGTGAAGTGATTACTTCGTTGCAACAAGCGGTGGGTGAGCATTTCGCGCCGGTACAGGGTGGGGTATTTACCAGCCCGGATGTTGCGGCAGCGATGGCGAGTCTGGCCGCGCAAGGTGCGGTGGCGATAGGTCAGACTTCGTGGGGGCCGACAGGATTTTGTGCGGTTGCCGATCCGCAAGGCGCGGCGGAGCTACTGGCTCGGTTGGAAGCGCAATTCGCCGCATCACCGTTAAGTTTTATGCTGGCCAGCGCTCGAAATCAGACAGCCGAAATTATTGTCAGTTAGCGTTTGTTTCAGTCAAGCACATGCTCGGCGCTATCTTTGCTTTGTCTATTGTCAGTCCATTCTGCGCTAAGCCTATCGCCGCTATTGCCGGCTCTTAATCTAAACGTAAAAAACGGATTTTTGGAGATACTGCCGGCCAAGTTGACGGTTAGAATCAGTTGGTCGTTTAGTTTAACCAGCAACTGCTCGATAAAATGCGCCGGAATCAACTCACCGTTGGCATCCCGATTGCGGCCGTTTTCCATCGGATGCGAGATCAGCAATTTAACTTCTACGTAGCCGTCGCGCCGTTGGCTTCTGATTTTTACAGTGTTAGCCATATCAACCTGTACCGCAGCCGCCGCGCATTACATTGACCCAACGGCTGGTGCGCAGTAGCTCTCCGTTATGTTCCGCAAGCAAAATCACGCTGCAAGATTCGGCTAATTTAATCCGCGCGGTGAGGAAGGTTGCTATTAGTGGCGTGAGTTCGAATTCCGCCAGCAGCGGCGTAGGGTTTTTATCGGCGAATAGATACAGTTTCTCGATGCCGTCCAACTCACTAGCAATGCTCACCGGCACCACCGCGCCATCTTCGGCAATCTCGGGCAGAATCAAATTGAGTTTATCGCTATCAATCACCGTTCGCTGATCGATAAATTGCGCGTAGAGGGTGCCAAAGTCCTCGGCGGCAAAATGCTTTGCCAACCGCTCGGCAACTGCGCTTGCGGATTTGCCTGTCAGCCAAGCCCCGGCCAGCAAAATACCGGAGTGCTTTAGAAATAGACGGCGGGTGCTAGGCATGAAATTTAATAACCATAAAAAGTTTGATGTATATCAAAAAAATTAAGCCTCCACTTGTTATCTTTTGCCCCGTTGAAATTTTTTCAGCACCACCATCACAAACAACAAAAGGAAGGTACAAAATGAGTGAAGTACAAGAAAAAGATAATTTCTGGCTCTATATCGTCATTGCTGTCGTCTTGGCGGCTGGCGCTGTACTGATGGTAAAAAATGCCGAGCATGACAAATATGCTACCGCAGCAAAAAATATCGCCGAAGACTCCGCCAACTCAGCTTACCGCAATGATGTACTTCACAGCGGTGGCGCGAAAAGATAAGCTCTTTTCAGCGTTTCGGGAAATGTGATCTGCGTTTCCCAAATTCGCGGATTTTGGTGGGGCATCCGGGCCCCGTCAAAATCCGTTTCTGTTTCTGCTAGTCGTTAAACAATACTGTTGCTTTCAGCAAGGCGATAGCATTGGTCATGCCAACTTCCAAGTTTTTCTCGATTTCGGCCATGGTGATTTCACCCTCGACCACACCGGCCGCCCAATTGGCTACCACCGAGATGTTTGCATAAGCCAAACCCAGTTCCCGCGCTAGCGCGGCTTCCGGCATGCCGGTCATACCAACCAAGTCGCAACCATCGTTAGCCATGCGTTTGATTTCGGCAACTGTTTCCAGTCTCGGTCCTTGGGTGCAGCCGTAGGTGCCTGAGGTGCTTATCGATATGTTTGCCTGTTGCGCGGCTTGCATAATGCGCGTACGTAGCGAGGGTGTATAAGGCTCGGTGAAGTCGATATGTGTGACATGCTCCAGATCGTCGGCAAAAAACGTATGCTCCCGGCCATAGCTGTAGTCTATCAATTGATCGGGAATCGCAATAACGGCCGGCGCCATCTCCGCGCCTATGCCACCGACGGCGGCAACGCCGATAATCTCGGTAACGCCTAGCTGTTTTAAACCCCAGATATTGGCCCGGTAGTTGATTTTGTGCGGCGGAATACGATGTGGATTGCCGTGTCTGGCCAGGAACACTAGTTTCTTCCCATTTAGCTCGCCAAGTAAATAAGGCGCGGACGGTTCGCCGAAAGGTGTGCTTACACGTTCTTCACCGGCGATTGTTAAGTATTCGATTTGGGTGAGGCCGGTGCCGCCTATGATCGCCAATGTCATAATACTTCCTTGCAGGCAAATACGCCTGGCGCATTTCTAAGATAACCCTTGTAATCCATGCCGTAGCCAAACAGATAATGATTGGCGACTGTCAGGCCGATAAAGTCTGGCTCGATAGGTTTGGTGACTTGCAGGTCCTTGTCGAACAGTGCGGCCGTGTATACGGCGCTAGCACCTTGGTCCCGGCAATATTCGACAATGGCATGCAGCGTATGACCTTCGTCGAGGATATCGTCTACCACCAATACCGTGCGCCCAGCTAACGGAGTAGTCGGTTTGAATAGCCAATGTATATCGCTGCCCGAAGTGGTGTTGCGATAGCGGCTGGCGTGGACGCTATCCAGATTCAAGGGAAAGTCCAGACGCGGCAGCAATTTGCCGGTAGCGATAATGCCGCCGTTGATGACGCACAGCACCAGGGGGTTACTGTTTTGTAGTTTTTCGGTGATCGCCGCGGCCATGTTATCCAAAGCCGCCTCGACTTCCTCGACGCTATGCAGCAATAGTGCTTGCTGTTTAACAATGCCGATTTCTTCAAGCATGGGATTCATAAAATTCCGAGATTTGTTTGGAAACTATTTGCCATTTTTCATTTTTCGCCAAGGTGTCCTTGTCGAGCTGACATTTACCGCGCATGGCTTGCAAGCGTTGTTCGCGTTTGCTGTTTTGGCTGATAGGCAATTTATCCAGCACTTGTTCGGCGGCTGCCGAATTATTGCAAACCAGCAGCATATCGCAGCCGGCTTGCTGGGCAAGGCCGGCGCGTTCGGTAAAGTCGCCTATGCTGGCCGCGCCTTCCATGCTCAGATCGTCGCTGAATATTGCACCGTCGAAACCCAGTTCGCCGCGCAAAATCGTTTGTAACCAAAAGCTGGAAAACCCTGCCGGGTAGCGATCTACCTGCGGATAAGCCACATGAGCCGGCATGATGGCTTCCAGGCCTTGTTCGATCAGTTGCTTGAACGGCACTAAATCCTGCCGGCGGATCGTTTCCAAGTCGCGCTCGTCGACTGGCAAGGTCAAATGCGAATCCAGCGCCACCGCCCCATGACCCGGAAAGTGTTTGCCGGTGGCCGCCATGCCGGCGCTGCGCATGCCTTGTCGAAACGCGCCGGCCAGTTCGCCGGCTAATTTCGCGTCTTGGGAAAACGAGCGGTTGCCGATGATCTCGCTAACGCCGCAATCCACATCCAACACGGGCGCGAAACTAAAGTCCACATCCACCGCCAGCAGTTCGCTGGCCATCAGCCAGCCGGCGGCTTCCGCCAGCTCGGATTGTTCGGCGTAAAAAGCTGCTGCCGGTAAGCGGGTAAAGCCGTTTTGAAAGCGTTGCACGCGGCCGCCTTCCTGATCGACCGCGATCAAAATGTCGCCATTACGCGCGGCGCGGATTTGTTTGATCAAATCGGCGACTTGCCGAGGGTTGTCGTAATTTCTAGCGAACAGGATTAAGGCGCCGGTATTGGGGTGAGCGATTTTTTCTTTGTCCAGCGCGCTGAGGCTGTGGGCCTCGATGTCGATCATGACCGGGCCGATAGCTTGTGGTTTCATGGTGATAAATGGTGAAAATGGAATATACTTTTGGTCCAACCATCACATTATATGAGGAAACCGTGCGAACATTTATTTTGTTGATCAGTTTGATGCTGTTACCGACGATGACTTGGGCTAATTCCGGCGAAAAAAAAGCCGACGAGAGCGCCGGTCCGGTTATTGAGTATGTGGAGATGAAACCTAAGTTCACCGTCAATCTGGCCGAGCCTAAAAAATATTTGATGCTGAATGTGCAACTACTGGCGGAAGGCGCCGAACACGTCGAAAAAATCAAAAAATATATGCCGGTTTTACGTCATGAGATGATCATGATGCTGAGCGGCATGAAAAGCGCCGATTTGCAAAGCATGGAACAGCGTGAAGCTTTGCGCTTGAAAACCAAACAATTGATAACGGATTTGTTGACCAAAGCTCAAAATAGCGATGGTTTCCGCGACGTCTTCTTCTCGGAGTTTTTGATCAATTAGCTATCGTGATAAATCAATAGGCTTGAATAAAAAAGCTTGCAGCGATGCAAGCTTTTTTTTGCACCTTAACTTCCTGATCAGCAAGAATCTTCAGCTAAGTGCTTTAGCCGCGCGGATACCCACAGAGCACAAGAACGAGTACCCTGTTCCGCGAATGGTAGGCTCTGAATCATCCATGAAGCCTGAAATCCGGCAATCCGCCGGAATGAGTGCGTCCATGAGGACGCTTTGGTGACCAGGTTAAAGTCCTTGTTACTGACCGGGCACGGGAGATGGTTTTCAGTCAGTGAATAGCCAAACAAATATTGCTGCATGCTTGATTGCAAACGCCAGCCGTGAAACGATTGGTGCCCTGCGCCACCTCGTAACCTTGACTTCATCCATGAATAAATCGCCCACAGCAAGCCTATCCGCCGAGAGTTCCATACCGATCATCAGTGTGCGTGGGGTTAGTAAAACCTATGCCGGCGGTTTTCAAGCGCTAAAAAATATAAACCTGGATATTCAGCGCGGCGAGATATTTGCATTGCTTGGACCAAACGGCGCCGGCAAAACGACGCTAATCAGCATTGTCTGCGGCATCGTTAACGCTAGTGCCGGCAGCATCATCGCCGACGGTCACGACATCGCCCGCGACTACCGTGCGGCACGGGCCGCTATTGGCCTGGTGCCGCAGGAACTGCACACCGACGCGTTCGAATCGGTGTGGGCCACGGTCACATTTAGCCGAGGCCTGTTCGGTAAGCCGCCCAACCCCACTTACCTGGAAAAAGTCCTGCGTGATTTATCGCTGTGGGATAAGCGTAACGAGAAAATCATGGCGTTGTCCGGCGGCATGAAGCGTCGGGTGTTGATCGCCAAGGCGCTGTCGCATGAACCGACGATATTGTTTCTCGATGAGCCGAGTGCCGGCGTGGATGTGGAATTACGCCACGATATGTGGCGGATGGTCCGCGAACTGCGAGAGCAGGGCACTACTATTATATTGACTACGCACTACATCGAGGAAGCCGAACAGATGGCAGACCGTATTGGTGTCATCAGCAAGGGCGAGCTGATTCTGGTGGAAGATAAAGAGGTGTTGATGCGCAAGCTCGGCAATAAGCAGCTTACGCTCAGGTTACGACAGCCCATGAGCATTATCCCGGCAGAGCTGAGCAATTGGTCGCTAACGCTGTGCGAACACGGTCACGCCTTGGTATACAGCTTCGATACGCAGACGGAAGAAACCGGCATTGCCGAGTTGTTGCGTGCGTTAGGCGAGCACGGCATCGAGTTTAAAGATTTGCGTTCCAGCGAGAGTTCCTTGGAAGATATTTTCGTCAGCCTGGTGCATAGGCCGATGGAGGCACAGGCATGAATTTTTACGGCATTCGCGCGATTTATCGTTTTGAAATGGCTCGCACCTTCCGTACCTTAATGGAAAGTGTCGCTGCTCCGGTATTAACCACCTCGCTGTATTTCATTGTGTTTGGCAAAGCCATCGGTTCGCGGATGGGCGACATCGACAGTATCGGTTACGGCGCTTACATCATTCCCGGCTTGGTGATGTTGAGTTTACTAAACGAGAGTATCTCCAATGCCTCATTCGGTATCTATATGCCCAAATGGGCCGGGACGATTTACGAGCTGCTATCGGCACCCGTATCCTGGATTGAAGTGCTGATTGGTTATGTGGGGGCGGCGGCCACTAAATCGGTGATGTTGGGTATGCTGATTCTGGGCACTGCACGTTTTTTTGTAGCCTACCAAATCGCCCATCCAATATGGATGATAGGCTTTTTGTTGCTGACCGCCGTGACCTTCAGTCTGTTTGGTTTTATCATCGGCTTGTGGGCCGATAGTTTTCAGAAATTACAGGTTATACCCATGTTGATTGTCACTCCGCTGACCTTTCTGGGCGGCGCGTTCTATTCGATCAACATGTTGCCGCCTATCTGGCAGCAGATATCTTTGTTTAATCCGGTGGTCTATTTGATCAGCGGCTTTCGCTGGAGCTTTTATGAGATAGCCGATGTGGATGTTGCGGTGAGCATTGGCATGATTTTCGGCTTTCTGATGGTTTGCCTGACTTTTGTCTGGTGGGTGTTCAAGAGCGGATACAAGATAAGACGCTGAGGCGCAAAATCGAAGGTCGGCGGGCAACATGGTGCTTACTTCTGAGCAGTGATCTGGAGATTGGCGTGTGATGGGTACAATCCCTTTTCCAGAATTTTCTCCTGTTTGTTGATTGTGCTATGACCAAGCCATTGATTTACAAGGGTCGAGCAAGTATCAGCAACGCGGCTGGCCGCTTTGAAAAGCAGAGCAGGCAAGCTGAGGACGATGGTTGGGGCTGTTTGGACGCAGAACTGCCGCCCTTGCGGACCGACGTGATCATCGACAGCAGCAAATCGGTGATCACGTATAACGATTCGCCGGATATACCGTTTGACCGGTCTATAAACCCCTATCGCGGCTGCGAGCATGCTTGTATTTACTGCTTCGCCAGACCGACGCACGCTTACTTGGGCTATTCCGCCGGGCTGGATTTTGAAAGCAAAATCCTGGTTAAGCCCGAAGCCGCGCGCCTGTTGCGTGAGGAATTGGCGAAACGCAGTTATCGCTGCGCACCCCTGGCCTTGGGGACCAACACCGATCCTTACCAACCGCTGGAGCGACAGCAGCGCATCATGCGGCAGATTTTAGAAGTCCTGCTAGAGACCCGCCATCCGGTCAGCGTCGTCACCAAGTCGGCGTTGATCGAGCGAGACATCGATATTCTGGCGGACATGGCCGGGCAAGGTCTGGCGTCAGTTTATCTGTCGATTACCACGCTGGATAGAACGCTGGCGCGCACCCTGGAGCCGCGTGCCGCCGCGCCGCAACGCCGCCTGGAGGCTG
>NZ_JANIBL010000042.1 GCF_024505055.1 Methylomonas rosea
AGTACGGGAAAAGTGCCAACACGGGAATATACGATGCATCGCCTTCGAAGTATAGCTCTACCGTTCCGGTTACTAAGATACAAAACCAGCCTTATTTGGCACCTAGCCATAGACCACAACCACCACACCCGTCCGATGCTCCGCTTTGCGCAGAAAACGGGTCTTGTTATGGCGACATTAGTCCCATTACCGAACTGCCAAAAACCGTCAACGTACATGGATATTTTCGCAGAGATGGAACCTATGTTAGAGGGCACTATAGAAGCCACAGATAGACGCATCAATACCTAATGTTTGATACCCTTTTTGACAAACCAGTGGTTATGCAAAGCTTTGCATAACGGCCATATAGCTGTCTATCGAGATGAGTTTTTGAATGGCCGGTTTATATCAGAAATTGCTGGTTTAGCGCGATTCATAAGCGGCCGTGGTGAGCCACCTACTTGCACGGTGGGTGAGCGAAGTGAACGGACTTGATGAATTTGTTAGGCGACAAAGGTTTCATCGAGTGCGGCAAAGATTGTTTGTGAACCCAGAATATGGACTTTTCCTGAGGAAGCAGTTCCGCGGATGGCAATGCCACAGAAGGTTGGCTGTGCCGCATTGGCCGAACCAGTGAAGAGACTAAAAACAGGTGAACCGCTCAGCCCATCAAAGGAGGTTAGCTTTAGTGGATTTTGGACGGCCAGCTTGTAGCAACCAAACGAGAGGCTATCGCCGATGTAGGCTCCGTGAAGCAAGTATTGGCTCGAGATGACCTTCGAGAGTTCATAGTCCACGCCCGTTGCGAGTTTGGGGTATCCGAAGAGAAAGAACAGCGCGTTGTTGCGAGTTCCGTACCAGTCCGAATTATCAGGTGGGGTCAGATTGATAACGTGGTTTTCCTCCCGTGCCGCCACCGATACATTCGCGATGTCAGCCTGAAAGATAACTAGATCGTTCTGATCTCCGTTCTCTTCTTCATCCTCAACCCGGATGTTCCAGCGATCCGTGAAAGTCACGCAGTCACCAGCTTCCGAAACGATCAATCTAAGTTTGTTCGTTGGCCATTCACCAACAACATGTTTGGCGGTAAGCACTAACAGATTATTTCGAAAAGCAACGATAAATGCGGTCCCTGCCACCGAGAGCGGAGTTTCTGGCACGCCAGTTTCAAACACCATTGGGCGCGCGCAATATCGGAGGCGTTTGAGATCTGGGGTTGGTTCCATCTGTCGCCTAGCGTGGAGCTAAGGGCCGCGCGCTTTTACGCAGTCCCGCTTGAGCGCAGGGTTAGAGCGCACTATCGTCGCCTTCATGTGTGGATGTTGCGGCACGAAGCTTCTTAACTTGGTACTCGGTGATGTTGAGTACAAGTGCAATCTTGTAGTCGTTAAGCCCTTGCGACTTTAAGTCCTGAACTACAGACCGACGCACAGCGATTGCGTTCTTCTTGTCGTAGTAGTCCTGCATGATGTCTCCGCCTTCAAAGACAACGGAGTTCAGATTCTGCGCCGGTGTTTGCCAGTAGGTGGGCGTATGGCATCTTGCGCCACGAATATAGTCGAACCCCAGCAGGCGCGAAGCTAGGCGAAGGAAGCGGTACACAATATCCCACGAAGGTTCGCTTTCGCGCTTGACTAGAGCTGCAATTGCTTCCAACTCGCACATGAGCATTTGCTTATGTCGTACCGTGGTGTCCAGAGTGTCGACCTCTCGCGTGAGCATTTCAATTGCTTTAGTCAACCACGCGCGACGACCCTTAGTGCTGCCGTGTTGATCGGCGATGTGATGCGCCTTCTCTCCGAAGAGAAGGCGCATCGTTATCTCGAAGTCCATTGCGACGTCCATTTGTTCTCCAAGCAGGGACAGCTTGCTTTGCGCTCTAACTAGTAATTAGAAAGTTCTGTATATCCACCAAAAAATGACTTGCGACAAGATAATTTATTGATCAGCATATGATTTTCCCTTCTGTATATCATCAATGATACGCGGATATGACTGGTAACGATCCAATCGCTGTCATTGAATCGCATTAAGCGATACGCAGCAAAGGGTCGGTTGCGACAATTCACCACTCTCAAAAGCCGACATTCGCTACTGCTGGATTCGAATCGGAATCGATGGCCTGAGTGGAAGCCGAACTGGTTGCTGGAATACGCAAAATAGGTTTATTTATTAAGCGTGACAAAATTTTCTGGGGTTCCGGCCTACAACACCTACGGTAACGAAGGGCTAATGGAAATAGCCTAGACGCTATTACCCATTTTCGCACGAATCCTTACGGTTACCCAAACACATCAAGTAGGGCGCAACTGGCTAATCGATGACGCCAGTGCAGTTGCAAACATGCCTCTCATTTAGGTTCTAAGAACCCAATCCACTCGGATTTTTTCAATATTTGTGTCACGAGTTTTTTCACTAATTTGGCACTCTTTTCACTTTTTGTGGCACCCGACACAAAATTATTGAATAGCCTCAAACGCAATCGAATTATTTCATTATTTTCGTCACTCAATAGCCGTCCGCCCTGCTATATTATTACTTAGTTTCTTAGTTTCTTTTTTGTTTTCTTGCTTTCTTTCTTTATTTTCTATACACTATCCACACCCTCACAATTCATGGAGATAGCCATGATCGACAATATTGATACCGTGATCGGTCGTCCTGCCGACATCGCAGATGACCGAATTATTGAAGCAGGCCAGGCGCTGGTAAAAGCCAATCGCAACGTAACCGGATTCGCGCTACGCAAAGTTGTCGGCGGCGGCGATCCCAAGCGCCTTAAAGATGTATGGGACCGACACAACGTCAGTCAATCAGTGACCAATGCCGAGCCGGTTGCAGAGTTGCCCATAGAAGTGGCAGAAACACTGACAAGCCTCACGAAATCACTCACTGAAAAAATTAATGCCTTGGCAGTCGATCTCAACGACAAAACCGTTAAAGCGCAAGAACGCCGGGTAGCCGATGTGTTAAGAGCTGCCGGCGAACAGCAGGCACAAGCGGAACGCGAACTCGCCGACGCATCACAAGCCGTTGATGAACTGGAGGCCATGCTGGCCGAAGAGCGGGCCAGAGCGGGGGAACTGGAAAAGCGACTAGCCGATTCCCAGGCGGCAAATCAAGCCCAGGCCGTCAATTTGGCCACCTTGCGCGAACGACTGGAAGCTATTGAAAAAAGCGCAAAAGCCGCAACCGAGCAACATAGCGCAGAACAAGAGCAATGGCGACAACTATTAGAAGACCAAAAAAGGGTCGCCCAAGTGGCAGCGAACGAACGGGATAACTTAAAAACGGAATTGACTAGAGTGCAGACCAAGGCTGAAACCGCCGAGGAATCCCATAAAGAAGAGCGTAAAAGAGCCGCAACGGAAATTCAACGTTCCGCCGAAAAGGTGGTAAAACTCGAAGGGGAGCGGGATAACGCCAAAATGGAAACAGGCCAAGCCCGTGAAGAAAACGCGAAATTAGCCGGCCAACTGGAAGCCATGAGAACCCAAGTTGCGCAATTAATGCAAGCAATTAGCAGCCAGAAACCGGCGGCGAATAACCCTCAAACAAGCTGAGGCGCATTTTTCGCGCCCGCGAAAACTAAAGTGTGCGCTAACCGAATGAACAGGTATCGCCGACAAAGCACCGGCAACCGGAAATGAGTGGGTTATGACATGGTTCAATAGACTTCGCCCGCTGATGATGAATACAACGCCAAAAGCTGCATAGGAAGCGATTTACCCACAACGATTCGCTTTTTCGGAGGATTGTTGAAGTACCCCCTCGCGAACCGATGTGGATAAATCAAACATTTGAACGCCACCTCAACATTTTCGCGCCCGCGAAAATCGTTGCCTAGAAACGCCACGCCACCAACAATAGGCGATATGCAAGGCCTACTATTGCGGCCAGCATAGACGCCGCTGACTATGCTAAGCCCACCACATCATTTAACATAGGCCATACTTGAAGAAAATATTTTGTGGTCGCTATGCGACGACCGGCTGATAAATCAATGATGAACCCTGAACAAGAACGAGAAAAAAACCAGAAAGAATTTCGCGCGATTCTGGAGAAATACGGCATTACCCAAAAACATGCGGCGGAATTGATTTCAAACGAAACATTTAAAACGGTAAATGTTAGAGCCGTTAGGGCGTGGTTAGCCCGCGCGGAGGCCGCAACAGCAACACCATGCCCGATGTGGGCAATTGTTGCCCTAAAACGGGCCACCGAGTCGCTTACTCCAATAAAACCAGACCCAACGCCACACAAATCAATAAAGCGCTTGACATAGGCTGTCACGCCCTATAACATCAAAACCAATTACACAGTTTTCCCGAAAAAAACCGGGTAAACCTCACACAATGGACGATGTTATATGTACACTCATTTTCGCGCTGCAACTATAGTACTCACCATTGCCGTAGCTACGCCGACTCAGGCCCAAACACCGGCCACCACCGTTGACAGCAGTCAACAATCTGCCCGCGATTCCGAAAAACTCACCATATTGCAAGCTGAGTTGACGGAACAAAAACAGATTGCCGCCAACCTTCAACAAACCCGCGCCGTTCAACTTGCTGCCAACAACAAAACCGAACTCGACAAAACCGAGACCAGACTGGAAGAGGTTGGCGGCAACATTGCCCAACTGCAACAGGAAATCGACGTCGCCCAAGGCAAAACCCGAGCTGTGAAAACGGTTGTGGTCAAACCGGTAGAGCAGGGCAGACAACCCGCCGGCAAACCCGCCCAAACCAATCCCGCGCAAGCCGCCACAGCGACCGGCCCCTGGTGGGATTTATACAACAGACAAAACGCTGCCGCAAAATGAGCACCTTAACCACCGCAAACATTTTGGCTTTCTGCTCGTGTGAGGGCTATATGTTGGGTAACAGATTTGCCCGACAAAATCAGAATTAACGGACCGGGCGACTACCGCTAAATTTTTCGCGCCCGCGAAAATGCAACAGCATCTAAAGGACACGGAGGTTATGCAACACAATGTTTCAATAATCAAAACAGCAACAACTAACCCCAATATCGCGGAGATAGACCGGATGAAACAAACCCATCGAAAACTGATTCAACAACTTCTGATTGTTGTGCTTTGCCTGACTGTTGAGCACATCGCCTACGCCGCAGGCCCATTCACCACCGGGGCCGGCGCACTCAACGCCGACATACTAGCCATTTTGACGCCAGTCGCCGTTATTGCCGTTATGGTGTTAGGCGCATTAGCCTGGTTCGGTCGCATAAGCTGGACCGTTGCGGTTGCTAGTATGCTCGGTATTGTCCTCGTATTTGGCGCACAACAAATTGTGACCTGGGTACGTGGCCTGTTTGGAGTGTAGGTAATGAGCCGCAACAACGGGCTGCAAGCCGACCCCTTGTTTGTTGCGGCCACCCGCCCCCCCATGCGCTTCGGTGTCACTACCGGAGGCATGGTATTAGGGGTAATGGCGGTGGCCGAACTGTTTTTAATGACCCGAAACCTGCTGTGGCTTCTGGCCTATATTCCAATACACGGCCTATTAGCCCTGTTGCTCATGCACGAATGCCGCTTTTTCCATTTGCTAACCATGTGGGCCAGAACCAAAGGCTTGAATTGGCTGAAAGGCAATATTCGGCAGTGGAAGGCCAGCAGCTACACCCCAAACCGCCACAACCTGCCAAATACCAAAGGGCGGCGCAAACTACCCCCCCACCTCACCACACCTTAACTGCACAGGGAACCCAACATGTCGGCCTTACCAGATTTAAGAAATTACAAAGCACTAATGAGGGAAGAGGCCACCGCGCTACACATTCCCTACACCATCCACGTCAACGAACACGTCGTCAAAACCCAAAACGGCTACGTTATGGCCTTCAAGCTGGCCGGCATCGGTTTCGAAAATGCCGACGACGATCAGCTCAACAACTTTCACGAACGCCTAAACGTCTTTTACCGCAACCTCGCAAAACCCAACATATCCCTGTGGCAAACCGTCGTCCGCCATCGGGAAAACGCATACCCGAACGGAGAATTCAAACCCGGATTTGCCCACGATCTGAACGAAAAATACCGGCAACGCATTGCACGGGAAACCCTGATGATCAACGACATTTACCTGGCGGTTGTATACAGGCCTCAACCCGGCCAAGTCGGGCAAACCGCCATGAGCATCCTGAACCGAATCAATAAAGACGCCATTCATCAGGAGCAGGAAGAGGCGTTAGAGGAAATGACCAAACTGCAACAGCATGTAATGGCCGCACTCAATCGCTACGATCCGGAGCCGCTAGGCGTATACCAAAAAGGTGAACATTACTATTCGACCCTGCTGGAATACTTTGGCCTGCTGATTAACGGCGAATGGCAACGCATCGCCTTACCGCGGTCCCCCCTCAGCGAAGTCCTGGCAACCTCCCGGCTATCGTTCGGCGCGGAAGCCATCGAATACCGCACCGCCACCGAAACCCGCGTAGCCGCCGTTCTGGGTATCAAAGAATATCCGACGCCTACCGTCGTCGGCATGTTTAACGGCCTACTCAAAGCGCCGTTCAGTTTCGTCATGACCCAAAGTTACACCTTTTTAACCAAACCCTCCGCACAGTCGCTACTGGTCAACCAATACAACCGGATGACCAATATTGGCGACCTGGCCCGCACCCAAACCGAAGACCTCGAAACCGCCATCGATCAAATCTCAGGCAATGAGATTGTGATGGGCGATCACCATTTCACACTGCTCATACAAGGCGAACCGTTCGAAGGCGTCAAGGAAGCGGAAAGCCCCGCCCGTCTCCGCGAACTTAACCGCAATATCGCCTGGGCAAAAACCGTACTTGGCGATACCGGCATGACCGTCGCCCGCGAAGACCTCGCCATCGAAGCCGCATTTTGGGCGCAACTCCCCGGCAATTTTGCCCATAGAACCCGACTATCGCCCATCACCAGCCGCAACCTCGCCGCCATGGCCCCTTACCACAACTATCCCGTAGGCCGAGCCACCGGCAACCACTGGGGCGATGCCATGGCCGTACTCATCAGCAACGCCAAAAGTAACTATTATTTTTCGCTCCACGCCAGCGATCCGAAGGACGCCAGCGGCGGCAAAAAAGACGTGGGCCATACCTCGATCTACGGACAAGTCGGCTCCGGTAAAACCGTGCTCATCGGGTTTTTGATCTGCATGAACCAAAAACTCAACGCCACCCAAATCGTTGCCGACAAAGACCACGGCCTCGAAATCCTGATCCGCGCACAAGGTGGCTGCTACCTGCCTATTCAAAACAAACAACCAACGGGTTTCAATCCACTACAACTAGAACCGACACCCGACAACATCGAGTTCATGAACCAATGGGTACAACAACTCGCCTACCACCCCAACCAACCTCTCACCGTTCAAGAAATCAAAGAAATTACCGACGCGATTAACGGCCTATTAGTGCCGGAAATCGAACGCAAGTATCGCCGCCTATCACGGCTAATAGAATTTCTCTCAAAAAGCGGCACCGCCGCCGCCGCCGGGATATTTGCCCGGCTGAGCAAATGGTGTGAACAGACCGGTGGCGAATACGCTTGGGTATTCGACAACGAAACCGACGTAACGCTTGAACTCATGAACAAAAACCCGCTGATCGGCTTTGATGTCACCGACTTCATCGACAACAAAACCACCTGCACACCGATAACCATGTATGTGTTTCACCTCATCAAAACACTCATGGACGGTCGTCGATTGATCTGCTGGATGGATGAGTTTTGGAAACTGCTCGACGACCCCGCCTTTCAGGAGTTTTCAAGGGACGGTTTAAAAACAGCCCGTAAAAAAAATGCCGCTTTCGCCTTCGCGACCCAAAGCGTCGGCGACAGCCTGGCTAGCCCAATCGCCCGCGATCTGGTCGAACAAACCGCTACGAAAATCTTCTTCCCCAACGACACCGCCCAGCCCGAGGAATATATCGACATTCTCGGACTGAGCGAACGTGAATACTTGTTGATCAAACAAGAACTGGAACCTGGCAGTCGTCAATTCCTGATCAAACAGGGCAACAGCAGTGTCGTGTGCGAACTGGACTTAAAAGGTTTCGACTTCGAACTCGATGTCATATCGGGCCGGGCGCATAACGTCGAAATTGTCCGAGAACTCATCGCCGAAGTCGGCGACGACCCAGCCGCCTGGCTCCCGCTTTTCCAACGCAATCAATTCCGCCGCATGACCGAAAAAGTTGATAGAACCCAAACCGCCCATCCACAACCCTTGGAGTCAAAATGAAAGCCGCGACCAGCCCCAACAAAACCCTATTCGCCGCCGCATTAGCCCTAGTGCTATATGGCAATACAGCATCCGCCGTCGACATTGTGAACGATCCCATGCATATGGCCGAAACCATTGCCGGCTGGGCGGCAAACCATTCAGATGAAATAGAACAGATAACCAAATTGACGGAACAACTGCAACAGCTACAACAGACCTATCAAATGGTCACGTCAACCTATAACAGCATGACGGGCAATCGGGGATTCGGGGCTGTGCAAACCCTCACCAATGCCGCCCGCAATTACCTGCCGGATAGCACGAACGGCATGCTCGACACCATCAACGGGGCGAACCAAACGTACAACCAAATGAGCGGCATGATTCAGGGCTTCACCAATCAAAATGCCATTCTCTCGCCTGGCGCCATTCAAGCGCTCAACATGAATGCAAATCAGCTCAAATTATTCACCGAACGCCGCAAAAACAACGCTGCCATCCAAGCCACCGCCTCACAAAGCATGGACGCAGCCAGCCAGCGGTTTGGCTACATCCAGCAACTAATGAACCAGGTCAATAACACCAACGATCCTAAAGGCGTCGCCGAACTGCAAGCGCGGATAGCTGGCGAACAAGTCATGCTGCAAAACGATCAAACCAAGATGCAACAAATGTACGCCTATCTGCAAAATCAGGAATTGGTAAATCAACAGCAGATGCGTGAATTAGCCATTCAACAAGTAGGTCGCACAAGCGATTTGGTCCAACCGAATTATTCTGTTACGAACAACCCCTAAAGGAGAGCATCATGAACTCAAACTTAACGCTATTGACCGCGATTACCTTAACAGCAGCCGCCACGGCTGGCGGGACATACTACCTCACTACACAAACCCAGCCAGACAATGCGGAGGTGAACGCACCAAGTGCGGCCATCGAGGCGCAACCAACCGCCACCATTCCCGTGCAGGTCGCGGCGAATCAAGACCCCAACCAGCCCATCACTATTATTGTTAAAACGGAACTGACGGAACATAAACAACCAACACGGGACCATGTCGGACATATTCGGGATTTAAAACAACCTCATTATGGCGTTACGCAAGCCCCCACCATTCCGCTAAATCACTAAACAAGGAATCGCCATGGGATTTTTCCTAACATTTTGGAACTATTTGCAAACTAACGTGTTGGCTACGATTTCGACCGTAACCGCCAATATTGCCAATAGCCTGCAACCCGCTGCCGTCACGTTTGCCACCATGTACGTCATGCTGTGGGGCTATTTGCATCTACGCGGTTCGATTGAAGAGCCAATCATGGATGGCACCATTCGAATCATTCGGTTGGCGGCAATATTAGGCGTTGCCCTGAGTTTATGGGAATACAACACCGTGTTGGTCGATTTTTTCATCACCACTCCAGCGTCTTTGAGCGACGCCATTTTAGGCGGCAATGCCGCTCTTAATATTGTCGATACGGTGTGGCAACAAGGGGCTGGCGTTGCTGAATCATTAACTAGACAAGGCGGAGCGACCGCCATAGATTTTTATTTAGCAGGCATTGCCGTGTATTTGTTCGTCGGTTTCATCTGCGTTTGGATGGCGTATTTGTATTGTTTGTCGCTGGTCGCAGTCGGTTTTTTGTTAGCCATCGGCCCGCTATTCATATTGGGATTAATGTTCGAAACCACGAAGCGTTTTTTTGAGAGTTGGATGGCTCAATTGTCAAATTACGCATTGATTATTGTCATTGCCGCCGTAGCCGCAAAAATATTGCTGAACATGTTGCAAGCTTACGCTGCCGACGCAGCCGCCAAAGGGATGGCGATCACCATTGCCGAAGCCGCGCAGTTGTGCCTCGCCAGTTTTTTCATTTTATTATTCATGCGTCAAGTGCCGACAATTGCCGCCAGCTTAGGCAGCGGTGTGGCACTCGGCACATTCAACGCATTGAGCCGGTTGTTAAAAGGCGCAGGCGGCGGCGCAGGCCGATCTTTGTACCAATTCGGTCGCGGCGTCGCCGATGGCCGGGCTGGCGAAAAACCCAGCCGTTACCAATCACTCACTCGCAACCTGGGCAACCGGTTAGGCGCTAGAAGCCAACGGTCAGCGCCAACGGGCGGCAAAATCCAACGCAGCAATGTTTTCTAACGATGTGATTTTTCGCGCCCGCGAAAAATAACCATGGAGTGACCAATGAATTTAAAAAACAAACCCTGGGCGCTGTATATCCTATTTGGCGCAATATTTACCGTGATATGGGGGGTCTGGTTTGATTACAGCTATTGGCAATGGCTGATCTGCTGGGCATTGACCACCGGCGCAAGCCTAGCCGCCGCGCACCTTATCAAATACCAATATCTAACCCTCGACAAGCGCATCACCTCGGAAAAAACAACCGAATGGGATGTGTATATCAACAACATCCGAATGGGAACCGTGACGGATGCCCAATACGCCTCGATGCAGCAACGCGTCTATATCGATCCGAAAAACAGCATGGCTCAAATCGTAAACATAGTTTACGTACTCCAAACGGTCATCATCAAATTAGCGGTCGCCATTCCCTTGGGGGTGTTTTGGATGATGGTGTTTAGCCTGGGCTACTCGCCGGATACTTGGGTCGGAACGATTCAACTACTCCAGACCGCCGACGCGGCCAGCTTAACAGCCGCCGCTAAATCTTTGCACGAAATGTTCTTCATGCTTGCCCTTTTGACGGCACTAATCGCCGGCGTAATGATGGCGTTAGGGGTTAAATTCGGTTTTAAAAACGTTTATGCCGATGCGATCGGCGTCCTGTTACGCCAGCATTTCAAAGTCCCCGCTGACGGCGAAATCAGGCTATGTAGACCTGTCCATTTCGATACTATCCACGAACACGGCAAGAGCGCCCCATGATGCCGTTACATAACAAAATACTGAACGATCCTGCCGCGTCAGACTGGTTAAAAAACACATTGCGTGCCGCCTTGGTACGCGATCCGGTGGATGCCGTGAACGATGCCGAAATATTGCTAAATGCGCTGAACGAACAGCTCCACCACGCACTCCTGCAATCGGCCTGAATTGTACGGTGCGGCCATGAGGTCGCCGCACCTGTTTTCAATAAACATCATGGAAACCCCCGGATGGAACAGACTGATGAACGAGAAAAAAACCAGCAACAATTTCGTCAAATCCTCTCCACGTACAACATCACACAAGCGAAAGCCGCCGCTCTAATCAGTCGTGAATTATGCAAAACAGTGAATGTTAGAGCCGTTAGGGCGTGGTTAGCCCGCGCGGACGCCACAACCGCGACGCCATGCCCTATGTGGGCAATTGTTGCGTTAAAACGCGCAACTCAAAAACTGTCATCAACACAGGACAAAACGACAAATAGAGGCACTAATTAACCACTTGACATAGGCTGTCACAGCCTATAGCATCATATCACCCTAACAACTAACCCTCAGTGCCGTCATGAACCACAAACCCCCAATACGCCTTATTTTTGCTCTATTTCTACTCACCCTCGTAACCGCCTGTGCCTCAACCAAGCCGCTACCC
Source organism: Methylomonas rosea (assembly GCF_024505055.1). Classification (GTDB taxonomy): domain Bacteria; phylum Pseudomonadota; class Gammaproteobacteria; order Methylococcales; family Methylomonadaceae; genus Methylomonas; species Methylomonas rosea. Next base: position 11,780 of record NZ_JANIBL010000042.1, read on the forward strand.
CGCTGCACCGATGAATTCACCCCCATCAACACCGATAAGGCGGTGCAACCATGAAACGCGACCCACAACTGGATAAATACCTGGAGGAAGCCCGAACCTGGGAAGCCGACAAACTCCGAGACGCCCTAAAACAAATTAAATTTCAAAAAGTGGTCATTGTGGGCCTGATCTTCGGGATAGGAAGCATGGCCTGGGCCATCAAAGGACTAACCCCGTTAAAAACAACGGAACCGTATGTTGTCCGCGTCGATAGCTCAACCGGGATTGTAGACGTGGTGCCGATGTACAACGGCGAAGCTGAGCTATCGGACCTCACCACCCGCCACCTGCTTACCCACTACCAAATCGCCCGTGAACGCTACTTCTACGCCATCGCTGAAACCGATTACGAAATGGTCGGAGCGTTTCACAACGCCAAAACCAATGACGAATGGGCGCTGGCCTGGCAGGAAACCAACCCCGATTCGCCTCTGGTGAAATACAAGGACGGCACAACCGTCACCGTTCACGTCAAAGGCATTACCTTCCTCGAACCGGACAGCGGCGCACGGGATACCGCGCAAGTGCGTTTCACCACTGAAACGCGCAAGGGCGGCAACGGCGCACCATTGGTAACACATTGGTTATCCACCATCAAATACGCCTACGGCGAACCGTCGAAAAACGACAAAGAGCGCAGCCTGAACCCAATGGGCCTACGCATCACCAGCTACCACAAAGAACCGGAAGTCATTGCCGACCAACCGCAAATTTTGAATGGAGGCCCACAATGAGAATAGTTTCCAAACTAACCGCCGTGTCGCTGTTGCTATGGGGAACGGTCTGTGTCGGCGAAATTCGCCCCGTACCGGGCATTACCGACCCGAGAGTTCGCGAAGTCGTGTACGACAAAGACGATGTCATCCGATTGATCGGCTATGTCGGCTATCAAACACATTTACGCCTGTCGCCAGACGAGCAATTTATTGGCGTTGGAGCAGGGGATACCGGTGGTCTGGATATTACCGCCGACGGCAACGACACTTGGATCAAACCCAAAGCGGAGCTAGTGAGAACCAACATAGACGTTAAAACCAATCTGCGGGTATACCACTTCGATTACGAAGTCCGCAAAGACCCGCCGAAAAACCGTAACAGCATGATTTACTCGATAGCCTTCCGCTATCCGGATGAGGAAGCCAAACAACGAGCAGACCGCGCAACCCGCAACAATCTGCGCGATAAACTCCACGCAGCGGCAGACAAAATTAACCGCGACTATTGGTATTGCGGCAATCCGTCCATGAAACCGATTGAGGCCTATGACGACGGCATACAAACCCATATCAAATTTAGCGCCCACGCCGAATACCCTGCAATCTTCGCCGAAAACGCCGACGAATCGGAATCATTGATCAATTTCCACGTAGACCCGGACAACGAAGAGGTCGTAGTACACCGCATCGCCCACCGTTTTATTCTGCGGCGGGGTGAACTGGTCGGCTGTATCGAAAACCGGCAATTCACCGGCGGCGGCAAGCGCCTCACCTCCGGCACCGTAAAAGACGAAGTCATACTGAAAACACAACCTACCGAAAACGAGGCTGCTGGTCATGAATAATGCGAAAGACCCCTACAATGACGAACTGGAACAAGCCGATAATGTCGTGGGTGAGCGCAAAATGCCCAGCGTCACGAAAGGCCAATCGCTGCAATCCAAGCTCAACAACATTTTCGCCATCGGCGTCATCATCTTGCTGGGAGGCGGATTTCTCACGTGGTATTACAGCAACCTCACGGGCAAACAAAAACAGTTGGATGAGGCCAAGCGCAAACAACAAGAACAATTGTTACAAAACAACGGCAGTCTGCCGAAGCTGGGGGCGGTGCCATTTCCAAACCAATCACCAACCCCAACCACACCGCCGCCGGAAGCCTTCAACGCCGGCAACATGTTTGGCCCACCGCCCGAAATAGCCGACAACGCCGTCGGCAACAACAGTCAGCCCAAACCCAAAACCCCGGAAGAATTAGCGGTTGAACGTCGCCTCAACACCCCGGTATACGTCAAAACCGGCTTACATAACGGCGTAAGCCCAAGCGGACAATCCAATGGCCGCGTAGCCGGCCAGAATACGGCTTTAACGGGCAGCACTGGAGGAAACACAACGGCACTCGGCGATGCGCTAAAGCCCACCACCATGGCGACCGCCCGTGCCCAAATGCTGCCATCCATGACCTACCTGATCCCAAAGGGCCGGAAAGGCGATTGCACCCTGGAAACCGCCATCGACTCACAACTCCCCGGACTCGTTACCTGTGTACTGGCTTATGACATATTCGGGGCGGACGGCAAAGTGCCGCTACTGAAACGTGGCACCGCCATTAATGGCGAAACCCGCGCAAACGTCCAGCAAGGCCAAAGCCGCCTCTTCGTGATATGGACAGAAGCCCGCACCGAACACGGTGTCATTGCCCAACTCGACTCGCCGGCCACCGATTCACTGGGTAGATCGGGCATTGCCGGTGAAGTCGATAACCATTTTTGGGATAGGTTCGGTGCGGCAATATTGATTTCGGTCATTAACGGCGCAATACAAGCCGGCACAAACTATGCCAGCGGCGCAGGCAATAGTGGTGGCACAACCCTGAACTACAACACCCAGCAGCCTAACAGCGTCATGACCGAGGTATTGCGAAACACCGTCAACATTCCACCCACCATCAACATCCCACAAGGCGAACGCGTACAAATTCTATTTGCCCGCGACGTGGATTTCCGCCCTGTTTACTCACTGGAGGACAAATACCAATACATCTACGACGAAGCGGCGGCGAAATACAGCCTCCCTCAATAAACGTTAGGAAAACGTTTATGCCCCGGAATATGAGCTTTGCAATGACCACCCAACAGGTGGCCAACCAAACAAAAACAGTCACTCGCCGCTTTGGTTGGTGGTTTTTGAATCCGGGCGACGTTGTTCAGCCCGTCGAAAAAGCCATGGGACTTAAGAAAGGCGAAAAAGCCCGAAAGATAGGAGGGCAGATTCGCATTGTATCGATTCGCCGCGAACCCTTATCCGCCATAGACAAAGCGGATTGCATTCGCGAGGGATTCCCTGACTACGAACCGAAAGACTTTACCGCCATGCTACAGCGCCGCTACAACTGCGGTGCGCATGACGAAGTGAACCGGATCGAATTCGAATACCTGTAAGCGATAGCCTAGCCAAACATTTTTCGCGCCCGCGAAAAATAGAAAATCAACTCCAACATAAAAGGCGAATAACATGGATATGGTCCATAAACGCGATAACGTTGAATACCTGAGTTCCTTGCATCTGTATTTAGTCCCGTTGCGGTTTGTACTGGACGACGACGATGTAACAGAGGTTTGTATCAACAAACCGTTTGAGGCGTATGTTCAACGTTATAGCGGCAAAACCTGTGAAAAATTACCATTCGCCTCGCCGGGTTGGTGTCGTAACATGGCAAACCTGGTTGCGAACAAGACCTCACAAGGCGCTGACGAAAGCACCCCGCTGTTATCGGCAGACCTGCCGACAGGTGAGCGGATACAGTTCGTGTTGCCGCCCGCCGCTGAACACGTATCGATTACCATTCGCCGACCCTCGAAAACCGTGTGGACCCTGGATGAACTTGACGAACGCGGGCTATTCAGCGAATGCCAGGACGCCAGCGATGAACTCGACGCGGTAGAGCGGGAATTACTCGAACTCAAGGAGAAACGCCAATATAAAGAATTTGTTCGGCTTGCCATCCTCGCGAAAAAAAACATCTTGTTATCAGGCGTGACCGGCTCCGGAAAAACCACTGTCAACAAATCTCTGATCCTCGAAATACCTGAACACGAACGCATCATCACGATTGAGGACGCCAAGGAGCTGGTGATTCTCAATCAACCTGACCATGTCCGCCTGTTGTATTCGAAAGGTGGACAAGGACAAGCCAACGTCACCCCAAAAACACTACTGGAAGCCTGTTTACGGATGAAGCCAGACCGATTGTTTCTAGCCGAATTACGCAGCGATGAAGCGTTTGAATATTTGCGGGCAGTGGCATCACACCCCGGTTCCATCACCAGCGTACACGGCCACACCGCACAACTGGCCTTGTCGCAATTGATGTTGCTGCTCAGGCAAAGCCCAGCCGGCCAATCTTTACAATCCGACGAAATAAAATCGTTGATCTACCAGACCGTAGACATTGTTCTGCAATTCAACCACCAACGGCGTATATCCGAAGCGTGGTTCAAGCCCGAGAAAAAACGCGCACACGGCCTGTAACCTATGAGACAGATTGCCAAAATAGTCGCCGGATTGCTCATTGCCATCGTAGCCGGACTGTATTTGTCCGGCTATTTCTTTCTGGTGGTCAATCACCAGAATCCGGCACAGACCACGCCGTTGACTTGGCTGCAATACGGCCACTACTACAGCCACAAACCAGACATTCGCCGAAGCCTGGTCGGCAGCGCGGTAGCCGGCTTTGCCGTGATAGGCGGTGTGGTGGCTATTCCATTCATTCCCCGTCGCCGGTTACTGCATGGCGATGCGCGATTCGCGACCGTCCGGGAAATCATGCAACGCGGCTTGTTAGACTGTGACGGCATCATCATCGGCAAAATTGGCGAACGATACCTATCCATTCCCGGCCAACAAGGTGCCATCCTGGCCGCACCGCCAAGATCGGGCAAAGGTGTTGGCGTGGTCATTCCAAACCTGCTCAATTTTGCCGGCTCCGTGATTGTGGTAGATGTCAAAAAGGAAAATTGGGAAGTGACTGCCGGTTTTCGGCAAAAATACGGCCAGGCTGTTCACCTTTTCGACCCGCTTTCCGAAACCGGCCAAACCGCCCGCTGGAACCCGTTTTTTTACGTGTCCGACGATCCCGGCATTCGGATTAACGACGTGCAACGCATTGCCGAAATGCTTTATTCAGTCGAAGCGAACAAGGACTCATTTTGGGTGTTAAGCGCCCGGACCTTGTTTTTAGGCATAGCGCTGTATCTGTTCGAAACCCCAAATAGCTTGCGCACCATAGGCGAGGTGTTGCGCCAAGGAATGTCGGGCGGAACGACCGGCGAAGGGTTTGTGGAACATTGGAAGGGGATACTCGCAAGACGAAGAGGCGGCAGCAATCCGCTCTCGTGGCAATGTGTATCATCGATCTATGAAGTTATCGATTTGCCGCCGCAAACAGCGGGCGGCATCCGTAAAGAGCTAACCTCAAAACTGGCACTCTGGCTAAACCCTTTACTGGACGCCGCTACATCGGGCAATGACTTCGATCTGCGCGACTTGCGCAAAAGGCCCACATCCATCTACGTCGGCGTCAAACCCGACGACCTCGACAGGATAAGGCCCGTACTAAGCCTGTTTTTTCAGCAGGCGATAGGCCTGCAAACCCGCGAATTACCTGAGCACAACCCGGCATTGAAACATCAACTGTTATTGCTGCTCGATGAATGTACAGCGCTAGGCCGGATACCGGTCATTGAAATATCCAGTGGTTTTCTACCGGGCTACAACGTGCGGACCTTGCTCGTCATACAAACGCCATCACAACTACGGTCCGTGTATGGCAGGGACGGGGCGGATACCATCGTCAAAACGTTGGCCGGGCGCATTATGTTTGCCCCCAAGGATTTCATGGACGCACAAGAAATTTCCAACGATCTTGGCTCAACCACGGTGAAGGGCAAAAGCCGTTCACGCCCTATGTGGGGAACGAAAGGCAATAGCACAACGGAAAGCGACCAACGCCGCATGTTACTCATGCCGCAAGAAGTGAAGGAAATCGGCGAAGACAAGGAAATCATTATTTTCGAAGGTATCCGCCCAATCCTGGCCCAAAAAATCATTTACTACAAAGACCGGCAGTTCAAAAAACGGCTACTCAAAGCACCGACTGTCAAACGTATCGAACCGGTTATCCGTGCAATGGAGGAAATCTACGCCGAAATCGAGGCAGACGACGAACCCCGTTATAGACCTGTCACGATAGAAGAACTCGAAAATTTCGACAGCCTATCGTTAAACGATTTTGATATTGACCCCGAATACATACTACCGCCGACCGACCAACCAATGACCGCCGAGGACATCAAGGCGGCTGCACAACGTTACCTTAACTTAGTCATTGATAACTAGGAGCGCCACATGGCCAATCAACCCAATCCGTCCGAAACAGCCCAACAACAACCGCAAGCCGCCGCAATTTTTACGGTCATGGCAGGTAAAAAATCTAAGGAATACACGGACCCCGAAAAGGCCGGCGCAGCCTACTTCACCGCTGACCCGGAAAAAAAACCGAGCGTCACATATGCGGAAAACAATCGTGGCCGCATCATGGCATCCACCGAAATCCACGGCACCTATGAGGACGGCCAGCCGCGACATTACAAAAGCGTACCGGATGTGTTCCCGGAGGACAAAGAGTTTCAAGCCGGCTTCTACGGCGCTATGGAAAAATCGATACGAAAACGACTGCAAACACTCAACAAGCAAGCCGCCGAAGGCAAAGACGAACCGCAGCCTCAAAAACTGGACGACCGCCTGGCCGACGATCTGGAACGGTTTGCCCATATAAACCCTGAGAAGGCGCAAAAACTTTGGCAAAAAAATGCACTGGAAGGCATTGCAACACCCGCCTACCTGGAACATCAACCCGCACAACCGGACCGCAAGCCGGCAGCTAAAGGTCAACAAGCGCAAGAAAACATCATTGCCTTCTATGATCGGACGCAAGATAAAACCGCCGCACCATCCCAGCAAACCCCACCAGAACAGGCCAGCGACCAGCAATCCACGCAATCACCCAACCCAACCGGCAACCAGGAAGTACCTGAACGCGTGGCAGCACGATACCTACGGCTCAAAAATCAATACTACTTCCAAGATAAAACGCTCGCGTTTGAGGATGGTGGCAAAAAAATAAAACTAGAAACGGAGAACGTTACCGTAATCCGTGACGCGGTCGCCATCGCAGAGGCCAGGAGCTGGCAAGCCATCACCGTATCCGGAACAGACAATTTCAAGCAACAAGTCTGGCGTGAAGCCACGATGAAAGGAATTGAGGTGGTGGGCTACAAGCCTTCGAAATTGGAAGAGGCCGAACTGTTAAAAGCTATGGCCGCGCGTGACGCCAAAAGCTCGGAACCCCAACAAAAGCCAGTACAACGAGACGACATGACCACGGGCGTCTTGTTAGCTCACGGCGCAGACCATTACAAACACGATCCGGAAAAAGGCAAATCGTACTATGTGAAACTGGAGGTCAACGGCAAAGAAGTGACCAAATGGGGGGCGGACTTCAAGCGCGCATTCGCCGAATCGCAATCACAGCCACAGATCGGGGATACCGTAGTGTTAGCCAATGTGGGCAAACAAAGCGTGAATATTCCCACCCAAACCCGCGACGAAGCCGGCAACACAGTTGAAACGAAGAAGCCTGTGCAAAAAAACGCCTGGCGAATCGAAAGAGAGGACTATCAAAGCGCGTTGGAAGAAAACGCCCAAGCGCTACGCACCGGCAAGGAAATTGAACGGAAAGTAATTGCGCAAATGCCGGAAGTCGCGGCAGCGGTTACAGCCGCCAAACTGGGTGAGAAGATTGCAGAACAAGCCCATCAAAGCGGCGTCATTAAATCCGAAGACGAAAAAGCAACCCTGGTCTATTTAATCAAGGAAGGTATAGCCAGCGCATTGGAGAATGGCAAAAAAATCTCGCCACCGGAAATATCGGAACAGGGTAAACAAGCTACTATCGACGCCAACAGCGTACTCAATGACCGTAAGCCGCCGGTCATAGTCAAAGAGCCGCCGAAACAAGATCAGGCGCAAGTCAGATGAAGCCAGGCGTCACAATGGCCCGCTGGGCGCTGTTGCTATCAATTCAATCGGCTAACGCGGTTGAAATGGACAAGCAAACGGTTGAGAGCGCTAAACGCTTTTTAGCCACATACCTTGAGCTTACCAATAAAGCCAATATCAACCTGCTGACGTTATACAGAGACTCAGCCAATATAACGGCCACAGTCACAACGCTGGACAGGGCCACGAGTGAACGGCAGCTAAGCGGCCACAAATGGAAACAACTCTTGCGCGAAACTTGGTACAACGGCCAGCCGTCCGTTGAACCGATTGAATTACACGATGTAACCATTAAACGCCTTGGTGAAAATAACCTAGAAATAACGGCCCATCGGTACGCCATGCGCCGCTGTTACTGGGATAACCAGTATCGGGTGGTGATTGAAAAATCCGCCGGCGGGATGTATCAGATTGTGAGCGAAACCCTTCTGATCGATCATCAAAACCAATGCCAACGGCCAGATACCACCACCATCAAACAAGAAATCAAGATAGTACCCAATTAAGGAGAAGCCAGGATGAAACGACGACACCTAGCCATCGCCATGCTGGTAGCGCACAGCGCCTACGCCGCACCCAATCAAGAGGCAGTTATCCGCTTACAAGTAGCATCAATCGATGCCACCGTAGCGGATACCGTGCGCCAATCCGCAACACTAACCAGCAACGAACAACAATGGGTAGACCAAATGGACAGGGCGCTGGTCAAACAAATGACCGGCAACAAGGGATTATCCGAACGGCTACACAACGTGCGTTTGCGCCGTGAACTATTACAAACCATCCACTATGAAGCCAAGCGGGCAGGCTTAGAACCTGACTTAGTGTTGTCCGTCATCCGGGGCGAAAGCAATTTTCGAAAATATGCCATTTCATCCGCCGGCGCTAGGGGTTATATGCAGGTTATGCCGTTTTGGGCGGACATCGTAGGTGAACACTCATCAGACCTGTTTAACGTGCGAACAAACCTGCGGTTAGGCTGCGCCATTTTAAGGAGCTACTTAGATAAGGAAGGCGGAAACGTAAGTCGCGCGTTAGCACGATACAACGGCAGCACCGGTAGCCAAACCTATCCAAACTATATCTATGCATTCTGGGTGAACTAATTATGCCCATAACGAAAATTGCCAAGTGGTTACAATCGGGCGTTCATCTGATCCAGGAAGACTTAGGGTACAGTCCGGTCACGCTACACCACGCCATCGAGAGCTATTCGAATTTCCTCCCCGTAATTGAACCTACGCCACAGTCGATCCACGCGGGCAGCATGGTACGGTGGCATGAATGGGGAGACAGGCGCTTTCGCCCAACGATGTTCGCCAAACATAACATCATGTACGGCTGGCGATTCAGCCAAGGCCATTACAGCAGCTTCGAACTCGCCATGCCCGAGTTCGACGACTTCGGTCAATGCGAGATAGTGCCAGCTTGGCAATGCGAAATCCAAGATGTCGTAGGCTTTTCAAGCTCAAAATCGGACTTGCAACAATTCACCGACCTTGATCAGTTTGCACAAGCCAGAACCCCTAACTGGATCGAAGAAATCACGGAAGAAAACCTATTGCGCAACCTCGCGCACTCGGAAATCAGAATCGGCAATGAACTACATGCCGACACCACAACCGACCACTTTTGCCGTTATCGCTGGGATGGCCGTACATTTCTAATGAACGACGGCGGCTCACACCACTTTGCCGCAGCACGGTACATCGCCGACAAGCTGAACCGTAAAGTCTACTTAAACGGCAAACTCAAAATCTATTCGATCAATCCCAGCAGTGTTGAGGCCCTACGCGAACGCTTCGATATATTGGTGATAGACGACAGCGCCGAAGAGCAAAACCAATTTCATCAGGCCATGAAAGCGTTTAGCGCAACGTATTTATGGCGAAAATTACCGCCGCCCCACGAGAATAGCCGGGCCATCTTTCTACCCAAAAACGAAACCCGGTCAAGAACGGTCGCCGCCAATTTAAAGACGGCAGGCACTTACGACCTGGCCGCACTATTACAAGCCATCGTTGAGCAACAAACCTAAACACCGTGCATTTTCGCGCCCGCGAAAACACGAACCAAGGCAACAGAGCAGGGCGGCTAAAGCCGGCCAATTTAACCCACCCATGAAAAGGAACACGTCATGAGACAATGCAAAATCAAACACCGCTTAATCGTATCCGCACTACTAGCCGTAACCGGCTGTGCCTCCGTGAGCGGTTACAGGCCAGCGGTCGATACCTTTAACGATCCCAACGCGTACCGACTCAATCAAGACATGAACGAGTGTGAGCAACTCGCCACGCAAGCCTCTGGCGGCATACTAAAAGAAACAGCGACCGGAGCCGCCGTAGGCGGATTGATTGGCGGTGGCGGCGGCGCTGCCGGCGGTGCCGTATTCGGCAATGCCGGAACGGGTGCGGCTATCGGCGCAGCCGTTGGCGTACTAGGTGGCGCAGCCAAACAAGGCCTGGAAGCCAACAATCGTTATAAATTGGCGTACAACACATGCCTGAGAAATCGAGGCCATAATGTCATTAATTAAGCGGTGAATAACATGATGAGAGAAGAGCGCTATATCGTATTAAAAATACATGACATAACCGAATGCCTGTCATTCGAGGAAAAACAACAATTGGACGGTATTCAACGGAAACTGAACGAGTATAGGCTGCTAAATGGTAAGCAATCTCTACAATGCGCCGTTGTTGAATCTGACTGGCCCGAATTTGAACCCACTTGGCAGGCAATATCTGATCGAGTAGATTCAGCGAATTGCGCCATATAGAGCAAGGGTGCTGCTGACGAGTGTTAGTGATGTAATGCCATGTCACCAGCACCACGTCAGTATTTGACAACATCTATCGGATGAGCGAGAATTCTGGCGTGTTTGGTAGAAACACGCCGCCCGCATAGGCGAAGCCACCGGCACTACCCATTCAATTTAACGTGAATTGCACTCAAGACGATATTAGCGGGCGATATAGTGTCTCTATGAGGGGTAATTTATGTTAAGTACGAATCGTTCTATAAAGCAAATCAAGCTGGAAGCCAAACTACTCAAAAAAGAGCGCGGCATTCAATACTCAAAAGCGCTCGAAGAAATATCACAGCGCCATGGCTATCAAAGCTGGCACCAAGCCAATAAACAAAACCACGCAACGGACCAACTGCAAACCAAACAACAGTATCCGTTTCGGTTCATCATGGACCGAAAAGAAAGCGATTGGGACTTTTCGAAAGGTGGCAACTCAGACTATATTGAAGACGATGACTTGTTTGAATCCGTGTTGGCCGTAGGACTTGAAAAAGGGTTCGATATTCAAGAGGCCCACGAATGTATGGCAGACCTGATTTTTTTAAGGCACCAGTCAGCCACACCAACAACGCCTTTAGAGGCGGTCAAAATAATCACAGACCATTTTTTCTTTCCACCGCTTTGTATCTGGCTGGATGGTGTTGAATATACTCGCGCCGATGATCCTAACTTCCCGTTGATGGATATATGGCAAGGATATTCCCATAAAGAATTTTTCGATCAAGAAGAGTTTGGCTAAGTTAAATACGTAAAGAACTACGCCGCCCGCTCAACGATCCAAAAGCGGGCGGCGGCATCACTGATCGCTAAACGAGTCTATTGTGACTGGCATAGTCAAATCGAACTATGCGATATCACATCGCAGCCACCGGAACGACCCGTCCACCACAGTTATGAATAACTATGCGGTACCGCCAATCAGACATTCAAACACCCTAGACATAAATGACTAGGCAGGATCTCACAAACCTAAATGTGACCATCCGGAGTTTGCACGACCTGGCCAAGTCACAGTAAAGATGGGAAAATAACCTGAACTCATAGAAGGAAATGACTATGTCGGCCGCAATCAACCTAGTTCAGCCCGCCGTGACTGATCGATCGCCAACCAACCGCCCGATGTCACACCTCACGCTATCACTGTTTCCAGGCATCGACCTGCTGGGCCGTGGATTCGAGGCCGAAGGGTTTCCAGTCGTGCGCGGCCCTGATCCGCTGTTCGGCGGTGACATACGTTCGTTCCATGTTCCGGCTGGCCGATTCGATGGTGTAATTGGCGGGCCTCCATGCCCTGACTTTAGCAAAGCACGTCGAGGATCGCCGCCAACCGGCTACGGTCTGGAAATGATTGGGGAATATATTCGCCTAGTTGAAGAGGCTAAACCGTTGTGGTGGCTCATGGAAAACGTACCTGGCGTACCGGATGTAAAAATACCGGGGTACTCACACCAGCGCCTAGATATTAACTCGCGAGAACTCGGTTCTAAACAGAACCGGCACAGACATTTTCAATATGGTCATAGTCAAGGGCATGTAATCTCTATTCCTCGCCTACCAAAATCGATGGAATGGGAACCCTGTTGTATAGCCTCGGAAGGCCGGCGGACTAATAAACGAGACTGGAACCAGTTTTGTCGTTTACAAGGCCTAAGCGACGGAATTGACCTCGACAATTTAACACTGTCGGCCCGCTATCGAGCAGTGGGTAACGGCGTACCTATCTACATGGCCCAAGCCCTGGCCCGCGCGATCCTAGATGCCAAGCCGCCCAGTGAAGTTCGGATTTGTGGTTGTGGCTGCGGTCGAGAAATAGGCGGTCGCGCCCAGTACGCGGTGCCTGCCTGTCGAAAACGCATGCAGCGCCGAAGAGACACAAAAGATGGAAATCAAGTAACATCGCGGAAAACCGAGTAAATGTTCATACCAAAGAGAGAGGTTATTGATGTCCGTTGTAAAGCTTATTGAAGAATCGCCAAACAACTGGGTCTTTCGCCATAACCTTCCAGAAGGAGTAGAGGACAGTTTTGATGATGCGGTTGAATTATATGAGGTTGGGAATCTTGTTGAAGCTGAAGAAACGCTACGCAAATTGTTGCTTGTATGTCCCCACTACATCGACGCATTACACCATTTGTCTCTCATCTTCTCCGAAGATGGATTAGAACTTGAGTCTTATTTATGTTCGCGTGAAGCCGTTCGTATAGGACTAGAAGCAATCCCATCGAATTTCTCGTGGCACACGGGCCACATGAATTGGTGGGAGCTAGGCAACAGACCGTTTATGCGGGCCTATCATGCGTTAGGCTTATCCTTGTTAAAAAATCAAGGCCCATCGTCAGCCATTGAAATCTTTGCCAGGCTCGTATCCGTAAATCATAACGACAATTTAGGTTGTCGATACCTTTTGATGCAGTGCTATCTTGACCTTAATGAATGGCAGTCGGCGTTAAATCTGAGCGCCCAATACAGCTCTGACACAGGCCCGGATATTGTTTTTTCCAGAATAATTGCGCTACTACAGCTCGATCAAAAGGATGACGCCATTGATGCGCTGACAGGTGCCATTAAGAAATACCCAAATATTGCGAAAGAGCTTGGCAAAAATAAGCACAGTGAACCTAAATCATTACATCCAGGGTTTATAACCTCCGGCGGCGAAGATCAAGCCTATGATTATTGGCAACGAAACCGAATACATTGGGCAAGCTCTACAATGGCCTACAAATTATTGAAAGGTCTTTTGGCGAAATAAATAGAACTGATTATATTCAAGCCGACGTTGCTTATAGTACATTGATGAATGTTGGTCCAAATACATTGCCTACGCGAACGAGGTAGGCCACTCCCAAAACATCTTTTCGCGTTTAAAAAAGCTTTAGCCGGTTGGCTCACAGTTCACGAGGAACGAGATAACCTATTAAATCGGCACACCAGAATCGCTCGGCTGCGGTCGCCGGAAAATAGCAGCGAACTAATACCGGCGTTGCGGGATGTTCAGTTAGTTGAATTGACGCGTGAACGCTTAATACTATCCGGTATAGAACGACAGGAAGATATTGTGCTCAATAAGATCGAGGATTTCGCTCAAACCTGGGTATGCTGGCTTGGCGAACGGCAAGAGCACAGCAAGGATATGGAAGGTAATAAAGAACCTTCTACAAAAACCCGTGACCCTGCCGGCACCGGGTAACGTTTAGGTGTCACAGACCTAGCGAACCGGCGCATGATCATCACCCTTACCGGAAGAAGGCGAGTTCTCGACTGGAGCCGCGATAGCAACACGATCCAGCGTCGCCCGTAACCGGTCCTTATCGGCCAGCATGGTTTCTTTCAATGCATCGTAATCGGACTTTACCGGCGGAAGCGTCTTAATAAAGTCCACGACTTCATCGGCCTCTTTTTCAAAACCCGCTTTGCGCAACTCATGCTCGGTCGCGATCCAATCCTCTACCACGGCTTGACGAGTCGCCTTTAGCCTTTCCTTACCGGGTGAATCGGGGACAACACCATTCACAACCTCATTAAGCACATCTTCTACGCGGCCTTGAAGAAACGTCGAAGCGACAGGGGGCTTGCCATGTTCATCCTTTGGTCCATTCTGCCATTTTTCTATACGCTCTTGGTGTTGGTGCATCGATGTCTTGGCGCTGCTTTTTCCGCGCCCCCTAATAGCTGCCGGCGTAGCATTAGCTTCAACACCGTGATCCCGCAACGCCTGGGCAAATTGCTCACGCCAGTTTTGCAGGGTGTCCTTGCGGATGTAAAGCCGCTCACCGGTTTCGCTTACCGCTTTAACGACTAAGTGAACGTGCGGGTTTTTACCGGATTCGGTCTTGTCGTGCTTGGGATCGGTGGCCGGGTCGTGCAAAACCATGGCGTAACGATGAGTAAACGCGAAGTTCTCACGAGCAAAATGCTGTGCAGCCGCTAAAACGGATTGTGGCGGTGTTCCTTGAGGCATCGATAGCACAATGTTATGAACCAGTTTCGCCCGCTTATCCTTCTCGCCGGCCTCGGGTGCTTCACGGTTGCGTTTATTGATGATGGTATCGAGCTTCCAGTCGCGAACCAGAAACTCGGAAACGTCCTTACCCTTTAGATATTCACCCTCATCCGTTAGCACCTCTAACTCGCCTTTACGATCAATGTAGTCGATATGGGCCTCGGCAGTTTCAGGATCGCGCCCGCCGCCAGTTACTTTAACCATGACCTCCGGCACACGATTTAGCGTCCGTCGCAATGACTCCATCGAAGCGGGCGAAGAGGGGTGAAATAGTGCCTTCGGACCTTTCCGGCCATGGCTCACGAAATCCAGGCCTGGGGCGTTCCTATCCCTACTGACGACGGCGGTACGTTTCTTAGGCATCTTCGTTCTCCCAACTCATTAAATTGGTTCTCACCACGGCATCAATCTCGGCGCTGGCTTGTGTGGTCATTTGCATAGTTTCAGTGAGCATATCGACCAGCTCATTCGAATCAGGCCAATGGCCGGCATGGGCCAGCTTGACCAACTGGTTCAGATTGCGACCAAGGGCGGCTAACTGGTTCGAGGTCACGGCAAGTGCCGCCAACTCTTCTCGCGGCATGGGTGCGTTCTTGGTTATCCAGCCGCGCAGAATCAGCTTCATGACTGTACCTAGCTTCATCATACGCGTAGCGGCGTAGTCAATGGTATGTCGCTTATCGCCCGGCAACGGCATAAAACTTATTAGTGGATTCAATAAGTCAATATCGTCTAATTCATCATCTGTGGCAACGTCAGGCGGCGCTATGAAGTCGCCTGCGTCAGCATTTAATAAACGGTCAATCTCCGGCAAAATCAACTTAGTCACGTCTGTACGTCGTTTTTCAGCCAGTGCAATTAGCGCCGCCTTCTTGGCGGGAAGAATTCTTATATTAAGTGCAACGGTTCTGATCTTTGCCATGGGCCTCTAACCTCTCTACTATGGGTAAAGTGTAACACAAAATTATAACTTCCTCTATCCTGCCCTCGTTTTTGTGTTTTTACGTGCTTTTCGGTGTCCGCCAAGTGTTGAATATGTATTGAATTAATGTTTAAAACTACGTGAATTCATAGTGAATACATAGAAATCACTTGAATAATGATAGAATAGTGGTTTAAAGTGTTGATGAAATAGTGAGCTAGCGCCCTAAACGTTGAAGAAATCGAGGACTTTCATTGGATATTGAGGAATTTGTACAGTTGAATACGCCTGCCTCAACGTCCGGCTCCAAATTATTCCCATACCTGGCGGATCTGCATCGGCTCAGGGAATTGGGTTATTCGTACAAACAGATCCAAAGCTACTTAGCCGGGAAAGACATAACGGTGTCGATACAGGGCATCGCGTCATATCTAGCCAGGCATCAGGAACAGAAAGCCGCTGAGTTACAAACAAAACGGCCTCAACCAAGGACGATCCAGCCGGAACCAGTCGCCACGCCGGCAAGAAACCGCGACGATCACATAGAGAACGAACCGGAAAACAAACAGACCTACTTTGACCCAACGGATTTACGGGAGATATTGAGCGAAAAAATCAACCTGGATCAGTTAGCCAAACTGGGTAAGCCTCACAAACAGACAAGGAAAAAACCTCATGAAACTGGTAGTGATTAATTTTTCAGGCAACGTAGGAAAATCCACCGTAGCCGCGCACTTGCTAAAACCGAGAATGAACGACGCAGCGCTGTTCAGCATCGAAACATTGAACGATCATGCAGCCACGGACGGGGTCGATGTGGAAACGTTCAAGGGTAAAAAATACAAAGAACTTCAAGAAGAAATCTTCTTGCTCGATGATGCCATTATCGACGTGGGAGCTTCTAACGTAGAAGACTTTACCAACCTAATGACGCAGTATCACGACTCACACCAGCAATTCGATTATTACCTGGTGCCGACTGTGAAGGAAAAAAAACAGACCATCGACACTATCAAAACCATTAAGGCATTAGCAGCCATGGGGATTCCCAAAAAGAAAATCCGCGTGGTGATGAACAAGGTGGACATCGACGATGATATACGTGAAGAATTTGGGTCGCTGTTTGGCTTAGAGACGGTTGATAAGTCATTTGTCATCAATGAGAAATGCGTCATTTATAACAATGAAGCGTTTGACCAATGCAAAGACTTAGGTGTGCCGTTAGTTGAAATCATTAACGATAAAACTGATTATCGGGAACAAGCCAAGGCCGCAAAACTCGCAGGCAACACCGATGAGGCGGAACGGTGCGTAAAGATGGCGTTGCTCAAGATGATAGCGATTACCGCGAATCAAAATCTTGATCAAGTATTTAAAGCCTTGTTTTAGCCATGACCAAAACCGCCAAAAAAAAGGAAATCGGCGATCCAAGGACCATGCGCGACGCCCTCGCCGCGCAGGTGCTAGGAGATATTGACACACTGTTGGACAAAGCTGACGCCGTTGCCGGCGCAGTCAACAGCTCAGCCGCCAAAATGGATGAAACGATACGTCGGCTAGAAGGAGCCGGCGAAACCTACAATCAAGCCGTACTAGCCGCGAACATGCGGTCAAAAAAAGAAATGGTGGCTTATCTAAAAACCGTGACGACTACGGTGGTGGCAACAACGGGCGACGAACAGCGAGAGATTATTCGTGCGCTACTTCGCGAAGCGCTGAGCGACGAAATCACCACCTTAAAACGCAGCATTGCGGAGTCAAGCGAAGCCAATGGCTCACCGTTGGCTTTGAGGTGGGTGGTAACGATCCTTATCTGCATGTTTACCGCCCTGCTCTCTAGCGCTGGTACGGTTGTGTTCATTCGATTACTTGGGTGATTGTGGCCGGCACAGACAAATATAACTATGCGATATCGCCTTGCTCAACTGCAAGAGCGGCAATTCGGCTATTTTTGCCCATCCCCTCGAAAAGGTAAAAATTAGCAATAGCGAATGTTAAAGGTCGCTACCTTCTTCCAATTAAAACCGTCAAAAACCTTAACGTACTATTTTCGCCGAATTCTGCGACTACCCCTATAGCCAGCAATGGCTATGTGAGATCCTCGCAGTTTCCCTCAAGTCATTAGTTAAGAACATTGATCACATTACCGCGCGACAAAAAGACCAGTAGCGCGTCATAAAGGTACATAATTAAAAACGCACCAAAACATGCCAAACCGAACATCCAAACAAGTTGCGGATTGGCGGGATGAGTGACCAGGCAAATAACGAACGCGATCAGCAGAAAGCCGGACAACGGTCTAATCACGACAAACAGAATAGGCCGGAACCATAGCAATAACGTCAATACCATGACGCGCACAAATTCAATCAGAAATTCGAATGTGCGGGCAACCGCACGGCCACACCAAGGCACAAACCTGCTGCCGCCATGCTTTACGCTCGATGCAGAACGACGGGTAATATCAAGTACCCTTTCACCGGCACCAGATGGGTGAGCTTTTGGAAATTTAACAACTTTGGCCATAACCATCCCTCATAAATAAGTAAGCAACTACAACGGCTAACATGAGTCCCAATACCATCCCCAGTAACTCGAAATGATACGTTACGTTTCAGAACGCTTTGCTTCCGCACACACTTTTTTCACCTGGCTTGGGCTGCAACCGGCCAGCTCGGCGGTCTGCTTAATAGAATGCCCTGCACCGCGCAACGCAATGATGCGTCGGTGAATATCAGTGTTAGCCACTCGGCCAGTGTATTTACCAGCGCTTTTCGCGATTTGAATCCCTTGCTGCTGCCGTTCTCGGCGGGTTTCGTAATCATCACGCGACATTTGCAGCGCGAGTTTAAGTAATAAATCCTGAACAGCTTCTAAAACGATCTTGGCGACTCCATCGGCGCTGGCCGTTAATTCCGACAAATCAACAATCCCCGGCACGGCCAGCTTGGCCCCCTTCATCCTGATCGATGCTACCAACTTTTCGGCATCGGCCAGCGGTAGCCGGCTTATCCGGTCGATCTTTTCAGCAATCACCACGTCGCCGTGTTGTAAATCGTCAATCATCCGTAACAGCTCCGGGCGATCCGCCCGAGCACCAGACGCCGTTTCAGAATACACGGCGGCAATATAAAAGCCTTCTGCCCTTGCGCTATCGACAAGCGCCTTCTGCCGGGTAATATCCTGTTTGTCAGTGCTAACGCGAATATAGATTCGAGCGACTTTCATAAACTATGGTCAAAATGGGTATATCCATAATAGCCCACTATACACCGCATAGCCAAAAACAAAAATAGCAATCTAAAATGTCCACCATAGAAATAACCATCTATGTTGGCCGCTCAATGTAAGAAAAGATGTAAGAGGGCTTTGCCGCTAAATATGAAGCTTAAACCTATAACAATCGCGGCGAATCCTCCTATATTCATAAAAAGGAGCGTACCGCCGCTAAGTCCAACGGGTGGCCACGCAAACCTTAAAGCGAATACCCCAGCAATTAATATCGCTACGCCATACAATCGAATAGTCATAAACTCAACCCTCTACAAAAAAACATAAATTTCGCGCCCGCGAAAACTGCATTTGTTAAGCCTGTGGCGGTTGGTGGTCGTATCGCCATATTTGCCCAAGCCCCGCGAAGTCACATAAAAGCGCCCATGCGGCATAAGGGATTTCGGATTCATTCCCAACCCACTTCCTAACGGTTCTCGCGCCATTCTTTTTTAATCCAAGCGCGTTGGCAGCTACAGAGCCGCTAAAATCGGCCTGCCTCAACAACTCGGCTACTTCGTCGCCGGTTGGAGTGGGCCAATCAAGACTATATGGTTGCAAACACTCAGGTCTGATTGTTCTGTTGCGCGGTTCGTGCATAAGTTAACCCCTAAAAATCGCAATGATCTAATGCGTTAGTAATAGCCTCTTCGGCCATTGAAATTGAAAAAGCTGTTCCAGCCTTATGTTCGACGACCTGATCGGCAACGCCCCGATGAGTCCAGCCGCCGCCAGATTGAATACTCCATGCCCAAATGATCTGACCGCTTTCGATGATTGGTTTAATAAAACACAAATAACCATCTATTTCGGCAACAAATTCACTAGGGGAATCGCCTGTGCTTTGGTAGTAAAACTTAGCCATGTTAGTTTTCCATATTAACTTAATCTATCAGCCCGAAGAATTGCCACCGAAATACTGGTCCCACTAAACGCATTTTCAATCGGCGAGGACCACGTAAATGACCATTCGCCAGCAACGTCAAACGCCTTATTGATGTACGAGCTTGGTAGGATCGCCACTAGACGACCGCTGGGCTTAATCAACTGCATCGAGGTAATAACATGCGCAACTGCCCGGCCATCTGAAAAAGGTGGATTAATCACGATCTTATCGAACACCTGAGCAGGTTGATATTTAGCCCATTCCAAGAAATCGGCCTCAATCGTATTAAAACCCTTAGATCGTAATATCTCACAGTGTAAGGGTGATATTTCAATGCAGGTTGTACGGTCAGTCGGCATAAAAGCAGCAATGCCGCCCTGGCCGGCGCTGGTTTCTGCGCACTGATCGGTCGGTTGTATTTCGGCTTCTTCGACGGCCCGTTGTGCTAAATCACCATTGGTGGGGTAATATTGGTGGCTACGATGATCGGGAATGCATCCACTCATAACTATTTCGTTTATGACATTCGCAGGACAGTAGTTAAATTCATAATTACCTAATCTACGATCAACGCCACCGATGCTTTGCAAGACGCGACTAGCTTCTTCCCAAGCAAACTTGTTGGTAGATTGCGACCCAAATGGCAGCTGGACGCGTTTTTCATTATGCCTTGGTTTTGACTCAGCCAATATGCTAAGCACGGCGAATGGTAACGGATGTTGAAGAAGCGCAATATCTTTCGCTTTCCTTTCGGGTTTAGTACGGAATTGTGCCGGGATCGCGGCGGGGTAGAGACTAGCCAGCACAGCATTTAATCGCCAAGCCATATCCGGGTGAATCTCTAAATGCGCGGTTCCAACCATATACAAGCGAATCCTAATGGCACCACCATCCAGAACGTTCCACTGTCCATCTTTAGGGATGTTATCGATGGTTCGGCTGGTGATATACCAGGCGGGTTCATCTCTGCCCATAAACTTCGCGATGACCGAGCGAAGATCATTGATATACCCAGCCATAGAACTATTCTGCGAGTAAAAACCCTTACCGTGTACCGTATAGACCCGATTTAATATCATCCGCTTACCAAACCCAACCGGTGAGTTGGTGATGTGAACGCCGGATAAAGCTCGAAAGATGCCGTCTACACGTTCAGCAAAGAATTTTTCTCGACTCAATAACAGTTGCGTCAAGGTAGCTCTTACGGTGTCCTCTGTAAAATCCGGAATGGGCTGGATTTCCCACTCATCGATGTCCGTGGGTTCTCCGTTCTGAATTCTCATTGACCTATCGTAAGCGGATAAGTGTTTTTTAACACCCATTGGCTTGTCAATACTGGCCCGCCATTCATCCCGCCGCTTTTGCGGCATGTAATCCATGACATCGGTCATAGCGATAGCGCGTGACCAATAAGCAGATTTTAGCGCTTCGACGGCCCAATCTGCGCGAAAGGTTGTGCTGTAGTAATGGTGAGAACTACCAGAATGATTTTTGCTGCCTTCGGCAAAGTAATGAACAACGCCACCCGCCCCGCCATTCATAAAGTCTTCGACTAGGCGAATGTTGGTAAGATCGGCGTTATACTTAGCAAGTAGGCAATCGATTGCATCCGCTGAAACGGGTGCAAAAAAGTCGCCATCTTCATCAATAGCGATTGAGTGGGTAGGTTTGAGCTGTAGAGTGTTCATCATCGGTATTTCTCCGGTAAGCGACCATGGCGAAGCCCGGTCTAAAGAATGAGTTTAGAGTATAGAATAAAAAGGCCTAGATGTAAACAGATATTTGTTTACATCTGGTGTTACTTATTTGTGGTTATCGGGATTAAAGAAGGATTAAAAGAGGATTAGGCGAAAATTTGTGAAATGCCGAATGCCGCGCATTCTCTGGGCTGAGCAGGTGATTTAAAAATACGGGACGGGGGGGCAGGAACGGTACGCCGGGGGCGCGGGAACGGTATGCCGGGGGCGCGGGAACGGTATGCCGGGGGCGTCGGAACGGTAATTCTGGGGGCGTGGGAACGGTATTTTTGTGGGCATTTTGTTCATTTTGTCAATAAAGCCATAATACCGGCCAGAAAGCAGTACGCTAGGGGTGTGGGAACGGTAAAGTGTGGGGGTGCAGGAACGGTATACGCCGGGGGTGTCGGAACGGCAATATGGGCTTACCGGAACCGCGTTCATTTGAATAAAATAGTAGTCGCTCCATGTTGACGGCGGATGATAAGCCCTCCGGGGGTGTCGGAACGGTACTTTTTAGAAGTGCCTATTACTTTTGAACTAATAATTTAACCGGCTTTGGTGATGTATCGGGGGCATTGGAACGGTATCATCAGCCAGAGTTATAGGGGTTTTAGCATGACAAATGCCGTATTTGAGTTACCCAAAACAAGGCTGTGTGCTGCCGTTGTGTTGTCATGGGGTTATGTCGATCAACAAATGCTGGAAACTACGACCACGGCGTTACAGGCCGAACTTGGTAATGGTTGGTCTACCACAAGCGCATTCCAATTTATGGCAGGGAAAACCGCCAAAGCAGCATTGGATACCGCAGCCGCTGATGAACAAGTTTCGTTGCTGACCGCATACAATCTTGCGAAATTAGTGTGTAGTGAATTCGGGTTGGCCGCGGTCAATCAGCCTGATCATATAGACAGGGCTGAGTTAATGGCCGCTGTTTCAGCGCGGCATTAAAACGTATTAGTGAGGGGCGGCGGGGGTGTGGGAACGGTATGCCGGATTAACGTTTCTGCTGCTTTAAAGCTCGAACTCGTTTGGCAATGTGGCGTTGTTGAGACGGACTACCAGAGTGTTTCACAAAGACTAAATTGTTTTTAAATTCATAACGAAACCGCTGGCCGTTGGCGGAACATGCTTCGACAACATGATCGAGACTCCGCTTTAAATCCTTTTTAAAATCACTGATCAAAGCGGCTTGGCTACCGCAAAGTTCGTAGATACGCTGTACGCTCATTGGATAGGGTTTAGCGTGACTAGAATAAAAGCCATGTAACCATTGAGAAAGCGGTTTGCCGTCCAGGGCGTGACGAATAGCCCACTCGACCTGGGTAAACTGATCGGCTCCGAACAAGGCCACTAGTTTGGGACTCAGTGTAATGAAATACTCTAAGGTCACTTCGTCGCGGTAAACTTCGGCGATTAAGCTGCCCTCGTAACTGTGGTGTCCGATTTTTACATCAAGACCTGTAGCATTAAGCCGGCTAAGCCGGCGGCTTAATGTATCCCGATTCTTGCCGCTATCGGTTTTGCCAAGACTCTTGAGTAATTGATACGCTGTAACGCGGCATTCCGTGCCAAGCGACTGCACCCGCGCGATATGTAAAACGGTACTCCACACATCAAGGTCGGCCTGGTCGAGCCTAGCCCCGGTGTAATGGATCGCGATACCTTCTTGAGAGTGGATTTTTTGGCGTTCAAGATATGGCCTTGCGCCCATGCGGACAGCACCGAATAGGGCGGAACGCAAGGCGGCATTTGGAATTCCGCGCACCGCTTCCGGCCAAAGCGTAAGCTGGATGCAAGTCAAGTTTTTAGCAGGCGAAGCCTGTTGTTGATCGCGGCTTCGGCGTAGCCTGGCCTTTTCAGCCATCATCGCGGCCCATTCGCCGTTAAATTTGTCTAGCTCTGTCATTTGCTTGAACGACGCCGTGAAACGGATATTCTGAATTTTTCAATCAGGTCAACCGGTGCTGCCATCGATACCAAGTCCCACCCTTCCGGTAATAATGCCTTGATTTCATTTTGTTCAATCTCTTGAGCCGCCCGATACTTATCCCGCGCCCGCATAGCTGAGTTCACCGCGCCGTTGACCGCTTGCCGGGTCCAACCATATTGATCGGCAACAGCCTTTAAACCCGCGCCATTAACCAACACAGCATAGGCCGCGTCTGTTCGATCCTTAGTTAATTTCATCAAGTCTCGAACAGCGTTAAATTCGGCTTTACTCATTCGGCGTTCTTCTCGTTCTGCGCTCATATACTCGTGTATTGGTTTGGTTTGGCGTATCTTAACATTATGGTAAATTGACACTGCCGCGCACACTGATCAATCCCGATGCGCTTAGCATCTACGCCTTAACACTACCAAAAATATCCAACAAGCTAAATTTTGTATTACGAGCCACGCCATACATAAACGCTGCCAGCGCAAATGCGCCAATACCGTCCGCAGCAAAATGGTCTTTGCGCAAATGTTTCAGCACATCGCGGCCAGCATCTTTACTCATTACACCCATTTCATAAAAGGCCCGTAACCAGACATCGATCATTTCCCGGTCGTCATTGCTCATGGCATCTAATACCGATTTAGGTTTTTTGTCGTGCAAAAAAATCGCGTTATAGGCCACCATCAACACTAAATTAACTGTCTCTCCTGTCGGAAGGTTTTCAGACGATTGATTGCTATCGTCTTTGTTTGAATCAGTTGTTTTCGCGCCCGCGAAAACATCAACCTGGGTTGCGGGTTTTTTATCCTCTATTTTCTTGGGCGGCTTAACCTCGTCCTTAGCGGCTTTCACTATATCCCGCACATTCGCTTTTGCTCCGCCGCTTTTTATTTTATCAACCGCCTCCTTAGCTTTCGCTGGGTCGATTTTTTCGATGATCTTTAACGCATTAATAGATTCAACATCCGCGCTCAAATCTTCCGTTACCAGGCGTTTTGCTTGTTCCGGTAAATTCAGCAAGCCCAACATCTTTGATAAGCGTGTGCGGCTAATCTCGTACTTTTCTAACACCGCCTCCTGACTCATTTTCTTAATCTTAAGGTCACGTTCAATCTTCTTGGCTTCCTCGATCTGCGTGAGATTCTTACGATGAATGTTTTCGATAAATTGTGCATCTTCGGCTTCCTCGTCGGTGAAATCTTTCACGCTGGCCCGAAGGTGAGTTAATCCTTCCATCCGGGCCGCCCGATACCGCCGTTCTCCTGCAACCAACAAATAGGGTTTTTCACTGCCAGGGCGATTAGGGCGAATGACAATGGCCTGCAACTGTTGCTTACGAAGGCTGCGGCCAAGATCAGCTAATTCGTTATCCTCGTCCTCGAACTCTTCACGTACCTGAGCCTCGACTTCAATATCATCGAGAGGGGCTAATATTTCGTATTCGTTTGGGTTGCCACTGACACCAAAAAGAGCATCAACACCACTACCACTAAAGAGAGCGTTTTGTTTAGTCATAATCAAAATTCCGAAATGATTTTTAAAAGCCGATTAGTTCAAGCGTGCCAGAATGGCCGTGCATGCCGCCCGCCACTCGCCCGCCGCTTTTAAATGACCTTCGCCGCTAGTATGAGTCCAAACCGGGCGGCGCTGGGCAATGGCCTTGCGGACCGCCGCCCGCTCGGCCAAGGCTTGAGATAATATGATCGGCCCGTATTGATTCCGTAACATAGTCAGCGCATTTTTCGCCTCGGTGCTGCGGCTGTTGACCTTCATCGGCAAGATGCCGATGTGTTTGAGCCTGGGATTAAAGCCCTGGGTGCGAATCACATGGATTGTTTGCATAAGATCGGCAACACCAGCCAGCTCATAAAGCCCGATTGAAACCGGTGTCAGTACATAATCGGCTGCGGCCAAGGATGCCATCAAGCGAATACCCAACAGCGGCGGCGTATCGATCACGCATAGATCGAACTCAGCCGCGAAGCGGCGCAACGCTTGACCTGGCTGGCGTATCACTTGATTTTCGGCTTTGTCGATCGCAAGCA
The DNA here is from genome assembly GCF_024505055.1 of Methylomonas rosea. Taxonomy (GTDB): domain Bacteria; phylum Pseudomonadota; class Gammaproteobacteria; order Methylococcales; family Methylomonadaceae; genus Methylomonas; species Methylomonas rosea. The sequence continues at coordinate 37,273 of NZ_JANIBL010000042.1, forward strand.
GCGCGTTATCGGCCCGAATGATAGACAGCTTATCGTTAAGAGGCTGCGGCCTTTCATCGACCACTTCACCCCCGTACAGCGTCGAAGCAACAAGGCCCGTCGGTGCGTTGTCTGGAGCAGGGAAGGACAGCGACAGACTCCCCTGTTTGTCCATATCAACCAGTAAAACGCGCATGCCGGCATCCATGCCGGCGTAAGCCAAATGGACGGCCAGCGTACTTTTACCAACGCCGCCTTTTTGATTTGCAATCGATAGAATTTTCATCGTTTTTAATGCCTTAATCGTGTGATTGGTGGGGATTATACGCCCCGTAAAACACTGTAAAGCCGTTCGCTCTACTGTGGATCGGTAATCCCGCCTATTACCTGGGCGGGCCATCGCATTACGCGGCGCGTTTCTCCCTCTCCGCTTTAATGTCAGCCAACGATCTTGGCGTGAAATAAAGATCCAATTCGACACCGTGAGAAATCAACTCGCGGATCGAAATGTAACCCAGTTCAGCGCATTGGTCGTTACCATTCAAAACGGTATAACCAAACGCCTGGTCAACATTACCAGCGACATCTTTTTCTGTGATGAACCAACTACTCCCGCCCCGGAAATAATGCAGATAAACCATGGCATCAGCGCCCTTGCCTTCCTGCTCGTCAGTCAGCGCCATGACATCAATCCGGTCGGCCAGGTCAATCACCACTTGCATAAAATGATTTTTTTCTCCCCCGCGCATACCGTCGAAAATCAACTCCGCTTGAGCGTTAGAGATAAACGGGGCGATGATAAGCGCAGCTTGTGCCGCACGAACCGCCAAGGGTTTAGGGAAAAATTCAGTCGGTTTTTTTTCAGTCGTGCTTTGCATAATTGCGCCCTTACTAAAAATTAGAGAAATGATACAAGCCCGGAAGCGTAACCGCTCACCGTGTAAAAATATTATATTAAAATCATTGCATAGTCAACTGTTTTTAGTTTACGGCTAGGAAAATATTTTTAAAATGTAAACTGATAATAGTTTACATTGTGGAGAAACAGCCCTACAATGAACACTTAGTCGCGCACGATTGGCGGCAAGATGAAACAGGCTTGTAAAAGATGGCCATCAACCCAGAGCGGAGCATAAAGTATGCAAATACCTGAAAAATCAATTACTGAAACCATTGATTCAGTGGTGGCAGAGTTCGCACGGCATTCGTCGCCTGAATATTCAACAACCATAGAATCGGTGAGGCACTTCCACACGGCGGCGGTTGGCATGCTGAGAGGGATTGAACGCCTTTTGTCATCGCTCAAATATTCGCAATTGATCGACGAAAAACGGAGTGCGTTGACGGCAATCTGCGTTCAAGCGGAAAAGCGAATCGCCGCCCAGCAAACCGTAGGCCTCGAAGCGGCTGGGTATGTGTGCGATCCTGGTACCCATAGCCCTGACATATCTTGTCGATATTGCCAAACTGGTACTTACGAACAATAACCATTCGCGGCTACCCCGTTAAAATAGGCGAATAGCGCCCAACATCCGCCGCACAGGCAGGCGCAAAGTCCAATTTTTCAATAATGGGTTTGCAGTGGAACAACAAACAAAAGAACGTAATGACAGAGGATTAGAATGGGCTATTTAGGCTCGAAAGGGGCTAGCGGGGTCTATCAAGCCATCATCGCGAATATGCCGCCCCATGACGTATATATTGAGGCATTTCTAGGCTCCGGCGTGGTCATGCGCCGCAAGCCGCCGGCATTCCATTCAATCGGTATCGATTTAGACGATACCGTACTCGATCCAGAGCATTATCCTGGCGTTGAGTTGATCTGCACAGACGCCACAAACTACCTGGCAGCGTTTGACTATACCCAATATAAAAAAGTGCTCGTATTCTGTGATCCGCCGTACCTACAGATTACCCGAACCTCTTCCTCGCGGTATAAACACGAATTCACCGACGACGATCATTTGCGCTTGATTGATGTCATAAGACAGGTGCCGGCGGATGTCATCATCAGCGGCTATCCCTCCGCGCTCTATGCGGAACATCTGGCCGACTGGCGAACGTTTCAATACCAGGCCATGACGCGCGGCGGTGTACGCACTGAACAATTGTGGTTTAACTATGCCCCGGATGCCGTCTATTGGTCCGCCTATGCAGGCAAGGATTTTATTGACCGACAGCGCATTAAGCGAAAAGCCAAGCGCTGGGCCGATAACTATGCAGCGTTGCCGCCGGCGGAGCAGCTAGCGATTCTGTCGGCCATGCTTGCACGAGCACAGACAGATTCATCTATGGAAGATCCAAATACCTCACAAGCATATACAGGCCCAGTGGGAGTAAAGCTAAAAATAGACGACATATAAGTTTTGTGATGCAGTAAGCTCGGCAACTTGATTTTTTAAAAATCGTTTTCGCCAGAAGTTAAGAGACAATAGTCTCAAGATGATAGCGTTTTGTGAAAAAATCCAGTCGAAAAGCAGTTGTAAACGTTATGGTGTGTTGCGGACAACGCTTAACAACTAACTTAAGAAGATAAACAATGGGTATTAACAGGGATAAACCGGACTTATGGAAGGCTGATATAGCGGACTCAGTGGATTTATACAATTCATGGTTCATGCAATTTGCGCCAAAGGCATTTCGAGAAACAAGAGTAAAAACCGCCGAACATGTCGAATTTGCGTTACGTTCTACAGAAAACCTCACGAACGTGACACCTGCTTTATTGAAAGAGCATCCGCGAGTGCTGCCAATGTTGCGAATGTCTACTTGCCCACCTATTGCCAGAGATAGATTGATTGGTTTAGCTGGTGTTTCGAAGAACTTAGTGGAAAGCATGGAGCACGGTGATAAGCCACGAATTCCACCAAGAATGTCTGCGGCCACACTCAATAGCGAATTAGAAAAAATTGGCACCACTATTGAGAAAATGGCCGATCCAGACATTTTTGTATGGCTTGGAAGGAAAGAAGCCGCAGCAGAAGCAGAGGTTTTGCGTGCAGCTACAATTATCGCTGATCGACTTTGTGGTTCAATGGCTGATCCTATTATTCGCAATGCACAGGAAAAAAGGCAGCTAGCGGCTATTGCCGCCTGGTTGAATGAAAGAGGATACACCCAGCACGTTGCTTCAAATGGCGTGAAGTTCAACCAAATGAAGCCTGGCACTTATTCATTTCGGATGAATGTCCAAGTGAAGATGCCGACCGACAAAGGCGAAGAAAAACTGATAAACATGCCAGTTGATGCGGTCATCATGCCTAAATCGGCTAAGCCTGGCGACTTTCCATTGTTAATCGAAGCAAAATCGGCTGGAGATTTCACTAACGTTAATAAGCGCCGAAAAGAAGAAGCCCAAAAAATGACCCAATTACGGAACACATACGGTAATGGCATTCTGTTTGGTTTGTTCTTATGTGGGTATTTTGATAGCGGTTATTTAGGATATGAAGCGGCTGAAGGCATCGATTGGGTGTGGGAACACAGAATTGATGATTTGGAAAAATACGGGCTTTAAAAACCATGAAAAATAGCACTGGCAATGAAGCCTTACGCCTATCCATCCAAGCCGAACTGGACGCAAAAAAAACATCATTAGAACGAAATAAGCTTGGACAATTTGCAACGCCAACCGTGTTGGCCAGAGAGATATTATCTTACGGCTTAAGTTTGATTCCGGCTGATTGTTCCGTTCGTTTCATTGATCCAGCGATTGGTACAGGATCATTCTATTCAGCCTTGCGAGAGACGCTTGGTGATAGAGTGTTAGGGGTCGCCAAGGGATATGAGGTCGACCCTCATTACGGCGAGCCTGCGCGGGATTTATGGGCAAATTGCGGGCTTGATATTGAGATTGCAGACTTCACAAAAATAAAGCCGCCCAGCGATGGTTTTAATCTGCTTATTTGTAATCCGCCATATGTTCGCCATCACCATCTGGACGGCACTGAAAAAAAACGCCTACAAGCTGAAAGCAAAAAATCTGCTGGTGTTAAGTTATCTGGCTTAGCCGGTCTTTATTGCCATTTTTTAGCGATTTCACATCAATGGATGAGCGCTGATGGCATTGCGGGTTGGTTGATCCCAAGTGAATTCATGGATGTGAATTATGGGCGTGAAGTAAAGCGATACCTTCTTGAAGACGTGACACTATTAAGCATTCATCGCTTCGATCCAAACGATGTCCAATTCGATGATGCACTGGTTTCTTCTGCTGTCGTCTGGTTTAAAAAATCAAAACCACCGGAAGGCCACACGGTAGAGTTTTCTTATGGCGGCACCCATTCTGAACCGGCTATCTCTCGGCGAATTTCATCTACCGAACTGCTTAATGAAGCCAAATGGACACGTTTTCCGAAACAGGAAGTTAGAGAGGTAAGCGATACACCGATATTGTCCGATTTTTTCAGCATTAAGCGTGGCATCGCAACCGGCAGCAATGATTTTTTTATCCTAAGCAAAGACAAGATCATTGAGCTTGGCTTGCCGATGGAATTTTTCAGGCCAATTTTGCCTAGTCCGCGCTATGTTAAGGCGGATGAAATCGAAGCCGACGAGCAAGGGAATCCAATCTTGCCTGAGTCGCTATTTCTATTGGATTGCCGATTGCCAGAAGATGAAATCAAGGCGAAATATCCTAGCCTTTGGCATTATCTTGAATCGGGAAAAGAAGAAATAGCATCACGTTACCTTTGTAAATCTCGACCTATTTGGTACAAACAAGAAGATAGAAGCTACACGCCATTTGTCTGCACGTATATGGGACGTAGTGATTCTGGATCGGGTAGCCCTTTCAGATTTTTGCTGAACCACTCCCAAGCCATTGTAGCCAACACATACTTAATGCTGTATCCAAAGCCTGGTGTTGCTGAACGGCTGAACAATAGACCAGACGTGATTCGCAAGATATGGAAGTCATTAAAAAATATTCGGCCAGAATCCATGATGAGCGAAGGTCGAGTTTACGGCGGCGGATTGCATAAGATGGAACCCAATGAACTCGCAAAGGTATCGGCATCTGAAATTTCCGAACTGCTTAGCGAAAGCTAATTTAAGCCCACATCTTTTAGGTGATCCAATAGATCAATCAGGTGCGCAATTAATTTTAAAATTTTGGTTATTGCGTCGATGTACTTCATGTTGATGCTCCTTTAACGATTGTTAGAGAGCATCGTGTCATGACTAAAATCGGCCAAGTGCGACGTTTTCCGAATATAAGTTTTATTAGAAAAAACAATAAGAAAGTCCAGGCAGCATCAACGGCGCACTTAGGACGTCGTGCAAGCAGTGGTCTAATCGGTCAATTTACCAAGCTATAACAACCCACAAAAAAAGGGCTAGACAGCAGCAACGTCTATGCCGGATGCTAAACCATCCTCGATAGATACCACGCCGGCATATAGCAACATCAAGCGCCAAGCCGAATAGGAAATTTCCCGATAGTCGTCTTTGTCTATGTTGGCCCGCCATTTTCGGATAGTCGATGAACCTTTCTTAGGGTTATAAGTGACGCCGACAAGCCGCGCGACGCCACTCTGTGACCAACCCGCCAGCTTAATCAACCTATCCACCTCTTGAGGCGTCGGCGGAATGTAGGCGGAATGCCCGAAAGGTAAAGCGCAAGGCCGATTGCGGAATGCATCAAGCGAAATAGGTAGCGATCCGCCGACATCATAAATAGGTGCTGTTTCCATAAAAACCTCTAACATCGAAAAAGGGCGGGCGGGTGTAACCCGCCCGCAAAAAATTAAATAAGGCCATGCTCCGCGAAGCTGTATGCGCCTTGGTTACTGACTATGATATGGTCGAGGATACGCACGTCGATGAGCGCCAACGCCTCGCGTAATTTCTGGGTAATGCGCATATCTGCGTCCGAAGGTGAAAGCACGCCTGATGGATGGTTGTGGTAAGCGACCAGAGCGCAGCCATTACATGCCAGTACCGCTTTAACAATTTCCCTAGGGTAAACGCTACAGCTATCGACCGTGCCTTTTGCTATCGACTCATACTTAATCAACCGATGTTGATTATCCAAAAACAACAGGCCGAACTCTTCATGTTCCAAGTGGCCGAAGTGAAGGCGGCAAAAGTCTTTAACGGTATCGGGTGAAGTCGCCGATAGGTCTTGTTTTTGGAAAAGGGTTTCCAGAATTGCCAGGGCGTTGCGGATAATGGCTTGTTGATCAGCGGTTAAGGTTGTCATCGGTCTAACTCCGGTTGGTGGCCTTGGCGAACTGCCCGGCCTGGTTAGTATATTACGCCCCATTGGGGCGGGCGTCAACCCCTAATTACTCCTTGATTCCGATTATTCGAAACCATCCCCCCCACCCTGGTCAAATCCATCTATGTCAGATCCGGACAGCCCCCCCCCGAACGGCCAAACGTCCACCCTAGCCATTGGCGACTATGCCGGCCACTGCATCAAAGTCCGCCCTACCTGATGACAGCCCCCGCCCCACCCGCCAGCCTTCCCCGTCAAGGGCGGACAGAAAAAAATCGACTCAATCAAGAATCAAACTGGCGTCTATTTTTTTATGACCGGGCGCAGCCTGTACCCTTGATCGGCTCACCCCCTGTATGCTCACAAGGGAGTCAGAAAGCGCTTTTCTTTCTGGCTCCCGCCGCCTCGCAAGCAAGAGGCCGTCGGCAGACCCCACGGAGTGCCGCCGGAGGCATCCAAACAACCCCTTCCTTATTGCCGTTTGAGCATTGGCATTTTCGCGCCCGCGAAAATAACGAACCCGAGGCGGCGACAGCCGCCGTTCAACTCCCGTGATTTATGCCCAACGAACCGCGTGGGGGTACTTTCCACAATCCCCCGAAAAAGCGCGTTCGCTGGGTATAAATCTTCCGCCTAACCTTTAGGGTTGTAAGCCTGAAAAGCAGGGCGACAGCCGTGCGCGGTGTTCGGGATAAGCCCCAGTGGCTAAGGGTGGTGGGCTGGACGCGTAGCGAAGCGGAGAGGTAAGCCCACGACCCTTATTGAGCGGGCAAGTGGTGGCCTGGAAGGTTGGACGCGATAGCGGCCAAGTCGGTACGACCGGAGCGATAGCGAGTCTGTAAGGGCATCCCGTTTTTTGTG
>NZ_JANIBL010000043.1 GCF_024505055.1 Methylomonas rosea
CCTCGACAGCCAGCGCCGTGACCACGCCATCGCGGTCGGCATGCAGCTCTGTATAGTTCAGCTGGTTGCCGGCCTCAGCCCATTGCGCTTCCAGCGCGGCTGCCCGCTCCCGCGCCGTGGTATACGAGGTTTCGTGGCGTTGGAATTCCGGTGGGCTGATGACTTGCTGGGCCAGCAGCTCGCGGTATCTCTCCAAGTCGTCGCGCAAGAAATTACTGTCGGCCTGGGCGGAAGCCAGCTGGGCCTTAATGGCCTGTACGGCGAGGCGATAATCGTTGCCGTCCAGTGTCGCCAGCAATTGGCCTTTACGCACCGGATCGCCAACGTCTACTTTGCGCTCCAGCAGCTTACCGGCTACCCGGAAGGATAAGGGCGTTTCGATTCTTGCCCTGATTTCTCCGGCAAAATTTCTAGCGTCAACTGCGGTATGGTCCTGGATTCGAAACACTTTCACCGGCCGCGAAACCGCTGGCGTTGGTTTGTTCTGATCGCTGCATCCGACGCTTACCATCAGCGGCAGCAAAGCGATCAGCAGCCGGCTGCTGGTGGCTGGTAGCAATGGAATTTTTGGTTTCGGCATGTTGCTTTCCTCTTTCGGTATGCTTCGAAAATGAATCATGTCGTTCTCTTCCGTTCAGCAACTCAGGCCGGCAAGTTATTAAATTTCCGCAAACTCTTGTCTACCATGGCTTCCGGGAGGAAACGGCGCAGGAAACGCACCTGGCTTGCTTGTTTTCCGGCGGTATATCGCCTTCTGGGAGCTGCGGCAGTTGCGGCTTTCAATACCGTATCAGCGACCACTTCCGGGGCGTCGCCGGCATTCACTCCATTCCGCATGAACGCTGCCATGCCTGCACGTACCGAGTCATAGACGGCAAGCGGCTGATCAGGTCTCGTTAGACTTTCTTCGAACGAGGTCCGGGTAAATCCGGGTTCGACCAACACAACCCGAATTCCGAATGTGCGCAGTTCGTGGTCGAGGGATTCGGAATAGCCCTCAACCGCATGCTTGGTCGCAGCATACAGCGCGTTGTAAGGCGATGGGATCAAACCAAGGACTGAGCTGATATTGACTATCCGTCCTTGCTTTTGACTGCGCATGGTCGGTAACACAGCCTTAGTCACGCGGGTGATGCCGAACACGTTCACGTCGAACAAGGCTTGGGCCTGGGCGGTGGACGACTCTTCCGCAGCGCCGAGCAAGCCAATGCCGGCATTGTTGACCAACAGATCGATGCGGCCGGCCTGTTTCAAGACTTCGGCTACCGTGTTCTTTACCGACGCTTCGTCGGTCACGTCGCAGGTCAGCATCGTGATGCCTGCTATGCTGGCAGACGCCTTGCGACTTGTGCCGAATACGCGGTAACCCGCTTGTTGCAGGGCCTTGGCCGTTACTAGCCCAATGCCTGAGGATGCGCCGGTGATCAGGGCTACAGAATTGTCTTTATTGCTCATATCAAATCTCCTTGTTGAGGTGGATAGTCTGGCGACTAAGTGTTACTATCAATTTGAAACCAATGTTACTATCAAAATGAAAGTAAGTCACTACTAAAAAAGTATGAACGATAAAAATATTTGCGCCGACCCCTGTCCGATTGCCCGCTGCCTAGCTTTTCTCGGAGACACCTGGAGTTTATTGCTTCTGCGGGACGCCCATATTGGCCTGACCCGTTTCGACCAATTTCGGAAAAGTCTTGGCATCGCGCCGACGATTCTGACCCGGCGCTTGGCGACGTTAACGGAGGAAGGATTATTGGAAAAACGGCTCTATTCGGAGCGTCCGCCACGTGAAGAGTATGTGTTGACGGCCGCCGGCCGCGACTTTCTGCCGGTACTCATGATGATTGGCGCCTGGGGGAGCCAGTATCGCGGCGACGGTCGGTTGGTGCGCGTCCAGGATGTTGAAACGGGAGAGTATATTAAACCGATCGCCATCGACGAGGTGACCGGGGCAAGAATCGGGACTCGCCCGCTACGCTTTGTGATGCCGGGCAGCGATTGAAGCACTATAGCTCCATACACGGCTAATGAAGACTTGTGCGTTGGTGGAATTATTGGAGAGTTCCAGAAAAAAAGCTCTCATGCACCAAGATGATCGCTTGCTTTGGTAATGCGGCCTGGATTCGCGAATCTCCAGAAGTTGTTGATAAGCAGATGATGGATTTAAACAGATGAGAGGGAACGAATACCAAAGAACCCCGACCTTGAAGCTGATAGAGTTTTGTAACTCAAAAAGCGTTTTGAACGCAAAGAAACGTGGTTATTTCAAAGTCCAATTCTCTGGAGCAGTCTAGTTCAAGTATCTTTAAACCAGAGCAACGGCCTCAAAGGAAATGCACAGGATTAATAAGCTACGTTAATCCCTGTTTCACTGACAAATCCGTAAAAAACCGCGCCTAGAAAACGTGTGGTCAAGTGCCTACTTCTGATGTTAACGAAGTCCAGGCGGGTGGATTTATATTATCGTCCACGCATACAGTCCAGCGGCATTTACTCACCGGCAATCGCCATCTGCTCCAGCAAAATAGAACCGACTCTAATATTGCCGCGTAAATCCACATCGTTACCGATGGCCACAATATTGCGCAGCATGGACTTCAAATTGCCGGCGATGGTAATTTCTTGCACTGGATACTGGACCACGCCGTTTTCCACCCAAAACCCGGAAGCGCCGCGCGAATAATCTCCGGTCACGCGATTAACGCCCTGCCCCATCAATTCGGTCACCAGCAAACCGGTGTCCAGCAATTTCAGCATGCCGGCAAAATCGTTACTGCCGGGTTCAACGGTCAGATTGTGCACACCGCCTGCATTACCGGTAGTTTGCATGCCCAATTTGCGGGCGGAATAGGTGCTGAGTATGTAACTGCGCAAAATGCCGTCACTGACAATATCCCTGGCTCTGGTCGCCACACCTTCGGAGTCGTAACTGGCGCTGCCCAGCGCGCCGCGCAGAAACGGCTGCTCATGAATCCGCACAAAATCCGGCAAAATCTGCGTATCCAGCGTATCCAGTAAAAACGAGGATTTGCGATATAAACTGCCGCCGCTAATCGCACCGATCAACGCCCCGATCAAACCGGACGCCATTTCCGACGCGAACAATACCGGACATTGCCGAGTACTTAGACTTCTGGCGTTCAGACGAGCGAGCGTCCGTTGCGCGGTTTTTTCGCCGACTTGTCTAGCTGATTCCAGGCCGGCAGCATTACGGGCCACGCTGTACCAATAATCGCGCTGCATCGCATCGCCGCTGCCGGCCAGCACCGAACAGCTCAGGGAATGCCGACTGGACTGGTAACCTTGCAAAAAACCGAGCGAATTACCGAATACCCGCGTGCCTTGATGCGTATTCACCGAAGCGCCTTCGGAATTGCTAATCGCCTTGTCGTAGCCGCGCGCGATGTTTTCGCATTCGATGGCGATGCTTATGGCTTGTTCGGCGTCAATATCCCAGGGATGGTTCAAGTCCAGATCCGGAAACTCGGTTGCTAATAACTCGGCATCGGGCAATCCGGAATACGCATCGTCGCTGGCATAGCGGGCGATACTACAGGCTGCCTTAACAGTTTCCTTCAATGAGTCAGCGGAAATATCGTTGGTACTTGCAGAGCCCTTTTTCTGGCCGAAATAGACGGTAACCCCTATGCCTTGATCGCAGTGATATTCGACGGTTTCCACTTCACCCAGGCGCGCCGACACGGACAACCCGTTATCAACGCTGAACGCCGCTTCGGCGCCGCTGGCGCCTTGTTGTTTGGCTTCGTCCAATAATTGCTGAACGACATTTTTTAAGCGATTAATTTCTTCCTGATTTTGCACGGTAAGTCTCTTAGAATTCGATTACATGTGTGGGCCGAAGCATGTTGGCCCGAGGCATTAAACGCTGGTGCCGCCGACGGTCAAGCCGTCTATTTTCAAGGTGGGCTGACCGACGCCGACCGGTACGCTTTGTCCGTCCTTGCCGCAGGTGCCGACGCCGCTATCCAGAGCCATGTCGTTTCCGACCATCGAGACTTTCGTCAACACGTCCGGACCGTTACCGATCAGGGTCGCGCCTTTAACGGGGCGGGTGATTTGGCCGTTTTCGATGAGGTAGGCTTCGCTGGTGGAAAACACGAATTTGCCGGAGGTAATATCGACCTGCCCACCGCCGAAATTCCTGGCGTACAAACCTTTTTTGACCGAGCGGATAATCTCGTCCGGGTCGCTGCTGCCGGGCAACATATAGGTGTTGGTCATACGCGGCATTGGCAAATGCGCATACGATTCGCGGCGCCCGTTGCCGGTAGGCTTTACGCCCATCAGACGCGCGTTGAGCTTGTCTTGCATATAGCCTTTCAAAATACCTTTTTCGATCAACACGGTATTTTCGGTGGGCGTGCCTTCGTCGTCGATATTCAAGGAACCGCGCCGCCCAACCAAAGTGCCATCGTCCACCACAGTGCATAAGTCCGACGCCACCCGTTCGCCGACTCGGCCGCTAAACGCCGATGTACCCTTGCGGTTGAAATCGCCTTCCAAACCGTGCCCGATGGCTTCGTGCAACAAAATCCCCGGCCAACCCGGCCCCAATACCACGGTCATATTGCCGGCCGGCGCTTCCTGAGCTTGTAAATTGACCTGGGCCAAACGCACCGCTTCGCGGCCATATTCAAAAGCCCGGTCGTTTTCCAGAAAGAAACTGTAATCGCTGCGACCGCCGCCGCCCATGCTCCCCTGCTCACGACGACCGTTTTCGACCATGATTACCGTGACGTTCATCCGCACCAAGGGCCGCACATCCGCAGCCAGAGAACCGTCCTGATTGGCAATCAAAACGCTATCGTAAGCTGCAATCAGGCTGACCATCACTTCCTCGATGCGGCTGTCCAACTTGCGAGTTTCGCTATCGACGCGTTTCAACAAATCGATCTTTGCTTGATCCTCCAATGACTTTAGGGGATTGAGCGGCTGGTACAACTGCGGCCAGCTCTTGGCGACTTCGATCTGACGCTGCGCCTGCTGCCCTTGTCTGACAATAGCTTTTACATTGTTGGCCGCTTCCAGCAAGATCGGCAATTCGATGCGGTCACTGTAAGCAAAGCCGGTTTTGTCGCCGCTGACGACGCGCACACCGGCACCGTGCTCGATCGAGTGACTGCCTTCCTTGATTATGCCGCCTTCCATGGACCAGGATTCGAAATGACTGGACTGAAAGTAAATATCCGCAGCATCGACCGGCACGCTGAGCAGCGCGGCCATCACTCGATCTATATCCTGGGTTTGCAAGCCGTTGACGGCAAGAATGGATTGGGTAACTTGTTCTAGTAATGGCATAAGAAAATTAAAAATAAAACGGTTTCGTCAAGGATGCGCACAATCACATCACGAAAAATGAGGCGATATAAGCAACAACCACGGCAGTCACGGCAATAGCCACCTTGTCCCTTATCGTCAGCGACAGCCAATACAACTCTAATTCGGTTTTCCGCCGCACCCAGGTATTCAGCAGCATTTGTTTAAAAGATGCCCAAAGCCGGGGTACTAATTTCGAGAGTCGATAAAAACCAAACCAGGCGATGGTGACCAATATATAAAACGTCACCACCTGGCTACCGTGGCGGTCTGATTCGAATAAATACTCGATAATTTCACCAACATCCAACAGGTGAAACAGTAATTCGACGGCTTCTTCAATGCCTAACTCGACGTACTCGAAGACTACATGAAAGCCTTCGAACACCAGATGCATCAATTCACCCAGTAACTCCAGCGTCACATCGTACATGACGATAGCGAGTACCACAAAACCGACGATGATCAAGTCGAGATTCTTTCTAATCATGGCTAATTCCTTACCGCACTCGCCGCTATCGACTCCGGCACCTGCCATTCGACTTTCCAATACCCCTTACCGTCCGCCAAGGCTTGATTCAAGCAAGGTAGCAGGGCTTCCGCTTGACTATCCAGCTGCCACGGCGGATTGATGATCAACATGCCGGAGCCGGTCATGCCGCGTCCCGGCCCGTCATCGGCTATACAATGCTCGATCCGTAACTGGCGAGGAATGCCACTTTGCGCCAATTGCCGCATAAAGTTTTCGGCCGCCGCCCGGTCAATGACCGGATACCACAGCGCATATACGCCAGTAGCGAAGTGCTTGTATGCAGTTGTCAGAGCCGCTACGATTTTTTTGTATTCGTCTCGCATTTCATAACTGGGGTCGATCAAAATCAAGCCGCGTTTTTGGATAGGCGGCAATTTCTTGCTCAAGGTTTGCAAGCCATCTTCCTTGGTAACACTCACCTGTTTATCGCCGGCAAATAATTGCTGAAGGGCCTCCACATCGCTACTGTGCAATTCCGACAATAGCAATCGGTCTTGCGCCCGGACCAAGCGCTTTACCAGCTGCGGGGAGCCGGGGTAGCGCACCAATTGCCGACCGGTATTTTCCGCACGCACCGCGGACAGATAATCTTTCAATTCCGGCGGCACATCCTGACTGTCCCAAAGCTTGGCTATACCTTGCTGATATTCGCCGGTTTTTTGGGCAAACTCGGATTTAAAAGAATATTTACCGGCGCCGGCATGGGTATCGATATAAACGAAAGGTTTATCTTTCTGCTTTAGTGCGTTGATCGCCAGCGTCAGCAGACTGTGCTTTAACACATCGGCAAAATTGCCGGCGTGAAACCCGTGGCGATAACTAAGCATGCTGTCTACCCATTTTTATTATTCCAATCCGTTCAATTTCAGCTTAATTTGGCTCTGAACATAAAAAACACCGCGCCTAGCAAACATAAACCGGCCCATAGATAATCCAGTTTCAGCGGCTCTTTCATGTAGTACACCGAGAAGGGCACAAATACGCTCAGCGCAATCACTTCCTGCATAATTTTCAGCTGGGCGACGCTGCATTGCGTGTAACCGATACGATTCGCCGGCACTTGTAACAAATACTCGAACAGGGCGATGCCCCAACTGACGAATGCGGCAAGCAACCAGGGCTTATTATTCAATTCCTTTAAGTGTGCGTACCAGGCAAAGGTCATGAAGACATTGCTGCAAATCAATAAGCCGGCGGAGATCAGGATGGCATTCATGCTGATTCTACTGTTAGGTGCTGATAGCCTTGCTTGTAATCGTTGATGGCTTGAGCCCGCAACTTCCGGATGGCGAGACCAATCTGTTCGCCTTGCAAGCCTTTCAGCAAAGCCGCCGAGGTATCGACAGCCGTGGCCGCCATGGCGGCTGAACGAATGTAGTCGGCTTGCGGGTAAGGCCTGTCTTCGAATCCGGTCCGCCCACGCGCGTCGGCTTCGCAAGCCTGTAAAAATTCATCCAGGCGGCTATCGGGCTTAAACGCGCCGATGGTTTGCAACATATCGGTCAAGGTATCGGCGCGCAACTCCAAAGCCCTGTGGCAATGGGTGTGGTATTGCATGACCTGAGCGCACAGCGATTTAAAATTATTCGGCACCCGCAATCTTTCGCATAGTTTGGCAAGCACCGGCAAACCTTTTTGCTCGTGTCCGTGATGACTGGGCCAATGCTGACTAGGGGTCAACGCCTTGCCTAAATCGTGCAACAAAGCCGCCAAGCGTACCTCCGCCCTATCGGAAAGCCGCGCGGCCTGCTCCAGCACCATCAAGGAGTGCACACCGGTATCGATTTCCGGATGGTATTTTTCCGGTTGCGGTACGCCGAATAAGGCGTCTACCTCTGGAAAAACCACCTGCAAGGCGCCGCAATCCTTCAATACCTGAAAAAACGCCGCCGGCGTCCGCTCCAATAAAGCTTTATGTAATTCCGCCCAAACCCGTTCGGCGACTAGAAAGTCTGCTTCGCCAGCGAAGACCATCTCGCGCATCAATTGCAGTGTTTCCTCGGCGACAGTAAAGCCCAAATGCGCATAACGGGCTGCGAAGCGGGCGACGCGCAAAATCCGCACCGGGTCTTCCACAAATGCCGCAGACACATGCCGCAGAATACGGTTATCCAAATCCCGCCGGCCGTTGTAGGGATCGATCAATTCGCCGTCGGCATCAATTGCCATCGCGTTGACGGTTAAATCCCGTCGCAACAAGTCTTCTTCCAGGGTAACATCCGGCGCGGCATGCACCGCAAATCCCTTGTAACCCGGAGCAGTTTTACGTTCGGTGCGTGCCAAGGCATATTCTTCGTGATCGAGCGGATGCAAGAAAACCGGAAAGTCTTTGCCAACCGGCCGAAAACCAGCGGCCAGCATGCTGTCCGCGGTCTCACCGACCACTAGCCAGTCGCGCTCCTTAACCGGATAACCCAGCAAACGGTCGCGAACTGCGCCGCCGACCAGATACGTTTTCATGCCTTACCAACTCGCCTGCTAAATGGATCAAAAGACACAGTATAAATGAGTCGCTATCATAGTGCTTTGCTTATTCCCCAGCCATTATTCATCATGACGGAAATTTTTTTAGCCCGCCTTTTACTGGGCATTCTTGCCGGTGTTTGCGCCGGCTTGTTCGGCATAGGCGGGGGAGCATTGATCGTGCCGGTCCTGGTCTGGCTATTCCAGGCTCAGCAGTTTGATCTGGAGCAAATCATGCTGATAGCCGTCGCCACGTCATTGGCAACTGCGATCTTTACGTCGGCGGCCTCGGTGCGAGCACACCACAAACTGGGAAACATCGATTGGCGACGAGCCTGGCATTTAGCCCCGAGCATGCTGCTAGGCGCCGGCGGCGGCGCGGTATTGGCCGAATATATCAGCGCGGATTTACTGCGCTGGTTTTTCGTTGCCTACCTGATTTATACCAGCGTACAAATGGCGATACCCAAGCAAACAAAAGCATCAACGCATCCCGCCAAACAACTTCTGGACTATCCGATAGGTCTATTGATAGGTGTGCTGTCTGCGATATTGGGCATCGGCGGGGGCACCATGACTGTACCTTACCTGGCGAGCAACGGTTTGATCATGAAAAACGCCGTCGCCACCTCCAGTACCTGTGCAATCCCTATAGCCCTGGCGGCTGCAACCAGTTACGCGGTACTGGGTTGGCAAGATAGTCAATTACCAGTTGGCAGTTTCGGCTACCTGTACCTGCCCGCCTTCGCCGGCATTGTCTTAACCAGCATATTTACCGCACCTTTAGGCGCCAAATTGGCGCACCGCTTGCCGGCACAAAAATTGAAACGTTACTTCGCGATCGTGCTGTTGGCGCTTGCGCTCAAAATGGCCTGGTAAGGCAGGGAACTTAAGCGCAGAGATATAGCTCGAACCAACGTTAGTTCCGGTTTGATTGCTCTGTTGCGCAAAGAAAAACTTCATCGTATACTTCGGCGCAGCTTTCTCGATCAAGCTATCGCACACAACAACAAAGCCTCTGGAGGGTATATAAATGAAATGGGAAACACCAGCTTATAATGACATGCGTTTCGGTTTTGAAGTTACCATGTACATCTACAACCGTTAATCCTTAGGGATGACGATAAAAAAGGGGCATTTTCCTGCCCCTTTTTTTTGCCTGGCGTTTTTTAATCCCGTATCATGCCTCGCTCGTTCACCAACCCCTAAAAGCGAACATGAAGATTAGAGTTCTCGGCGCCGGTGCCGGCGGCGGTTTTCCGCAATGGAACTGCAACTGCGATAATTGCCGACGCTTGCGTAACGGCCAATTCAACGGCAAAGCCCGCACCCAATCGTCGATTGCGATCAGCACAGACAACCGCAACTGGCTGCTGTTCAATACCTCGCCGGACATACGCGCCCAATTGGAAGCGTTTCCGGCCATCCAGCCCAAAGAAGGCATCCGCGACACAGGCATCAAAGCTGTGCTGCTGATCGACAGTCAGATCGACCATACCACCGGCATGCTGATGCTGCGCGAAGGCAAACCGTTAAACGTGTATTGCACCGACATGGTCAAGCAGGATCTGACCAGCGGCTTTCCGCTATTCAATATGCTGAAGGACTATTGCACCGTTAATCACCATCCGATTGCCTGCGACGAAACGCCGTTCGAGATTCCTGGGATTGATGACATCCGGATTTATGCCCACGCACTGAAAAGCAAGGCGCCACCCTATTCGCCTCACCGTCACGATCCGCACGATGGCGATAATATTGGTGTGATCGTCGAGCAGATTTCCACCGGCAAAAAACTGTATTACTCGCCTGGCCTCGGTGAAATTGAACCGCACGTGTTGCAGGCGATGCTGAATGTGGACTGCCTCATGGTAGATGGCACGTTCTGGACCGACGACGAAATGGTCGCTCGTAACATTAGCCACAAACATGCCCGCGAGATCGGCCATTTACCGCAATCCGGCCCCGGCGGCATGATTGAAGTGTTAAACGGCGTACCCAAGGCCCGGAAAATTTTGATTCATATCAACAACACCAACCCGATTCTCGACGAAGATTCGCCGGAACGTAAAACCCTGGATGCCAACGGCATCGAAGTGGCTTACGACGGACTGGAAATTGACTTATAACAAAGGTGTTACATGACTGCTGATAATCAACCCTGGAGCCGCGAAGAATTCGAAGCCAAATTGCGCGGCATGGAAAAGTTCTACCACATTCATCATCCGATGCACACGCTGATGAATGAGGGCAAGCTGACCAAACAGCAATTGCAAGGCTGGGTCGCCAACCGCTTTTACTATCAGGTGATGATTCCGATCAAGGACGCCAATATCATGGCCAACTGCCCGGACCGGGAAACCCGCGCCAAATGGGTGCAACGCATTCTCGACCACGACGGCCATCCAGGCGACCCAGGCGGCATCGAAGCCTGGATCCGCTTAGGTATTGCGGTTGGCCTGACCCGCGAAGAAATCACCTCGCTGGAGCACGTGTTGCCAGGCGTGCGGTTCGCCGTCGACGCTTACGTCAATTTCGCCCGCCGCGCCGAATGGCACGAGGCCGCCAGTTCATCGCTGACGGAACTGTTCGCCCCAAAAATTCATCAACAACGCCTGGACAACTGGCCCGATGTCTATCCATGGGTCGAACAAGAGGGTTACACTTACTTCCGTAAACGCCTGACCGAAGCCCGCCGCGATGTGGAACACGGCCTGGAGCTGACGCTGGACTGGTACAAAACTCGTGAGCAGCAGGAACGCATGGTGCAAATTCTGAAATTTAAACTGGATGTGCTGTGGACGATGGCCGATGCGATGTATCTGGCTTATGTTGCCGACATGCCGCCGTATTTCAACATCGAGCAATAGCGATGCAAACTGCCGAACAGATCCGTTTCAGCGCCGAAGATTATCTTACTTGGGAAGACACCCAAACCGAGAAGCATGAGTTTATCTCGGGCGAAGTGTTTGCGATGACCGGGGCGAGACAGGATCACGTCATCGTCAGTTTGAATATCGCTTCGGCTTTAAAACAGCGTTTACGCGATACACCTAGTCGGCCTTATATATCTGATTTGAAACTGCGCGTCAAAGCTTCGGATGCGTTTTTCTACCCTGATGTAATGGTTTCCTGCCATGCCGACGATCTGAAGAACGCGCGGTTTATCGAGCATCCATCGTTGATCGTCGAAGTCTTATCCGACTCAACCGCAGCTTTCGACCGCGGCGGCAAATTCGCCGCCTACCGCAAGCTCGCTTCGCTACAGGAATATCTGATCGTCGACATCGAAGCCCGCCGGGTGGAATGTTTCCGCCGCACCAGCGATAACGACTGGCTGCTGCACGATTATGTCGACGCAGTCGATTGCGAGCTGACCAGCCTTGGCATAGAAATCCCCATGGCCGAAATTTTTGAAGACATCGAACCGGCTTGATTCTGTTGCCGTTTGCTCAACCAATTAAAATCCTATGACCATCACCCCCGATCAACTTATCCAATTCTCGCCGCTACACCGGCTGCAATGGGAAGAAGCTCAACAAAAATACGTGATTCTCTATCCCGAAGGCATGGTCGAGTTGAACCAAAGTTCAGCGGAAATACTCAAGCTGTGCGACGGTAGCCGGATGCTGGCGCAAATCGTCGCCGAATTGGAAGAGAAATTCGCCACGTCCGGACTGACCAACGACATCACTAACTTTTTGAACGTGGCATTACAAAATGGCTGGATCAAACAAGCTTAACATCACTCCGCCGCGCTGGCTGTTAGCCGAGCTGAGCTACAAGTGTCCGTTGCAATGCCCGTACTGCTCCAATCCGCTGGATTATGCTAAATATCCCAACGAATTGAGCACCGAGGATTGGAAACGCGTATTAAGTCAGGCCCGCAAAATGGGCGCAGTGCAACTGGGATTTTCCGGCGGCGAACCGCTGACCCGCCAGGATTTGACCGAATTAGTCGGATACGCGCGCGAGCTGGGTTATTACTCCAATCTGATCACCTCCGGTTACGGCTTGAGCGAAGAGAAAATCGTGGAATTGAAGCAAGCCGGTTTGGATCACATCCAGATCAGCATCCAGGCCAGTACGCAGGAACTGAACGATCACATCGCCGGCACGGCCACTTACCAACACAAACAGGACGTGGCAAAGCTGATTAAGAAGCACGGATATCCGATGGTGCTTTGCGTGGTAATCCACCGCGAAAACATTCACCAAATGCCGCAGATACTGGAGATGGCCGAAAACCTCGGCGCCGATTATCTGGAACTGGCCAACACCCAATATTACGGCTGGGCGCATTTGAATCGCGACGCCTTGCTGCCAACCAGGGAACAATTCGAAGAAGCGGAAAAAATTGCGCAGGCTTATAAGGAAAAAGTCGCCGGTAAGATGAAGATTTATTACGTGGTGCCGGATTACTACGAAGACCGGCCAAAAGCCTGCATGAACGGCTGGGGTACCACATTTTTGACCATCGCCCCAGATGGCACCGCGCTGCCTTGCCATTCAGCGCGCGAATTGCCCGGCCTGGATTGCCCGAACGTGAAGGATTTCAGCATAGCCGAAATCTGGAACGAATCGAAAACTTTCAATTTCTTCCGCGGCACCGGGTGGATGCAGGAGCCTTGCCGCAGCTGTGACGAGAAACTCAAAGACTTCGGCGGCTGCCGCTGTCAGGCATTCTTGTTCAACGGCGATATGTACAGCACCGATCCGGTGTGCAGTAAATCCCCGGAACGGCACAGAATCGACACCGCGATCAATTCGGCGCGCGAACTAGCCTTATCGGACCGGGAAAAACCGCTGGTGTTTCGAAATAGCAAAAACTCCAAACAATTCTAAACAGTTATTTCCGCCGGCGGATCGCCAGAGCCACCGGCTGACTCATCACTCCTGCGACACAGGGCTCGCCGATTGCTCTACTGCTTCGGTTTGACTGACATCTTGAAACTGCATTTTATGTAATTTGGCATACGCCCCAT
Organism: Methylomonas rosea; assembly: GCF_024505055.1. Taxonomy (GTDB): domain Bacteria; phylum Pseudomonadota; class Gammaproteobacteria; order Methylococcales; family Methylomonadaceae; genus Methylomonas; species Methylomonas rosea. Next base: position 13,318 of record NZ_JANIBL010000043.1, read on the forward strand.
CACGAGCCAACAGTTCGCGATGCGAGCCTTGCTCAACTATCCGGCCTTTATCCATCACCAAAATCACATCCGCGCCTTCAATGGTGGACAAGCGATGCGCCACCACCAAGGTCGTACGGCCTTGCATCACCCGATTCAGCGCGGCCTGGATGTAGCGTTCGGATTCGGTATCCAAGGCCGAGGTGGCTTCGTCCAAAATTAAAATCGGCGCATCCTTCAATAAAGCCCTTGCCAACGCTAAGCGCTGCCGTTGTCCACCGGAGAGTTTCACCCCGTTCTCACCGATTTCAGTTTCCAGCCCTTGCGGCATTTTGCTGATAAAGTCCATCGCATAGGCATCGACAGCGGCCTGCTCTATCTGTTCTCTGGCCGCGCCTTGTAGCGCGCCATAGGCGATGTTATTCGCGACGGAAGCGTTGAACAAGGTGACGTTTTGCGTAACCAAGGCAATCTGCCGGCGCAAACTGTCCAGGCGGTAGCGTTTTAACTCCACCCCATCGATCAAAATCTCACCCTGCTCGTACTCATAAAAACGCGGCAACAAGTTAATCATGGTGCTTTTGCCGCCGCCCGATGCACCCACCAATGCTACGGTCTGCCCAGGCTCGATAGTCACATTGATATTGTTCAGGGCAGGCGTTTCGCTGCCGGGATAACTAAAACTGAGATTTTTGAATTCGATGCGACCCTGACTGCGCTCGACCTGATAATCGCCGCCGTCGATTTCGGCCGGCTCGTCCAACACTTCAAATAAAGACTCGGCCGCCGCAATGCCGCGCAAGATCTCGGAATTCGCATCGCTTAACTGGCGAATCGGCTTGGGTAATAGAAACGCCGCTGTAAAAAAGCCGACAAATTCACCCGGACTGGACGATTTCATCATGATCAAGGCCAGATACATCATGCCGGCCAAAGCAAAAGAAATGACCAACTGCATCAGCGGGTTGTTAAGGGAGACCGTCATGATCAGTTTACGGTATTGGGTACGGTTATCCAGGCTGGCTTTTTTAAAACGCTGCCGCTCGTAATTTTCGCCGCCGAAACTTTTCACGATACGGTTTCCGGAAACCATTTCCGAGGTAATATGCGTCAAATCACCCACGGTATCCTGCATGTTGCGGCTCAATCGTTTCAAGCGCTTGCCGACATAACGCACCATGATCGCCACTACCGGCGCAATTGCCAAAAACACCAGCGATAACTGCCAGTTGGTATACGCCAGATAACCCAGCAAACCCACAGCGGTAAAACCTTCTCGGACGAACGAGCGTATCGAATCGGATGTAGCGCGCGTGACTTCGCCGATATTATTGGTAATCCGCGAAATCATGTAGCCGCTGTTATGCGCATCGAAATATTGCACCGACAAGCGCGTGTACTGATTAAAAATTTCGCAACGCAGCTTATGAATCAAATTGCCGGAAATCCGCGCCAGATAGTAATTACCCAAAAACGAGCCGATACCCCGCACCAGAAACAACACCACAAAGGCCAGCGGCAGGTATTGAATATCCCCCCGGTCCGGCGCTCCAAAGCTGTCGATGATGCGCTGAATAATCATCACCACCGCCGGCTCGGTCGCGGCATAGATCGCAAAACCGATGGCAGTTACCAAAAATAAACGCCAATACGGCACCACAAACGCCAGCAAACGCTTGTAAACTTGGCCGTCCGTCATTGTTTTGCGCGAATTTTGTAACGTGTTCAATACTGTTTACCTTTAAAATGTAAAGCCATGTTGATCAGCCAGCGCTCCATGCCCAACCAAAAACCGCTCAATATACAACCTAAACGCATTTTGGTGATAACCCTGCGTTATCTGGGCGATACCCTACTGGTGACGCCATTAATTTCTTCGCTGAAGCAAGCCTATCCGGGTGCGGAAATCGATGTTTTATTGCCGGCAAGTAACGCGGGCATGCTGGAAGGCAATCCCGACATCCATCGCTTGCTGCCCGTGACGGGTAAACTCGGCGGATTGGCCTTCGGCAAATTATTGTTTAGCCTATTTCGCCGTTACGATTTAGCTATTTCTACGCAAGCCGGCGACCGGCCCACGCTATGCGCGGCGATAGCCGGCAAGACCAGCATCGGCTTTGTGCCTGACGATGCCGCTAAGGCTTGGTGGAAGAAAGTGCTACTCAAGCGCTGGCTGGTATTTAGCGCGGATTACGGTCACGCTGTATTGGAAAACTTACGCCTCTGCGAATTGCTCGGCATAGCGCCTTGGTATCGTTTGACCCCGCCGCGCAGTTCATCGCCGATACCCGCTCTAGCCGATCCATATGCCGTTCTGCATATTATGCCGCAATGGCGCTATAAACAGTGGCATGCCGAGGGCTGGCGAGAACTCGTCGCCTTTTTAGACCGGCAAGGCTTTAAAGTCGTATTGACCGGCAGTGGCAATCCTGGTGAGTTGGAAGCCTTGCGAGAATTGCAACAACAACTGTCCGCAGAGGTGTTCAATCTGGCCGGTCAGCTTTCGCTGGCGCAATTGTCCGCTTTGATTGGCAAAGCGACATTGTTCGTCGGTCCCGACACCGGTATCACCCATTTGGCGGCGGCCACCGGCACCTTGACTTTTGCATTGTTCGGACCAACGGACCCTAATAGATGGGCACCCTGGCCGTATGGATACAGCGAGAATAAAGCACCTTTCGCGGCATGCGGCTCGCGCCAAGTCAATAATGTTTATCTGATACAAGGCCAAACCGAACAAAACTGCCTACCCTGCCAACTGGAAGGTTGCGATAGACACCGAAATAGCCACAGCGCCTGCCTCGATCAGTTATCCAGCGCCCGAGTGATAGACGTGATAGCGCAAACATTGCAAGCCGGACAACCCTCTGCATCGCATTGATTGCCGGACAACAGCAATAACAATGATGTTATTTTCCACAAAACCGTCGATAATCGGGGCTTTTTGTCAGCCGCCTAATTTCAAATTCGCATGATGCCATCGCCAAGCCTTGACCGCATTTTGGTTTTGAATGTTAAGAAATTCGCTCAACGGCGTATTTTTATGGAGCAGCAATTGTGCGAATTCGGATTATCAGCCGAATTTATTTTCGACTGGGACATAGACGATTTGACGGACAGCGTGATTGCCGAGTTTTTCAGCAACGACCATCTCACGCCGGCCCAGCAATCTTGCGCGCTAAAACACGTAGCAGCCTTACAAAAAATTGCCGATGCTAACGGGCAGGGCTTCACATTAGTACTGGAAGACGACGCGGTGTTTGGTAAGGACCTCAAGCTCGGCTTAGAAAGGGCGGTCGCCCAAAGCGAGCAGTTTCCCGGCGACAAAGTAATCTACATTGGCTCAGGCGGTAACTTTTTTACACCCAAGAGTCAGCGTAAACAGGGTCAGTACCTTTATCCAGGGCATCGCGGTCGCTTTGCCGACTCCTACCTGATCGATGCCAGCACCGCTCGCCGACGACTGGATTGGATTAAAGCTCACAAAATCGCGGAACCCATCGACAATCAATTCGAACAAATCGACAAACAACTGGGAATTCAAATACTTTGGCTGGAGGACCCGGTCATCGAGCAAGGCAGTAAGAACGGCCTGTTCAAAAGCGCACTGGAAGCAGATCCACCCACCTGGCTGAAAGGGCTGTTTTTCCGCTGGGAAAAACTCAAGCGCAAATACATCTACCAGTTATGGCGTTAAGGACGCAGAGCATGCTTGCATATCCCGCGATTTCAGAAAAATCCCTGAACCTCTGCCGCTACCTGACAATTGTCGCCGCCATCGCTGCGCCGATTTCCACTGCTATCGCGAGCATAGCCAGCGTGGCGTTGTTAGTATTCTGGCTACTCTCCGGCCAGGCAGTGCAGACCCTTAAGTTATCTTGGCAACAACCTGTCGGAAAAATGATCTTGATCTTCATTGCCTGGCTGCTGATCGGCACTCTTTACGCGGATACGGACTGGCACAGCAAATTGGAGACCTTATCCAGCTGGAAAAAGCTGCTTTACGTATTCTTGCTACTCGGCGTTTTTCAGCAACCGACTTGGCAAAAACGTTTTGTCTACAGCTATTTCATCGCCATGGTGGTGGCTGGCATTATTGCGATACCACTTTGGGCGTTGGATCTTATCGTTAGAGACGGCCGGGAAGCCGGTATTTTCATGACCAATCATGCCACTCAGAGCACTGCTTTTGTGGCCGCCCTGTTATGCGGTATCTTCCTGGTGCAAGAACCCCTCGCCAGCCGCCAAAAATACGCAATTTGGGCCGGAATAGCCATCTTTCTATTCAATATTTTCTTCATTAGTACGGGGAGGAGTGGCTATTTGGCCGTACCCATCGCTGCGGTTTTTGCATTGGGTTCGATATATGGTTATAGCAAACTACCGCAAATTATTGGCATAGCCGCGATTGTGTTGGTGGCATTTGGTCTAAGCTCCAACACGTTGCAAGAGCGATTCAGATTGGCTTGGGACGAACAAGCCAGTTATCAGAGCAGCAAGGATTTAACGTCAGTAGGTATTCGGGTAGTCTTTTATCAAAACACCCTGGAACTCATTGAGAAAGCACCTTGGTTCGGGTACGGCACCTCATCGTTCAAACCGACCTACAGTAATTATGCCTCGGCCAAAAGCCAGGGATGGCAGGGTACCAGCACCAGCGACCCGCATAATCAATACCTGTTCATTTGGCTGGAAAATGGCTTGGTCGGCTTGCTGCTGTTTTTTGCTTACATTTATGTCTCCCTGCGCCAAGGTATGAACAACCTACCCTACGGTCCGATTGCCGCCAGTTTTTTAGTGGCAATTTGTGCTTCAAGCCTGTTCAACTCGCATTTCAAAACCTTTGCCGAAGGTTATTTGCTGGCGTTCTTTCTCGGCGCCTTGCTAAGCCGTCCTAGCGATTCCACCCTTCGTCAGACTGATGCTTAGCGTTATTGTCATCACCAAAAACGAGGCGAAACATATCGGCCGCTGTCTGGCATCGGTTGCTTGGGCCGATGAAATTATCGTGCTCGACTCGGGTAGCAGCGACGAGACCGTCGCAATTTGCCAACAATTTACCGACAAAGTCTTCATCACCGACTGGCCTGGATTTGGCCCGCAAAAGCAGCGGGCATTGGATAAGGCCAATGGCGACTGGGTGCTGTCTATCGATGCCGATGAAGAAATTGGCCCCGCGTTAAAAGACGAAATTCAGCAAGCCATGCAGCAAAACGACGTGCAGGGCTTCGAACTCCCCCGTTTATCCAGCTACTGCGGCAAACAAATCAAGCATGGCGGTTGGTGGCCGGATTATGTGTTAAGACTGTTTCGCCGCGATGCCGGGCGTTTCAGTAACGAAGTAGTACATGAGCGGATTGAAGTTAAGGGGGCTATCCGTCGACTTAACAACCCGCTCTTGCATGAAGCCTTCGTAGACCCCGCAGAGGTGCTGCATAAGATCAACACTTATTCCTCGCTGGGCGCCGAGAAACTGTTCAACAACGGTAAGCGCGCCAGTTTGGGTAAAGCCATCGGCAAAGGCCTGTGGACGTTCATCCGCACTTACTTCATCCAAGCAGCCGTTTTGGACGGCGCGGAAGGCCTAATGCTTGCCATATCCAACGCCGAGGGCAGTTATTACAAATACCTGAAACTACGCGAGCTTTGCCGCAAAACAGCCAGCAAATGAACGGCTTGATCTCGGTCATCGTCACCACCTATAACTGGCCGGAAGCACTTTCCACCTGCTTGCTGGCGCTAATGGCTCAACAAGATCGCCGGTTTGAAATCGTCGTCGCCGACGACGGCTCCGGCACCGCAACCCAGGCATTGCTGAAAGACTTTATCGAAACCAGCGAAATTTCACTGCGGCACGTTTGGCATGAGGACCGGGGATTTAGGGCCGGCACTATCCGTAACAAGGCGGTTGCCGTCAGTCGCGGCAATTATCTGCTGTTTATAGACGGCGATTGCGTAGCACTACCGGATTTTATTAGTCGTCATCGACAACTGGCCGAAACCGGTTATTTCGTTCCGGGCAACCGGCTGTTATTGAGCGAGCGTTACACCTCACTGGTATTGCAGCAAAAAATACCGCTGCATGAACAGTCGTTTAACTTTTTTTTATGGCAATGGCTGCAAGGCCGCATCAACCGCTTTTTGCCTTTACTATATTTGCCGCTGCGCAACTGGCGTTATCGACAACCGCAGAATTGGCAAAAAGCCATGACCTGCAATCTGGCAGTTTGGAAAGACAATTTCCTGGCAACAAACGGTTTTGACGAAGTCTTCGAAGGCTGGGGATATGAAGATTCGGATCTGGTGATCCGTTTGATTCACCAAGGCGTTCAACGAAAGGAAGGCCGCTTCGCGGTGCCGGTTTTACATCTTTGGCACCGGCATAACGATAGAAGCCAACACGATGAAAACTATCAGCGTTTATTGCGGCGGGTTGCGGATAGAACGATGATTCGCGCGGAACAGGGCGTGAGTCAGTATCTGGAAACGATATGCGACTAACTCAAGCCGGAACGCTTGCTGCCGCCATGTAAGCGCATCAATAAAACCGCTTCGTCGCGGGTCAGTCCGCAATCCCTGACCAGTTCCTCAATACCGACACCACTACGGATTTTTTCAATCACATCTTCATAGCCGCTTGCGGGGATAGGCTCCGCGGGCGTTACGCTATTTACGGTTTGCCGCTGCGTATTGACTTGATCCACAATGCTATTTAAGCGCGAGTCGTTAGCAGCCAGCCGCCGATCAACAGCCACAGCGGCGGAGCAAAGGCCGGCTACATCCTCATTGCTACGCTGTACCCGCTCCTCGAGAAGTTGAAATTGTTTTTTTAGTGCTTGCTGCTGACGCAACAACCAAACCAAGATCACCAGCACAAATACGACTCCACCCGCCAAAACCAGCAATAGATATTCGCTCATCACACTATTTCGTCAACATGCTCAGCAGGCTGTTTATCGTTTTTGTTTGGGTCGGGTTTGGTCTGCGGTCGTTTTTGCGGAGGGTGTTTTTCACGTTCTTCCCGCTCTACCTTGTATATGGTGTGCACGGGAGAAAAAGGCGTGATCGGTGTAATCTCGGTCATGTTGCACCTCGCATGCCTAGTTAGGCAATCAAAACATATCCAACTCGGCTTTTTCGTCGTCGCTGAGGAATTTATTCAAATCCACCAGAATTAACAAATGATTGTCGCGACTGGTGACGCCTTGGATATATTTGGAACTCTCTTCGTTCCCGACATTCGGCGCGGTCTCAATCTCGGAAGCGCGCATTTCCACGACTTCGGCCACGCTATCCACCAAAATACCGATGATATGCCGATCAGTTTCGATAATCACCACCCGCGACGCATCGTCGGTGTCTTTGGAAGGCAAGCCGAAACGGTTACGGGTATCGATGACTGTCACCACGTTGCCGCGCAAATTGATAATACCTAATACGTAGGAAGGCGCACCGGGCACCGGGGCAATCTCGGTAATACGCAACACCTCTTGCACTTGCATGACATTGATGCCGTACTTTTCGTCGCCTAGACAAAAAGTCACCCACTGCATGATAGGGTCGCCTTGTTTTTTATCTTCGCTCATTTTGCTGTATCCAGATGCTGTTTAACTATTTTTTCTATGCGGTACCAGCTGTTTAACATCGATAATCGCTGTCAACTCGTCTATTACCGTGCCGATTAACCATGGTTTTTTTTGTCTGGCCGTTCGCCATCTGACCCCATCCGGCTTTACTTTACCGATGGAGAGAATTTCATCGCACACCAAACCCCATTTTTTATCCTGGGTTATTAAAATGCGCTCGGACGGATATTCCTCACTATCCGGTTGCGCGCCTCGGCTTTTGCCGAAAATCAGCTGCCGGGTATCAAGCACGCCGATACGGCTATCGTTCTCATCCAGCAAACCCAGGAACCAAGAGGGTTGTCCAGGAATTTTCGTGGGTTTGCGGTCGATTTTGATTGTTCTTGATAACTCGATCAGCGGCGTTGCCAATATCAGCTTATCAACCTTAAAAAACAAAGCCTGAAACTCGTACTGCGACCAATCCGGCATTATAGACAGTGCCTGTAGTTTAGCCGGGATTTCCGGCTCTACAAGCTTGCTTTGTCGGTTCCTAACCAGTGCTTTGGAAGTTGCTTTCGGACTGCTGATCACGACCGGAACTGGATCCGGCAACTTGATAGGTGCCTCAACGACGAGCCGTTCCACCGCTATCGCGGGTTTTACACTAGCAGCTTCGTCCGCGTCGGGCACCTCATCCAACAGAGTCTGCAAATAAACATCGAGCGCTAACTGTTGATGAACAATACTGGGGGGTGGTTTTGCCTGAGTCATTTATGCGGCGCCAAGTTTTTGTCTGGACTCTTATCAAGCAATAACAGTTCCAACAATTCGGCATACGCTTCGGCAGCGCGCGCGCTTTTGTCATACAAGGGCAAGGGAATACCGGCCTGACTGGCGTCCCGGACTTTGGTATCCACCGGCACCACCGAACTCCAGGCATTATCCGGGTACTGCTGATGTAACGCCGCTAAGCTGTCGCGGGCCGCCTTGGTGCGTTTGTCAAACATGGTCGGCACGATAGTGAATTTAGGCGGCGTTTTCCGGGAATGGAACACCATTTTTATGGTGTGCACCATTCTATCCAGGCCTTTTAATGCCAAAAACTCGGCTAAAACCGGAATAATTAAATGATCGCACGCCGCCAGTGCATTGATCATTAATACTCCCAACATCGGCGGACTATCGATAATCACATAGTCGTACTCGTCGGACACTTTGTTCAATGCAGTAGCAACCACCAAACCCATGCCGCCAATTGCGGCTACCTGCCTATCCAAAGTGGCGATGGCAGTCGATGCGGGTAATACGCCTATACCGTCAAAGTCGGTCTTGGCGATATAAACCGCCGGATCGATATTTTTCTTTTTTTCACTGGCATCGAGAAATAAATTGTAAACACCTAACTCGATCTCGTCCGGGTTCATCTTAAAATAGCTGGTCAGCGAACCGTGCGGGTCCAAATCGACCAGCAAAGTTCTGAATCCCCAGGACGATAACAAACCACCCAGCGTCACCACGGTAGTCGTTTTACCGACCCCACCTTTTTGATTGGAAACTGACCATATTTTCATAACTGAGCCGGCGGTTCCGGCGCCTTTTCAACTGCGGTTTCAGGTGGCGAACTGGGTTGCGACGGCGCCAAATTCAGTACTTTCGCGCGTTCATCGTCAGTCATGCCGTAACGGGCAAAGGCTTGCGACATCAACACTAATACAACTCGCCGATTCTTAAAGCGCCCTTCTTCGTCTTTGTTATCGGCGATAGGATGAAATTCTCCATAGCCCACCGCCGATAATCGTGTCGCCGGAATATTGTTTTTTACCAATTCCTTGACCACGCTGGTCGCCCTGGCCGAGGATAAGTCCCAATTAGACGGGTAAAAGCCGGTGGAAATAGGCACGTTATCCGTGTAACCCTCTACGTTAATCACATTAGGCACATCTCGTATCACTTCCGCGACTTTTGCCAGCACGGGGAGCGCTTTAGCGGACAGTTCGGCCTTGCCGCTGGCGAACAGCAATTCGCTGTTCATTTCTAATTCCACCCAGAAATCGTGCTTTTTAATACCGACGAGCTTGCTTTCGACATAAGGCTGCAAAGCACCTTGAAACTGCTCGGAGACCTCACTAAGCCGCTGCTTTTCCTGCAAAATCTCCTCACTTAGCTCACGTTCCTCAGCAGTCGCCAAATTAGGCAGCTCGATGGGCTGAATCGTGGTGGGAATCACACCGATCTGAATCGGCTCGGCTTCCTTTTGAATCTTCTCGTTGTGAAACAGAGCCTGGTCCAGCGATTCGGAGAATGTTTCGTATTTGCCCTTATTAACCGATGAAATCGAATACATCACCACAAAAAACGCAAACAGCAAGGTCACAAAATCAGCGTAAGACACCATCCAGCGATCATGATTATCGGCCTCTTGCAATGTCCTGCGTCTGCGCCGACTCATAAGGCCTCCATTATTTTTCCAATAAAAAACCGGACAATTTCAACTCGATATTGCGAGGATTTTCGCCCTCGGCTATCGAGGAAATGCCTTCTATCACCATTTCCCTGGCTTGCGATGCTTCGAAAATCAGACTCTTCAGCTTATTTGCTATAGGAATAAACAATAGATTGGCTAGGCCGACACCGTAAATAGTTGCCACGAAGGCTGTCGCAATGCCGCTACCCAACAACTCCGGTTTGGCTAGATTCTGCATCACGTGAATCAAGCCTATCACCGCGCCGATAATGCCGATAGTCGGCGCATAACCGCCCATAGCCTCGAAAACCCGGGCAGCCTGGGTATCCAAATGCTCCTTTGTAGTCAGCTCAACCTCAAGGCAATCGCGTATCACTTCCGGCTCGTTACCATCGACCAGCAACTGCAAACCTTTTTTGGCAAAACTGTCTTTTTCGGTTTCGATAATGGATTCCAGCCCCAGCAAGCCTTCCTTACGCGCCAAAGAGCTCCAGCGTACGATTTTGTCGATTTGCTTTTTAAGCTGCAAATTTTGCGGCACAAATATCCAACTCAAAATTCGTAAACTGCGCATAAATACTTTGGGAGGGAATTGCAACAGTGTAGCTCCCAGCGTACCGCCCACCACAATAATGAAGGCGTGATAGTTGACAAGGGCTCCCAGCTCGCCGCCACCCAGCATGTTGCCGCCGATAATCGCGGCAAAGCCTATCAATACACCCAAAATACTGAGAATATCCATCAATGTAATTTTTTAAATTGGTTGGCAATCTCTTCCAGAGAATAAATATGATCAGCCAGACCGGCTTCAGCGATGGCTTTCGGCATGCCGTAGATAGTACTTGTCGCCTCGTCCTGCGCCCAGATTTGCGCACCGCGCTGCCTTAACTTCATCGCGCCAGCCTTGCCGTCGGCCCCCATGCCGGTCAACACCACCGCCAACACATGCCCGGCAAACACTTCGGCAAGTGAGTCAAAAGTAATGTCAACGCTCGGGCTATAAATTTCCCCGCTTTGCTTGGGCCTTAACGCAATCCGCCGTTCACCGGCTACTTGCTTAACTTGCATCTGCATTGCACCTGGCCCTAATAATGCTGTGCCTGGCTGCAATACGTCGCCATCCCGTGCTTCTCTGACATTAATGCTGCAAAGCAAATTCAAGCGTTCGGCAAAGCTTTTAGTGAAATTGGGCGGCATGTGTTGCACCAGCAATATGGGTATCGAACACTCAGCCGGAATTTTGCTAAGGACATATTGCATGGCCACGGGCCCGCCGGTCGAGGCGGCAACCACCAAAAGCTCGATTTTGCCGCTCGATGACGTCTTGGGCCATACAGACACAGCGCGTATCGGTTTAACTATGGGCTTTTCGGCGGTTAAGCTCTCGCGTTCTTCTAGGCCAACGCGCGCCATAGGGCGGGAGGACATTCTAGTGGCCTGAGAAGCCACCATCCTCACCCGATATCTAAGCAAGTAGCGGGCAGTTTCACGATTAGCATCAATGTCTTCCAACTGCTTGGGCAAAAAGTCGATAGCGCCGGCATTTAACGCATCCAGGGTTGCTTGAGCGCCGACTTGCGTCATTGCCGAAAACATCAGTATCGGACAGGGCCGGGTGCCCATGATTTTTTTGACTGCCGTGATGCCATCCATGATCGGCATCTCCACGTCCATGGTTATAACATCCGGTTGCAGACTTGCCGCAAGCTCGACGGCTTCGCGACCGTCATGAGCTACACCGATAACTTTAAACTCTTGATCCTCTTCTAAAATTTCCCGAATTCTTTTACAGATAAAATTGGAGTCGTCGACGATCAGCACCCGAATGGTCATATCGCCGCGTCACATCGCATACTTCTTCATCAGACCAGGCACATCGAGTATCAGCGCTATCTTGCCGTCACCGGTAATGGTTGCTCCCGCCAACCCTTCCAATCCATGTAACTTGGCACCAAGGGCTTTGATCACCACCTCTTCCTGTCCGATTAATTGATCCACCACGAAACCAACATGCCTGCCGCCGGCGTTGACTACCACCACGTGATTGGTCGGTTGCGTTTCGCCTGTGAAGTAAGAGCCTCTGACCAGCCATTCGCTCAAATAAAACAGCGGTAAGGCCTTGTTTCTGACCATTACCACCAGCTGACCGTCTACTTTATTGGTTTTGCTCAAATCCAGATCGAGAATTTCCAGGACGCTGGCCAATGGCAACGCAAAAGCCTGTCCGCGCAGCTTCACCATAAGGGTCGGCATGATCGCCAAAGTCAGCGGCACCTTGATCAGAATGGTGCTGCCTCGGCCTTCCACCGAATCGATTTCCACCACGCCGTTCATTTGCGCGATCCGCGTCTTTACCACGTCCATGCCGACACCGCGGCCGGACACGTCGGAAATTTCAATTTTAGTCGAAAAACCGGGTAGAAAAATCAGGTTGTAACATTCTTTTTCGTCGAGACGCGCGGCACTTTCTTCATCCATCAAACCTTTTTCCACTACTTTGGCGCGCAATACATCGGAATTCATCCCCTTACCGTCATCTTTGATGGACAATTGGATGTGATCCCCTTCCTGGGAGGCTTTCAAGATCACCACGCCTTCCCTGGGCTTGCCTTTGGCCTCTCGCTCGTCCGGCGATTCGATACCGTGATCTACGGCGTTTCTCACCAAATGCACCAAAGGATCAGCCAGCGCCTCAACCAGGTTCTTGTCGAGATCTGTGTCTTCTCCCACCAACTCCAGTCTGATTTCTTTTTTCAGACTTCGGGCCAAATCGCGCACCACGCGTGGAAAGCGGCCGAATACTTTTTTGATGGGCTGCATCCGGGTTTTCATCACCGCCAACTGTAAATCGGCGGTCACCACATCCAGATTGGATATAGCCTTGGACAACTGTTCACCGGCTTCGGCATTGGCTTTAAGGGTTTGGAAGCGATTGCGTACCAGAACCAGCTCGCCGACCATATTCATAATATCGTCCAAAATCTGGGTATCTACCCTGACCGTCGTATCGGCTTGCGGTGTTGCGGCTTTACTTTTGTCGGAAACCGAATCTACTACCGGAGCTACTTTACCGAGGTTATTTTCGGGTTCCACATCGGCAGGCGTTTTCGCGACCGGCTCTGGTTTAGCTGCTACGACCGGTTTCTCGACAGGCGCCGCCACATTTTTAATTGGTGTGTCTTTTTCACCCGCAGCTTGCTCATCAATCTTGCCCAAATTGGCAGCATCGAACTTACCTTTACCGTGTAAAGCATCGAGTACTTTATCGAACTCCTCATCGGTAATATCGCCCGAATCGCTGGCTTGAACAGGCACCTCGGCTTTTACCGAAAACTTGCCTTTGCCATGCAACTCGTCGAGCAAATTTTCAAACTCATCTTCACTAATTTCGTCATCCGCGGCCGGGGCTGCCGATTGCGGCTCTATGTGTACAGTAGGAGAACCACCTTTTCCATGCAAAGCATCCAGCAAATCTTCGAATTCCTGTTCGGTAATTTCGTCAGCATCTTCCGCGGCGGATTCGCTGGCCAATAGCTCCTCGGGATCAAGCATCGCATCGTAGTCTTGAGCTGCGGATTCTTGAGGGGATAATTGATGAGGCTCCGGAGTTTCATTCAATACAACTGCTTCTACCGCAACCTCTGCAGCGCTAGCTTCGGCTGGCCCGGCGTAGGCTTTCAAGCGTTTTAAAAGGCCTTGATCGGCCGATTTTGGCGTATTGCCTGAACGGACTTGCCCGAACATCTCGTTGACGATGTCCACCACTTGCAAAATCACATCCATCAAATCAGGGGTGACTTGGCGATCACCCTGCCTGAGCACGTTAAAAACGTCTTCGGCGTTATGACAAACATCGACCAAAGCGCTGATAGCCAGAAAACCGGCACCGCCCTTTATGGTGTGGAACCCGCGAAATATCGAGTTGAGGAGATCAAGATCGCCGGGCGATTGCTCCAGTTCGACCAGTTGCTCACCCAGTGAATCGAGAATCTCCCCGGCCTCGACCAGAAAGTCCTGCAATATTTCGTCATCCAGATCGATCGCCATGTTGTTTTCCTCAGAAACCTAGACTAGACAGCAAATCATCAACATCGACCTGACTGGTGGCGACATCGCCGGCTCTGTCATCTACTCCGGGTACAACCGGTCCGGGCACTTCGGGCTGTAGCGCCGCCCCGCTGCTTGGCGTGATTTTGCGACTGGAAATTTTGATCAGATTAACCATGCTGCCTTCGAGATCCTGCACCAAATCGATCACCCGGCGGATAATCTGCCCGGTAATATCTTGAAACCCTTGCGCCATCAAAATATCGTTTAAACCCGCCTGGATTTTGTCCAGAGACACGCGCGACTGCTCAAAATATTGACTGAGGTCGGCACTCATCGCCTTAAACTCTTCGAACGGCATTTCCCGATCCAAAAAGCGATTCCATTGCGCGGACAATTGGTTAACCTGACCGCTCAATTCATCGGATACCGGCATTAACTCTTCAACGGCGGTTAGGGTCTGATCCGCGGCCTGTTCGGTCATCGCGATCACATAATGCAAGCGCTCCTTGGCGTCTGGAATATCGTGCTCGGCCATTGCGGCTATTTTGGAATCGACGGAAAAACTAACCATGGTGTCGTGCAATTGGCGAGTTAGGCGGCCAATTTCTTTAAACAATTGTGTTTCTCTCAAGCCGGCTACTTGATCGAGAATTTCGTCGGCAGCCGCTTCATCGCATTTTTCTAATGCTGCGACCAAATCCCGGGCCAAACTCAGCAGGTCAGTATTCATCGTTATCTCCCTGTGCTTCAGCCGTCGATGCGTTCAAAAATCTTTTCGATTTTCTCTTTAAGCGTAGCAGCAGTAAAAGGCTTGATGACATACCCGTTTACGCCGGCTTGCGCAGCCATGATGATCTGCTCACGCTTGGCTTCGGCAGTTACCATCAACACCGGCAGATTGGCCAAACTGGGAGTAGACCTGACAGCCTTCAACAAATCTATACCGGTCATCCCGGGCATGTTCCAATCGGTGATCAAAAAATCGATACCGCCTTTTTCCAAAATAGGCAGCGCCGTTTTCCCGTCGTCCGCTTCCACGGTGTTGGTAAAACCCAGATCTTTCAACAGGTTTTTTACTATTCTCCGCATTGTCGAAAAGTCATCGACAACCAGAATACGCATATTTTTATCCAAGGATAATCTCCACCCAGATTACTTTATTGTTAAGAAACCGCTAAGTTGTCACTGATAATTGCGAAAAATTCCTGCAATAACCACACATTAGCTGCACTTTTCATTATCTTTCCCTTCCACCCAATCCGCAAGTCTAGCGCGTAAGCGCAACATCGCCTGACTACAAATTTGGCTAACCCGCGATTCGCTGACATCGAGCACCTTGCCAATCTCACGCAAATTCAGCTCTTCGTCGTAATACAGCGATATCACCAAGCGCTCCCGTTCCGGTAATTCCGAAATAGCCTTGGTCAGGGCTTTTTGAAAATTCTGTTGGATCAGCACATCTTCGGGCTGCTGATTGCCGTGCACATCGTCAATGACGCTATCTTCACCTTGCACCAATTCTTCGACGCTAAAGGTCTTGCAAGACACCGCATCCTGCAAAATATGGTGATATTCATTTAGGCCTATGCCCATATGCCCGGCCACTTCGGTATCCTTGGCGTCGCGTCCCAGTTGATTCTCAACCTCGCGTATCGCCTCCGCCACCATCCGGGCTTTCTTATGCACCGAACGCGGTGTCCAATCGGAACGGCGCAATTCGTCCAGCATGGCCCCGCGAATGCGGATGCCGGCGTAAGTATCGAAGCTGGCCCCCTGACCGGCGTCGTAGTGTTTCAGCGCTTCCAGCAAACCCAGCATGCCGGATTGAATCAAATCATCAAGCTGCACCGTATCGGGCAACCGACCCATCAAGTGGTAGGCAATGCGTTTTACCAGCGGCGCATGTTGAATGACTAAAGCATCAACATTTCCAGCCTGCACGGCAGCATACATTGCCGCTCCGCTCATGCAACATCCTCTTTCGCGCTGTACTGGATCATCCGTTCGACAAAAAACTCCAAATAACCGCCCGCTTTAGGCTTGATGGGCCAGCTATCGATTTTCCGCGCCAAATTCTTGATGGCCAGTGCCGCCTTACTTTGCGGGAATGCTTCCACCACCGGCGTTTGTTTTTGCACTGACTTTTTCAAATATTCGTCCTGCGGCACCGCGCCGACAAAATGCAAAGCCACATCCAAATAACGGTCCGTCACTTTACTCAGCTTATTGAACAGGGCCTGTCCGTGCTCAGCCGACTGCACCATGTTCGTAATAATGTGAAAGCTATTAAGCCCGTAATCTCTATTCAACAATTTGATATAAGCATAGGCATCAGCCAACGAGGTTGGCTCGTCACAAACCACCACAATGATTTCCTGGCAGGCGCGGGCAAAATTCACCACACTTGCCGAAATACCGGCTGCGGTATCGACTATCAACACATCCAGCTCTCGGTCGATTTCGCTAAAAGCCCGTATCACGCCGGCTTGCTCGATACTCGACAAATCAGACATTCGCTGAATACCTGACGAAGCCGGAATGATTTTCAGCCCGGAGGGACCGGTCATCATGATGTCCTTCAAACTTTTTTCGCCGCTCAATACGTGCGACAAATTGAATTCGGGAAACATGCCCAGCAAAATATCGACATTAGCCAAGCCCATGTCGGCGTCGAGTATCGCCACTCGCCTACCCATTTTCGATAGCGCCACGCCGATATTCACGGAAAGATTGGTTTTACCAACCCCGCCCTTGCCACTTGTTACCGCGATTACTCGCACCGGTTTCATATGTCTCATTTGTCTAATTCCAGCTGCCTGATCGAATGACTTATGCATGGCTTTCCGCCAGCCAGTCTTCAACATTCACATCGTCGCCATAGCCATGGTCCTGATCGACACTTTCCATACACTGCTGAATCAAACCATCGGCATCGGGTAAGTAAATATCTTCCGGAACCTGCTGACCATCAGTGATAAATGACAATGGCATACGCCGCTCGATAATCGCCGACAACGCGGTACCTTTGCTAACTGCCTCATCAAACTTGGTTAGTATAGTCGCTTGTGGTTCGAGTATTCGGAACGCGTCCATAATTTCCAGCATTGCTTTGTATTGCGTGGTTGCAGACATCACCAAATAGGAGCGGATCGGCAAATCGCCGTGTTGCAAAGTTTTTAGCTGCTCAGCCAAGCGCATATCGCGCTGGCTCATGCCGGCGGTGTCGATCAAAATCAGGCGTTTATCGGAAAAACTGTTGATATGCCTGCGCAATTCCTCCGCATCGCCCGCCACTCTGACCGGCACATCCAAAATTCTGCCGTAAGTATTGATTTGCTCGTGAGCACCTATCCGATAATTGTCCGTGGTAATCAGTGCAATCTGCCGGGAACCGTGTTTTAAAATAAACTGCGCGGCCAACTTAGCGACTGTCGTGGTTTTACCGACGCCGGTGGAGCCAACCAATGCGGCGATACCGCCTTGATCCAGCAAGTTGTCGTCGGCTATCGGCACCAGTCTGGCCAACATTTCTTGCGCTTTGCCGATGGCTAAATCGAATTGTTTATGACTACCCAACCGGTTGGCTATCTTGCCCGCCAAATTTTTCGAGAAGCCGCACTCCAACATCCGATCACGCAAATCGTCGTGTAAAGGTAGCCCGTGTTGCGGCATTTGCATGACTATATTCGACAACTTGCTGTCCAACATGGTCCGCAGTTCTTTCATTTCCGCACGCATCTCATCGATGAATTTATCGCCATTGTGCGACTGAACCGGCCTAGGCTCGGTCAACGGTTTAATTTTGGGATCGGCACTCGCCCAAGCCGGCTTTTCGACTTGGCGAACTTTTTCGGAGATTTTCTGCGCGCTGTTATGACCAACCTGGAGTTTTTCGGCATAACCGACATATTGATCCAGGTTGCGACGAATCGGATTTTCCGGAATGCTGCCTTCCGCGCCGCGTTTTCTGGCGCTACTTAAAACATGCAGCGATTTTTTTTCGGCTTCGAGATCGGGCAAATCGACTTTTTTAACTTCATTGGGCGGCGATTTTTCGTCTTCGCGTTGCTTGAGATTTTTATGAATGACCTGCTCGTCAAAGTCGCGGGCCGCAACGATTTCCACGCCACCATCCACCGAACGGTTGGACATAATCACTGCATCGGCGCCCAATTCTTCTTTGACCATGCGCATGGCCTGCCGTATGTCTGCTGCAAAAAAGCGTTTAATTTTCATCGCGCAACCTCTGTTTTATTGTCCACGCTGTCCCACTGTGGAAACCACCCTGATCTGCCGATCTTGAGGGATTTCATTATAGGCCAGCACATGTAAGCCGGATATCGAATGACGAACGAAGCGAGCCAACCAGGGACGAATATAAGAAGACACCAACAACACTGCGGTCTGCCCTTCCATTTCCATCCTTTGCGCACTTTCCTCCAGGGATTTGTGCATCTGCTCGGCCAAGCCCGGTTCTAAACCCGCACCGCCTTCGCCCGCCGTCTGCAATGACCTATGCAATATCTGTTCCAAGCCTGGATCGAGTGTAATAACCGGGATTTCTGTCTGTACACCATTGATTTCATGGACAATTGAGCGCCCCAAGGCCGCCCGCACCGCCGAGGTCAAGATGTCCGGATCTTGACTCTTCACCCCGTACTCCGCCAAAGTTTCGGCGATGGTCCGTAAATCCCGAATCGAAACCCGCTCTTGCAGCAGGTTTTGTAAAACCTTCACCAAAATACCCAATGGCAAGGTTTTCGGTACCAGATCCTCGACCAGCTTCGGCGCTACTTTGGACAAATTATCCAGCAACTGCTGCGCCTCTTCGTAACCGAACAATTCGTGGGCATTGCTTTGCAGAATATGACTGAGATGCGTGGCGACCACTGTACTGGGATCAACTACCGTATAGCCCAGGGTTTGCGCCTGGTCTTTTTGATTGGCATCGATCCAGATCGCATCCAAGCCAAACGCCGGATCCTTGCACGGCGCACCTTGCAATGTGCCGAACACCCGGCCGGGATTAATCGCCATTTCTTTCTCGGGCATGATATTGGCTTCGCCGACACTCACGCCCATCAAGGAAATCCGGTATTCGGTAGGTGACAAATCCAGGTTGTCCCTGATATGTACGGACGGAATCAGAAAGCCCAGCTCTTGCGACAATTTCTTGCGCACACCCTTGATGCGCATCATTAATTGTCCGCCCTGATTTCTATCCACCAGCGGAATCAAGCGATACCCCACTTCCAGGCCAATCGCATCGACCGGCATCACATCATCCCAGCCCAATTCCTTGATCTCGGTTTTCGCCAGCTGTTGCGGCGAGACGATGCGTTCCATTTCCAGGGCTTTTTCTTCCTCCAACTTACGCCGCCTATCGATAAGATAGGCACCGCCGACCAGCGTCAACGCCAGCAAGATGAACACCAGATTCGGCATGCCGGGAATAATGCCGAGGATGCCCATTACCGCCGCAGTCACCAGCAGAGTGCGCGGATCTTCAAACAGTTGCGAACTCAGCTGCTTGCCGATGTCCTGTTTGCTGCCCCTAACCCGCGTGACTACCATCGCCGCAGCGACCGATAATAGTAGCGACGGAATCTGCGCCACTAAACCGTCGCCGATGGTCAGCAACACGTAAACATTCGCGGCGTCGGCAAAGCTCATACCGTGCTGGCCCACACCTATCGCCAAGCCGCCGATCATATTCACGAACAAAATAATGATGCCGGCTACCGCGTCGCCGCGCACGAATTTACTGGCGCCATCCATCGAACCGTAAAAATCCGCTTCGGCGGCCACTTCCTCACGGCGAGCCCGAGCCTCATCCTGATTAATCAATCCGGAGTTCAAATCGGCGTCGATAGCCATCTGTTTGCCCGGCATCGCGTCCAGGGTAAAACGAGCACTTACCTCCGCCACCCGGCCGGCGCCTTTGGTGACAACCATAAAATTGATGACCACCAAAATCGCAAACACCACGATACCCACCGCAAAATTACCGCCGATTACGAATGAACCGAAGGCTTCGATGACCTTTCCGGCGGCATCCCCGCCTTCATGCCCGCGGATCAACACTACCCGGGTAGAAGCCACGTTCAGGGACAGGCGCAACAAGGTTGCCACCAGGATCACGGTTGGAAAGGAGGCAAACTCCAGTGGCTTGAGGGTGTAAATCACCACGAGCAGAATAATCAGAGAGAATGCGATATTGAAGGTAAAAAACAGATCCAGCACAAACGGCGGTAGCGGCAAAATCAACAATGCCAGCAACATCACGATTAACAGTGGCGCACCCAAGCCCAAACCCGTCAGTGCTTTGAGAGCGTTGAGTATTTTCGTAAAATCCATAATTCAGCTCGATACCGGGCTATTGCTTAAAGTCGTCGGGTACTTGCACATCGCTAGGCGGAACCGGTTTGTTCCAGCCGTATTGCGTCGAAGCCCGTAATTGAAAAACATAGGCTAATACTTGAGCGACCGCCAAAAATAAGCCACGCGGTATTTCCTGATTCAAGTCGGTGGAATAATACAAAGCTCTCGCCAGTGAAGGCGCCGCGACCAAAGGTACTTGCGAGGCCATTGCCAACTGCCGAATCTGCGCGGCAACCAAATCGGTACCTTTAGCAACCAGCAAGGGCGCGCCATTACCGCTTTGATCGTATTTTAAGGCCACCGCAAAATGGGTGGGGTTGGTGACAATGACGTCAGCGCTAGGCACCGCATCCATCATCCGCCGTTGTGCGGCCTCCATCTGCATGCGACGGATTTTACCTTTGACCTCGGGATTACCCTCTTGATCCTTGGCTTCATCGCGAACTTCCTGCTTGGTCATTTTCAGCTGGCGCTGGTGATTCCACAATTGATAGGGTGCATCCAGCATCACCAACAATAAAAAAGTGGCACTCAGAATCATTAAACAGAAGGAAATAATATCGCCGACATGATGAATAGCCTGATCAATAGGCAAACGACTCAAACCCATGAAATCGTCGAAATACAGCTTGAACAAATTCCAGGACACGACGGACACCAATATAACTTTTAGAATGGCCTTGATCAGTTCGACCACACCTTGAATGCCGATGATTTTTTTGATTCCGGTCAGCGGATTCAGCTTGGAAAACTTCACCTCGAAGGCTTCGCTGGTAAAGTTCCAACCGCCCAACATCAACGCTGCCGCCAAATCGGCAACCACCAACACCACCAAAAACGGCAGAATTACCCACAAACCTTCGGCAAACGCCGCCTTCAGATAAATCAAAGGTGTCGCCGGATCGAACACTGCCTCCCGCGACAACTGCAAGGGATGCTTCATCATCTCCAGCATACTGCGCCACATGCCTTGACCGGAATAGAAAAACAGCGCGGCACTGGTAATCAAGGTCACAAAGGTATTGAGTTCCTTGGAGCGCGGTACCTGACCCTTTTTTCGCGAATCGGTAAGTCGCTTACCGGTGGGGTCTTCGGTTTTATCTTGACCGGAATCTTCTGCCATTTATTGCAACCTCAACAATGCACCGACCAGCGCAAAACCGTTATGCAGCATGTCGCTAAAGCCTTCAAGCATGGTCGGCAGGCCAATCCAGATTAAACCCATACCCAGCATGATGGTGATCGGAAAGCCGACACCGAATATCTGTAACTGCGGCGCCGCTTTTGACGCAACACCAAAACTGATGTTAACGAATAACAATGTCGCCATCACCGGCATGGATAGCAGTAAACCATCCGCGAAAATCAGACTACTCCAACTGATTACCCGCCATAAGTCGGTCTTATCCATGCCGATACTGCCTACCGGCAGAGTATGGAAGCTTTGCGCCAACATTTCGATCAGCAATAAATGACCATCCACCGCTAAAAACAGCAAGCTGCCGCTAATCACAAATAACTGGGCAATCACCGGGACCTGTACGCCAGTTGCCGGATCGACCATGGATGCAAAGCCCAAGCCCATGCTGTAAGCGATAGTCTGTCCGGCAAACAACATAATAGAAAACACCATCTGCAAGATAAATCCTGTGGTCAGGCCCAAAGCGACCTGCTGTACCGCCACCATAAACCCTTGGTAGCCAAACATTTCAATATCCGGCATCGCCGGTAACGTTGGCATAATTACCCAGGTAATCAATAGGCTAGCGATTAATCTTACTTTGGCAGGCACCGCTTTAACGCTAAAAACCGGCACCGTGATGAACATGGAACTGATACGAAAGAATGGCCAGACAAACGAAGCAAGATACCTCAGTAACTCGTCTTCGCCGAAGTTCATCCTATTAGCGTAGGAATATCGCGCATCAAATCTTGGAAATAATCGATGAGCATTTGCAACATGCCGGGGCCGGCTATCATCAACACCGCGATAATCGTCGCCAGCTTGGGAATAAATGTCAGAGTCTGTTCTTGGATCGAGGTCGCCGCCTGGAACATGGACACCAGCAAGCCAACAACCAAGGATGCAATCAGGATAGGCCCCATTAATTTCAAGGAAATCAGTACCGTGTCCTGGGCAATTACCGAGATGGTTTCCGGCGTCATCATCGGGTTAACCTATACGTAAAAGCTGGCTGCCAGCATTTCCATCACCATGGTCCAACCGTCCGCCAGTACAAACAACATGATCTTAAACGGCAACGACACGATCATCGGGGACAGCATCATCATACCCATGGACATCAATACGCTGGCCACCACAAGATCGATGACCAGGAACGGCAAGAAAATCAGAAAACCTATCTGAAAAGCGGTTTTCAGTTCACTGGTCACATAAGCCGGCACTAACAAGGAAAACGGCACATCTTCCGGCTTATCGATTTGCTCGCGGCCGGAAATCCGCACAAAGGTATCCAGATCCGTCTCGCGGGTTTGCTTGAGCATGAACTGTTTGAAGGGCTCCGAGGCATTTTGCAACGCAGTTACGGCGTCAATTTTTTCTTCCATGTAAGGCTGCACGGCAGTTTCATTAACCTTTTCTAACACCGGCATCATGATGAAAATAGTTAGAAATAGAGATAGCCCCAATAACACTTGATTGCTTGGCGCTTGCGCTGCACCTATGGCTTGGCGGAGCAAGCCCAATACGATCATGATCCGGGTGAAAGACGTCATCGATAACAACAATGCAGGCAACAAGGTCAGCATGGTCATCAACGCTAAAATTTGAATGGTGACCGTGTAGGTTTCGCCGCCCTTGGGGTTGCTAGTCACGGTAATGGCATCAACGCCCACTGCGGCATAAACAGTTTCCGGCAGAAACAGTAACGCGGTGATCAGGCACGAAAAAATCAACTTAATCATGGTGCTTACCTTGCATGACTTGCAGCAATTTCTTGGCAAATACGCTGGTTTCCTGTCCCTCTGCGTTATTCATAAACAAACGTTGATCACCCTCGAGCTCAAGCAGTTTATCGATACGCCCGCCACTAACACCTAGCAATAGTTGTTTCTCACCGACTTTAACCAATACCAATTTCTCGCGCATGCCCAAGGACAATCCGGCCAACACCGCCAACTGACTTTTACCGACAAAAGCCAAACCGCCGCTTTTACGCAACAGCCAAACCGACAGAAAAAATACCGCCAATACCAATATCAAAGCCAACAGCCATTGTGCGACATCTCCGGAAGATACTACTTTTGCAGTCTGCCTGGGTAGCGTAGCAGCTTCGTCAGCCCATACATAAGGAGCGATTGATAGCGAAACAATTAGGGTAGTCAGGCGAGATACAGACATCAGCCGAGCTTTCTGACTCGTTCCGACGGACTGATAATGTCGGTCAGCCGAATACCAAACTTGTCGTTGACCACCACTACTTCGCCATGAGCGACCAAAGTACCGTTTACCAGCACATCCATGGGTTCGCCGGCAAAACGATCCAGTTCCACTACAGAACCCTGGTTTAGCTGCAACAAATTGCGGATATTAATTTTGGTTCGGCCGATCTCCAACGATACCGTCACCGGCACATCAAGAATCACGTCCAGCTTGACTTCATCACTGCTGGGACCGTTATTTTTGGATTTTTGCTCGCTAAACTCCGGAAACTCCGCAGCGGCAAAACCTTGTTGAGCGCTTTTGGCGGCGTTTGCTTGTTCCTTTAGCGCATCACCCCAATCAGCTTCAGCATCGGCTTGCTCGTTCATAGCGGCGGCCCAGTCGTCGCCGATTTCGTCGTTTTCACTCATGCTTATCCTTCCCTGCTGTCAAATGTTGTCCAGCGTCATTTTTTCTATAATTTCGATGGCATAGTTACCATCCGAAAGACCCAATTTACCCCGAAAAACCGGCACGTCTTCAACTTCCAGCAATACGGTTTCCGGCATTTCTATAGGAATCACATCGCCTTTTTTAAGTTCAATCACTTCGCTGATAGACATTTCTTTTTCTATCAGTTTACTGTTGACTATCACTTCGCTACGCATAATTTCATTCCGTAGCGAGTCTTGCCAGCGACCATCGACTTCACCGCGGTCGCTGGTTACAGCATCCAGCAGCTCTCTAATCGGCTCGATCATGGAGTAAGGCATCGCGATATTGATATCGCCGCCGCCGCCTTCCAGTTCCACATGGATAGTGGATATCACCACGATTTCCGAAGGACTGACGATGTTGGCAAACTGCGGATTTACTTCCGAATTGATGTATTCAAAGTCGATGTCCATCACCGGTTTCCAGGCTTCAGCCAGATCTTTGAAAATCATATCGATAATTAGCCGAATAATGCGCATTTCAGTCGGCGTAAATTCCCGGCCTTCGACTTTGTTGTAAAACTGTCCCCCGCCGCCGAAAAAGTTATCGACAGCGGTAAACACCAAACGTGGTTCCATCACAATTAGTGCCCGCCCGCGTAAAGGCGACATCCGAATCACATTCAAATTAGTCGGCACGAATAAGCCTTGAATGAATTCGGAAAACTTCTGCACCTGAATCCCGGAAACAGATATTTCCGCAGCGCGCCTTAAAAAATTAAATAAAGCAATCCGGAAATGGCGAGCAAAGCGCTCGTTGACCATTTCCAAGGTGGGCATGCGCCCCCGAACAATCCGTTCCTGACTATTAAAATCATAGACTCTGGCCGAGCCTCGACTATAGTCATCGTCAACCCCGGTATCGACGTCGCCGTCGTCCACGCCATGCAGTAGCGCATCGATTTCATCTTGAGATAATAGATCGGCGGTTGACATTTATTGCATTACAAATTCAGTGAAATACACATCTTTAACGGTATTTTTACCGGCCATTTTTTCTAAAACCTTGCCAATTTCTGCCTGCATCATGGCTTTTAGTTCTTGCTTCCCTTCCAAAGTTTTGGCTTTTTCAGCGCCAATTGCACTGATTGCCATCAATAAATTATTGCGTATCATGGGCTCATGCTTTTTCATTGCATCCTTACTCGCCTCGCCTTTCATCAGTATTGTCAGAGAAATTCTGATGACTTTTGCGCCAGAGCCTGCGGGGAAATTAACCAATAATGGGGTTGGTAAATCATAATAAACATCAGGCTCAGCGACTTTTTCGTGGTCGGCTTCTTCTTCGTGCGCGGCTTCTTCCTTATGCTCTTCCTTGCCGTGCTTGGCATCCCCTTCTTCTTTATGCTCAGCGTCGGCTGGCTTGTTCAGAAAGAAATAAGCCCCACCTCCCGCACCCGCCAAAGCCAGCACAACCGCAGCGATTATTACGATCATTTTTTTGGAAGACTTCTTACCTTCGTCTTTCCCTTGGGCTTCTGCCATGTTCCACCTTTTAATTTTTTACAGCACAATACGCGCCAAAATACTTAAGTTCAATCAGACAACTGCCCTAAAAACAGCTGGATTCGATCATACAAGAAAAAACATCGTTTTAGAATAATAGTATAGCCGTCACTGGAAAGCAGTTAGGCAAAAAGCGGGGTTCAGGTATGCAAAAAATACCTGGAGGAAGTGTAGCTCTTAAGTCAAATTTTTGACTCAGATTATGAATGTTTTACAGAGAGGACTGCAAAGACCTAGCGGCCTTTGCAGCTTTATCAAGATATTACAGCGAATTAACAGCGTTTAATTCTTGGAAGGCTTGCTCTAAACGAGTCACCATGCCAACTTGACCGGCACGTTGCCAAACACGGGGGTCATAGTATTTTTTGTTCGGTTTATCGGCACCTTCCGGGTTACCGATTTGGCCTTGCAAATAAGCTTCGTTTTTCTTGTAAAACTCCATCACACCAGCCCAGGAAGCCCATTGGGTGTCGGTATCGATGTTCATTTTAACGACGCCGTAGCTGATAGATTCTTTAATCTCTTCTGGAGAAGAGCCTGAACCGCCATGGAACACGAAGTTCAATGAGTTTTGCGGCAAGCCGAATTTTTCCGAAACGTATTTTTGCGAGTTAGCCAAAATTGTCGGCGTCAATTTAACGTTACCTGGAGAGTAAACACCATGAACGTTACCGAACGAAGCAGCAATAGTGAATCTGTGACTGATTTTGCTCAGTTGCTCGTAAGCGTAAGCAACATCTTCCGGCTGGGTATACAGCGCAGAATGATCCATACCGCTGTTGTCGACACCGTCTTCCTCGCCGCCGGTACAACCCAATTCGATTTCCAGAGTCATACCCATTTTGGACATGCGCTCCAGGTACTTACCGCAGATTTCGATGTTTTCTTGCAGGCTTTCTTCGGAAAGATCCAGCATGTGCGAGCTGAACAATGGCTTACCGGTTGCAGCGAAGTGTTTTTCGCCCGCATCCAACATACCGTCAACCCATGGCAGCAATTTTTTTGCAGCATGATCGGTATGTAAAATAACCGGTACGCCGTAATGTTCAGCCAGAGCATGCACGTGATGAGCACCGGAAATCGCACCAACAATTGAGCAGCCCTGTCCTTCCAGTTTCAAGCCTTTACCGGCAACAAATGCCGCGCCACCGTTGGAGAACTGAATCACTACCGGTGACTTTACTTTTGCCGCCGCTTCCAATACCGAGTTGATGGTATCGGTGCTGATCACGTTCACAGCAGGTAAAGCAAATTTGTTCTCTTTGCAAATTGCAAAGATTTTTTGTACATCTTCGCCGGTTACGACACCGGGCTTAACAACATCTAATATTTTCTGAGACATGCCATAAATCCTGCTTAGGAATCGGATTGCTCAAAAACTAAGCAACCCGAGAAATTCGTGATGAAACACTGGCAACGAGACCAACTCGCTGCCAGCTATCTTTTTAAGCTTCCAAACTAGCCAAACGCTCTGACAACAATTTTTCCAAGGCTTCTAAAGCTTTGGCGAAACCGTCGATACCTTCCGCCAATTTTTCTTTTGCCATACGGTTTTCTTCGTGCATACGCTCAAAAGTAGCTTTATCGACAGTGATTTTTTCAATCGTGGCATTTGCAGCATTTGCAGGATCCAGTTTACGCGGCAGGTCGCCTTCAACGGATTGCAGTTCAGCCAACAACGATGGTGCAATAGTCAATAAATCACTACCGGCCAGTTCGGTAATTTCGCCGATGTTTCTGAAGCTTGCGCCCATTACTTCGGTTTTGTAACCGAATTTTTTGTAGTAGTTGTAGATTTCAGTTACTGACAATACGCCTGGGTCTTCGGTTGGCGCGTAAGAGTCGCGACCGGTGTCTTTTTTGTACCAGTCCAGAATACGACCAACGAACGGAGAAATCAGCGTAATACCGTTTTCCGCGCAAGCAATCGCTTGATGCAAACCAAACAACAACGTCAAGTTGGTGTGAATGCCTTCTTTTTCCAATACAGCAGCAGCTTGGATACCTTCCCATGTTGCAGCAATTTTGATCAGCACGCGCTCTTTAGAAATACCGGCGGCTTCGTATTGTTTAATCAGGTCCCGGCCTTTGGCAATGGTGCCTTCAGTATCGAAAGACAAGCGCGCATCGACTTCGGTTGATACACGGCCTTCGATGATTTCCAATATTTTGAGACCAAAAGATACCGCCAAACGATCAAAGGCCAAAGAAACAACATCTGCGGCTGAAGCGCCAGCCCCCAGGGTTGCTCTTGCACCTTTCAAAGTATCATCAACGATACCTTGATACTGCGGCATTTGCGCGGCAGCGGTAATCAATGATGGATTGGTGGTCGCATCGCGTGGTTTAAATGTTTCAATCGCTTGAATGTCACCGGTATCGGCAACAACAACAGTCATTTCGCGGAGTTGTTCGAGTAAGTTTTTTGCCATAGGATTATCCTCAGATGTGTTATTAATTTTTCCCCCTCGTTTGAACCGAGCTTTACAAGTAAAAGATGTTCAGCAATTCTTGCAGGAGATTGATTGCAAAAGAGTCCCTGGTGAAGAAACTCTATTTTTAGATATATTGATAAGACTGAATCGCCACTTGGCATATATTCAAAGCCGAAAAGCACGCTTTAAAACATACGAAGTGGCGATTACTTAAATCTACCGGATGAGAGTTAACGCTTAACCCTTAAGTTCCAGCGATCAGCATCATAAATCAGATGCTATTAACCTTTATCACGCAAATACTTTTCCACGCCGGTCGCTTTCGCAGCGGCCGCTTCCCTGTCTCTTACGATTTGCTTTGCCATGTATTTGGCAACACCTGTAGCAGGATTGGAATCTTGTTTTTCCAAGTATTTGGCAACACCGGTTTTATTGGCACCCATTTTTTCCAGATACTTTTCCACACCTGTTGCACCAGATGCAACTTGGTAATCACTTGCTGAAGAACCTTTGACACTTTTAGGCGATTTTTTGTTGTAGATAAAAAATCCGGCCACTGCCAACAAAACCAAGCCGATGTAGGAAAAATCGGAAGAAGCAGCTTTTTCTGTTTGTATAACATCTACTGCTGCTTCCGCAGAAGTTGTGGAGACAGATGAGCTTGACGATTTAGCCGCACTTGGTGCTGCCGCGCTATGCTTATACTCAGCATCGCTGTATAACACTTTAGGTTGGAAGTTCGTCGCTGGGAAAGCTGGATCTGCTTCAACTTCTTTCGCAGCTGGTTTTGCCGCGGGTGCTGCAGCAGCTGGTGCCGCTTTGCTGTCGTTATATTCAGGATTGGTATAGAGCACCTTTGGCTGATAATCAGCCGCCGGATAATCCGATCCCGCCATAGCTAAGGAACTGGTCAGCATTAGAGCTGCCATCACGCCTTTCGTTAATTCATTTCTTTTCACGTCTATCACCTATGCTGTTAGAAACGTGAGGCTTCGATCATTTAATCCAAGCCTCACCTAAGTTTACAAAATTAAAGAACGG
>NZ_JANIBL010000044.1 GCF_024505055.1 Methylomonas rosea
ATCCAGGCTACTTGAATTGCAA
Organism: Methylomonas rosea; assembly: GCF_024505055.1. Lineage (GTDB taxonomy): Bacteria > Pseudomonadota > Gammaproteobacteria > Methylococcales > Methylomonadaceae > Methylomonas > Methylomonas rosea. The sequence continues at coordinate 23 of NZ_JANIBL010000044.1, forward strand.
GAAGTTACTGCAATTTACTCTTAAATACTGCGATATACAGAGCCAAATTCAAATCCAAAAATACGAATTTTGCTCGCTTGATTCGCAAAATTTAGAAGATGTTTTCAGCAAACTTAAGAAGTTGAGGAAAGTTAAGGAAGTTAGACAGGACGCTAGCTAGAGAGATTTGCAGTAACTTACGACGCAGTAACACGAAATTTTTGCTGTTACTGTAATTGTTACTGCATATTTTCGTCGCTTCAGGTGGTTTTCTGTGGACTACAGTGGACAATAAAAAACCCGCCAAGCTAGACAGCTCGCGGGTTTGTGTACTTCTATGGACTACTATAAACAAACTATTGGTCGGGACGGCGGGATTCGAACCCACGACCCCTTGTCCCCCAGACAAGTGCGCTACCAGGCTGCGCTACGCCCCGAAGTCTATCTCTAAATACCTACTCTAACTTAGTAGAGCAAGCCGCGCATAATATCATATTATTCGCGAAACGCTATTTCAGTAGCTCCAAAATATCTTCCAATTCACCTATCATTTGATGAATTAGCTGCTTGGTGCGCAAACTGTCTTCCTTGGCGCTACCACTCGCGAGATGAGCACGCGCGCCACCTATCGTGTATCCTTGCTCGTATAACAAAGCGCGAATTTGTCGAATCAACAGCACGTCATGGCGCTGATAATAACGGCGATTTCCTCGGCGTTTGACCGGACTAAGTTCTGTGAACTCTTGTTCCCAATAACGCAATACGTGGGGTTTTACTGCGCAGAGGTCGCTAACTTCACCAATCGTAAAATATCGCTTGGCCGGAATAACCGGTAGTTCGTTGTTATTACTGGGTTCCAGCATACGCTTCTACTCGAGCTTTCAGTTTTTGCCCTGTTCTGAAGGTCACTACACGCCGCGGAGTAATAGGAATCTCTTCACCGGTTTTTGGATTCCTACCTGGACGACCGCTTTTGTCACGCAACTCGAATTTACCGAAGCCGGAAATTTTTACTTGCTCGCCACTCTCCAGACTTTTCTTAATTTCGTCGAAAAACAACTCTACGATTTCTTTAGCTTCTCGCTTATTTAAACCGAGGTCTTCAAATAATTTTTCTGCAATATCTGCTTTGGTTAATGCCACAATCACTCCCTCAATTTTGCATTCAGTTTAGCCGCTAAAGTGTCCAGCACTTGGCGAAATATAGCATCAATTTCAGTGTCGGTAAGAGTTTGTGCAAAATCCTGCAAGACTAAAGCTAACGCGACACTTTTGTAACCTTCGGCCACACCTGGTCCGCGATAAATATCGAAGATCGATATTTCGCGTATCGCCGTCTCGCGACACTCTTCAATAACCCTGGTAATTGCAGCAGCCGATACGGCCTCCTCCACCAACAAAGCCATATCGCGGCGCACCGAAGGGAATTTAGATAACGCGCTAAATATAGGTACGTTGCGTTCCAATACTGCGTCCTGCTCCAACTCGAACAAGTATACCGGACTATCAAAACCCAATTGCTTCTCCAGCGTCGGGTGTAGCATCCCCAATAAGCCTATGATTTCGCCGCGTTGGTTTTTAATTTGAGCGGTTTGTCCGGGATGTAACGCCGAGTGTTGAAACGCAACGAAATCAGCACTAACGCCCGCCAAACCGAATAAAGCTTCGACATCAGCTTTCATGTCGAAGAAATCCAGTTTTCTGGATTTTTCGCCCCACTGTTCGACGTTAACCGTTCCCAAGGCCAGGCCGGATAACATTTTCCGCTGTTGAATTTGTCCGTCTTGATAGAAAAACCGCAAGCCGGCTTCAAACAAGCGCACTCTGTTCTGTTGACGGTTTATGTTATACAAAGCAGCATTCAACAAACCACACCAGAGCGTAGTACGCATCACGGCTAACTCGGAAGATATCGGGTTCTGAATTCGGATAAATTCTTCGCCCGGCGCGACGGCATTTTGCATCGCTTCATCAACAAAGCTGTAAGTAATCGCCTCCTGATAACCGCGATCAACAAGACAATCCTGTAACCGGGCTAACGACAACTGCGCCTCGGGCGCCTTACCAAGTTCGGCACGCATTAACAAGTTGCTGCTGGGCAAATTGTTATAGCCGTAGATTCTGCCGATTTCTTCCAGCAAATCTTCCTCTATGGCAATATCGAAACGAAAGCCTGGCGGGATAATTTCCCAACCGTTCTCGACTACTTGAACCTGCATACCCAAACCTTCGAACAACTTATGTACTTCATCGTCGCCGAATTGAATACCCAATACTTTGGTAATGCGCTGGCTGCGCAATTTGACCGGCGCTCTAGCCGGTAGCGCCGCGGCCACAATCGATTCTTGAACAGGACCGGGACTGCCACCGGCAATCTCCATGATCAATTGCGTCGCACGTTCCATGGCGCGGCGCTGCAAATTAAAGTCCACGCCACGTTCAAAGCGATGCGATGAATCGGTATGCAAGCCAAATTGACGCGCCTTACCGGCGACATCGATTGGCGTAAAAAACGCGCACTCCAGGAAGATGTCGCGTGTTTCACCAAATACCGCGCTATCCTTACCACCCATCACGCCGGCCAAAGCCAAGGCCTGCTGCTGATCGGCAATGACCAAGGCGTCACCATCCAGTTCTATGGTTTGATCGTTCAACAAAGCCATGGACTCGCCTACCCGACTACGTCTGACCACGATAGGCGCGCTCAGTTTATCGGCATCGAAGGCATGCAGCGGCTGCCCCAGTTCGATCAACACATAATTGGTGACATCGACAACCGGACTCAAACTTCTAATACCGCAACGACGCAGACGTTCCTGCATCCACAATGGCGTGACCGCCGCAGGATTGATATTTTTGATCAAACGTCCCAGATAAACCGGGCACGCTTCCGTCGCTTCAACCTTAACTTCCAAGGTTTGTTGATGCTGCGGCTCGATAGCGGCGAACTCTGGGGCTTGGAAAGACAGATTGTTTAGCACCGCCACTTCCCTGGCAACACCTTCAACACTGAGACAATCTGCGCGATTAGGCGTTAACCCCAACTCGATTACGTTGTCGTTCAGCATTAAATAGTCGCGGATATCAATACCCACCGGCGCATCCGCCGGCAACTCCATCAAGCCTTCCGAACTAACCGCCAAACCCAGCTCTTTTTCCGAGCACAGCATACCGAACGACAATTCGCCACGCAGTTTAGATTCTTTTATTTTGAAATTGCCGGGCAATACCGCACCAATCAATGCTGCCGGGATTTTCAATCCGGGCCTGACATTGCTGGCGCCGCAAACGATTTGCAGTGGGTCGGCCTGGCCGATGTTGACCTGGCAAACCCTAAGTTTATCGGCGTTTGGATGTTGAATGGTGGAGAGCACTTCGCCAACTACCACACCGGAAAATTCGGCTGCAACAGGCGTCAAGGCATCGACTTCCAGACCGGCCATGGTCAATTGCGCGACTAATTCAGCGGTGGCAACAGGCGGATTGACCAGTTCTCTTAACCAGGCTTCACTGACTTGCATAACTACTATCCACCGTTACCTAAACTGTTGTAAAAATTTCAGATCGTTATCGAAAAACATCCTTAGATCGTTAATGCCGTATTTCATCATCGCCAGACGTTCGACTCCGGTTCCGAAGGCGAAACCCGAATAAACTTGATTATCTATGCCGACTGATTTAAATACTTCCGGATGTATCATGCCGCAACCGCCGACTTCCAGCCAGCCCGTTTGTTTGCAGACACGACAACCTTTGCCGTCGCACATTACACAGGACACATCGAATTCGGCGGAAGGCTCTGTGAATGGAAAATAGGAAGGACGAAAGCGCACGTTCACCTCTTTTTCGAAGAAGGCGCGCAAAAACTCAAAAATGACGCCTTTCAGGTCGCCAAAGCTCACATCAGTATCGACCAAAAAGCCTTCGACCTGATGGAACATAGGTGAATGTGTCATGTCCGAGTCGCAACGGTACACCCGGCCCGGCGCGATAATTTTCAAGGGCGGCTTCTCGGACTCCATCACCCGAATCTGTACCGGCGACGTATGGGTTCTCAGTACCGTGTGAGCATCGAAATAAAAGGTGTCGTGCATCGCCCGCGCCGGATGATGCTCAGGAATATTCAAAGCGCCGAAGTTATGGTAATCGTCTTCTATTTCAGGACCTTCGACGATATTAAAGCCAGCATCGGCAAAAATTTTGGCAATCCGCCGTAAGGTAATCGTGACAGGATGCAAACCGGATACGGTTTGGCCACGACCCGGCAAGGTAACATCGATACATTCTTTCGCCAAACGAGCAGCCAATTCATCGCTTTCCAAAGTCGCTTTCCGCGTTTCTAAGGCTTCTTGAAAGGTATTTTTGGCATCGTTGATAACTTGACCGGCACTGCGGCGCTGTTCGGGATCCAGACTACCCAGCTCTTTCATCTGCTGAGTAAACAAGCCTTTTTTGCCTAGATAATTGACTCTGACCTGATCCAGTTGACTAAGGTCTGTTGCACTTGCAAGCTCTTGTAATGCCTGCTTAACAATATCTTCGATACTAGCCGACACAACTCAGCTCACTTTTGTCTGCAATTGAGGGAAATTCCAAAACGATAGGTCCCCGCCAAAGAGATGCGGCGGAGAACTCCCCGCCAAAAACGGGGAGTCGAGCGATTAAGCCGTTCTGGTGAACAGCTTAATGTATTCCTTACGGTTTGCTTTGGTTTGCTATGGCCACTTTCGCAATCGCGCCGAAAGCGTCGATGTCACGAACAGCTAAGTCAGCCAATACTTTGCGATCAATCGCCACATTGGCTTTGGTCAAACCGTTAATCAAACGGCTATAGGAAATACCGTACAAACGCGCGGCAGCGTTGATACGCACAATCCACAGAGCGCGGAATTGGCGTTTTTTCTGTTTACGGTCACGGTAAGCATACTGACCGGCCTTGATGACCGCCTGCTTGGCGACGCGGTAAACCCGGCTACGGGCACCGTAGTAACCTTTTGCCAGTTTTAAAATCTTTTTGTGTCTTGCTCTAGCGGTGACGCCGCGTTTAACTCTAGCCATGTTCTACTCTCTTCAATATCAATGATAAATCAACTGTACGGCAGCATACGCGCAACCAATGGCGTATCCGACGGATGAAGAATGGCTGTTTTACGCAGTTGTCTTTTACGTTTGGTGGTTTTTTTGGTCAGAATATGACGCTTATGCGATTGTTTGCATTTAAAACCGCCGCTTCCGATTTTCTTGAAGCGCTTGCCGGCACCACTATGGCTTTTCATTTTTGGCATTTGTTTTCTCCAATGATTAAAAGTAAAGTCCCTGAGATAAAACCCAGTGAGGCAAAATGCTTGGCCCCATTGAATTTCCGGACACGAAAGTATCCGCTAGCCGATTCGTTCCTGAATCGCGTTGCCGTTTTAAAAAACGGCTAAAACCTTGTGTTTGAGCTATTTCTTTTTCTTAGGGCCCATCACCATGACCATTTGTCGGCCTTCCAACTTGGGAAACTGCTCGACGATAGCCATCTCTTCCAGATCGGTTTCGATGCGTTTCAATAAGTCCATGCCCAACTCGCGATGAGTCAGCTCCCGGCCTTTAAAACGTACAGTGATCTTGGTTTTGTCGCCTTCGCTTAGAAATTTTATCAAGCTGCGTAGTTTGACCTGGTAATCGCCTTCTTCGGTACCGGGCCTAAACTTGATTTCCTTGATCTGGATTTGTTTTTGCTTTTTCTTGGCGGCTTGCAGTTTTTTGTTTAACTCAAACTGATATTTGCCAAAGTCCATGACTTTGCAAACCGGAGGATCCGCATTGGGCGATATTTCGACCAGATCCATGTTTGCATCGTAGGCGAGCTGTAACGCTTCATTTATTGAAACAACCCCGACTTGTTCACCTTCAGCGCCTACTACCCGAACCCGCCTGGCGGTAATCTCGGTATTTAAGCGCGTTGCATCTTTTTTAGAGCTGATACCCTAATCCTCCAAGTTGTTATTATTTTCGATCCGCAATCTGGTTTCTCAAGCGTTCGCCAAGTTCGCCAATTGACAGACTTCCTAGATCCTCGCCCTGCTGTGTGCGTACACTGACAGTCCGAGTGTCTAATTCCTTGTCGCCGATAATCAAAAGATACGGCACTCGCTGCATGGAATGCTCGCGGATTTTAAAGCCTATCTTCTCGTTTCTCAAGTCAATTTTGACTCTAAGACCTTGTTTTTCAAGTTCTCGCCGCACCTGCTCGGCATAATCGGCATGACGGTCTGTGATATTTAACACCACTAACTGCACCGGCGCCAACCATAACGGAAAGGTCCCGGCAAATTGCTCGATCAAAATCCCTATGAAACGCTCCAAGGAACCCAGAATCGCCCGATGCAACATCACCGGCACGTGTCTGGCGCTATCTTCGCCTATGTAAGAGGCATCCAATCTTTCCGGCATCGAGAAATCAACCTGTATAGTACCGCATTGCCAGACTCGACCTATACAATCTTTTAAGGAGAATTCAATTTTAGGGCCATAAAAGGCGCCTTCGCCCGGCTGTAACTGCCAATCCAGGCCTTTAGTGTTCAACGCCAATTCCAAGGCATTTTCAGCTTTATCCCAGACAGAGTCATCGCCTACTCTATTTTCCGGACGGGTCGACAGCTTGATAATCACTTCTTCAAAACCGAAATCCTTATAAACCTCAAATAACAGATCGATAAAAGTGGCGACTTCGGATTGAATCTGATCTTCGGTGCAGAAGATATGCGCATCGTCCTGCACAAAGTTTCTGACCCGCATCAAACCGTGCAAAGTACCGGATGGCTCGTTGCGGTGGCAGGAGCCGAATTCGGCCAAGCGCACCGGCAAATCCCGATAACTTTTGATACCTTGGTTATAAATCTGAATATGACAAGGACAGTTCATCGGTTTGACCGCGTAATCACGGCTTTCCGAATGCGTGGTAAACATCATGGCACTGAATTTATCCCAGTGCCCTGACTTTTCCCACAAGGTGCGATCAACAATTTGCGGGGTTTTAACTTCGCCGTAACCATTCACGCGCAATTTCTCGCGCACGTATTGTTCGATCTGCTGATAAATAGTCCAGCCTTTGTCGTGCCAAAACACCATACCCGGCGCTTCTTCCTGGGTATGAAACAAGTCTAGCGCTTTACCTATCTTACGGTGATCGCGCTTTTCTGCTTCTTCCAGACGATGCAGATAAGCGGCTAATTCCTTAGCATCGCCCCAGGCGGTTCCGTAAATGCGTTGCAGCATTTCGTTTTTAGAATCGCCACGCCAATAAGCCCCGGCAATTTTCATCAATTTAAAGGCTTTTAATTTGCCGGTGCTAGGCACATGTGGGCCACGGCATAAATCGGTGAACTCGCCTTGTTGGTATAAAGACAAATCTTCATTTGCCGGGATCGAGGCAATAATTTCGGCTTTGTATTTCTCGCCCAAACCCTCAAAAAATTTTACAGCCTCGTCGCGCGACAACAGCGAACGGCTAATGGCAATGTCTTGAGCAGCCAACTCCGCCATTTTCTTTTCGATGGCAGCCAAATCCTCAGGCGTAAAAGAACGCTCAAAGGCAAAGTCGTAATAGAAACCGTTTTCGATGACCGGCCCTATCGTTACCTGTGCAGTGGGGAATAGTTGTTTAACGGCCTGCGCCAGCAAATGCGCTGTGGAGTGGCGGATTACATCAACGCCCTCCTCATCCTTGGCTGTGACTATTTGCAAACTTGCATCGGAATCGATCAGCGTACTGGCATCAACTAATTTGCCATTGACCTTGCCGGCCAACGTCGCCTTAGCTAAACCCGTACCGATAGACAGGGCCACATCTATTACAGACACCGCTTGGTCGAATTGACGCTGAGAGCCGTCAGGCAAAGTTATTACAGGCATTTTCGATTCCACAATAAAAAAAGCACCGTCATGCGGTGCTTTATGTTTTGGTAGGCGCGAGTGGACTCGAACCACCGACCCCCACCATGTCAAGGTGGTGCTCTAACCAGCTGAGCTACGCGCCTAAAGTCTATCGTTCGAGCCGCGCATTATAACGATCTAAACAACTTATGCAAGCTTTTTCTACGGCGACCCTGGTTCAAGCCGTTGCAGTTAAGATGGAACCCGCGGCGCCGGGGGCTGGCGAATTGCTCTCACGGTTACCGGACAACTTGTTTAAGAACTCCAACAAAGTCGGCTTTTTACCATTCGCCGGAGCGCCCAGCAGATTTACTAGATCATTAAAACTATCTTGCAATTCTTTGTATTTACCGCCAGTTGCACCATTAGCGTCACTCAAAGCCGTGATCAAGTTTTGCAAATTATCGGTGAATTTACCGTAGCCATTTCGACCTACCGCTTTGTCGCCATGCTGACCGTCATCGTCGGAGCCGTGACGACGATCAGCGCTGTATTTCAAAGCCTGACGCAAATCGTGTAAGAAGCTATGCAACGCCTGGCGCACATCGGCGACAGTTGCGCGTGGCACGGACGTAGCGGTTGTAGCCGTAGATGTCGTCGTTGTCGTTGCCGGTGCAGTTGTCGTAGTTGCTGGCGTACCAGCGTTATTCTGGACGCTGGCTTCAGGTGTTGCGGCCGGAGCTTGTGCAGTGCTTGTTGTTACAGGCGTCGCATTAGTTGTAGTCGGCGAAACCTGCTTTGGCGGTGTTTGCCCAGCAATTGAATCACCTTGCGCCGCGGAAGCGGGTTGCTGCACCCCGTTTTGCTTCAATACCTGCCGTAAATCCTGCAAAAAGCTTTGCAACAACTGCCCGAGATTGGATGAGCTATTTTGACCACTGTCCTCATCATTATCAGCACTATCATCTGATGAGCCGTTGTTACTACCAGGAATATTCAATCCAAAACTTTGCAAAGTTTTCACGACGTTTTGCATAAACGCGCCACCACCGTGATGATGTCCGCGTTTCTCCCCTCTTCCGCTTACCGCCGGACGCTCTTTGTCCTCATCGTTATAAGTACTTTTGGTACTGGATATGCTGATGGTGGTTTGCGATACATACAATGATGTTGTCAATGAATTGATCGTAGTCATTAGATTCACCTTGACGCTGCATAAAAAACAAATGGTTAATAACCAAAATTAAGCACGGGACCGACATACTCCAATCGATTCCTGTATCGGCGGTTATCACCATGCCGTTTCTTTTAGCGGCAGAAATTTTGTGAACTTTAGCAAACTATCCAAAAAAAAGACCAAACACGCTTGACTGAAAACAAAACCTTGCGAGCCAGTTTTGCAACAGATACCCGCACAGAGTGACTAGCCGATTTCCACAACTCTAAATTCCCAGCCAGTTTTGCGGGCGTAAAAATGTGTCGTACAACTCGGCCTCCGGACTACCCGGTTCAGGCTGCCAATTGTATTGCCAATGCGCGACCGGAGGCATGGACATCAAAATGGATTCAGTCCTGCCGCCCGATTGCAGCCCGAATAACGTCCCCCGGTCGTAAACCAAATTAAACTCGACATAACGCCCACGCCGATACAACTGGAAATTACGCTCCCGGTCACCATAGACGGTGTCTTTACGCTTTTGCACGATGGGCAAATACGCATCTAAGTAGTGATCGCCGACGCTCTGCATAAACGTAAAAGCTTGGAGAAAATCGGGCTCATTCAAATCGTCGAAAAACAAACCGCCTACGCCACGGGTTTCGTTGCGGTGTTTCAAAAAGAAATACTCGTCGCACCATTTTTTATAACGTGGATACACATCCTCGCCAAACGGCAGACAAGCTTCACGCGCAACTTTATGCCAATGCAATACGTCGTCACGGAATGGATAAAACGGCGTCAAATCGAAACCGCCGCCAAACCACCAGATAGACGGCTCACCGTCTTTTTTGGCGATAAAAAACCGCACATTGGCGTGCGAGGTCGGTACATAAGGGTTGCGAGGATGCATCACTAAGGACACGCCCATCGCTTCGAATTGCCGGTTGGCCAGCTCTCGCCGTTTAGCGGTTGCCGATGGCGGTAGATTACTGCCAAACACGTGCGAAAAATTAACGCCGCCTTGCTCAAACACCTCACCATTCGCCAACACCCGCGAACGCCCTCCGCCGCCTTCGACGCGTTCCCAAGCATCTTCAATGAAGTGCGCGCTGGGTTCTTCCGCCTCCAAAGCATTACAAATTCGATCTTGCAACGTCAGCAAATACGTCTTTACTGCGGATATATCGTTCTCAATCATGATAAAGCGCTGTCCTGTCGATAAAAATTTTACTCAGCAACCGCCATGCGGCAGCCCATTGAGCGCAAATTACCACAAAATATAAAACAACAACTCGGATAAGCAGTACGCCAACGCTTACCTTGGCACTCTGGAAGATCCAGACAGCACCAAATAAAGTGCGTACCGTTATATTATTTATCTGAGAAATTATTAGATTGGAACACCGAAATTCGATTGCACTATTGGCTTGATGTTTCCCGATGTACAATCTGTTTTTTATTCCTTGATAAAAGTGTGGATACATTATGGGATTTGAAGAACTAGCATCGCTCAGAGATGAACTTGTCAAGCAAGCGGCTGCCAATAAGTCGGTACAAGGCCAAAAAAAGATAGTGGAGAAATCACCTATCAAGAAGACCGGCAAAGCTGATGCGTTAGTCGCCATTATCGGCTTGCTTCAAAAGAAATTCCCCTTGGCATTTCCAAAAAAACCCGCTGCCAAACTGCCCTTAAAAATTGGTATCCACAAAGACATCCTGGCGCATGCCGATCAACTCGGTACAGATAAAAACCAACTCCGTACCGCGCTCAAGGCATGGTGTTGGGGACATCGTTACTGGGATTGCCTAACGGAAGATGCAGTCAGAGTGGACTTGCAAGGAATGCCGGCCGGCCAAGTAACAAAAGCAGATGCTGAACAAGCAAGTAAATTAAAAGCAGAACGCCGAAAGCAGCCCGAAGCAATCGACGCAGTAACTACCGAGGAAGCATAATTATTGCTCGCTCAGGAGTTGCCAGCGTCGGGAAAGCACGGGTCCAAACTTTTGACTTTCCTAGGCGCCCGAGTGCGCGGAAACGCCGAAACAAGGTATTTCCGAAGCCCGTTTGTCTGATTGCTGATGCGGCAACCCATCTCCGCCGACTGACCAGCACGTCCAATTCGGAAAGCCTGAACCAACCGACACGCGCTCAATCACCCAAAGCAACTCCGGTGTGTGCCGGCATCATCAGTTCCCGGAAAATTTTTGTCATAAAAATTCAACAAGCCATTAAAATAGCTAACGATTCTGCAAAGCTATCCCGGAATCACCACGTATCGACTGCAAAATTTGCGTCATTTTCTTCTCGCGATCACGCCTTAGGTTTAACCGCACCAAGGCAGCCTCTTCACGACCAAGCCTAAAACTAGGCAAAAGTCGGCATTACAGAGCCTTAAAGCCCCTCGGCATCCGCCAGGCGTTACTCTTTATAGACTTTTCAAACTCCGACACTGGATCGCAGTTTGCCCGATCCTAGATTTTTAGTTCCCAGGAGGAATTATGTGTTGGAGTGGCGAGGCATCAGCCGCGCTTGCCGTAACCGGCTTTGCGAGTACTGCTTTTTTTTATCGACGCGGCGAATCCAAGGTCTTATGCCTGGCATTGGCCTATTTCTCGCTAATGGAATTACTACAGGCGTATACCTATTCGGTGATAGACCAATGCCTTAATCCGAACAATCAGGTTGCTACCTTTTTGGGGTATATGCACATCGCATTTCAACCGTTTTTCGTCAACGCGGTCACCATGCATTTTATCCCGGAAGCCTTACGAAAACGTATTGCACCATTTGTCTACGCACTCTGCTTTGCCGCGGCCACTGTATTCATGATGCGGATTTATCCATTTCAATGGAGCAGTTTTTGCTTTGACCACTACTATCAGTTTTTACCCGGCACTAAGCTCAAATTCCTAATGCCATTTTGCGGCACGGAGATTTGTTCAACATCCGGACAATGGCATATCGCCTGGGCCATACCGGCCAGCGGCAGCATTCAAATGGCTAACAGTTACGTATACGCTGCCTTTCTGATGCCCTTGCTCTACGGCTCATGGAAACTGGTGCTGTATCATTTTACAACCGGTCCGCTGCTGGCATACTTGACGACCGACAACATGAACGAATGGGCTGCCGTATGGTGTCTTTATTCGATAGGCCTGCTGCTGCTATTAATTAAAACCCCCATACGCCAATACTTGCATGTTACTAACTGGTATGGTTGCCGCCATCCTCAGTTTTTTAAATAAATTGATAAATTAACGCCACATCCCTCAAGTTTGTTGAAGGTTCAATCCAACTAGGAAATAATGCACAAAAGGGTAGTTCTATACTGACAGTCAATCGCCGACAATACCCACATAAATCTCAAACTACCCATCCATGGACTCAGATAAAATCTTCCGCAAAGGCTTGTTTGCACTCTTCTTAGGGGTTTTAGGCGTACCCTCGGTTTTACCTTACGCCCAAGCTGAATGGCATGGCGAGCTCACTTTTCTCAGCGATTACTTGCACCGGGGCTACTCCAAGAATCGCGGCAATCCTTTAGCGCAAGCGCATATCGATTATCAAGACCCCATGGGTTGGTTCGGCGGTGTGGGCGTTTCGCAAGTCAGCTTTGACGACCGCAGCTATAAAAATTACGCCGATGTGGAAATCAAACCCTATCTGGGATGGAGCCTGCCGTTAAATCACGACTGGCGTACTGAATTATCGGTAACCGGCTACCTGTTCGACGGTAAGATTTTTGGAAAGTATGCCGATTACGCCGAATTTTACGCATCCCTGCACTATCAAGACTGGCTCAGCGGAACGGTGTCCGTTGCACCTAATGCCTATCGGCGTGAGGCAACGGTACTGAATTACGAGCTCAAATATCGCCGCGACATCCTCGACAATCTGCAATTTTCAACGGGATTGGGCTATTACCAAGCCAACAAACTATTGGATGAGGATTATTTTTACTGGAACGCCGGCGTGTCTTGGTTCATCACCGCCAATCTGGCGCTAGACTTACGCTACGCTGACGTCCATCTGGACGATCATCACGAAGACATCCATCACCACGAGTTTTATCCACGCTTACAGGACAACAAGTTTTTAATCTCCGTGACCGCCGGCTTTTAAATAAAATTTCCCGCCTTTGAACCTTCCGGCTTCGCCACGGAATACACTCGCACACCAAGCTAAAATCACAGGAACCCAGGTTTGAGCCATGCTGCGTTTAGTACCTAACCTACACCGACCACCCATGCCCGAACAGCCCCAAATCGGCCCGGACGAGTACGCCTTGCTGCAACGTATCGGCGCAGGCGATACCGCCGCGTTCGAAGCTTTCTACAAAAACTACTATCCAAGGTTGTTTCGTTTCATCTTGCGCATGACGCGCCAGCCCGAAGCTGTCGAGGAACTAATACAGGAAACCTTGCTGGTGGTTTGGGAAAAACCCCAGGGCTTCAATCATGAAAGCAAAATATCCACCTGGGTATTCGGCATTGCGTATCACAAAACCCTGAAAGCCATGGCCAAAAGTGCCCGACGTAACAACGATGTCGATATCGAAGACTTGACCGAAACCATAGGCGATCCGACTGCAAATCCTGCGAATAATTGGGAAAACGAAGATTGGTTAAACTATGCGTTGGCCACATTACCGCCGGACCAGCGCGCCGTCATCGAACTAACCTTTTACCACGGCTTGTCTTATCAGGATGTCGCCAGAATCCTGGATTGCCCGGAAAATACTGTAAAAACCCGTATGTTTCATGCCCGCAGGAAACTGCAGGTTTTTGCCGACGCACAGGAGAAATAAGGCCATGAATCCACAGATTTCCTCACCCACTAACTCCCACTCGGACATCGTGTTGTTATTGCCCTGGTACGTCAATCAAAGCCTGTCAACAAATGAACGGCAGCAGGTAGACCAACATTTAAAATACTGCCTGGTCTGTCGGCGCGAATTACAGACCTTACATAAACTCGCTGCGGCCGTGCAACAAGCGGCCGATCTGGACGTAGCCGCTGAAGCTTCTTTCGCCGGTCTGCGCGCCAAAATGCAAACAGCCAGTCAAATCCCGCGTACCAAACAGGCCAACAGCCCCCGCGTAAAGCTGAGTGGGGTAAATGTAAAGCTATTCGCCGCTCGTCACGGACTTTGGCGAATCGCCAGCAATACCGGAAAAGGCTTGGCTATTGCCGCATCACTGTTATTGGTCGCGCTACCGGCCGCAATGCAATACCTGCGCCCGGCCGATACCACAGACTATTTCACACTCTCCGCAGCCAAAACGGACGCCGGCCCGACCGGTCAGTTACGGGTAGTGTTTGCCAAGAACTTGGCGAATAAAGACATAGACGCCGCGCTTAGCCAAATTGGCGGAGTGCGGGTAGACGGACCGAACAGTGTCGGCGCTTACACGGTCAAAATCGCCACCGGCAAGCCGGATACTGACATAGCCGGCGCCTTGGCATTGCTCCGCAGTCGACAGGATGTAATACTGGCCGAACCGATTTTACAACCGTAATTGATCATGAAATTAGTGCGCTTAAATCTGTTTATTTGCTTGCTGGGGCTGCTTAGCGCCTGCGCAACTACCAGCGATTTATCGCGGTTGGGCGACAGCAAAACTGCCGAAGAACGCCGGCTGCTGGTCACCTTTACCGACCGCAGCATTGATCGCGCGTTGCCGGCCAATACCTTGGACGGCTATCGCTTGCGGGGCCAATACGGCAACTCCGGCTGGAGCGAACATATTGCGCAGGAGCTGGCCGAGCGCCATCATCTGCAGTTCGTTGCCCAATGGCCGGTTACGACCTTGGGTGTCAGCTGCGTGGTGTACGAGGTACCGGACACCCTGCCCGTGCAACAAGCAATCGCAGAATTGCAACAGGACAGCAACGTGTCGTCCGTACAGCAAATGCATAGCTTTCAGGTACTAGGTAAGCAGACACCGCCTACTCAGGCATACAGCGACCCGTATCTGCATTTGCAAACCGGTTTTAACGCCTTGCGGATAGCCGATCTGCACCTTACCACCACCGGCCAAGGCGTGCGTATTGCCGTCATCGATACCGGCGTGGACATCGAACACCCGGACTTGAAAGGTCGTATTAAATACTCGGAAAACACCGCGCCGGAACCCAGCGATCACAATCTGGCCGATATTCACGGTACGGCAGTCGCCGGCGTATTATCCGCCCATCCCAACAACGGCATAGGTATTGCCGGCATCGCCCCTGAAGCGGAAATTTTGGCATTTCGAGCCTGCTGGCCGGAGAAACCCAATTACTTGGCGGCACGTTGCAACAGTTTTACCTTGGCATTAGCCTTGAATCAGGCCATTCGCATGAATAGCCATATCATCAATTTGAGCCTGAGCGGCCCCGAAGACCCCTTAGTACAGCAACTTATTGAAAAAGCGCTGACCAAAGGCATCATTGTGGTCGCGGCTGTGCCGAGTCAAATACAAGCCGGCTGCTTTCCGGCCAACATCGCCGGTGTGATAGCCGTTGGCCAGGAAAAGAACGGCAACAACCAGCAAATCGCCGCGCCTGGCAAAGACATTCTGACGACCGTGCCGCACCAAGCCTATGACTTTATGAACGGCAGTTCCTTCGCGACGCCGCATGTAGCCGGGATGGCCGCTTTGCTGCTGCAATTGCATCCGGACTGGAAAGCGGCGGACATCAAACGCCGGCTTGGCAACGACGCATCGACCGCCAATTTGCTCGATTCGAGTACCGCCCTTGCCTCTCCGGAGCGCGCGCACTAGCCTTCATAAAATTCACCCTCAAGAATTGCGCTTATCCGCCGACTGATTTCGGCCGCACCGTTAATGGCTAGGGTCTGTTGCGGATAAGTTCGGTTTATCGTCTCCCTGATCTTGATGCTTAGCCGTTCCGACGCTAGGTCCGTTTCCGTCAACGGCAACACAAAGCCCTTGCCGGCCAGCTTTTCAATCCGCAGACCTTGCTCGCTATTACCGGCGTAAGGATACGCCAACGCCGGCGTGCGGGTGCTGATCACATCCATCAACGTGTTGTCGCCGCCCAGGCTGATCGACAAAGCGGCAGATTGCAGATTCTCCTGAAAGTCATTCAAGAAAGACACGACCAGGACATTCGGGCTGCTGACCAGCGCCTGCAACTCGGCAATTTCGCTTGTCAAGGCTCTGGAGCTGGTGACGACCAGAAAATGGTAATCCGGCAGCAGTGGCGCAGTTTTGATCGCCGCGCGCAACAGAGTCTTACCGATTTCACCGCCGCCCTGACTGACGATGATCATGTTTCGTCGTATCGGCCAACTTGCCGGAGGCGGCGGACTGACGTAGCCTACATAAACCAAGCGCTCGGCAATTTCGGCAGTCAGACTAAAAGTTTCTTCGAAGCGCACGATGTCCGGATCGCCTCGCACAAATACGGTGTGAATATGCTCCAGCACCAGTTTCACCATACGCTGTTCGGCGTCCAGCGGTGCCGGCACCAGAATCTCCCGGACGAAGCAAAAAATCGGTACCGCGCCGCAGCGCTGTCTGACGGTGGCAAACAGCCCAAGAATCTCGCGTTTCAGGCGGCGCCGGCCGAACGGGAAAAACTCGACAATCACCGCGTCGTAGGGCCAGTCTACAAATTGCTCGATTGCCGCAACACGTTCGGCCCAGACGACTTCGATGGGCTTGTCGCTATCGGGTGCATAAAGTTCATCGGTGGCACTGTCGATTAATATCGTCGGCAAACGCAGATGCCGAAAACCCGGCAGTTCCGGCATTTGCTGTAAGCCTTGGCCACCGTGGATCAAATCCACATCGGCATAAGTCGACAACTCGCGGATGACCAGCAAGCTGCTGGTCAGATGCCCCAAACCGACCAGACTCTGGCAATAAAACAGGATTTTGCGGCGCTTAGAATGCATGGCAAGCAAGCCCTTAAAAGCTGTATTTGAATGTCAGGTCGAGTTGAAAGGAATTATTACCTTCCAACGCGCCAAAAGCCGGACCGGCCATAAATACCGAACCAGCAAATTGCACCTGCAAATGCTTCCACTCGTCCAGGGACAATACCAAATCGAATTCATCACCCAGCGTGCCGCTGCTGCCGTTGGGCGTGGCGCGTATTCGCGAATCGCGAATCGCCGACGACGGCGTGGCCTGTTCGTAGTGGTGGTAGAGCAAGTCGATGGAGCTTTGCTCGGAAATCGGAAAGCCCAACCCGGCGGTCATGATGTTCAAATTCGCCAATTCCGGCCGAAACAGCTCGCCGTAATAACGAAAGCGCTGGCTGCCGGACAATTTGATTTTATTGTTGTGTATCCCTGATTGCCGATAACTGCTGTCGGTGCCGTCGTTGGGATTGGAATCGCCGGAGCCATAGGCATAACCCAAGGTCAGGTAAGGTTCCAGGAATAGATTGCTGTACCAGGTAATACCGGCGTCCATGCCCCAGGCTTCGACGTGCCTTGGGGTTTGCGCTCTGACGCGGGACACGTTGCTGTTGATGTCGGTAAAAGTCTGCGTGGTCTCTTCACCGAATACAAAGGCCGAATCCAGCCAATACCCTATCTTGCCGACATGCTCGATTTTGAATTTACCCATCGCCCGGCCGCCTAACCAATTTAAATCGCCGTCGCTGGCGTCTTTGCGATTGGCTCGAATCACGTCGCCGGGGCGTTGGTTGTCGGAGTTATCGAATTGGCTCAAAAAGAACAAGGACAAGTTTTGCTTCGGGTCCCATTGCCAAACCACGTCGCCCATCAAACGTACTACCCGGTCGCTGACTGGATCAATGAAATCCTGATCCGACTGTTTCGAACCCAATTCCTTGGCAATCGCCAATTCGGCGAACAGCGTGTCTTCGCCAAAATACACCCGCGCCGCGTCCAGTTCGTCGTTCCACCACCATTGGCGCTTGTCGGCGATACGCTGCCGGCCCAATTGCAGACTAAACCCCGAATCCAGTATCTGATGAATGAACAGCCAGGCCTGGGTCAGTTTAATGCCGGCTTCGTATTGATCCAGCCCACTTTCGGTATAGACCTCCGGATCGTAATACACATCGGACTGCACAAAAAATGATACCGATTTTGACCACTGGTAAAACAACTCCAGTTTCAGGTCTTGATAGACATTCGCCACATCGTCGTCACGGCGTGGGTCCAGACGCCGGTCTTCGACATAGCGCGGCTCCAGTTCGTAAGCGCCGCCGATGGTCAACGGGTGACCGAATACGTCAACCTTAAATTGGTCGGCGGGCCGTTTGTCCCCAGGATTGATACGTAGAGGTTCTTTTCTAACCGCATCGCCGTTGTCCTGACGAAAGGCATTGTCATAGGGCTTGTTCGCGGCCGCTTGCCCGTTAGTGGTCTCTGCAAGTACCGATAAACTCAGCAAGGTACCGCCGGCCAGTAATACCGTTTTTCCGGTTTTTAGTATGAAGGAATTAAAGCTCATGAACGAAGGGCAAATCAGTGGTGTGGTAAATTGAGGCATGACCGCATAGCTGTCAGAACAGCCTGGGACTCAAGCGGAAACGAACACACCGGTGCATCAAGCGCTTTTGTGTCGTCCAAAAATTCGCGCATCAAGCGGCAGTGCGCGTTTGGATGTTCGCGGAATAGTTGCAATAAGGCTTGCAGATGCTCAAGGTCGTCTGCGTCCATCACTGCGTGGTGCAGCATAATGCCCAGTGGTTCCTGATGCTCCGGATACATCACATCTGCTATGGCTTGGCCAAGCACAAGCCAGGGTTGAGCGGATTTGACTCTGATCCCGCACCAGTCGATAGCCACCGGAATTTCCCGCAATGTTCCGGTGTTGAGCGGGGCCGCACCGCGGTTGCGCGACAGCGCTTGAAAACCCAGTTTAAGCAAGCTGTCGGCCGTGGCTTGGCTGCAACGGTTCCAGGGCGGCGTGAAAATCCTGTCCAGTGCCGACCCGAACAAGCACTCAAGTTGCTGTTTGCCAGCCAACAAATCCTTAAATTGCCGCTCTTCGCTGCGGCTGACGCCAAATTCGCATTTGCGGCCTTGGTTTTCATGGTTGGTATGGCTGTATCCATGTTGATGTAAACCCAACATAAACGGATTTCGCCGCCAACGGCCCAGCAGCGAGCCAGCAAGCAACTGGCTAAGCATTTCAGGAATCACGGCCAGATCGATGGGTATATTGCAATCTCGAAAGCACTCCAGCAATGCATACAGCCGATCATCATCCCAACCGGCATCGTCGTCACGGAAGAAAATCTCAATTGCTTGTTCTCGGGCATCCAATGCCATACGGACAGGTCTGAGCCAATCAGCAGGCATGGGCATACTCCTCTGGCCGAGATTCTGCGTTCGTGTCCCGTTTGCTTGTCAGTAATTCCTGAATCAACCGCACGGTATGGTCCGCGCCGGCCAGATCCAAGCCAGTGGGATTGGGCGCAAAATCCCTTAATTCCAAAATCTGCTCAGCCAAACGCTGGCCCGTCAGTTCCGCTGGATTCAGGTCTTTCACCAGACCCAATTGCGCTAATTTTTGCGCCCGCTGGCTTTGCTCGTCTTCCTGGCCGCGCACAAACGGCACAACCAAAGCAGGTGTGCGGGATTCGAGAATATCCATCACCGTGTTGTAGCCACATTGGCTGACCGACAGACTGTGCGCCTCTAGCAACGGCTGCATCGCCGGCACCGAGCGCAGCAAGGTGAGACCGTCCATGCCTTTGACTTGCTCAGCTAAATCCTGCCAATCAGCTTCCGGTAAAAACGGGCCGGCGACGATGGTCATGGGTAATTTTTTAAGCGCCCAATTGATGGCATGGGCCTGAACTGCCGCCTGAAACAAGGCCGCACCGACCATGCCGCCACCAGCCGATACCAACACGCCACTGCGACAAGATTTTATTGTTGTCGTTGTGCGACGCGGCCCGACAAAACCGGTGTAAAGCAAAGGGGTTTTCAGCGGATGGCGCGGGCGGAAGCTGTCTTCCAGGCGAGCGAAACGCGGATCGGCGTGTACCAACAGTCCGTCGAAATAGCGATCCGTTATCCAACGGGCGCGTTCGTCATGCCGGCTTTGATCCTTACGGGCATTGACCATAATGTCGCGCAAACTGCACAGCACCAGTGGCATGTCCTGTTTATCGCGGCGCGCGGCTTTTAATAGCGGCAACAACTCGCCAGCCAGTTTCTTGCGGCCGAACGGGAACAGTTCGATCAACACCACTTCCGGCCTGAGCATCGCATAGGTATCCAGTACCAGTTGCCGGCGCCTCGCCAATGATTCTTTGACGCTGTAACGGTCGTCCTGGCTATACAGTTGATGATCTTCGCCCATACCCAGCGGCGGCAGGTTCAGCATATCCAGATCGGCAATGGCGGCCTGATGATCGGGGGCGCGGCCGCCGTTCAGAAAAGTCACCCGAAATTCGCGGCTCAAGGCATTCGCCAAAGTCATCGCCCTGACCCAATGGCCCATACCCAACGAATGTTGGCAATACAAAAGCAATCTCGGTTTGTGTTGGCTCATGCGGCACGCAACCCATGTTGGAGTTTATACAGTTCGTGATAATGCCCGCCCATCTGCATCAAGGCCTCGTGGCTGCCTTGCTCGACAATCACCCCTTGCTTCAACACTAAAATCCGGTCGAAATTGCGGATGGTGTGAAATTGATGGGCTATCACCAGCACCGTTTTGCCGCCATGTAGATTGTCGATGGCATCGCGAATCAGTGCTTGCGACTGGGCATCCACTGCAGAAGTAGGCTCGTCCAGAATCAGAATCGAGGATTTGCGCAACAAAGCCCGCGCCAGACACAGGCGTTGCTTTTGACCGCCGGACAGATTGCCGCCGCTTTCGCCCAAGACCGTGTCGTAGCCGTCCGGCAAGTTGCGGATAAATTCGTCGGCATGCACCAACAGCGCGGCAGCTTGAATATCCTCAATCGTGGCGTCCGGACTGCCGTAGCCGATGTTTTCGCGAATGCTGGTGCCGAACAGAATCGAATCCTGCAACACCACGCCGATTTCCCGGCGTAAGCCGGCGCGTTGGTAGCGTCCGACCTCAATCCCGTCGATCCTCACCCTGCCCTGCTGCGGATCGTAAAGGCGGATCAGCAGGCGGGCGATGGTCGATTTTCCGGCCCCGGAGGCGCCGACCAAGGCCACCCGTTCTCCTGGTTGAATATGAAAGGAAATATCCCGCAGGATAGATTTGCCAGTCGGATAGGCGAAAGATACGTTGCTGAACTCGATTTCGCCGCGCAAACCTTTGGGCAACAACGCATCAGGCGGATCTTGAATATCCGGCTCGGTATCGAGGATTTCGCTGATGCGTTCGATGCTGACGCTGGCCTTGGAAAAGCGCGTCGACAAACGGGTGATTTGCCGAATCGGTTGATACATCTGGGCGATATACGAGCTAAATACCAGCACATCGCCCGGCGTCAGCACCCCGACAAACACCTGCAGACAGCCGAACAGCACCACGATGCCGGTGCCGATGGCGCTGATGATTTCGATCATCCGCGTCGCTCCGGCTTCGATCCGGGCAGTACGGACGCTTTCGGTCATCGACTGGCTGCTTTCGGCATCGAAGCGCTCGCGTTCGTAATCTTCCATGCCGTAGGTTTGCACCAGCGGCACCGCGTTCAACAATTCGCTGACCCGTGATGCCAAGCGCCCTTCGTTATGGCGTTGTTTGCGTGCTGAGCGTTTCACCCGGCGATATATCATCACGATCGCCAAACACAACAGCGGAAAGCTGGCCAGCACGATCAGGCTCAGTTTCACGCTCAGGCTGAACATGATCGCGAACATGCCCAGCACGGTCAGTACGTGGGTGGTAAAAGTCAGTGCCGAGTCGGCGTAAACGTCCTTTAGGGTGTTGGTATCGCTGGTGAGTTTGTTCAATAACTCGCCGGACGGTGTGCTGCTGTGAAACGCCAGCGACAGGCGCTGCAGATGGTCGAACAATTCGCTGCGCAAGGTGTAGACCAGCAAGTAACCGATGCGCGAGGTCAGAAATAGTTGGTAATAGGAAAACACACCCTTGAACAAGGCAATCACCACCATGCTGCCGCAGAGTATCCACAACGCCTGTTCGCTGCCACCGTGTAGCAAGGGTTGCGCCGCGGCTAGATGAGCCGGCAACGGATGATTCAATAGCACATGATCGAAGATCAGCTTCAGCGGCCAAGGCACGATCAGGCTGGTCAGCGTGGAACCCAGAATACAGACAATAGCGGCAAAAATACTGCCTCGCACCCGGCGCAGATGTGCAAACACGATCTGCTTGAAGCGGCTTGTTGGTTGAATTTGGTTGGTCATAAGCGGTTGTCCAGATAAATTCAGCCGGCCAGCGGCCAGGGACGCAAAGCCAGGGCAATAAAATCGGCAATCCGCTGCTCGGCAGCGGATTTTTGCTGGATGAAGGTTCGGTAAGCGCGCGTCAGCAATTGTCCGCGCAGATGCCAGGCAAAACGTTGCGGGTCGGCTTGGCCTTGCTTGGCGGCTGAGTAGGCCGTAAACAGTTGCCGAACGAGTTGATCTATGGTGGCAACGGGATACGGATAGTTGTATAAGTCCGCCGCGAAATTGGCGAGATCTTGTAACGGATCGCCCAGCGCCAGTTCGTCGTAATCGAACAAGGCCAAACGACCATTCGGCAAAACCAGCAATTGATCGATGTGAAAATCGCCGTGGATCAAACCCAGCATGTCAACCTCGGGGCGATTTTGTTGCAATTCGCTAAGCAAAACCGACAGGACCGGCTGGATAGCGGGATAGGCATTACTCAACTTCTCGGCTTTCTTGCA
Organism: Methylomonas rosea; assembly: GCF_024505055.1. Classification (GTDB taxonomy): domain Bacteria; phylum Pseudomonadota; class Gammaproteobacteria; order Methylococcales; family Methylomonadaceae; genus Methylomonas; species Methylomonas rosea. Next base: position 22,804 of record NZ_JANIBL010000044.1, read on the forward strand.
CCACTCCAGCAAATGTTGTGGCAAGGTAATGGCGGGTAGAGAAGGTGGCGTTAGCTGGTGAAAAACGGCAAGTGCATTGACCAGGGCCGGAATGTTCTCTGCAAGAGTGGTTGCGAAATCCAGCTCGGTCAGCATTTGGCCCTGTAGACCTTCCAGCCATACGGTGCGATGTTCTAAGTCGTACGCCAAGGCTTTGGGCATGACAAAACCAAGGTTCGACTGAAACTGCTTTTGCAAAATACTCAGTTGGTCGTGAACCGTTTTGCCGCGCTCATCGGCGTAAGTTTTGCCGTAAACCACCCGCTCCGGTTCAGTATTCTCTGCAGCGAATCGGTAACGCGCCGTGCAACGGATTTCCGGCCGGTAATTGACGATCTCGATACTCGACACTGTTTGCTGGCCCAACTCGGGAATCCGCCGACTATCCATCAGCTCCGCCAGCCAGGGCATGGCCGGATCGTCCGGAAAGCGCCAGCCGACCATGCCCAGCTCGGCCAAATGAATCGCTTTTTTACCGCTGGCTTGAGCTTCGGCAAAGGCTTGATGGCTGCGCTGGCCCAAATAGGCTCGGGCGTAGAGTATGCGCTGATCGGCAATGGATGATGGCAATTTCCGACCTTGCAAGTGGTAAACCAGCGATAAAAAAGAGCGCTCGCGGTTTTCGGCAAGACGATAGGTTTTGTAGCGCGGATGTTGAATCTCGCAGCCTGTTACCTGCCAGTCACCGGCCAGGCATTCGGGCAAATACCGTTGCAGGGTTGCAGCCATCCACTCGGCATCGAGTAAGGGGGTAAATTGATCCAGTGGGTTACTCATGTGCGCAGCCCTGGATAATGTCGGCCGTGGTGTTCCCCTCCCAGCCGAATCGTCATCACGTGCGGTTTGCCAAGCCAATCAATGGCGTACAGGTACTTGTTCTTGACGTTGATTTCGACTTCGCCGGCACGGTCGTTCGCCAACAGTCGAGCCAATATCACTTCATTGGTGTTGCGATGGCCGACAAGCAGAATCGCACCGCTGCTATTGGTCAAGATTTGCTCCAGACTACCCAACACCCGGTTCGTGAAAGCGGAATAAGCTTCGGCACCAGTCACCATAAAACCGTGTTTGTCATGCGCTCGCGCGGCCCATAAGCGGCAGGCTTCTGGGTCGCGCTCGTCGACATGTCTACCTTCCAGAATACCCAAACCAATTTCCCGCAAACCGTCCAAACTCAGAATGCTTAATCCATGCATGGCTGCGGTGGGGCCTGCGGTTTGCATGGCCCGGGTCAGGCTGCTGCAATAAATCGCACTCAAGGTTTCCTGTTTCAACACATCAGCCAAGGCCTGGGCTTGCTCCAGGCCTTTGGCTGACAGTTGGGCGTCGGCCTGACCGGAAATGCGTTGCTGAAGATTCAGCTCGCTTTGGCCGTGTCTGGCTAAATAAATGCGTAAGGGGTGATCAAATAAGTACATCGTTGAACCCTGTTGGATGTCTACTGAGCGCCAAGTAGTTTTCGCTGAGCGCCAGATAACTTTGAATATGTGCGATGCGCAAGTCATCCATTTGCCGCAGGCTGCGGCGAGTGACTTCGTGAATCAATGCCGCCGCCACCTGCCAACGCAAGGCGGGCAATGAAAGGGCATGGACGCTATGGGCCATGTAAGAGCGGACCAACTGCTTGACCAGCGGATGCACTTGCTCGACTGAATCGCCTTCCCGCAGGCCGTGCAGATAAAAGTTGCCGATCAGGCTGGCCAAATCGGCCATTGGGTCGCCCAGGCAGACGCAATCCATGTCGATCAAGCCCAGCTTGTCGCCGTCGACTAAAAAGTTATTCAGCTTTAGATCGTGGTGTAGCGTCGCCACGGCTGGCTTTGGAAGATTAAGCTCATCCACCAGCAAAGCCGCAACCGCACTTTCGATGCGTTCTGCTAGTTCCGGACGGGTTTGTTCGGCAAGCCTAACGGTGGCCAGCAGACCTTCGGTGACATCGCTTTGATTGAAACGCTGCGCAGTATCGATTTTGCAGGCATGAAACGCCGCCGCGCACTGGCCGATGCGTTCGGCCAAGGCCTCGGCTGTTTGCAAATCGGCCCAGCACAATGTCCTGCCGGGGACATGCGCTTGCCAGAGCGTGCGGGTTTGTAAATCGTAAGCCAAAGCCTTGGCGCCCCAGGCGAATTGGCTGCTTAGTTGCTGCATCACCGCGAATACGTCGCGGCCGCTATCGTCGGCGTAATTTTTGGCATACAACAAGCGCGTTTCATCTGCTCCGCCCAGCGACACCCGATAGCGGATCATGCAGGAGCGTTCAGCCAGATAATGCAAAACGTCGGATTCGACAGCCAGGACCCGATCATCCCCGGTTAAATCTTGCTCGCCAATCCGGTTTTTGATGGATTCCGCAGCCAACAGGGCCGGCAAATGAATTAGCTTGGGATCATACGGAAACGCCCAAATCAGCATCGCCGGCTCGTGCAAAAACGTTAGAGCACCTGCCGCCAGATCGGGCCGTTTGCTAAGTGCCCATTCAAATTCCCGGCCCTCTGTGCCAGGCGGGCACAGGCGGCCGGTCACATAGCGCGATTGGTGAATTGGGTCAGATTGGGCATTAAGCCGGTAAGCAATCACCAGACTCTTACCGGGTTTATGGCGTTTTTCGCCGATGCAACATTCAACATGACCGGGTGTAATGCCGGGCATGTTCAGTACCCAGCGCAGCAATGGCCCCATCACGGCCGGATTCAGCGCGTCGGCCATTTGCGGAAAATGCGGGTCTAGCGTCATGCCGGCACGCTCCCATCAATAGCGTCGATTTTTAGCTGGCCCTGGGCGTAATTCAGACAAACCGGCTTGCCGATGCTGTCCAGCAGTTTGCGCCCGCCAATTTCCAGCCATTCCGCCGCATAAGCCCGAACGCTGAGGATGCCGCCTTCGGCATCGCGGCGGATGAACACGAGTTGTGCCCGGCAGATTACGTCTGCAAAGTGGTGCTGCGATGGGCCGGGTTGATGGGCGACGAAAAAGCAATCGTGATAAGTTGTGGTTTCTGATTGAATGCGGATACTTAGCGCTAAAGCCTGTGTGGCGGGCACGGATTGCCCAAGACTCGTTACTGACAGAGCCGCCACTCGCAAAGCCGGAGCGTCGCCTTTAAAGGGATACAGAACAGTTTGAAACCAGCCGCTACCCGTGCATTCCTGGCTACAGCTCAATACTGGCGCGGGTTGCTTGACGCCATATTCCCGCGACACCCAGCCGGGTTTTAAACTTGTTTCAATCTCGGCGCGCCTGGCTTGCGCGATCAACAGATTGGGTGCTCGAATGCCTTGCTCTTGTAACTCAGTTTGGCCCTGCGCCTCAGGCCCCAAATGGAAAAATTGTTCGTAACGATGCGCGTCGGCGGCAAGCAACAGATCGCTGATAATCCAATATTCGGCTTCGGCAAAGAAAATGCTGCGCTGATGCTCCACCTCGTATTGCGGACTCAGGGCACGGCCATGCACGAAGTCAAAGCCTTGGTTCGATTCAAAGCTTACTACCGCTGCCCGTGGTTGTGGGCCGACCGGCTCATGGCATTGGTAGGCCATCTGATCCTTACCGTCGACCATGATGGTGTTGTGCGCGGCCGTGCCTTTGAAGGCATGCCGCCAATTGACGCCGTCGCAGTCATGTTCGTGATAGGTGTAACGGCCCGGATCGACGATCAGCGAACGACCATAGGCGGCCACTTCGAAACTCAAGAGGTCGTAATGACCGTGGCTGCCAAAGCCCAGGCCGCCGCAGTCGAAAAACAGGTATCGGTTATCGACATAAGGCCGCTCCGCCCAGTCGCTGCGCAGAATACAGTAACCGCTGTCGGCAAACAGGCGCGAGCGTTGCGTCGGCGGCATGCCCTGTTCGCCTTGGCTAAGCACATAGCTCAAAGCGTTGCTGGGATAGTAGCGTTGGGCTTTGCGCAGCAGCGACAGATAACTGTTGATGTCACCATCGTTGATGGCCGGCAGCCAGCCGTCGGGTTTGTGGGCATGAATCGAAAATTCCAGGGCTTTACGGATGATGGCATCGAACGCCTCGGGCAACGTCAGTTCGTTAAGATCGGCAAGCTCGCGCACCCGCAGGAAGTTTTTCAAGACGGTGTGGTGGTAGTCGGTGGACAGCTCTTTTTGTACGCCGTCGGCCAGAAAATCATCGCGGAGATTGGCCATTAATTCCTGTTGGGCAAAGGCCAATAACTCAGCGGATTGGCTTAACTCCGGAAACACCAAGGCAACCGCGAAAATCGCATACAGCTCGATAGTGCGGTGATTGCCTTGCGGCGTTAAATTGCGGCTGAGAAACACAGCTTGCGACTGAATCGAACCCAACAACGCCAGCAAGAACTCGGCGGTAATCGCCGAGCAGTGCCGACCCGGCACGAAGTAATGGTAAGCCAATAACCATTGCTGCAAGCGGCGGCCAGTCACCTGACTATTCACAAAACCGTCCGGCACTTGCTCAATCCAGGAACCGACCAAGGCCACCCATTTATCGGCATAACGCTCATCGCCGCTACAGTCGTAAGCTAGGGCCAGATCACGAGAGTAATAAAACTTGTGGAGCAAAATCAGCCATTCCAGATCAGGACTGGGGTTATGCAGCCAATCAAACTTGTCGTCCAAGCGATGGGTCTCGTTATTCAGGGTAAATTGGTTATCGAGAATCGGCGCCGCGCTGGCAATATGTTTGGCTTTTCCGGCTGACAGCGGGAAGTAATTGTCCACGTCGCGCTGGCGAAAATGTGATATTAACTCAGCAGGAGTTAGCGCAGCGAATGGTGCTACCAGCAAGGACTGCATGGGAATCACCGTTTCGCTTGGCGCGTCCAACTCCATGATGGGATACGTGGGTTTCATGATTTATCCGAGCTAAGCCAGGCTAAAATCCGCCCCCGACTATCCTGGCGACGGAATAAAAACGCGCTATCGGTTTGCAGATCGGCAAACTCGTAAGTCAAACCGGCCCGGTGCGCCAGGAATAGTTCGTCGTAGAATTCGCCTTGCGCTTGTTGGCTATGAATCCGCAAGGCGCTGGCGATAGTGCTGCCAATCGTTTGACCATTTTGGCTGACCGGCAGTTGTTCCACCGTAAGCTGCGGTGGTGTCGATTGATACGGAAAAAGCACGGTCAAAAAGCAATAGTTAGCGGCATGCGCGGAAAAATTGACGACCGGCGCCGGGTATTTGCAACCATAGCTGGGTGAGACAAAGCCCGGCTCCAGCGTCAATTGGGTGGCCGGCTGCGGCGCTTGCAGGATGATCAGATTCGGTGAATCGACCCGTAATCCGGCCGCATCGACTCGCATCGATGTGCGTTGTTCGGCCAACGCATCCAGATGGAAGCGCAGTTCGTAATCGTGGCTATGCTCGGCGCGCAGTAAATCGCAGATCAGCCAATATTCGCCGGCGACGAACAGAATCTTGCGCTCGTGAATCACCGGATATTCATGACTGGCGGCGATGCCGTGCAGATAGTCAAAACCCGGTCGATGCAGCGCGCATTTAAATTCGCGGACCGGTTCCGGGCCTTGAATCTTGTATTTGCGAATATGCGGCGCATAAAAGGTCTGGTTCTTGCCATCCACCTGCACGGTGTTGTGATAGCCGGTACCGCGAAACAGCACCCGCCAGTTGCTGTCGCCGGATTCGTCGTACGTATAACGGCCCGGATCGACGATCAAAGAGCGCCCATAAGCCGCCACTTCGATATTCAGTAAATCCAGATGACCATGATTGCCGGCACCCAGCGGCGCGCAATCGAAAAACAGATAGCGTTCGTCCTGATAATCATCGCCTTGATCACCCCAGCCGCTGCGCAGGATGCTGTAGCCGCTGGCGGCAAAGGTTTTCGAGCATTCCGTTGGGGCTTGACCTTGTTGACCGGCAGTGGCGACGTAAAGCATCGCCGGATCGTCATATAGCTCATGGCCTTGCTGTAACAAGTTCAGGAAATTGGCGCTGTCGCCATCACTAATCGCCGGGATAAACCCGTCGGGTTTATGCGCATGCAAGCAAAAGTTCAGCGCCTTTTTGATGGCCTCGTCCATGTCGGCCGGCAACTCGATATTGTTCAGCATCGCCAAACGGCGAATGCCCAAGAAATTGCGCAACACGATATGGTGATAATCGGTCGATAACTCGCAATGCACGCCGTCGGGTAGCAAATCGGTTTGCAGATTGCGTTGCAATTCGCCAATCGAAAAACCCAGCCATTCATCAGCTCCGCGCAACTCAGGAAACACGACTGCTGCCAGAAAAATCGCGTACAGCTCCAGGGTGCGGTGATTGCGGGCCGGGGTCAGGTTGTCGCACAGGTAAGCGACTTGCTGTTGCAGCGAGGCCAGAAAGTCCAGATGAAAATCCGCATCAATGGCCGGTTCGGCAGCGTCCGATACAAAATAGCGGTAGGCAAAAATCCAGTTTTGTACCCGGCGGCCGGTAACGTCGCTGGACAGAAAATCCACAGGTACGCTATCGATCCAGCTGCGGGTGAGCGCCTGCCATTTGTCGCAGTAACAGGTGTCGCTGGTTTGCTGGAATCGCTTGCCCAAGCCGACCGCATAGTAAAACTTGTGCAGCAGAATCTGCCATTCAACGTCGGAGCTGGGATTGTTCAGCCAGTCGAACGCATCATCAAGCTGGTGAGGCTCGTGATTGAATTCGAAACGATTCCGCAAAATAGCGTCCAGTTTTTCCGGCGTGTTTTGCTCTTCGTCGATCACCGAAAAATAGCGGATCTGCCTGCGACCATGAAAATACGCCAACAACGCCACCGGCGTCATGTCGCAATACGGCGCAGCCAGGGTCAGCAGGCGCGGATCGGACTTAAGAGTGTTCAGCACAGCAGACATGGGCTTCCACCGTTTGGCCTTCCAGGCAGGCGTCGAACAATTTTTTCAGGGCGACGGTCGTGTGGCGGGAATTGAAATCCCGGCAGACAGTTTGCCGCGCGGCTTGACCCAAACGCAAACGCAAGGCTTGATCGGCTAATAAGCTTTGGATACCGTCGGCCATGGCTTGAGCATTTTTTTCCGGCACCAACAAGCCGTTGATGTGGTCCTGAATCAACTCCGGAATCCCGGAAATGTCGGTCGAGATCACCGGCATTTCCATCGCCATCGCTTCGACCAAGACATTGGGAATGCCATCGCGGTCGCCGTTATCGACCACTAGACAGGGCAAGGCGAACACATCGCCTTGCTGATAAATACCGCGCAGTTCCTCCTGGGTCACCGCGCCGGGCAGGCTAACGATGTCTTGTAAATCAAGATCGGCGATGAGTTGTTTGATGACTTGCGCGTATTTATCCGCACCGCCGACGATGCGGCAATTAAATTTGACGCCGCGGTCGCGCAGAATCGCGCAGGCTTTGACCAGATAATCGAAGCCTTTTTTCTCGACCAAGCGGCCGACCGACAGAATGGTTGGAATATGCTCAATCCGGTGTTGCTCGCGCGGTTCCGGCACAAACAGATCGGTATCCAGGCCATGATAAATCCGGTGCACGGCAATATCGCTGCCTTTGCAGGCGTCCAGATGTTCCTGATTGGCGCCGGTGCAAGTCACGGCGAATTTTGCGCGGCGCATTTTGATTTGTAGCAAATCGCCGGGGTTCAGTTCGCGCAAGTAAATATCCTTGGCATGGGCGGTAAAGCTGAACGGCAGGCCGCTGATCCGGCTGGCGAACATCGCAATCGTCGTCGCGCCATGACAGAAATGCGCGTGTAGGTGCCGAATGGCCGGATTCTGTAACACCGATTCAGCGATATAACCGGCTTGCAGAAACTCCTTGATGAAGACTGTGCGCGGCCACTCCAGCCAGCTATTCCGATATTTAAGGCTCATGCCCAAACATTCCAGCAACGCATGTAGATAGTTGAAGGGCTTCTTCAGGAATAGCCGGCCGTGGCTTTGCGTGAATTTCGGCAGGTTTTCGATCAACCAGGCCAAAAAGCTGTGGCCGGTCAAGTCGCTAGCTTGCGGAAGATAATTCACCGGCGCGTGGATGGCGTCGACGACGGCGTGATGCTTTTGGCCCTCAAGCTGCTTTATCGAAAAAATCGTCAGTTCAAGGCCAAGGGTTTCCAGTAAATGGATTTCGTTAGTGATAAAGGTTTCCGACGTACGCGGAAATCCTTTGAGTATGTAGGCGACTTGCGCCTGGTTGCCGAAGTTCTGCATTTAAAAATCCAAAATTATCCAGTCTGCCTTGCACAGGCCGAAAGGTTTATCTCAATGAAGATGGGTTTATTGGGGTGCCACGCTGCGGTTCGAAGACCTGATGCGCGCTTGCGGTTTTTCCGCGCTGCCATACAGCAAATCGCTGATTGATTGGCTAATACGCGGCAAACCGCCCATGTCGATTTGATACAAGCGGCTGTGATGGACGTTGGTGCGGCCCAACTCTTCGCGAACTGTGTCCATCAGTAATTTGGGCGTCAGATGGTTGGGGTGAATGGCACGGACCAGGCCTTGTAAAGCCAGGCGTTCCGCACGTATCCATTGTTCCTGGGAAGGTTTGACGCGCGGCACCAAAATTGCGCGTTTGCGCAGCGTCAACAATTCGCAGGTAGAGTTGTAACCGCCCATGCTGACCACCAAATCGGCTGCTTCCATACAGGCCATCATGTCGGTGTTAAACTCTTGAATCACCACGTTTCGGCAGCTGCAAGCCAAAACTTCAAGCTGATGGCGGCGGCTTTCCGACATTTCCGGGCCGCAAATCATCAGGGTCATGGTGTTGTCGCCCAGATCCTGGCGACTCAAGCCTTCCAGATAACTGTGCAGCAATTGGTAACCGTCCTCGCCGCCGCCGGCGGTGACCAGCACCAGACGTTCCTTGGTGCAGCCGATTTGCAGACGAATTTCGCCAGCGCGTTTGTCGCTACGTTCGCGGGCTATGTAGCCGCAGAAGTCGACTTTTTCGTGGCTGGCGTCGGGAAATTCGTATTCTTTGCGCATGTCGTAAATCTCCGGCGAGCCGACCACCAATACCTTGTCGTAATGCAGTTGGATGGCGTCGTGATAGCCGTTTTTCTTCCAAACCGGTATCGTGCTTTCCGGGCTATCCAGAATGTCGCGCAGCAATAACACCAGTTTGGCGCGGTGGCCACGGCGTTGCATCAAGTGAAGCGCGGCACCCAATTCGTCGCTGACGCCGTAGGGTTTTTTGTCGACCAAGATCAAATCGGGATCGAAATCCAGCACCGCGCTAAGGATGATGTTGCTGCGCAGTTTGAGGAGTTGCTCGTATTCCATATCCAGGAATTTCACCGAATAGTCCCCTTTGACATCGCGAGACAAACAAGGCAATTTGATGTAATCGATACGGTCAGGGATGCGGAAAGCGTGCAGCATCGGCGAGCCGGAGAGTATCAGTACCGAGACGTTCGGGTCGGCATCCACCAGGGATTTAGAAATTGCCAACATCCGGCGAATGTTACCCAGACCGAAGGTATCGTGAGAATACACAATGATTCTTTTGGATTGGTTGATAAGCGTCATGGCCCGGATTCCTTTTGCTGCGTCGTTCACTATGCGGGCGCAAGCAGTTTCCAGTGTGGATGATCTGGCGCCCGGTTCATTTTTCGTAACCAGACAAAACCGTGGTTACGTGCAGCGTCTATTCCCGGGCAAACAAGCAAGGTTCATTCAAATCGGCATTTTCATCAAACTTTAATGTGGCGATGTTAGCTCGCTTACCCAAAGACTACACTGACGGGGTTCCCAAGCGGCATGTTTTGAACTCACTCGAAAAAGACCGAGATTTACGGAAACCGGGATTTTGAACCGCTTCGGGTGTTTTGCGCCAACTGTTTAGGCGATGGGCGATTCAGCATTCGATCTGTTCTGCTTTGCTGCCAAACAGCGCAGGCGAATTAAGAGGACTTTAAGCAATTTGGAGAACAATCCGCCGCGACTGAAACAATCCAACAAAGGAGGATATATGTTCAGGCTTATAACGGTATTGTTAATCGGCGTGTTATGTTCCGGGACTGCTTTTGCACACGGAGATGACTGGGGACATGGACACCATAGGCGGCATCATCACCATCATGGGCATGGTTACCGGCCATATTTTAGAACGCATAACCCTGCAAGAATGGGCTATTACCCTCCCCCACCGCCGCGCTATTTCGCACGGCCGCCGTTAGACTATTACGGTTACCCGCAGCGGCCGATGCCCAGATATGACTACAGGGATCGCTGGTGATTATTAACCCGGCACTTAAATACCGCCGCTCCTGCAAAGTCGGGAGCTCAGCGGCTATGCTGGATTCGTGTGCGGTCTAATAGCCCCAGCCTTCGCAGGAATGACGAATTTAGCGAATTTAAGGGACGGGTTAATAAGCGTTTGCCACGGTCAGAAACCCTAGCAGCTTTCCCCTAAACATTAGTATCGACGCGCGTTAAATCAGACCGCCACACCCTGCGCATCAAACAAGCCTTCGAATAAGGCCGAACTCAAATAGCGTTCGCCGGAGTCCGGAAGCACAACCACTATGGTCTTACCGACATTTTCCGGCCGTTTTGCCACCCGCACCGCGACCGCGACCGCCGCACCACAGGAAATTCCGGATAACAAGCCTTCTTCCCGCGCCAAACGCCGCGCGTACTCAATCGCTTCGTCATTACTAACTTGCTCGATGGCATCAATCATGGACAAATCCAATACGTCGGGCACAAAACCGGCACCTATGCCCTGAATTTTATGCGGTCCGGGTTGTATATCTTGGCCGCTACGATACTGACTTAACACCGGACTGGCTTCCGGCTCGACCGCGATGGAAACGATGGGTTTGCACTGCGTGAGTTTGATATAGCGAGACACGCCGGTAATGGTGCCGCCGGTACCGACGCCGGAAACGAAAATATCGACCGCACCGTCGCTATCGTGCCAAATTTCCGGACCGGTGGTCTGTTCGTGAATTTGCGGGTTGGCGGGGTTTTTAAACTGCTGCAACAGTACGTAGCGCTCCGGATCGGAAGCGACGATCTCTTCCGCCTTGGCAATAGCGCCTTTCATGCCTTTCGCCCCCTCGGTCAGTACCAGTTTGGCTCCATAGGCCACCAGCAATTTGCGGCGCTCGATACTCATGGTATCGGGCATGGTTAAAGTCAGCGGGATACCTCGCGCTGCTGCGACAAACGCCAGTGCGATGCCGGTATTGCCGCTGGTTGGCTCGATCAATTCCTTGCCGGGCCCAAGTAGACCGCGCTGCTGCGCGTCGTTAATCATCGCCGCACCGATCCGGCATTTCACCGAATATCCAGGGTTACGCCCTTCGACTTTGGCCAATAATGTAACTTGAGCGCCGTCAGTGATGCGGTTAAGCCTGACCAGCGGTGTTTTGCCGATAGACTGCGAATTGTCGGGATACCAATATGCCATAACGTTTTCCTTCAAAATGGATAGTCCAAAAAAAGCCAGTGCGCATTGACCTGCACTGGCTGCTTGTGGGGTTGAAATCAGTGCCCCCTGCTAAGTCAGAAAATATGCGTCAACACAGCATCTAACCGGCAGTAGTACTACGCTTCCAAGATTGCGCCAGTTTGAACATTTTTGCAACATGCAGCTTGACCAACCGCGCAACCCAGAGATAGCTAGGCATAACTCAAGACACTAAACGACAAGACGCTGGCAAGCACTGCTAGCCAAAGCGGAGCATTACCGGAAATTTATGATTGGAGATCTTAGGTTTTTGAACCTGAAAGCGCACACCGGTCGGCATGCGCGGAAACGGAGAACTTTACTTTTTGGATGTTCTGATAATTGACGTCAGATGACGACCGCATTGTGCGCAAATAAAGTTTCCAGTGGGTACGCCGGAGACATATTCTTTGGCCAAGGACGGGTGGTCACAATGCTCGTCATTTCTACTTTTAGTCGATGTGTCTACTTTCTTTGCGTCCATAATCTTCCCCTTGCTTTACACATACTTACATGATTATTTAACAAATTTGTTTACGTTAAAAGATAAGCAAAAAACATACACAGAGAACACAAGCTTATGTACTTAAAAGACTTTTAATTGCCACAAACTAGACCAAGCGAAAGCCGAACAGTAATGTGTAAATTTTCTCGACTTAGAGATTTATGCTAACCATCCGATTTATCGATACAACAGCTACTTACCATTCTAATTTGACGAATTTGAGCGGCTAATATATTGAAATCGAAAAAATCAACTGAACCAGTTTGTTTGCTTGCAGAACAGGCCGCTGTAAAAAATTTCGACAGCTGATAAAAGCCTGGTGTCTAGCCGGCTACAAGAGAATTTACCGGAGCGAATGCCATTTTTCAAGCCGCCTGACCGCGCCCCCATTTGGGAGAATATTCGGAAAAATAATTGACCTTGAACCAAACCAACAGGCACAAAAAAGGGGCTAACAAGCCCCTTTTTTACGATTGTGTTGAGCGGTCTATTTAACAGCTTCAGCAATTTTGTTAAACGCTTCAACCCGCTGTTTGCCGGTGTTGGCTAAATCGATGCCGTTCTCGACAATCATTTGAATCAAACCTGGCGTGCTGTAGACGATTTTACCCATGTAAGCAACCACAGGCACTGCGACAATTGCGCCAAACAGCGTGCCGATGCCGATCATGTGCAGCATTTTAGTAATCAGTACCACGATATCCAGCGGTAACAGAATCAAAGTACCGAAGTATAAAAGTACGATGAATGTAAACAGCGCGAACACTACAAACTGCAGCAGTCTTACCAATGCGACATTAAGGTTTTTCATGTTTATTTGTCTCGAATGAATGAAGAATCTTTTGCAAGCACAGACAACGGCCTTGATTTTCGTTGCCTTTTCAGCCGTTAGCCAACTGCCGGCATTATAAAATAAAAGCCCCACTGTTTCTTGCTTTTTTGCCTGTTAAATGCGGCTTGAGCAGGTCAGCATCAGGCTAGAATTGATATTCTTCTTGTTTCTTCTCGATAAAAAACGGATGCAACAGCGCCCCGGCGACGAAACCACCCAAATGCGCCCACCATGCCGAATCTACTGCAACATTGTCTAAAAAAGTCGCGGTAAATATGTCACCGACCTGGATGATCACCCAGAACCCGAGAAACGCTATCGCCGGCACATGGAAAAATAGCGGGTAAAACAGTATCGGCACCAAAATAACCACCGTCGCTTGCGGGAAGCGGAAGAAATACGCGCCCAAAACCCCGGCAATCGCGCCCGATGCACCCACCACCGGCACCGCCATCTTTGGGTAGAAATACCACTGTGCATAGGTTGCCAACAGTCCGCATAAAACATAAAACACCACAAAGCGTTTATGTCCCATCAAATCTTCGATGTTGTCAGCAAATATCCATAAAAACACCATATTCATCAGCAAATGACCGAAGCCGCCATGCAGGAACAAACTGGTGAAAAACGACAGATAATGATCCGGCGGCAAGCCAAAGCTATAAGCCCAGTCGGGATTGGAATACCGAATCGGCACCATGCCGTACATGTAGACAAAGTGCTGGCCCATTTCGTCCGGCATAAACAGCATCGCCACATACACCAAAATACAGATAGCCATTACGCCCCAGGTCACATAAGGCTTGGTATTACACGGTATCGAATCTCGAATGGGTATCATCTTAAGCTTCCTAAAGTGGTGGGCACATGAATCAGAGGCTAATTAAAACTTTTCGTTCCAAGTCTTCTCCAGCCGTTGCACCGAAACCGGAAATGCAGTTTTCAGTTGCTGGGCAAACAATGAAACTCGCAATTCTTCCAAACTCCAGCGGAAGGTATCGCGCTCGGGCGTTGGTACCACAGTCTTCATTTGCTTTTCGACATGCTGCCAAAAGCGTTGAGACAGTCTGTGTAAGCCTTGGATATCCGCAGAATCAGGCTTTTGTTTATCCAAACGACACTCTATTGCCTTTAAGTAGCGCGGAATCGCTTGTACCTGCGCCAACGGCGTGTACCGCAAAAAACCGCTAAATAACAGCAGGCTTAATTGTTTTTCCAGATCCTCTCGCAAGCTCGCGCTGACGGCAGGCTGTTTTAATCGCTGTCTGACCGACTGGTAGTTTGCCATGATTTCCGTTACATGCTTGCCCACCTGATTCCCGACCGTGACCAACATCGATTTTTTCGCCGCCAACGCCGCGTCGAACTGCTGCTGGCTGCGGATTGTGTCATCCACCACGAACACCCTACTAAACACCAAGAATAGTAGATCCTCCTTAAAGTCGCCGCCGGGCCGCTCTTTTAACAACGGATGCTTGGGCAATTGGTTGTAGGCCAATTGCAAAGTAGCCTGGACCCCGCTGTTTTTTAACAAATACTGTGCGTCCTTCCGGCACTGCAATTGAAACAACTTGGTCAAACCGTCGAAATGCGCCAGCTCTGCCTTGTGCTGAGTATCGAGTATTTTCACCCCCACCGTTTCACCTTCATCGACAATCGCCGGAAAACCGATAAAGGTCTGACCTTTTTGCATGAACTGCCAAGTCTCCGGCAAGTCATCAAACGCCCAGGCGATACAACCGGTGTGATTCATCTCCTCTTGCGCCAATTTGTCGAAACTATCGCCGGCGGTGGTGGCATGCTCGGCTTGCAGCTTGATCAGATTGCGGCCATAACCCAAGGCTCGGCCACGATCATCGACAATCCGGAAATTCATTTTTAAATGATCCTGCAACGTATCCGGTTGCCATTCGTTAAGCGGTATCGATTCGCCGGTCAGCTTGCGCAAACGGCCACTCAACCACTCGAACAGAGAGCCCTTAAAATCCGGCTCGATTTCCAGACAAGCCTTGGCGGTGTTCGGCACCGGCACGAAATGCTTGCGCAGATGTTTGGGCAGCGACTTGATCAAAGCCGTGACTTTTTCTTCCAACATGCCCGGCACCAGCCAATCGAACGGCGCTTGACGGATTTGATTGAGTTGATGCACCGGCACGATGGCTGTCACGCCGTCTTCGTCGTGGCCGGGCTCGAAGCGATAGTGCAATTCAATCGTCAAATCACCGATTTTTTTGCTGTCCGGAAAATCCCAATCGTTAATCTGATTGTCGTCGCTGCGGGTCAGATCGGCCTTGGTTAAAAACAGGATTTTCGGATTATCGCGCTCAACTTTCTTGCGCCATTGATCTAGGGTAATGCCGCTCACCACCTCAGCCGGCAGTTTTTTATCGTAAAACTGATATAGCCATTCCTCGTCTTC
Source organism: Methylomonas rosea (assembly GCF_024505055.1). Lineage (GTDB taxonomy): Bacteria > Pseudomonadota > Gammaproteobacteria > Methylococcales > Methylomonadaceae > Methylomonas > Methylomonas rosea. The sequence goes on from NZ_JANIBL010000044.1 coordinate 38,014, forward strand.
CACCAAGTCGACGCGGCGGCCTTTGTGCTGAATGTAGCCCACCTCTTCCAGCAAGGCCTCGTTGGCCTTAAAGAACGGCGCGTTGCTGTGATAATCGTGATTTACCAAGGCATGGCGGATAAACATTTCGCGCGCGGCTTTAGGATCGACGTTTTCGTAAGGCACTTTGCGCTTGGCTTGCAAGGTCAAACCATACAACAAGGTGCGCTCGTAAACGCCGCTGCGACCGGCATTTTTCTCCCAATGCGGGTCGTAGTAATTACGTTTGACCAAGTGCTGCGCGGCGGCTTCTATCCATTCCGGCTCGATTCTGGCCACAGTGCGCGCATAGACTTTACTGGTTTCCACTTGCTCGGCGGCCATGATCCATTTGGGCTTTAATTTGTGCTGACCGGAACCCGGAAATATGAAAAATTTCAAACCACGCGCGCCAAGATATTCGTATTGCTCGTGTCTAAAACCGATATTCGATAACAAACCCGGCAACAACGCCATATGAATCTGTTCGTAATTGGCTGGATTGCCGCTGGTCTTCAAGCCCAAATCGCCGCGCGCCACCTGCATAATCTGGGTGTGGATGTCATGCCACTCACGCATGCGGATATAGGACAAGAAATTGTCCTGGCAATACTTGCGCAGCTTGCTGTTGGTCAGATGCTTCTTCTGTTCTTCAAAGGCATTCCATAGATTCAGCAAACTCAAAAAGTCGGAATCCTCGGCCTTGAACTGCGCATGCTTCGATTCCGCCTGCGGCATTTTATCGGCTGGCTTATCTCGCGGGTCCTGAATGCTTAATGCCGACACAATAATCGCCACCTCATGCAGCGAGCCCAGCTCAGCCGCCGCCAACAACATCCGCGCCAGCTTGGGATCAGTGGGGATCTTCGCCAACTGCCGCCCGGTGTCGGTCAAGTTACCCTGCTTGTCCAGCGCATCCACCTCAAACAGCGCATTCTTGCCGTCGCGGATCATCTTGTCGTCGGGCGGCTCGACGAACGGAAAATCTTCGATGTCGCCCAGCTTCAAAGCCGCCATCTGCAAGATCACCGACGACAGGTTGGTTCGCAAGATTTCCGGTTCTGTAAATTCCGGGCGGGCTAGATAATCCTCTTTCGAATATAACCTGATGCAAATACCCTCGGCCACCCGGCCGCAGCGCCCTGCCCTTTGGTTGGCGCTGGCTTGGGAGATACGCTCGATAGGCAAGCGCTGAATCTTACTTTTATGACTATAACGGCTGATGCGGGCATGACCGGAATCGATCACGCAACGGATGCCCGGCACCGTCAAGGAGGTTTCAGCGACGTTGGTGGCCAGCACGATGCGCGGCTTGTTGCCAGATGGCTTGAACACCCGCTCCTGCTCGGCAACACTTAGCTTGGAATACAGCGGCAACACCTCGTAGCGGGCATTATTGTGCGATTTGCGCAAGGATTCGGTGGTCTCGCGAATCTCGTGCTCGCCACTCAAGAAAATCAAAATGTCGCCGCGCATATCCCGATACAACTCGTCCACCGCATCCAGAATCGCTTGCTGCAAATCAGCGGAGGTTTCGTCGTCCTCCTCGATAAGTTCGATGGGCCGGTAACGCACATCCACCGGATAAGTGCGACCCGAGACGTTAACTATCGGCGCGTCGTTAAAATGTTTGGCGAAGCGTTCCGGGTCGATGGTGGCGGAGGTAATCACCACTTTTAAATCGGGACGCTTGGGCAACAACCAGCGCAGGTAGCCCATCAGAAAATCGATATTCAGGCTGCGCTCGTGCGCCTCGTCGATGATGATGGTGTCGTATTGATTTAGATAAGGATCGTTCTGCGACTCGGCCAGCAGGATGCCGTCGGTCATTAGTTTGACCAGCGAATTGGGATGAGTTTGATCGTGAAAGCGCACCTTGTAGCCCACCGCTTGGCCGATGGGCTGGCCCAGCTCTTCGGCAATGCGGTCGGCAACGGTGCGGGCCGCGATCCTTCGCGGCTGGGTGTGACCGATCAAACCGGTTAAGCCTCGACCAATTTCCAGACAAATCTTCGGCAACTGCGTAGTCTTGCCGGAACCGGTCTCGCCACAAACGATGGTCACCTGGTTATTTTTTATAAGCTCGGCAATCTCGTCCTTCTTGCCGCTGACCGGCAAATCCGGGTAATTAATTACCGGCACCGATGCCCGGCGCTGATTACAACGCCCCACCGAACGTTCGATCTTATCCGCCACTTGCTGCAAAGTCCCGGCTACATCCTTGCCTTTACTCGCCTCACTGCGCAGTCTGTCCAGTTGCCGCTTCAAGCCGTGGCGGTCCGTACCCATGCAGTTTTGGAGATTTTTAGCGAGTTGTTTCAGAGTGTCTTGGACGGACATGGGGATGGCGAATCTGGTAAAAGCCCGGCATTATAAGGGCAGACGGGGCGGTTTACATTTGACTTGCGAGAATTAACCTGACTCGTGACGATCAAGTTTTGCAACATACTCTTGCATACCGCGTACAAAACATTCAGCTTGCGCGACGGCGTCCGCAGCTTGTTTGAGATCAATCGCATCGCCGGTGTAATCCGCCAACAAACGAATTTCTTGGACACGATTCAGTGACCGCCCAAGTTCTACCGCTATCAAGCCCGGCTTAACCAAATGCAAACTGAATAGCGTGATCAGGCCGTTATACGTGCGACAAGCCTCGTCAGGAATCATCCGGCCACTAATAGACAAAGCCGCTTGCGCGGATTCGAACATCGCATAATACGCCCGGTTGCAAGCACCCTCGCTGTCGCCGTCGGCCAGCAGCAAGCGCGCAGATGCCAAGGCTCGCTCAGCTTTTTGCAACCATTCGCAGGCATTCATAACGGTACACCGTCGCGTTTCACATTTTCCAACAAGCGCGGATGCGTGGAGCTTTCTGGACAATCCCATTCGGATTGCCAAATCGGCAAGGGCTGGATCAATACCCCGGTTTCCAGCAGCACATCGTAAGCAATGTCCGCCAAAGCCAGTTTGGTTTCCAGGAATGGACCAGGAGCACCGGACAACAACACCGCCACATCGGTGTCGCTTTGCGCCCGATGATCGCCACGCGCCCGACTGCCGAACAACAGAGCTCCGACTAAACGGAAGCGGCCAGCCGTACGATCAGAGAATAGCCGAGCAGCCGCAAGGGTGTTAGGGTCGATTGGACGTAGTGGCATAGGTAAAGATAATGCTCTAGAAAACCAAACCGTATCTTACTATTAGCCGACGCCTAGCGAATCGGAATTTTTGCCTAATGTTGGCTATACAGAGCCGGCCCCCAAAAATTGAACAACCGGTTAAGTGAAAAACCCTGCTACTTTTGAACGTCCGTAAGGACCAAGCAATGGAGCAGAAGATGTCTAAAAAACCGAGAAGAAAACATTCCCCGGCC
>NZ_JANIBL010000045.1 GCF_024505055.1 Methylomonas rosea
GTTGCGAAACATGGCGTATCGGTAGTTTATCGTAGCCGCCACAGCGGGTTTCAGGAGCGGCAACAATGGTTGGCGTTGCAAAAGCATTTGCCGGGCTTACGTTTTGTAGAATCCGACACGCAAACCTTGTTCAACTTGAAGGACCTGCCTTTTACCCAATTGCCGCACTCCTTCACGCCATTCAAGGACTACATCGAGCAGTTGCCGGTCGATCATCCCTTACCGCCGCCCGATGCTCTACCCCCCAGCCCCGAGCCCAAATCGGACTGGCTATTAAATTTTCCGGTGTACTTGCCGGCCAGTTCCGCCCTCGATCCGGATATGGCCTTTCATGGCGGCGAGACAGCCGGCAAGAAACAGCTTAAAGACTATTTCCGCAGCAGTTACCCCAGCCGTTACAAAGACCTGCGCAACGAACTGGACGGTTGGGAAAATTCCAGTAAGTTTTCGCCCTGGCTGGCCCACGGCAATCTGTCGGTACGAAAGGTCTATTCCAGTTTACGCCGCTATGAACAGGAGAATGGCGCCAATGAATCGACCTACTGGCTGTATTTTGAACTACTCTGGCGCGAGTATTTTCAATGGTACGCCCACCAGTACGGCAAGCGGCTGTTTGCGTTTCGCGGCATCAAACAGCGCCGGCCATTGACTTGTTTTTATCCCGAACGCTTTCAAAAATGGTGTAACGGCTACACGCCCTATCCACTGGTAAACGCCTGCATGAAACAACTCAACGCCACCGGCTATATGTCCAATCGCGGCCGGCAAATCGTCGCCAGTTGCCTGGTCAATGAATTGGCCGTGGATTGGCGCTTCGGCGCGGCCTATTTCGAACAACACTTGCTGGATTACGACGTAGCCAGTAACTGGGGGAATTGGCAATATCTGGCCGGAGTGGGCGCCGACCCGCGCGGTCAGCGGCATTTTGATCTGGAAAAACAAACCCGGCTTTACGATCCGGACGGGAAGTTTGTTCACAAGTGGCAGGCTGAAATCCGTAATTTGCCCTTGGATTCGGTCGATGCCGCCGATTGGCCGGTGGACCCGGAGACCGCTAAATTGGCTTCGGAATTACCGGCTTGATTCTTAACTTATGAGAGTCGCTTCTTAGCGTTGATGCAACAAACGAAACAGCCAAAACCCGGCAAACATCGCCGTAACGAACGCATAATTACCCAACACGCCAGCACTTAATCCCAGCAAGGCCGGCCCCGGACAAAAACCTGACAAGCCCCAACCAACACCGAATATCGCCGCACCGGTAATCAGTTTGCCATCCACACCGGCCGGCACGCGTGCGGAAGGCTCTTGCTCGCTATCAGCGGCATCGTTATTGCGGTGCATGAAATAGCGCGCCAGCCCCAGCGTCAACAAGGCACTAGCCATCACCAAGGCCAGACTGGGATCCCACGCCCCCGCCACATCCAGAAACGCCAAGACTTTGGCCGGATTGCTCATGCCGGCGACAATCAAACCCAACCCAAACAGCAGGCCGTAAGCGAATAAATATACTGTATTTTTCATCCCGAACTTCCGGCTTAGAGCAAATGACGAACAATAAAAACCGTAATGCCGGCAGTCAACATGAAGGTCAGCGTCGCCACGATGGATCGCACCGACAGGCGGGCGATCCCGCAAACCCCATGTCCGCTGGTACAGCCGCCGCCGAGCCGGGTACCGTAACCGACCAGTAAACCGGCAATTGCCAGCAAACCGGGCGAGGCATCCAGATCCAGCGCAATGTTTGCGCCGCTCAAACGATACAGGGGCGCGCTGGCCAGCAGGCCGGCCAGGAACCAGCCGCGCCAGACACTGCCCTCGCTCCATGGCGGTAACATGCCTGCCGCAATGCCTGAGATACCGGCGGTATGTTTATGGGTAAACAACAGTAAGGCGGCGGCTAGCCCGATCATTGCCCCCCCGGCCAGCGCGGATAAAATCGTCAAATAATTCATGCGTATGTGTTGCCAAAAACCGGGTATTGAATCAGAAACCGCAACACCAAACCAGATTTACCCGCTTTAACACCTATTTATTGACCCGGCCTCGTCAGTTTCAGAGAAATGCTTGTTCACATTAACCGCGCGCGCTCCTTACTCTCCAAACAGTGACGAGCTTAAATAGCGTTCGCCGGAATCAGGTAGCACCGCGACGATGACTTTGCCGGCATGTTCAGGACGCTTAGCCAGACGTACCGCAACGGCAAGCGCCGCGCCGCTGGAAATTCCGGCCATAATGCCCTCTTCCTTAGCGAGGCGTCGCGTATAAGCTATAGCCTCATCGTCTTCTACCGGCTCGATCAGGTCAATCAACGACAAATCCAAATTCTGCGGCACAAAGCCGGCGCCTATGCCTTGGATGCCGTGTACCCCAGCTTGCAAGGACAGACCGGCGCGAGTTTGGCTCAATACCGGACTGCCGGCCGGCTCGACCGCGACGCTAAGCACCGGCTTGCCGCAACTGTGTTTCAGATAGCGCGACACACCGGTAATTGTGCCGCCGGTGCCGACGCCGGCTACAAAAATATCGACCTGGCCGCCGCTGTCCCGCCAGATTTCCGGGCCGGTGGTTTGTTCGTGTATGACCGGATTGGCCGGATTTTTAAACTGCTCCAACAATAGATAATGCTCGGGATCCGCTCCAGCGATCTCTTCAGCTTTTTCGACCGCGGTACGCATACCCAGTGCGCCATCGGTAAGCACCAGCTTGGCGCCATAAGCCAACAATAGTGTGCGGCGCTCCTCGCTCATGTTATCCGGCATCGTCAACGTGATGGGTATGCCGCGCGCGGCAGCGACCGCAGCCAAGGCAATTCCGGAATTGCCGCTGGTCGCTTCCAGTAAAGTCTTGCCTGCCGCTAATAAGCCCTGACGCTCGGCGGCCCAGAGCATAGATGCACCAACCCTGCATTTCACCGAATAGGATGGATTGCGTCCTTCAATTTTCACCAGCAGCGTCGCGTTTAAACCCTGACTGATGTGATTGATACGCACCAAAGGCGTTCGGCCTATCGACTGGGAATTATCTGAGTACCAAGTGGGCATGTCGGGTTTCCTGTGGAATAGGGGGTTTACTCTGCGTAAGAAAAATGACCTGGCCTATTCTGACGGATTCTAAAATGATCAGCTGGCGTTCTTTTAAATGAAAAGGCTATTGTTGCGTTAGCGTTTATTAAGCCCACCCTTAAATTCCCCGGATTCGTCATTCCCGCGAAGATTGGAGCCGTAAGATCCCGCAGCGAATCCAGCTAGCCGGTTGGCTCCCACCTGCTCGGGAGCGACCATATTTAAGAGCTAATTTATAGCAAGGCAAACAACCGTCACGACCTGCTTATCGCCACCAGCGACTAGGAAAACCGTTAAGTACTTCAGTGCGCTCGGTCTAAAGATTCAGTGCACCGTCGGTCATTTGCTTTTTACAACAACCGGCTTTTTCTAAGAGAATTCGGCTATTAATCTCCCAACGAATTTTAGCGTGCATTTCCCAGAAAATGCTGGCTAAGCAGGACGCCATTTTTGATGACCATTGCACTCAAGCATGGCTAATAATCCCGGTTTGAACGGTTTGAACGTTCTATTACGGCTAGACTAAAGATCTGTTTCTTGAGTAATCTAACTGTAATTTGTGTTGGATCACAAAATCAGCTATAACCATACCCGAGGGGGGAATACAATCAAATTTTTATGAGGTACAGCAATGAGCGGTAAAACTTTAATGAAACATCTCAAACGAAACGTAATGCTAACGGCGGGACTGGTTATTGCCTCCCCTGCTACGATGGCTAGCACACAATGGGTTGGTACTGCCGATTATAAGTTAGCGCCAGGCGCTGCCGGCGATGAAGGGCCGGCAATTGGGCCGTTTGACAGCTATGATTTTGCCCCTGGCGCCGCCATGATAATATTTACGCCTGATAGCGCTACCACAGGAACAGTCGAAGGTTGGTATCAATCTTATGTCAGGTCGCATGACCTGGGTTTCCTTGGAGTCTCAAACGGTAGCCTTGGCTCAACGTATGAGTTGACTGCGGTCGCCCATTTTTTTGGTAGCTATTCCAATAGCCTCGACGGCAATACTCAGTCGGTGGATAACATGACCGGCGACGTAGCATTATATTTTGACACGACTCCAGATCACAGCTTCGTCAGCGACACCGGCTTTTCTGACGTTGACACGCAACGAATTCTTTGGGGGAATATAAACTCCGGCAATGGTAGTTTGTTCAAAGGTACCGGAGGTCAAGAATTAACCCTGAATTTTGTAGGTGCAGCATCTGGTTCCGACCCAGCTGTCTACAGCCCAAATACAATAGGCGGTGCAGACGCATTTTTTTCAATTACCACCAAGGGATTGCAAAGTGTTAACTTTACCAGCGTTCAGGGGCATTCTGACGGACAAAAATTTGTTTCCGACGGTTACATGCAACTGACAGCTGTACCCGTCCCAGCGGCCGTATGGCTATTTGGTACCGGCTTGCTTGGTTTAATCAGTGCAGGCCAACGCAAAAAAGTCATTGGTTAACACATTCAATCTAGTCTGAAAGCTGCCGCTCAAATTTATTTTTGGGCGGCGGACTCAATAAGCTGCTAGGTGACTAATCGAACCTTTCGAAAACAACAAACAAATCCTAAACAAACCCTCCCATTCGTCGCCGGCAATCTGGCCTTTGATCTGGCAATCCACATTCGCGCTGGCTTGCAAAATACCTTGCAGATCCTTGCTCTTCAACCTCTGCAAGGCCTCATGCACCAACTGCTTGCGCTTATCCCATATCTGATATTTTTTGTAGAGTACTTCTGGGTTGCCACCGCGTTTCAATTCGGTCTTGATATTCACCAGTGTTCGCGCTTCGCGACTGATAGCCCATAAGACTACCGGCGCCGCGACGCTCTCCGCCTTAAGTCCGGCAAGAATTTTAACGGCTCGATTCACCTTTCCGGCCAACAAAGCATCCATCAACTTAAACACGTCGAAGCGGGCGCTGTCAGCGACATCATCTTCAACCATGACCTTACTGATTCGATTCGAGCCGTGCAAGATGTAGAGCTTTTCGATTTCCTGGGCCGCGGCGAGCAAATTGCCCTCGACTCGCACCGCCAGACTTTTTAGCGCATCCGCTTCCAAATGCATGCCCCTCCGCTCCGCCCGGCGCTGCAACCAGTGTAATAACTCCGGTCCTTGTAACGGCCAGACCTGCACGACGGCTGCCACTTTATCCAAGGCCTGAAACCATTGCGACTTCTGAGCCGCACTATCCAGCTTCCCGGCCGTTATCAGCAATACGGTATCTTCGGGCGGATGCTGACAATATGAACTGAGCGCTTTACTGCCTTCCAAACCCGGCTTGCCGGAGGGCAAGCGCAAATCGATGAGTTTTTTGTCGGAAAAGATAGAAAGTGATTCGGCTTCCAGGGTCAATTGCGGCCACTCGTTGCCGGTATCGATAGCAATCACTTCGCGCGTGGCATAACCTGCCGCGCGCGCGGCTCGGCGAATGTCATCCGCCGCTTCGCCAAGCTGCAAAGGCTCGTCACCGCTCACCAGATAAACCGGTGCCAGCTCTTTGTATAAGGCTGCGGTTAACTGGTCAAGCTTAAGACGCATACTTATTTTTTCTGCGTGTCGACGGCTATCCTGGCCCTGGCCAATATCATCCGCGCCACTTGCTTATAGATTTCGTTACGAATCAATTGTTCTTCGTTGCCTTTCGCCAGCACCGCGGTTTGGTCGTTGAAAAACTCCCTGGATATTTCTATAACCTGCTCGTCCATCAGCGCATTTTCCTTGCTGTCGAAAAACTGAAAGCGCAGATAATATTCCAGTTCGGATTCGCTGGATTTACCGGTTGAACCGATGGTCAGCACCCGGTTACGCATGTCTTCCCTTAACACCTTGACCACCACGCCGGCATCGTTGGGAGAACCCACAATTTTGCCTTTTGAGGCTTTCATGATCGATTGCAATTCGCCCTGTAGCGGCGTGGAAGCACCAAACACATACATGTTTTTCAGCACTTCCGGCATCTCTATCGAGCCGCGCAGATGGTATCCGCAGCCAACCAGCAGCGCCAATGTCCCGACCAAAACCATTCGGTTCAAGTGATTCATCATCTGTTTCTCGAAAATCCAGCGTTTAAACAACGATATTCACCAGTTTTTGCGGCACAACAATCAGCTTTTTCACCGGCTTACCTTCGAGAAAGCGCTGCACATTCTCGTCAGCCAAAGCCAACGCTTCGACTTGCTCTTTGGAAGCAGTCGCCGCGACCGATAATTTCCCGCGCAACTTGCCATTGACCTGCACCACCATCTCGATGGCATCCTGTTGTAAAGCCGATTCATCAACAGCCGGCCAAGCCGCGACCACGATGTCATCGTTGTGTCCCAACTCGTTCCACAACTCTTGCGACGCATGCGGAATAATCGGCGCCAGCATCAAGACGATGGCTTCCAACACTTCCTGACGCACGGCCCTTCCATTGTTGCTGTCGTCTTCGAATTTGTTCAACGCGTTGACCAACTCCATGTTGGCGGCAATCGCAGTGTTAAAGGTGTGGCGACGCGCCATATCATCAGTGACTTTTTGCAAAGCCTGATGCAACTGGCGACGCAATACTTTCTGATCGTCGCTTAATGCAGCCTTGTCCAGAGCTTGCGTCGGCAAACCGGCTTCAACATGTAAATAGACTTGCCGCCACAAACGCTTAAGAAAGCGGAACGCGCCTTCCACACCAGCGTCGTTCCATTCCAGCGACTGGTCGGGCGGCGAAGTAAACATGGTGTACAAGCGCACCGTGTCGGCACCGTATTTGTCGATTAACACCTGCGGATCAACGCCGTTGTTTTTCGATTTCGACATTTTTTCCACCGCGCCGACGGTGACCGGTGAACCATCTTCCAGTAACTTGGCGCCAATGATCTTGCCCTTCGCGTCGCGCTCAACATCGATTTGGGTCAGATTGAAATAGCGCTTGTGGCCGTGATCGTCGGTTTGATAGAAGGTTTCGGCGATCACCATACCCTGCGTCAGCAAGTTCTTGAACGGCTCGTCGCAAACCACCAGACCTTCGTCGCGCAACAACTTGGTGAAAAAACGCGCATACAGCAAATGCAAAATCGCATGCTCTATGCCGCCGATATAATGATCAACCGGCAGCCAATAATTGGCACGCTGATCCAGCATAGCCGTGTCGCAATCTTGGCTGGCGTAACGGGCGAAATACCAGGATGATTCCATAAAGGTATCAAAGGTATCGGTCTCGCGCCGGGCCGGTTTGCCGCATTTCGGGCAAGTGGTATGCGGGAAAGTCGGATGCGCAGCCAGCGGCGATTGCGAGCCGTCCAGCACCACATCACGCGGCAAGGTCACCGGCAATTGATCATCCGGTACCGGCACGGTACCGCAATCGTCACAATAGATCACCGGAATCGGCGCGCCCCAGTAACGTTGCCGAGAAACACCCCAATCCCGCAATCTGAAATTGGTTTTACGCTCGCCTTTGCCGAGACCGGCCAGTTTGGCGGCGATGGCGTCGAAGGCTTGTTTGAAAGTCAAACCGTCAAATTCACCGGAATTTTTAAGCACGCCTTTATCGGTAAAGGCCTTTTCCGCAACGCTATCGTCGGCGCCATCGGCCGAAGCAATCACTTCCTTGATGGCAATCCCATATCTCTTTGCAAACTCGTAATCGCGCTGGTCGTGTGCAGGCACCGACATCACCGCGCCGGTGCCGTAGCTCATCAACACAAAATTAGCGATCCATACCGGCACGGATTCGCCGGTCAGAGGATGAATAGCGTTGTACCCGGATGCGATACCTCGTTTTTCCATGGTTTCCATCGCCGCTTCGGAAGTTTCCATGAGCTTGCAGGATTCGATGAAGGCCGCGATGTCGGCATTGGCTTCGGCGGCTTTTAACGCCAACGGGTGTTCGGCGGCGACGGCGACGTAAGTCACGCCCATCACCGTATCGGGACGGGTGGTATAGATGCGGATCGGCGCGTCGAAATTTTCGACCGCAAAATCCATCTCGACGCCTTCGGAACGACCGATCCAGTTGGCTTGCATGGTACGCACCTGCTCGGGCCAGCCGGGCAATTTATCCAGCGAGGTCAGCAGCTCGTCTGCGTATGCAGTGATTTTTAAAAACCACTGCGAGATTTCCTTTTTCTCGACCTGAGTATCGCAGCGCCAGCAACAGCCGTCGATCACCTGTTCGTTGGCCAATACGGTTTGGTCGTGCGGACACCAGTTGACCGGTGCGGTCTTTTTATAAACCAGGCCTTTTTCCAGCAACCGGATGAAAAACCATTGCTCCCAACGATAATAGCTCGGATCGCAGGTCGCCAATTCGCGGCTCCAGTCGTAACCAAAGCCCAGCCGTTTCAGCTGGTCGCGCATGTAATCGATATTCGAATAGGTCCAGTCGGCCGGATGCACCTTGTTTTGCATCGCCGCGTTTTCCGCGGGCAAACCGAAGGCATCCCAACCCATCGGTTGCAGCACGTGTTTGCCCTGCATTCTTTGGAAGCGGCTGATCACGTCGCCTATTGTATAGTTGCGGACGTGGCCCATGTGCAGCTTGCCGCTGGGATACGGAAACATCGACAGACAATAGTATTTTTCCTTGCCGGTAGCTTCAGAGGCAGTAAACACCCCGGATTTTTCCCAGTCGGCTTGTACTTTTTGCTCTATTTCCGACGGCTTGTAATGCTCTTCCATCCTATTCGTCTTTTGCTGTAAAAAGGCGCTAGAATACCTTAGAGACGCTTAAAGCTAAAGCGTGAAAATTAAAACAAAAAACAACACAAGGAGTAGCCATGGGCGAAAACAAACTGATCAAAGCATACGACGATCTGATGGGCCATCTTTACGAGGCCTTGGACGATACGCTGCACACCGTCGCCGACGCCTTGGAAATAGCCAAGGAAAAAACCAGCGCGCTGGGCGGTCATACGCAAGAAGAAATCAATAAAATCGCCGACTACGTGATGCGCGACGTCGAGCATGTCGCCACCGCGCCGTCGCAACAGGAAGACAACAATTCGCTGTCGGAATGGTTGAAGTTTGACATCAATTTGATCGAAAACTTTGCCCTAGACGCTTTCATGGACATTGCCGACAAAACCAAGGTCAAACTGGCCGCGCTCGAGATGGAAGCCAAGCTCTATCATCCGTATAAAAGCGGCGAAGTAGCCGGCCCCGGCACTTTCGTGTGCGATGCCTGCGGCAAACAAATCGCCTTCAAATCCACCAGTATTATGCCGGCCTGCCCCGAGTGCAAAGGCGACAGCTTCTCACGCGTTTGATATTGCAGGCTTTAACCTTATAATGCGGGCTTTTATCTTCTAGCAATCGAGGGCGATTATGCGCAGGGTGATTTTCAATCAGAAAGGCGGCGTGGGTAAATCTACCATTACCTGCAATCTAGCAGCCATCAGCGCCGTAGAGGGTAAAAAAACCCTGGTGATCGATCTCGACGTGCAAGGCAACTCCACCCAGTATCTGCTGGGCAATAAGGTCGCCGATTCCGACAAGACCATCGCCCACTTTTTTAAGGACAGTCTAGGCCTCGGTCTGTTCGGCGGCGGAAAGGAAGGCTTGGACGGCTTGATTCATGAAACCCCCTTCCCCAACCTTTACGTGCTGCCTTCCCATTCCGATTTGGAAGGTTTACAAAGCCGATTGGAATCGCGGCATAAAATCTACAAATTAAAAGAAGCGCTGGAAAAACTGGAAGGCTTCGATCAAATCTATATCGACACCCCGCCCATCCTGAATTTTTACAGCTTGTCGGCGCTGATCGCGGCCGAAAAATGCCTGATTCCTTTCGACTGCGACACCTTCGCCCGCGAAGCGCTATACACGCTGATGCGCGCCATCGCCGAAGTCAAAGCCGATCACAACGACAGACTGGAAGTAGAAGGCGTGATCGTCAACCAATATCAAAAACAAGCCAATCTGCCCAGACAACTGGTCGATGAGTTGATAGCGGAAGGCTTGCCGGTACTTGAAACCAAAATCTCCACCTCGGTGAAAGTGCGTGAATCGCATAGCGATGCCCAGCCTTTGATTCACTACGCACCTACCCACAAGTTGACCGAAGAATACCGGGCCTTGCATTTGGAAATTCACAAATAACGCTTTGTAAGCACCATCAATAAAAAAGCCGGCAATGCCGGCTTTTTGTTTTTTAAGACGCTGCAAATCGGTGCCTGAACGTCACGTTTACCCGATTAATTCCATCATCGATTTTTCAACCCTCAGGTTCAATCGACTAAAGCCCTTGTGCAGCACCTCCCAGCCTTCGAAAGAAACGATCACCCAATTCTCGGTGCTGCGATCCCATTCCGTATCTAATAACACACCCAGCCGCACCAGCCGTTTAAAGGTGTCGTCGGAAGGTGCATCAATATGAGCCAAGGCGGCCTCAAGTTGATTTGGCGGTATCAAACGGGCTGCCGGTTGATCATTACTCGCATGCCGGTTTGCATACATCAGATACCCCGGATTAAGCTGCAATTTATGCAAATCTTGACAGTAAGCATCAAAATTTTGCAGCGGGAACTGCAACATCTGGCTCATTTCCATACTCCCTAGCAGCGCTAAATAATTATTTCGGTCAAGCTACACTCGTTGATAGACTCTTGGTGGGGCTTCAAAGTATGCGCCAGCCGCAGTTCGCGGAGCATGGCACGCTTCTTGGCTTGATGCTGCTGCATACGCCTGAGAATATCGTCCAAGACGCGCACGGCGCTTAGGACATGCGGCCCCTTGTTGATCATCACACATTCCGCCCTATCACCCATCGCGGCATCGGTAATTTCCGCCCGTGACGGCATCCCTTCCTTGGCGAGAGTTTCCAGAACCTGCGTCGCCCAGATCACCGGCACGTGGGCCGCTTCGCAGATCCATAATATTTCTTCCTGCACTTCGGCGAGACGCTCAAATCCACACTCCACAGCCAAATCGCCGCGGGCAATCATCACCCCGCAACAAGGCGCTCGCATAGCTGCCAACAACATCGCCGGCAAGTTTTCGAACGCCCGTCTGGTTTCAATTTTTAGCACAATAGCCGGCCGTCTATCGCCCAGACGCGCCATATGTTCATGCAGCAGTTCGACATCGTGAGCGCTATTGGCGAAAGACAATTCTACGACGTCAGCGTTTTCGACCACAAAAGCCAAATCCTCGATATCCTTGGGCGTCAACGCACCTATCCGAAGCCTACTCTCGGGCAGATTGATCCCCTTATCGCCTCTTAGTTTTTCACCGCGCGGACGCACATGAGTGATTCTGACCAGCACTTGGGCAAACTCTATTCTATCGATTACACCGCCGATCTTGCCGTCGTCGAACCAAATCGGTTCTCCCGCTCGAACATCGTCAAAAATCTCCGGAATGGAGCAACCAATCATGGCCGGCGTCAACACTTCGCCACTACTGTCGTAAGTTGCCGGTCGACCGGGTGCCAGATCACGCGTCAAGATCAATAAGTCGTCCTGCTTCAGTAAGATGGCATTTTCAGCTTGCGGCAACAGATTGATAGTCACTTGCCGATCATCGGTATGAGCCACCTTACGCTCGTGATTCAGCACCGTGCCAGGTACGATATAAGCGCTTTGCGTCGCCTCCGCCCAATAACCCTGCTCGGTCACATCCACCACGGTCAGATTTCGTTTCGCGCCGCGGGCATCGGTGAATTTCAGTTGTTCGCCCAAAAACAAACGATGCAGCCATTCGGCTGGCAATAGCAGGGAGGCGTTAGCTGATGAAGGCGGAGAAGTCGGCTGGGAAACTTCTGTTAACCAGACGCGCGCCGGCGCGATGAGTCTGCCGTGGTCGTCGTGCGTCGGACGAATTCGCAGCACTGCCAATCGCGGATCGAGCGGGCCGGTACGCAACTTGGGACCGGCCAAATCCATCACGACACGGCAAGTTTTGCCCAGCGCACGCTCGGCTTGCCGCAGATGAGCTATCATTTGCATCCATGCCACCGTGTCATCATGGGCGCAATTAATCCGCATACAATCCATGCCTTGCTCAAGCAGATTATGAATTAGCGAATAGTCTTCCGCCGCCTCGCTGGGCATCGTCACCATGATCCGCACACCACGGCCATTTGCGGCCTCCCCCAACAAGCAAAGAGTATGGTCGACCAGCAATCGCTCACCAGCAGCAAAATCCACCACTACCGACTCTTGGGTAGGCGGCGTCCACTCCCGTCCGGTTAATCGATGTAAAACCTCCAAAACCGCATCGATGGTTGCCAGCACATGCGACTCTGCCCGCCCCAGCGACGACAATCCCAACGCAGCCAGTTTTAATTGCAAGGGCCTTAGGTCCCGACGACGCAACGCGAGATAATGCAGCATATTGCGGGCGCTATCCCGGTTATTGCCCGCCACTTGATCGATGCGCGTTTGACACCCTGCGGTTTCGGCAATCATTTCCGCACGAATGTCCACCAACTCTCGCAGGACGTCGTCGACAACGGCGTCTTGTAAATACGTGTTTTTGGTGACGGGATTCGTGGTCAAAGATCGCCTCAAAAGCCAAGCGCTTCGCTTGTCCGGTTAATTAGCTGGGATTGTTAATGCAACTTGCCTTAATCGCCAGACCGCCATGCCGCACATCGATACCGTCCAACATAAAAATCGCGTGCTCGGCGATGTTCCGGCAATGCTCGCCGCAACGTTCCATGGCTTTCATCATTTGCATTACGTCCAGCGCTCTACGGATCATCCGGGCGTCGTGCAATACCAAGGTCAATTGATGCTTAATACCTTCCTGCAATTCCGACTCGCAATCCCTGTCGCACTGCAACAAAGCGTATGCCTGCTTGGAATCCCGGCTTTCGAAAACCACCATCAGTTTGTCCAAAATCAGCTTGATTAAGCCGCCGATTTTAACGATGTCCGTCAGCAGCTTTTGATTAGGGTCGCTGGTGTTCGGATCGAACAACACCGTAATCAGCTTAGCGAACTCGACAATCTCGACACCGATTTTCTCGAGCTCAACCGCGATTTTCGACGTCGATAGCACATAGCGCAGATCATTTGCCACCGGACAATGCCGGGCAATGATGTTCAATACCTCGCCGTCAATCTTGCCTTCGAAGTGCTTGACCTTTTTATGCCGCGAAACGACTTTTTGCGCCAGTTCGGCATCGCCGTAGTCCAGCGCCTGCATCGCCTGTTCCAACTGGTAAACCAAAAGGTCCGTCATATCCAGCATCAAACTGTGCATATGCCCCAAATCGGTGTCATACGCATGCAAGGTATGCACATTATTTGGCGTGTCTGTTTGCTTCGTCATCGGCAGTTCTCTTGCTTGTTTAGCCAGGGTTTCGGTAATAAACAAACCTTAGAGCAAGTAGATTACAGGAATGTGACATGCTCGCGCAGACACGCAAAACTTGGCTCGTTAGCCATTGTTTTTAAAAAACATATTTCTGATAGCCACAGTCTACAACCTATAAAAAACTCCCAAAAAACTCCGTCGCCCACATTCACCGGCAAAAAAGCGACAAGCCGACTCTGTCATGCTGCTGTCATAAACACAGACAAGAATAGCCTACGTCCGATACCAATATTTGGCGTTTGCTTATGAATACCTCTTTCTATCGCACCATCTGGATCTCCGACCTGCACATTGGCTCCACCCAATGTCAGGCCGATGCCCTGCTGGATTTTTTAAAACATAACGACAGCGAAAAACTGTACCTGGTCGGCGACATCATCGACTTTTGGGCCTTGTCCAAAAAAATGTACTGGCCGCGCGATCACAACACCATCATTCAAAAAATCCTGCGTAAAGCCAGACACGGCACGCAAATTATCTACGTACCCGGCAACCACGATGAAAACGTCCGCGATTACGACGATTACGTGTTCGGCGACATCGTCGTAAAAAATTCGGATATTCACACCACGGCAAAGGGCAAACGCTTCCTGATAGTGCATGGCGACGAATACGACACCATCGCCAAGCATCACCAATGGCTGGCAAAGATAGGCAGTTTGGGTTACGACTGGCTGATCGAAATCAATCGCTTCCTGCGGCTGTTTAGACGCCTGTTCGGCAGACAATCACACTTCTCATTGGCGGCATTCGTCAAATTCAAAGTAAAGAATGTGGTGCAATTTATTTCCGATTACGAAGAAAGCATTGTCCGCACCCTGAAAAACGAAGGCCTGGACGGCGTGATTTGCGGGCATATTCATCATGCCGAAATCAAGGAAATCGAAGGCTTTTTGTACGTCAATACCGGCGATTTTGTGGAAAGCTGCACGGCAATTGTCGAGCATCAAGACGGCAGCCTGGAGTTGATCCGCTGGCTGGCCCAGGAAACGCCGCAATTAACGCAACAGCATGACGGACAATTGCCGCACCTTGGCTAAACCGTGATCCAACCAATTGCTAAACCCTTGGCACGACTGGCCCAATTGGCAGTTGTATTACATGTCACAAAAACTTCGCTAAACCGTCACGGTATCTTAACCCTCCTGCAAGCGTAATCCCGGAAAATGTGACCGGGCTTGCAGAATTTTGGGAAGTTACCCAATGACGCGCTCGTCGCCTTCCCCCTTAGGTCGATGAGTGCGTTTCTCTGCAAGTCAGCTCAGGCTCAAGGCCTGTTTACTGATTTTTAAGCACAGAGACCATCCGACCATGATCGCAAAGCATATCCGCAGCTATCCGCTGCTGGCGGCATTGAGTGCCCTCAGCTTCTTCGGCAACGCCCAGGCTGCCACGCCGGTATTTATCAACGAGATCCACTATGACAACGCCGGCACAGATAGCGGCGAAACAATCGAAATCTCCGGTCCGGCAGGCACCAATCTGAGTGGCTGGTCCATAGTCTTGTATAACGGCAACGGTGGCGCCAGTTACAACACGAAAGCGTTGAGCGGTGTGATTACCGATCAATCCGGCACTGGTTTCGGCACACTAAGCTTTAGTTATCCGACCGACGGTATCCAGAACGGCGCGCCGGACGGTATTGCGCTGGTCAACGGCAGCACGGTTGTGCAATTTTTAACTTATGAAGGCAGCTTTAGCGCAGTTGGCGGCCCTGCCGCCGGCAAAGTTGGCGTAGACATTGGCGTAAGCGAATCCAGCGTCCCAGTAGGCCAATCTCTGCAGCTGAAAGGCAGCGGCAGCAGCTATGAAGATTTCACCTGGACCGCCGCTTCGACTAATTCATTCGGCGCCGTTAACAACGGCCAAAACTTCGGCGGCGTCACCCCTCCACCACCCGTCTCCCAATGCGGCCAAGCCGCAACGCTAATCAGCGCGATCCAAGGCAGCAGTGGCGTCAGCCCCCTGAGCGGCAGCGTGCAACATGTGGAAGCCATTGTTAGCGCCGATTTCCAAGGCAGCAGCAACTTGAATGGCTTTTTCGTGCAACAAGTCAGCGGTGCAGATGCGAATCCTGCCACCTCGGAAGGCTTGTTCGTGTCATCCAGCGTACCGGTTAATCTCGGCGACAAAGTACACATCGTCGGCACCGTTACCGAAACATTCTCTATGACCCGCCTGGAAACCGTCAGCTCGGTCGATGTCTGTTCTTCCGGGAATGCATTGCCCGCCGCCGTCGAAGTGAACCTGCCTTTCGATAGCGCCGGCAACGATCCCGAGCGCTGGGAAGGCATGCTGATTCAGCTCCCGCAAACTTTGACGGTCACCGAAAACTTCAACTTGGGCCGTTTCGGCGAATTCTTGCTGTCATCCGGCGGCCGCTTGTTGACGCCCACGCAAGTTGCCACACCCGGCCAGGCCGCTATTAATGTTACCGCGCAAAACTTAGCCAACCAATTATTGGTTGATGACGGCATCAACGTGCAAAATCCGGATCCTGTGATTTACCCGCAACCGACCGGTTTGAGCGCGGCCAACTCATTGCGCAGCGGCGACTCGGTCGTTGGCGCTACCGGCGTATTGGCTTACGACTTTGGCGTGTATCGTCTGCAACCGACTCAGCCGCTGACTTTTGTTGCCGATAACGCTCGCGGTGAGGCTCCTACACTATCAACCCTGGGCTCATTGAAAATCGCCAGCTTCAACGTTTTGAATTATTTCAACGGCAACGGTTTGGGCGGCGGCTTTCCAACCGCGCGTGGCGCCAATACCCTCACGGAATTTAACCGGCAGCGCGCCAAAATCATTCCGGCTATTCATGCCTTGAACGCTGACGTCATCGGCCTGATGGAAATCGAAAACGACGGCTACGGCAGCACCAGCGCCATTGCCGACCTGGTGAACGGTTTGAATCAACTGGCCGGCGCCGGCACTTACGCCTTCATCAACCCGGGCCTGAGCAAAATTGGCACTGACGAAATCGCGGTCGGCATCATTTATAAGCCGGCGAAAGTGTCAACAACCGGCTCGGTGGCGATTTTGGATTCTTCGGTCAATCCGTTGTTTATAGACACCAAAAACCGTCCTGCCATTGCGCAAACCTTTTTGGATAAAGCCTCTAACAAACTGCTGACCATCGCGGTTAACCATCTTAAATCCAAAGGTTCTGCGTGCGACGACGTTAACGACCCGGATACCGGCGACGGCCAAGGCAATTGCAACCAAACTCGGACCGATGCCGCGCAAGCCTTAGCGAGCTGGTTGGCTAGCGATCCTACCCAGAGCGGTGTCAGCAATGCCTTGATCATCGGCGACCTGAACAGCTATGCGCAGGAAGACCCGATCAGCGCCTTGAAAAATGCCGGCTATCAAAACCTGCTGGAAACTTTCGTTGGCAATCAGGCCGCTTATAGTTACGTGTTTAGTGGTGCTGCCGGTTATCTCGATCACGCCCTGGCAAACGCCACGCTAGCATCGCAAGTCAAAAGCGCCGCTGAATGGCATATCAATGCCGACGAACCAAGGTCCCTGGATTACAACACCGAGTTCAAATCGGCAAACCAAGTAAGCAGTTTCTACGCGGCCGATGCCTATCGTTCCTCCGATCACGATCCGCTGTTGATCAAACTATTCGTGCCCGGCGACCTGGATAACGACGGCGATGTGGATGGCAGCGACGCCAATTTGGTCAAGGCTCAAGTCGGTAAATGCAGCGGCAAGGCGGGCTTTAACCGCGAAGCGGATTATGACAAAATCGGTTGCGTCAGCATGGCCGACTACCGGATTTGGTACGGTTATTTCAATAGCTATGCAGCAATCAGCAAGCCATAAACGCCGCAAACATTGCCGATTAATTTTTATTTGTTAAAGAAGGTTTTATGAAAAATATGACATGGCGTTACGGCCTATTACTGATTGGTCTGATCTGGTCAGGCGCGAATCAGGCTAGTGGTATTCGGATACCGGAAAATCAGGATTTAATAGGTGGGACTGTGTCTATAAGCAGACCCCCGCTGGAAATAACTGAGCGGCCATCCTTGAAAGGAGGTGACATAGTTATTTTGTCGGGTGGCAATATTCAACTTGAAGCAACTACTCCATCCATCACAAATACAGGATCTCTTCCATCACCAATCTCGCTGAGCGAGCCCACATTTTTGGCATTAAATCAAACCTCAGGCCTTACCCACATTGGGGACTATTTTGACATTGCATTAATGGCATTCGTGCCTTTAGCTAACGCCAGCCCGGATGAACTGGTGTTGGGCTTTGGTGTTAATACCCAACTCGGCGGCGCGGGTGCCGCGCAGTTTTTGGGAAGCACCATCAACTCATTATTCACCGATATTTCAACGCAAGAAGGCGTGAACTTGGCTGCTGCTGGTTTGGCGTTTCCTGGTTTGGGTTTAAATGACGTTGGCTCGTTAATCTCCTTAGCGGTTTTGCATTTTCAGGCGGTTACAGCGGGAACTTTGAATATCGCGATTACCAGTGATTTGAATGATCTCAATCAAGGATTGATCTTTTTGAATCAAAGTCCGTTGGCGATTAATACCAGCATTGGCGTCGACATCACTGCGGTGCCGTTACAGCCGTCTTTATTGATGTTTGTTAGTGGGGTGATGGTGAGTTTGGGTGGGTTTCGGCGGAAGCGAGGCTAAAACTGTTCACACCCTGTCGAGGACTAATTTCTTAGGAGAATAATCGGAGTCGCTAACGCGACGGTTATTCTAATGTCGGTTCGCGGACCGACGACCGCGATACTTTCTTTTGCTTGGCCAAAAGAAAGTATCCAAAGAAAAGGCCACCCGACATTCCGCCATAATCCTGCGCTTCTCGCTTTTGCCGAAGGTTTTCGGAAGGGCCATCCTTGGCCCTCCGAAAACGCGCGGCATCCCTGCCGCGCCCCTGCGGGCTATTCTCGCCAAAAACTGCGATGCTCGGGGCGGAATAACGGGAAAAAACCACTCCCGAAATTTAGTAAAGAATCAAAATGCGTAGGGTGGGCAACGCTTTTCTGCCCACCGTTAGCGGTATATATTTAATGCCGCGTGGGCACAAAAGCCGTAGCCACCGGGTTTATTCTGCTCGGGTTACCGAATTTTACAAGCTCCTCATTAATTTGGATTTAAGAACGTTTTATTTTTATCGCAAATCTCCCAGTTGACAGAGCACTGAGCGCATATCACTTTGTTTCGCCCGGTTTTTTTTGCCTCATAAAGAGCCTCATCCGCTGTCTGCAACAGCGTATCCACGTTTGATGGCGCACCAGACCATTGACTTATGCCAATCGAGACTGTGACATTTATCGTCTCCTGCTTGTCCGACAAAACTGGCGTAGCGGCGACGGCTTTACAAATTCGGTTAGCGATAAGTTCGGCTTGATTGGCCGTTGTGTCAGGCAGCAGCGCAACAAATTCCTCGCCTCCCAGCCTGGCAAATACGTCGATTTCTCTCAACACGGCGGCGCATGTGCCGGAAAATGCTTTAAGCACTTCGTCGCCTGTTGCATGACCATACATGTCGTTAATGCGCTTGAAATGATCTATGTCAAGCATCAGTAATGACAAGGGCGCGGGTTTTCTGAGCGTGCGGCTAATTTCCTGCTTTGCAAGTTCGAGGAAACGCCGTCTGTTCACTAAACCCGTCAGCACATCAGTATGGGCTTGACGTTCCATGTCCAAAATATGCTCTGCTTGCAACTGCCGTCGTAATCTTCTTTGCATTATTAGATACGCCAAAGCTGTGGTAGCCAGCGCTATCAGCACATAAAACACAATCACAACAGGCCAGGTGAAATCCTGTGATGCCAAAGACGTTTTCGAGAGCGACCTCGGCGGCAACCACAACACAAGCTTCCAGCGATAAGCCTGAGCGTTGATTGTCGAAATAGCGTCCTCTGCTAATTGCGCCGAAAATGCGTCATTGGAAAGTGATGCGTTTTGCCATGGGCGAAGTGTTTTGAACAGAAACATACCCTCATCGCTTAAAATACTGCCATGCTCTTCGCTATTGACATGATGCCAAATAGTGGGAAATTGATATGCAAAAACGTCGGATGATTTTTCGTGGGCAAAGCCCCATTCTTTCTCGGGCGCATGACTATTGGTAAGCCAATAGCCTTCCTCGTTAATTAGCATTACCTCATGTAAGGCATCGTTGGCATTGCTGCTATTGGCATCTTTCAATGCATCGAGCATTTCTTGAGCGTTATAGTTAAAAATGATAACGCCCTTGCCATTGCCAAGATCGTCAAACACATGTTTCGCAAAACGCACCATCGGCCTGTAAGGCGTTTCGAGTTTGCCTTGTTCCATGTTCAGATCGAACGGGGAGATGTAAAGCTCTTTTTCATCGAGCGCCATAGCCGCTTTAAAAAAGTAACGATCCGCTTTGTTTTGCAGCTCTTTGTCCGGCGTGACATAAGACTGGTTCAGCTGACGTGACACCCTGACAACTTCCTTCCCGTCATTCGCGATAAAACGAATTTTATAGTAGCGCCCGTAAGCCCTAGATATCGCCAAAAAGGTACGGGTCATGGCCGCCAAATTTTCCGGGTTTGGGTTGTTCAAGTAACTTCTAACGACCGGTAACTGCGTAGCGACGTTTAAATCAGCAATAGGCTCAAACATTGCTCGTTGAATTAGTTGTTCGGATAAAGCCAGGTATCCGCTTTCCCGGGTCCGAATAACTTCGAGCCGACGTTCTTCCGAGAATCGGTAAGCGCTATATGCAAATACCGTCAAAAGCGAGGCCACAACAAAAAATAGGAACATAGCCAGCAACAAAAATTTGCCGAGAGGAATGCGCATACAAATTCTTCCAGTGCGGGTGATCGAAAAAAGAATGGCAAACTGCGTAGCGGAAATTATAAGACTGAAAGGCGCAATTCGTAGGGCGTTCAAAAGAAGTAGCCATATTGCGCCGCATGTTGGCCTTAAAGCATTCGGCGCATTGCGCTATCGCTATTGCTTCCTACAAAACTGTACGAATATTAGCTGGATTTCAAATTTCGCGGCGAGGTTTTCTCCCGAATGCCGCGCCGAGCACCGGAGGGTTTGAACGGATTCGCCCGTCAGGGGCGCCGCAGGGATGC
The DNA here is from genome assembly GCF_024505055.1 of Methylomonas rosea. Lineage (GTDB taxonomy): Bacteria > Pseudomonadota > Gammaproteobacteria > Methylococcales > Methylomonadaceae > Methylomonas > Methylomonas rosea. The sequence goes on from NZ_JANIBL010000045.1 coordinate 20,459, forward strand.
GGCGCGTTGCATGCAGGGGCTGGGAAGCCCCTTCAGGCAACCCCGTTCAAATCCGAGGAGCGCAGGGAACAAGCGGCATCCGGGCCGCCTTTTCTTTGGATACTTTCTTTTGGCGGAACAAAAGAAAGTATCTCGGCTGTCGGGCCGAGACCCGACTTCAAAACACCCGTCGCGATAGCGACACCAAATGAGCTCTGAACCCTAACATTGAAGTTATTTTGTCCAATGCCCGAGCTCCGAGCTCGACCAACCGAGAAAATTTCTCCATCACTCGAGATCAAAACTCCATCATCCGAGCTATTTTCTCGATCATTCGAGCTCTGACCCTCGCCATTGGAGTTATTTTGTCCAACCCCCAAGCTCCGAGCTAAAACGATCGAGAAAATTTCTGCATCGTTCGAGCTCCGAACTCCATCGCCCAAGCTTTTTTCTCAATCATTCAAGCTCGGAACCTAATCATTGAAGTAATTTTGTCCAATGCCCAAGCTCCAAGCTCGAACGTTGCAGAAAATTACGCCAGCTTCCAAGTAATTTTCTCGGTCATACCGGTGCAAAACCCAAATCGCCGAGCTCCGAACCCGACCATCGGCGATATGTTGTCCCACACTCCCACAAAGCCGGGCCCCGGATACTCTCCCGTGTATTACGTTTCACGAAATCTTCATCCAACAATCACAAGTTCATCACAAAATTTCCTTAGGCTGTACTTGCTTTACCCATAGCGATGGAAATTTCTCAACCCAATATGAACGAGCAGCCGGTGACTTATAACAAAAACCCGCGCGCTGTCTTTATCGGAGCACTCTAAATGATCAAAAAATCTGTTCTTGCCGTGGCCTTGCTGTCGGCAATCTGCACGCAAGCCGAGGCGATTACCATTAGCGCCGATGGTGCCTGGCATGCGTTTGATGTAGATAATTCAGTGTCTAATTCCGGCGGTCTGGAATGGATAGACCTGGATAACAATTCGTTGAGCTTTGATTTTACATTGACCGGCTCGGCGATTTTGCGCGTAGTCGACGCCGGCTTCGCTGGCGATAGATTCAAGATTTTTAACACGGCCAGCGTACTCGGCGAAACCTCGGCCGCCGTTAACAATTATCCAACGTCTGTTTACAGCGATTTTGACTTGGCTTACGCCAGCTCAGACTACAGCCGCGGCGAATTTCTGTTGGGTGCCGGCAGTTATCAAATCAGCGGCCTGCTGATCCAATCCGCTCTGGACGATACCTCGGCAGAGATTAACGCCACCATCGGCGCGGTCAGCCTGACCGCCGTGCCTCTGCCTGCCGCTGCCGGCTTATATGCAGCCGGCGCCGGCCTGATGGGCTTGGTATCTCGTCGCCGCAAATCTACTAAATAAGGGATAAACCGATGAAATTAAACAAACTAGCTATAGGCATCGCACTGGGCTTGGGCACACTGGGCGCTGCAAACGCGGTAACCACCATCCCCACCACCACGATCAAAATCGTCGCCTTCAACGATTTTCACGGCCAATTGGAATCGCCGGGCACTTTCCGGCAAACGCCCACCAGCGCGGCATCCACCAATATTCCGGTCGGCGGCGTCGATTGGATGGCGGGTTATATTAACGATCTGAAAAACCAAAATCCCAGCACCGTAGTGGTCTCGGCCGGCGACATTATCGGCGCGACGCCGCTGGTTTCCGCGCTGTTTCACGACGAACCGACTATCGAAACTATGAACCGCCTGGGTCTGGAATTTAATGCAGTCGGCAATCACGAATTCGACGAAGGCAAAACCGAGCTGAAACGCATGCAAAACGGCGGTTGCCATCCAACCGATCCCAACTCCTGCCAAGGCGCTTCAGTCGGCACACCGGTGCCGTTCGAAGGCGCGGATTTCAAATTTCTGGCTGCCAACGTGGTCGAAACTGCCTCCGGCAAAACCCTGTTTCCGCAATACGCGATCAAAGTAGTCGGCGGCGTGCGGGTCGGCTTTATCGGCATGACTTTGAAGGAAACCCCCACCATCGTCACCCCCACCGGCGTGGCCGGCCTGGAGTTCAAGGATGAAGCGGCGACTGTCAATGCCTTGATTCCCAAATTGCGGGCGCGCGGCGTCGAAGCGGTGGTGGTGTTGATTCACCAAGGCGGCACGATACCGGTGACGCAAAGTGCATCTACCATCAACAACTGCGATGGCGGTTTAAACGGTTCGCCGATCAAATCCATCGTCAATCAATTGGACGACGAAGTGGATTTGGTGATCTCCGGCCACACTCACCAAGCCTATAACTGCCAAATCGCCAACAAAGCCGGCCGCTTGATTTCGGTAACCAGCGCCAATTCGCAAGGCCGGGTATTGACCGACATCGACGTGGCTATCAGCACCGTGAACGGCGAAGTCAGTAGCGTCAGCGCCGAAAACATCGTCGTTGATCGCAGCAACACCGCCATCACACCGAATGCGGCGATTAAAACCATCGTCGACAATTACAAAGCCCTGTCCACCCCTATCGCTAACCGGGTGATCGGCAGCATCAGTGCGGCGATTACTAGAACCGCTACCAGTGCCGGCGAGTCCGCCTTGGGCGATGTGATTGCCGATGCGCAATTGTTGGCTACCCAAAATGTCGGCTTTGGCGAAGCAGTGGTGTCATTCATGAACCCCGGCGGCATCCGCGCCGATTTGACCTTTCCATCCAGCACTGCTAACGAAGGCGACGGCAAGGTCACTTACGCGGAAGCCTTTACCGTACAACCCTTCGGCAACACCTTGGTGACACTGACCTTGACCGGCGCGCAAATCCACACCTTGCTGGAACAACAATTCACCGGTTGCACCGTGGGCTATCCAGCCGGTGCGCCAGTGGCTGGCCAGGCGTCCAATCGCATCATGCAAGTGTCGAATGGCTTTAGTTACGAATGGCGGGAAAAAGGCACGGCTTGCGATAACGTCGATCCAGCCAGTATCACAATCAACGGTGTCGTGGTCGACCCAGCCGCCAGCTATCGGGTCACGGTAAATAACTTCATGGCGGACGGTGGCGATCAATATTATGTTTTGACGCAAGGCACCAACCGCCTGGGCGGCGCGCTGGATCTGGATGCGCTGGAAAACTACTTTACCGTTAACGGTACGGTAGCCCCCGGCCTGCGAAATCGGATTTTGCAGGCTCCAGCGCCGGCACTGTAAGTTTTATAGATTAGTTGTAAGCTCTGTAGTAGTACTCGGGCCCGCTGGTACGCGATACAGCGGGCTTTTTTTTTGCCTGAATAACGATGTTTCAGCGGCCACTGCCATACTGGCTAAAGCCAGAATCGAAACTTCTCAGCGAACGCCTTACGGCACCTGGGCTCCCGCCTACGCGGGAGAGACGATTTTTAAGGGCCGGAGTAATAACGAAAAGCCTTTCGGGGGTTAATGATGATGCTCATGCCCCATCTGCGCTTGCACTTTAATCACGAACGGATCGGACTCCTTGTCGCCCAGATCGGCAAAATCGATTACGTCGTAACCGTTGACTGGCGTCGGTTGCCAGGGCGCGGCTTTCAGCGGATAAGCGTTTAGCAATTCGGTACGCTCGGAAAACTCGCCATGTTCACGTTCAATCAATGCAGGTAAGGCCAGATCCAACCTCATCACCACATGCCATTCGGTGTCGGCGACTTTGCCTTGATATTCGCGGGTCGGGATGCCATCGGTCCATTCGACTTCTTCGGCAGTCAGTTTGTCCAGCAGCTGACTATCCAGCAACAGCGCCAATTTTTGCCAGGACGGCGTGATGTCCAGCATCCGTAAATCGCCGGCTTGAAACTCGATTGCCCGCTGGTCTTGGTGATAAAGCTTACGGTGAATCAGCTCCTGGCCGTCGCGTTGCCACAGTTCCCCCAAGCCCAGTTGTGGCCTTTCTATCGTAATCTGCTGGCTATCGCGCCAGAAGCGCCAGCTGACCTGTGCGGGCAGTGCCTGGTGCTCGTCGTGTTCGTGCTCTTCGCCGGTGCGGGTGGTGACAAACTCGGCGGCTACCGCCGGCAAGTTTGCCGCAGATAGATCGATAACCTGAGTGTTGGCGGCGTGTTTGGCCGGCACATGGCTGCAAGCCGCCAAAACGATCAATAAGCCCAAAGCAAACAGTTTGCTTAAAAATTTGAAAATAGTGTTGAACATGGATCCTGCACTTTAGCGGTATTCAAAAAAAATCAGGGACGGCTAGCGTCCCTGATTCGGCTTTGGGAAAAGTCCCTGACTATTTGCGCATGCCTAGCGCATCAGCCATCACATGATAAATCACGTTTTGTTCCAGCGTACCGCGTACCAGATAAGCGCCAGGGCCATCCGCATAGATAGCCACGTCTTCGCCGGCGTGGGTTTCCGCGCTCATCGGTACTGTAGCTTCCTGCATGTAGTTCGGATTGCTGGTATCAACCGCTGTCAAATCAGGACGCAATTTGCTCCCTGCATAAGCGGCGGCCACGGTGCCTTCGTTGGCTGGATTGAATTCCTTGCGTTGCAAGCCGCCGGTCCAGCCCGGACCGTTAGCATACGACAAGGTGGTGTAAGGCAAACCCAAAGAATCCTTCAGCGTAACGCCGTCAACCGCGGTTTGGCCCAGGATAGGATTGCCGCGCGACGGATAACCGGCGATGGTGAACACATGGCTATGATCAGCAGTAACCAGGATCAAGGTGTCTTCGTCACGAGTCAGTTGTTTGGCTTTTTTTACCGCATCCGATAGCGCCACAGTATCGGTCAGGGCCCGGTAAGCGTTACCTGCGTGGTGAGCATGGTCGATACGGCCGGCTTCCACCATTAGATAATAACCTTTGCGGTTTTTTTCCAGAATTTTGATGGCTTTTTCGGTCATCTCGGTCAAGGACGGTTCGCCGGCGGCGTCTTGCGCACGGTCGGCTTCATAGCGCATGTGCGAACGTTCGAACAAACCCAACAAATGATCGGTAGATGCTGGGTTTACCGCGTCGAACTGCGCTTTGTTCCAGACGTAGTCGGAATTATTGTATTGCGACGTCCATTCCAAGGTCAGATCGCGGCCATCGGCACGGCGACCTTTTTGGGTGGGGTACTCGGGGTCGGCAACAGTATTGGGCATGAAGTAGCTACGACCGCCGCCCAAAGCCACTTCCAATCCATCGCCGTAAGGAAACTCCAGCAACTGGCGGGCGATGTCCTTAACTGTGGCGCCAGCCGGCAGATTGCTGTCGGCTTCCCAGTCGCGGTTGGATATATGTGCGTAGTTTACCGCTGGCGTGGCGTGGGTAAAACGGGCGGTTGTGACTACGCCGGTGGACATACCTCGTTCTTCGGCACGTTCCAGGATGGTTTTCACGCTTTTCGCCGCAGTGACTTCCGCGCTAGGTTCGGTACGGTTGATGCTTTGATCGACGGAAATAGCACCGTCGTTGGTTTTGATACCGGCCACCATCGCGGTAGCGGTAGGCGCGGAATCCGAGGTTTGCTGATTAGCGCTGGCCGTCACCGAAAACGCCAGGTTATTAAATTTTTCAAAGCCCAAACGGTTGAACTCGCCGTCGCGTCCGGCCATTTGGCCTTCCAAAATCCGTGCAGCGGTGACGGTGGAAACGCCCATGCCGTCGCCTACAAACAAGATGACGTTTTTGGCTTTGCGCAGTTGTGCTACGTCTCGTTTGTTAACCAATACCGCAGCTTCGCCGGCTTTGAACCATTCGAGGCCTGATGTCGGTACTTGGCTGGTTTGGGCGGGTTTGTGATGATCGCGGTCGGCATGGTCATGGGCTACTGCGGCTACCGATAAGGTAAAACCGAAGGCACCAACAGCGACCGCCGCCAGTTTTTGTGGATGTGTTTTTTTCATGTGTTGCTCCGAGAGCGGTTTACGGAGCCGCAACATTAGCGCTTGAATATGACAAGCACGTTACCGGCAAAGCGAGAGTTCACGCCGCAAAAATGCGAAAAGCCAGGTTAGCCGAAATCTCGATGCTAACCTGGCTTAAGAGGGTGTTTAGTCTTTGCGACCGCGTTTCATGCCTATCAAGCCCAGCAACGCGGAACCAAACAACCAAACCGCACCCGGTACCGGCACGGCAGATACTTTATACAGCGAAGTGGTTTCGCTAACTTCGTTAGCAACCGCCAGATAACTGCCCTGGGCGTTGCTGAAGAAGCTCAGACCTTCCGGACCGACGTCGCCGCCGGTGAACAACATATCCAAAAACGCCGGGCTATTCAGGTCGGTCAAATCCCACACCATGATCGCGTTGGAGCGCTCCAAACCCAGAAACAACAAGTCGCGGCCGTCAACTTTACCAACTACCGCGCTTTCCGGCTCCGGACCTTTGTTATCGCTGCGGCCATCGTCCCACAAGGCCTCGTAGGCAGCATTGCCGGGATTTGCGGCGATCAATGATTTTATGGTTTGCTCTAACTTATCGCCGGAGTCGAACACCATGGTGCCGTTGGCATCCAGAATCGAGAAAGAGCGAGCGCCGAATACTTGCAGTTGATCCAAGTCGCCGTCATTGTCAAGATCGCCGCTTTTTGAAACGGTCAAACGATTCAATTTATCGTTGTTGGTTTGCCAATCCGCGCCATGCGCAGCTGCCATAGCGGTAGCCAATACTGGGTCGATAGTAGCTGCGCCCACCCGCACCTCTTCCGAACCACCCGGCCAATCTTCGCGTGAATCGCCTTCGTTGGCGGTCACATAATACTGATTGCCGTCTTTGCTAAAACTGGCGATGCCATCGGGCATATACATACCCATCACGTTCCAGTTCTGGATATTGCCTTTTAAAGCCGCAGTGCCGGCACCGTCTCTATCCGAGACATCCAGACCATTACCGGCCAGACTGTGATCCTTCAACCCCAGCGCCTTAATGTCAGTCACGGTCGCGCTGGCGATATCGATGACGGCGACGGAATTGGCCTCTTGCAGCGTGGCAAAGGCTTTGGTGCCGTCTTGGCTGACCGCAATATATTCCGGTTCCAAATCTTGGGCGACGCTGGCGTTCGGGCCGGTCAGACGCACGCCGTTGGCTTTCAAAGCCGCCGCCGCGCCGTTGTAAGCAGAAAATCCGGCAGTTTGAACCGCAAAGGTATTGGTGTTGATAATACTGACCGAGCCTTCCGGATCGCCGCTAGGCCCCACCAAATAGCTGCTGGGTTCGCCTTCGTTAGCCACCAGCAAGCGGCTGCCATCGGGCGTATAAGTCACTGCGTCGGGATTGGCGCCCACTGTCACACTTTGTTGCAGGGTGTAGTCAGCCGCATTGTAGAAACGCACTAAACCCGCATCGGTTTTAGTCGGCGCGGTTAAGGCAATGGCGGCTTGGCCGTTTTTCACTGCCACACTATTAATCCCGCCGAGCGCACTGGTGGAGATGCTTTGCAGCAAATTGCCATTCATGTCCAGTACGTCGATACCGCCTTGGCCGATATTGGCCTGATTGGCATCGGTTCCGGCTACCCACAAGCGGTTATTGACCGCATCGTAGGAGACGATTTCCGAACCCATGGCACTGGAACCGTTCGCTGCTGAGTGATTAAAAGTCCATTGATGCGACCATTGAAAATCCGCGGCCGCACTGGCATTAGTAGAGGCCAGCACCGCAGCGACGCCGGCGGCAATTAAAGTCTGTTTCATAAAAAATGCTCCTGAGACACTATTTGTTTGGTATTTGATGTAAGGATTTGTGAGCTGCATCGCACCGACATCGTCGGAACGGTAGTCTTGCGAATGGTAAATAGCCTTTGTGACAGTAGCGTTACGCCACAACCGAACGGCAAAGAGCAAAAAAATTGACTCGATTCCATATTTCAATTATTGTTGAAATATGGAAAATAAAACTGCTGTGATCGCCCTGGCCGCACTGGCCCAAGAGTCCCGTTTGGCTATTTACCGCGCCTTGGTGCAGGCTGGCCCGACAGGATTGGCTGCCGGAAAAATCAGTGAAGTCACCGGCATTGCGCCGTCTTCCCTGTCGTTTCATTTGAAGGAATTGTCTTACGCCAACCTGGTGAGCTCGCGCAACGAAAGCCGCTTCGTGATTTACACCGCTAACTTTTCGGCGATGAACGATCTGTTGGCGTTCCTGACCGAGAACTGTTGCAACGGCAACGCCTGCTTGTCGCTTGCGGCCTGTTCCGGCAATAACGATTCTTTACCCTCAACCCCGACCGACAATCCATCATGAACGTATTATTTTTGTGTACCGGCAACTCCTGCCGCTCCGTACTTGGCGAGGCCACTTTCAATCACTTGGCGCCGGCCGGCTGGCATGGCCTGAGCGCCGGCAGCAAACCGACCGGCAAGATTCACCCTCGCTCGCTGGCCTTGCTGGCGAGAGAAGGCATTTCTACCGAGGGCTATTTCAGCAAGTCCTGGAACGACCTGCCGGTGACACCAGACATCGTTTTGAGTGTGTGCGGCAATGCCGCCAACGAAACCTGTCCGGCCTATCTCGGCCCGGTAATGCGCAGCCATTGGGGCGTCGAAGATCCCGCGCATGTCGAGGGTACCGACGAAGAAATCGACGCGGCCTTCATGGTCGCTTACCGCATTCTGCGCCATCGCATCGAACAGTTTTTTGCCTTGCCGCTGGACCAATTAACGAACGATCCGGAGCGCCTGAAAGCCGAATTGGATCGCATCGGCACTTTGTTGCCTCAGTAGTTAAGGAGTTTCCTTATGACCAGTATCCATGTATTTGACCCAGCGCTGTGTTGCAGTACCGGCGTTTGCGGTGTGGAAGTCGATCAACAGTTGGTCGGCTTTGCCGCCGATGTTGATTGGGCCAAACAGAACGGCGCCAATATTGAGCGCTTTAATCTGGCGCAAACCCCCTTGGCGTTTGCCGAAAACCCGGCGGTAAAAGCCTTTCTGGAACGCTCCGGAGCCGAGGCATTGCCCTTGATCTTGGTCGATGGCGAAGTCGCCCTAGCCGGTCGCTATCCCAATCGAACCGAGTTGGCACGTTGGGCAGCAATTAGCGTAACGGAAGAGCAGGCTCCGTCGGGCTGTTGCAGCGGCAGCAGCTGTTGTTAGCGTCTGCTATTAGTGCCGTGAACAGCGATTGCAAATTTCTCGAACAAGCGCCGCGCTTTCTATTTTTTACCGGTAAAGGCGGCGTCGGCAAAACGTCCATCGCTTGCGCGTCAGCGATGCAATTGGCGGATGCCGGCAGACAGGTGTTGTTGGTGAGTACCGATCCGGCATCGAACGTCGGCCAGGTATTTGGCATCGCTATCGGCAATCAGATCACTGCCATTCCGGCCGTACCCTGCCTGGCGGCCTTGGAAATCGATCCGCAAGCGGCGGCGCAAGCCTATAGAGACCGCATCGTCGGCCCGGTGCGCGGCGTGTTACCGGACAGCATCGTCAAAGGCATAGAAGAACAATTGTCCGGGGCCTGTACCACGGAAATCGCCGCGTTCGACGAATTCACCGCACTATTAACCGACTCGGAATTGACCGCCGGTTACGATCACATCGTATTCGATACCGCGCCGACCGGCCACACTATCCGTCTGCTGCAACTGCCCGGCGCCTGGAGCGGCTTTCTGGAACAAGGCAAAGGCGACGCCTCTTGCCTAGGCCCCTTGGCCGGTTTGGAAAAACAGCGCAGCCAATATAAAGCCGCCGTCGCAGCATTAGCCAATCCGCAGCGCAGTCGGTTGATCCTGGTCGCCCGCGCCCAACAATCGACCTTGCGCGAAGTGGCACGTACCCACGAAGAATTAAACGCCATCGGCTTATCGCAACAGTTTTTGGCAATCAATGGCATCTTGCCGGAGAGCGCAACCGCACAAGACCCGCTGGCCATCGCCATCTACCAGCGTGAGCAACGTGCTTTAGCCGACATGCCGGCAGGGTTAAAAAACTTACCAATGGACCGCATTGAACTAAAGCCCTTCAATCTGGTTGGGCTGACGGCGTTGAGGCAATTGCTAGGCACAGCCGCGCCGCTGGCGATGCCTGACAATGAACTTATGCCGGCCATACCCGTGCCAAATCTATCAACGTTGGTGGACGAGATTGCCGCCGACGGCCATGGACTGGTGATGCTGATGGGCAAAGGCGGCGTCGGCAAAACCACGCTGGCCGCCGCGTTCGCGGTCGAACTGGCGCGACGCGGTTTGCCGGCGCATCTCACCACCTCCGATCCTGCCGCCAATTTAACCGACACACTGAACGGCGCTTTGCCGGATCTGACGGTCAGCAAAATCGATCCGCATGCGGAAACCGAACGCTATCGCGAACATGTGCTGGCAACAAAAGGCGCCAAACTGGACGAGGCAGGCCGGGCTTTGCTGGAAGAAGACTTGCGCTCGCCTTGCACCGAAGAAATTGCGGTGTTCCAAGCCTTTTCCCGCATTATCCGCGAAGCCGGCAAGAAATTTGTAGTGATGGACACCGCGCCGACCGGCCACACCTTACTGTTATTGGACGCGACCGGCGCTTACCATCGTGAAGTGTCTCGGCAAATGGGCGATGCCAAACAGCATTTCACCACGCCGATGATGCAATTGCAGGACCCGCGCCAAACCAAAGTGCTGATCGTTACCTTAGCGGAAACCACGCCGGTGCTGGAAGCGGTCCATCTGCAAGACGATTTACGCCGGGCCGGCATCGAGCCCTGGGCCTGGGTGATTAATAACAGCGTGGCCGCAAGCACCGTGCATTCCCCGCTGTTACGGCAACGTGCCGCCAATGAATTGCCGGAAATCGGCGCAGTAGCCAGTCGATATGCCCAGCGTTACGCGCTCGTGCCGTTGTTACGGGAAGAACCGACCGGCGTGGAACGCTTGCTGGCATTAGCCGGCGGTCATAACTAAGCAACACTAGCAAATCTCCAAGCTCATTCACCCTTTGTCTCGGAGCAAACCCGATGAAACGCCTGCATATCCATCTCGCCGTCGATGATCTGGCGAAAAATATCGACTTTTATAGCGCACTGTTTCAATGCGAACCAACCGTGCACGAAGCCGATTATGTTAAGTGGTTACTGGACGATCCGCGCGTCAATTTCGCGATTTCCAATCGCGGTCGCCAACCGGGTCTGGATCATTTGGGGATACAAGTGGAGTCGGGTGAGGAATTGGAAGCAGTCGAGCAAAATCTGGCCGCTGCCGAATTGCCGGTTGCAGAGCAAAAACAAGCCAACTGCTGCTATGCCCAGTCCGACAAATACTGGACCGTCGATCCGCAAGGCATCGCCTGGGAGGCCTTTCATTCCTTGCAGACCATTCCCTTATTTGGAGACGATCAAGTCCTGCAACTCGAACCCTCTAGCAGTTGCTGCAAACCGCCGGCAGCCGATAGAGCCGAGTAGCCAAACCATTGCCCTCATATCTTTGGAGATTTAAATGAACACCCCGCATTGCCCCAATGCCCGCTTGTCATTTCTCGACCGTTTTCTGACCCTATGGATTTTTATCGCCATGGCGCTTGGGGTTGGCATAGGTTTTCTGTTTCCGACGGAAGTAAGCAATTTCAACGCAGCAGTTTCGGTCGGCACCACCAATATCCCGATTGCCATCGGCTTGATCGTGATGATGTATCCGCCGCTGGCCAAAGTCCGTTATGAAGAACTAGGCGACGTATTTCGCAACTGGCGTATATTGGCCGTGTCCTTGCTGCAAAACTGGCTGCTCGGCCCGGTATTAATGTTCGCGCTAGCCATCGTGTTTCTGCGCGATTATCCCGACTACATGGTCGGCCTGATCTTGATAGGCCTGGCGCGTTGCATCGCCATGGTCATCGTCTGGAACGAGCTGGCTAACGGCGACAACGAGTATGCGGCGGGTTTGGTGGCATTTAACAGCGTGTTTCAGGTCTTGTTTTATAGCGTTTACGCCTGGCTGTTCATTACCGTGTTACCACCCTGGTTTGGCATGCAAGGCAGCTTAGTCGAAATCACTATCGGTGAAATCGCCAAGAGCGTATTCATTTATCTGGGCATTCCGTTTCTAGCCGGTTTCAGCACGCGTTTTCTGTTGGTCAAGGCCAAGGGCAAAGATTGGTATCACCAAACTTTCGTGCCGAAGATCAGCCCGCTAACCTTGATTGCTTTGCTGTTTACCATCGTGGTGATGTTCTCGCTGAAGGGCGATTTGATCGTACAATTGCCGTTGGACGTAGTGCGGATTGCGATACCGCTGCTAATTTACTTTGTGGTGATGTTTTTGCTGAGCTTTTTGATGGGCAGAGCCATCGGCGCCGGCTACGGTAAAACCACCACGCTGGCATTTACCGCGGCCAGCAATAATTTCGAATTGGCTATTGCGGTGGCGGTGGCGGTGTTTGGCATTAATAGCGGCGCGGCATTTGCAGCAGTGATAGGGCCATTAATCGAAGTACCGGTGATGATCGCTTTGGTCAACGTAGCCTTCTATTTTCGCAAGCACGGACTGATTCAAAATTGACATTCGTTTACCCAACGATTCGTTTACCCAACCTTAAGCTTACAAAGGAACACTCTCATGGCTGCCGATAAATCAAAAGTCGATAGAAAGAAAATTGCGGTGGAAGAACCGACTTACGACCAACTGAAAAACTTTTCTCGCTTTAACGGCTTAAAAACTCGGACGGTGGTGGCATCTATGGTAGATATAATGCTGCAAGACGAGGTTTTGAGCCGTCGCGTCGTCGAGCAGTGCCTTGCTGCCGACGCAGAGGAAGCCAATTAGCGCGCGCCAGACCTTGGTCGCCGGCAATTTCAAGCCTTGTTGATTGAAATCAAAGCTATCAACATAAGCACGCGCAATAATTCAACCCGGCATGTTCAATCGCGCATGCCAACGCCATTTTTTAGACTCATCAGCGATTAAGTCAGGTGATGACGATGGACAATGACATTTTAATCGATCAAGCCCGGCAGCTTTATGCCGCATTACATGCGAGACAGATCAGGCTGTTTGCTGCCAACCCTACTGCACTGGATCGCCTGGAGCGTTTGGTCTTCGGTGCTTATGGCCGTTATCAGCGCCGCTTAAACCGCTGCGCGCTTTGTTACCAAACCCGCAAGCATGACTGCGTCCGGGAGCCCGGTAAAAAGCGTATTCCGTGCCAACGCCGCAACCCCTTCGTCCCGATAGCCACGTTTTGATCGGCAATATTTTGCTGTCCACGCCCGGCTAATTTGTTTAGTATTGCGCCATGGATGACGGCGAATTTGCACATCTTCCGCAGCGAGAACGATAGACACCGCGCGGCTGGATTATGTGCATTGGCGCATAGAGAGACAAGGCAGGCACTTTCGCTAGGCAAGCGGAATGTAACGGCTTCCACAACTAATCTTGTGGCTCCGCTCTTCCAGGTAGACTGCCAGTGAACGATTTGAAAAATCTAGCGCCAAATTATGAATGGTGTATGGGGTGGCTCATGATTTTTCAATTGCAATGGGACACGACGATTCAACAAAACTGCCCAGTAACTCGAAGATGAATACTTTTATTGAGTCCGTACTGGTACAGGCGGACTATAAACCGGAAAGGCTCTTGCAGATGCTAAGAGCCGTGCAGGCTCAGTACCTGCATATTCCCCAGATGGCTATCGAACAATTGGCCGCAGCCCTGCATATCCCCCGCACCCAGATTATTGCCGTTGCGGAATTCTACAGTTTCTTGCATCTGACGCCGCAAGGCCGTTACGACATTCATATCAGCGATTCGATTACCGATAGAATGCTGGGCAAGGAAAAATTGCTGAATTACCTGGCGGAAAAGCTGAAGGTCAAAGTCGGCCAGGTTCGTGCCGATGGCTTGGTCAGTCTGAATAACACCTCCTGCACCGGCATGTGCGACCAAGGCCCGGCCGGTTTGGTTAATGGCTATGCGTTGACGCGTCTGGATCATTCCAGAATCGATGTGATTGTCCAGTTGATCGAGCAGCAAGCGCCTTTGAGCGATTGGCCGGCAGAGTTCTTCGCGGTTGACGAGCCAATCCGCAAACCCGGCCTGCTGCTGAACCAGCCGTTCAATAGCGGCGCGGCACTGGCAGCCACTTTTGCGCGAGGCCTTGCGGAAACCTTGGCGGAAGTAGACAGCTCCAACCTGCGCGGCCGTGGCGGCGCCGGCTTTAAAACGGCTCTGAAATGGCGAACCTGTTCCGTCCAAGCCGCTACCCCGCACTATGTCATCTGCAACGCCGACGAGGGCGAACCCGGTACTTTCAAGGACCGGATGCTGCTCGATCTTTACGCGGACCAAATCTTCGAAGGCATGACCTTATGCGCGGCCATTATCGGCTCGGACCAGGGTTTACTGTATCTACGCGCCGAGTATTTATTCCTCTACGAGCAATTGCAGCGCGTGTTACAGCGGCGCCGCGAAAGCGGTTTGCTCGGGCGCAATATCCTTGGCCGGGACGGCTTTGATTTTGACATCGAAATCCGCATGGGTGCCGGCGCTTACATCTGCGGCGAGGCCTCCGCGCAAATCGAATCGTTGGAAGGCAAGCCCGGCATTCCCCGGGTTAAACCGCCCAACTCGGTGATCTGCGGCTATCAACGCAAGCCCACCGTGGTCGATAACGTCGAGACTTTTTTTGCTGCGACCCACATCGCTATTCAAGGCGGGCAATGGTTTGCAGAGGTCGGCACCCCGCAATCGACCGGCAGCAAACTGCTCAGTATCAGTGGCGACTGCGCACGTCCCGGCATTTACGAATACCCGTTCGGCACTCCGATCGAGGATATTTTGCGGGACTGCGGTGCGGACGATGTGATGGGTGTGCAAGTGGGCGGACCGTCCGGCACCTTTATTTCCAGCCGGGAACTGCAACGCCGGATAGCCTTCGAAGACCTGTCCACCGCCGGCTCGTTTATCGTGTTCAACAGTAGCAGGAATATTTTCGACATCGTCCAAAACTTTACTGATTTCTTCGCCCACGAAAGCTGCGGCTTTTGCACGCCGTGCCGGGTCGGCACCACGCTATTGAAAAACCAGCTACAGAAAATTGTCGAAGGCAACGGTGCTGCGGTAGATTTGGAAGAGCTCAGCGAGTTATGCCTGATCGTCAAAAACAACAGCCATTGTGGTTTGGGCGATTCCGCCGCCAATCCGATTTTAAGCACCTTAGCCAGCCACCCCGAGTTGTATCTGAATCAATTAAAACAAAGTAGTTTTACGCCGGGCTTTGATTTGGACGCCACCCTGGCCGTGGCGCGACGCATGGCGCAGCGCGACGACGACGCGGCGCATTTATCGCAAGTGGAGAACTGACATGAGCGGCACCCTTTGCATCGACGGCATCGCCGTGCCGTTCAGCGACGGCCAAACCATTATCGAGGCGGCGCGCACTGCCGGCGTGTACATTCCCTATCTGTGCCACCGGCCGGGCTATGCCCCTTACGGCAGCTGCAAATTGTGTACGGTCAAAGTCAATGGTCGAACCAATACCGCCTGCACGCTGCCGGCGGCCGACGGCCAGACCGTAATCAGCAACAGCCCTGACCTGCAACACGACCGCCAACGCATCACCCAGATGCTGTTCGTGGAAGGCAACCATTTCTGTCCGTCCTGCGAAAAATCCGGTAATTGCCAGTTACAGGCCGTGGCCTACCACCAGAACATGCTGGATAACCACTACCCGCATTTTTATGCCCAGCGGGAACTGGATGCCTCACACCCGGATATATTAATCGACCACGACCGCTGCATTTTTTGCAACCTGTGCGTACGCGCCAGTAAGGAAAAAGACGGTAAAGAGGTATTCGGCATCGCCGGGCGTGGCATTCACAAACGGCTGATCGTCAACTCTCCAACCGGTAAGTTGAAAGACAGCGATATTAGCGTCGATGACGAGGCTGCTCATGTCTGTCCAACCGGTGCGATTCTGGTGAAACGCAGTGCATACCTCGCACCAATTGGCGAACGCATTTACGACCACCATCCCATCAGCGAAGTGGCCTGCGAAAGGGCGGTTCTGGAAGCCGGCGCGGCAACAGGCTACCCAAGCTGCGATCAGACCAAGCTACCGCAGAATGGCGGACCTGATTCCCACTACGCGGCAACCATGCCGCCTGCTCCGGATATCAAACATGGCCGCTAAGATTAAAATCGCCACCACCTCGCTGGCCGGCTGCTTCGGTTGCCATATGTCGTTTCTGGATATTGACGAGCGCTTGTTGAAATTGGCGGACATCGTCGAATTCGACCGCTCGCCGCTGACCGACATCGAACACTGCGGACCCTGCGACATAGGCCTGATCGAAGGCGGCGTGTGCAATTCCGAAAACGTGCATGTGCTGCGCGAATTTCGCAGTCACTGCAAAATCCTGGTGGCGGTCGGTGCCTGCGCGATCAACGGCGGCCTGCCGGCGCTGCGTAACTTTTTTAAGTTGGAAGATTGCCTGCTGGAAGCCTATCAAGACGGCATCGGCGTGGACAATCCGCAGATACCCAACGATCCGGAATTGCCTTTATTGCTGGACAAGGTGCGTCCGGTCCACGAAATTGTGAAGATCGATTACTTTATGCCCGGCTGTCCGCCGTCCGCCGATGTGTTCTGGACCTACCTCAACGCATTGATCGAAGGCCGCGATCCAAATTTACCTTATGAATTAGTCCATTACGACTAATAGGGAACCGCTGTGTACGAACATCTTGAAACCGCCGATCCGGCTTTAGTCGAGAGCGGCAAGCTAAAACGGGTCGCAGTCGACCCGGTCTCCCGCGTCGAAGGCCACGGTAAAGTCACGCTGCTGTTAGATGAAAACAATAAAGTCCAGCAAGCCCGCCTGCACATCGTCGAATTTCGCGGCTTCGAAAAGTTTATTCAGGGCCGCCCTTACTGGGAACTGCCGGTGATGGTGCAACGCTTGTGCGGCATCTGTCCCGTCAGCCACCATCTGGCCGCCGCCAAGGCCATCGACCAGTTGGTCGGCGTCGATCCGGTTAACTTGCCGCCGGCAGCGGATAAATTGCGTCGCTTGCTGCATTTCGGTCAGGTTTTGCAATCGCATGCTTTGCATTTCTTCCACCTGTCTAGTCCGGATTTGCTGTTCGGTTTTGAAAGCGAGATCGGCAAGCGCAGCATTGTGGCGGTGCTGACTGACTATCCGGATATTGGCTTGCAAGGCGTGAAACTGCGCAAATACGGCCAGGAAGTGATCCGCATGGTGTCGGGCAAGCGTATTCACGGCACCGGTGCAATCCCCGGCGGCATGAACAAAGCCTTGACCAAAGCAGAGTGCGATTATTTAAAACAAGACATTGCGCAGATCGTGATCTGGGCGGAAGCCGCTTTGCAACTGGTCACAAAAGTCCACACCTCCAACCTGCCTTATTACGACGACTTCGCCACCATCCGCAGCAAATATCTAAGCTTGACCAAGCCTAACGGCGCGCTGGAGCTTTATCACGGTGGGATTCGGGTGAAGGGCGAGCAAGGCGAAACCCTGGTCGACCATTACGATTATTGCACTTACCCTGAGCTGATCCGCGAGGAGGTCCGTTCCTGGACCTATATGAAATTCCCCTACCTGACTTCGCTGGGCAAAACCGACGGCTGGTACCGAGTCGGGCCGTTGGCGCGGATCAACAACTGCGATTTCATCGACACGCCGCTGGCAGAAAGCGCCCGTGTGGAATTCAAACGACATAGCGGCGAAGCCATGGTGCATAGTACCCTGGCTTTCCATTGGACCCGCATGATCGAATTGTTGCATTGCGCGGAAAGCATCCAAGCCTTGCTCGACGATCCCGACTTGCTAAGTAACGATCTGGTCGCCAAAGGCGAAAAGCGCCACGAAGGCATCGGTGTGATCGAAGCCCCGCGCGGCACGCTGTTTCATCATTATCAAATCGACGAAAACGACATTGTCACCAAAGCCAATCTGATTGTCTCCACTACCAGCAACAACACGGCGATGAACGAATCGGTACGCCAGGTGGCAGCGGAATATCTGTCGGGCCGAGAATTATCCGAACCGTTGCTGAATAACCTGGAAGTAGCGATCCGCGCCTACGACCCTTGCCTATCTTGCGCCACACACGCAGTCGGCAAAATGCCGTTGCAGTTGGAATTGATCGATGCCGAAGGTAAGCTGGTGGATACACTAATTCGGCATAGCAGCGGCGAATTTATTCACAGCAGCGCATGACCAAACCCATCCTGGTGTTCGGTTACGGCAACCCTAGCCGTGGCGACGACGCCGTTGGTCCATTGGTATTGGACCATCTTGCCGAACAACTCGACCTGACCCGTATCGAATTGCTCAGCGACTTTCAATTGCAAATCGAACACGCGTTGGATTTGCAAGGTCGCGAATTGGTAGTGTTTGTCGATGCGTCGGTCAACTGCCCTGAAAGCTTTGCCTTTACCCGATTAATTCCCTTACAAGACCACAGCTACAGCAGCCATGCGCTGAGCCCTGCGGCGTTGCTGTCGGTTTATCAATCCGTCAGCAAACAGGTAGTCCCGCCCTGCTTTTTATTAAGCATCCAAGCCGAAGCCTTTGAACTGGGCACTGGTTTGAGCGAACGTTGCAGGGCCAATTTTCAACACGCTTGCCACTTCCTGGAAAAGCTGCTGGCGCAGCCGCTATCAACCATCGTCAAGAGTCAATCTGAAAGCTGAATCGACTGCGCTTTGGAGACAAGCGCCAGCCGAGCGCCCCATTAAAGTGCGGACAGAACCTGCGCACAACCTTATGCTGTTATACAATAATTAATAAAACTGTCACAAATAAGGAAACACCATGTTCTCTCTACAAACCATCTTTGGCAAAGGCGATAAATTTTATGGCTTGCTTGAAGCCAGTGCGGAATCGGCACACGCCTCAGCCAAGGCCTTGATAGAGCTGCTCAGCACGCCCACAACCCAACAATCACTGGAAAAATTTAAACAGGCGCGACGCCGGGAAAAGAATTTATTCGGGCAAATCAGCGAAGAATTAGTCAATACCTTTGTTACCGTGCTGGACCGCGAGGATATCGAAGCGCTGAACGGCGCGCTGTATAAGATTCCCAAAGTCGTGGAAAAATTTGCGGAACGCTACAGCTTAGCCTTGGGCCGCATCGGCGATGTAGACTTCATCAGCCGCGCGCAGATGCTGGAACAAGCCTGCGAGGTTTTGGAGCAAATGGTGGGACAGCTGCGCAAAGGCATGGATTTGGATGAAGTCAAACGCCTAAACGATCAACTGCAAACCATTGAAGCGGAAGCCGACGACCAAATACTTGAACTATATCGCGACGTCTATACCAACGAAACCGATCCGATCCGCTATCTGGTCAAAACCAATTTGTTTGAAATCCTCGAAAAAGCCATCGATCGCTGCCGCGATGCCGGCAATGTGGTTTATCACATCGTCTTAAAAAACTCATAGAAGGACTGTCATGCTGACATTGCTTTTGCTGGTCATTCTGGCGGCACTGATATTCGAGTTCGTCAACGGTTTTCATGACACCGCCAACTCTATCGCCACGGTGGTTGCCACCAAAGTACTAACCCCTACCCAGGCGGTCATCCTGGCTGCTGTAACTAATCTGGTCGGCGCATTGTCCGGCACCGCCGTGGCCAAAACCATTTCGTCCGGACTGGTCGATACCGGCATGGTCACAATCACCTCAGAAGTACTGATCTGCGCGCTGACCGGAGCGATTATCTGGAACCTGATTACCTGGGCCTTGGGCCTGCCCTCGTCTTCCAGCCACGCCTTGATTGGCGGCTTATGCGGCGCGGCTCTGGCGGCGGGACACAATAATCCGGATGTGTTGATATGGTCGAAAACCGCATTAGTGTGGACTGAAAACAAAGGACTGCTCTGGAAAGTGGTGATTCCGATGATCAGCTCCCCGATAGCCGGTTTTACCTTGGGCATTTTGATCATGGGTTTGTTGATGGCGATCATCAGCGGCATGAATGCCGCCGGCGGCCTGTTGGGGCAAATTTCGCGGCCGAAATGGATCAATGCCTTGTTCGGAAAAGCGCAATTGTTGTCGGCCGGCTATATGGGATTTGCGCACGGCAGCAATGATGCGCAAAAAACCATGGGCATCATCGCACTGGCCATATTTACGGCAAACAACGCCGGCACGCTGGATCAATTGCCGGGTTGGGCGGAATTCCTGCGTCCGGACGGCGGCGAAAAAGACATAGACACCTGGATCGTGTTCAGTTGTGCGTTGATCATGGCACTCGGCACCTCGGTGGGCGGCTGGCGAATTATCAAGACTCTTGGACACAAAATGGTCAAACTGCACCCGATAAACGGCTTCGCGGCAGAAACCAGCTCCGCAACCATCCTGTTGGCTGCCGCGCATTTTGGCATGCCGGTTTCCACCACACATAGTATTTCCACCGCGATCATGGGCGTAGGTTTTGCCAAAAACCCTCACACCCTGAAACTTTCCGTGATCGAGCGGATTGTTTGGGCATGGGTTTTAACCATCCCCGCCGCCGGGGGTATTGCCTGGGGAATGGTGAGCTTATTGCCACTGTTGCAGAATTAAGCCTGGACTCAAATCGCTGATTTGAATGACAGTCATGGAATTTAGGGTCGGGTTAATAATTGACTACGCGAATTCCCAGGGTAGCCTATTTGATAAGGGAGACTAATGCTGTAAAAACCATATCCTTGTAGCACAGCCCCAAAAATTACTGGTCGCCCCCATTGAAGTATTCATACTTTTCCTAAATTTAGAGGTGACTGAAATGATGAGAGAAATACTGGAAATCGTGATGTTGTTGGGCTTGATGGGGGGCCTGTTTTTCGTGAAACATGAGTTCGAGAAAGACAGGCGGGAAAGACTGAGCGACGGCAAACCGGAACCCAGAGAATGAGACAATTTAGGCTCTAGTT
>NZ_JANIBL010000046.1 GCF_024505055.1 Methylomonas rosea
CATCGATAGACGACGTTTTTACCGGCAAATGACAGGCATCACCAAAGACATCCGGTACCGAGCCATACCAGTTGGTCGCGGTTTCGAAATAATCCAGACCTACGTAAGTGCAATTTTCTGGCAAAAATTCACGAGGCCATTTGTTAAAGCAGCCGACATCAAGCACGGTCTTATCGCTACCAATAGATTTTATGTATTCAACAGTTTTATTATTGCCTTGTGTTAGCAACCATTGTGGATGAAACGGAGTGCTCAATAGAGGCTTGAGAAGGTTCTTCAATGCTCTGATATTCATTAACGCTCGCCTGTACTGTTTTGCTTTATGAACATTACCCAAGAGAAGTACCCAAACTACCTCTTGGCTATTGCTTATCCTTAATTTCACAGTCGTCCAGTGCCGGCATGGCTTGGCGCTGGCAATTGATGCCGGCATCGTTCAATACCCGTTGCATATCTGCTATTTGCTTATCGAGCTGATGGATATGATCAAGCATCAGGTTGATGGCATTAGCGATGGGATCCGGCATATCGCTAGTGGCACCATACGCGTCGAAACCGATTTTCTGCGCCATTGCATCGCGCCGCGCTTTTTCTTGCTTGGCTTTCGCATCGACGATATGCGCGGGAATGCCGACTACCGTGACACCCATCGGCACTGATTTCACCACCACCGAATTGGAACCGACTCGCGCGCCATCGCCGATTTCAATCGGCCCCAGTACCTTGGCTCCGGCCCCTACCACCACGCCGTTGCCTAATGTGGGATGGCGCTTGCCTTTATTCCAACTGGTACCGCCCAAGGTCACGCCGTGATACAGCGTGCAATCGTCTCCAATCACCGCTGTTTCGCCAATCACCACGCCCATGCCGTGATCGATAAAGAACCGCCGGCCGATTTGAGCTCCGGGATGTATTTCAATGCCGGTCAGCCAGCGACCCAAGAACGATAAATAGCGGCCTGCCCATCTGAAGCCGCGTAACCATAGCCAATGACTGCAATGGTGAATTAGTAAGGCGTGAAACCCAGGATAGGTCGTTATCACTTCAAAAGCCGACTGCGCGGCCGGGTCTCGGGCAAATACGCAGTTAATATCTTCTTTGAGTCTGGCCAGCATGGCGTTATTCGGCATTATGGTTTTGCGAGAAGCGCAGGATGCCTCTCAGGATATCCAGCTCTTTGGTATCGAGCTGGGTCCGATTAAAGATGCGCCGCAAGCGACGCATGATGGACTTGGAGCGCTCCGGGTGCAGGAAACCAATGTCCGCCATAGTCTGCTGGAGATGTGTATAAAAGGCTTCCATTTGTTCGGCCGTCGCCAAAGGCTCTTCGCCCATATCGCCCACCTTGCTGACCATCTCTTGGCCGGACGCGACGAACAATTCGTAGCATACGACTTGCACTGCCGCTGCCAAGTTCAGCGAGCTATATTCTGCATTGCAGGGAATCCTCAACAAATAATGGCATAAGTCCAATTCATGGTTTTTTAAACCGGAATTTTCACGGCCGAATACCAAGGCTATATTTTGCTTTGGTAATGCACCCACCCATTTTTCGGCTGTTTGCCTGGCAGTCAAACTTGGCCAACTGATGGTTCTATCGCGCGCACTGGACCCCAATACAATCCGGCAATCGGCAATAGCATCTGGCAAGGAATCGAAGACAGTTGCCGCTCTGAGTACGTCGTCGGCCCCGGAGGCTCTGGCCGTGGCATCAGCATGCGGAAAGCTTTTTGGAGATACCAAGCGCAGTTGATCCATCTGCATATTTTTCATGGCTCTAGCCACCGCGCCGATGTTGCCGGGATGGGACGTTTCCACCAAAACCACTTTAAAATGTGATAACAATGCCCGGCCTCTGCGGCTAAAAAAGCAGCGATTCTAGCAAAATTTGCTATCCTATCCGAGTTTTCTAACTGCTCATTTTCAATTCGATCTATGCACCCGATGCTTAATATTGCCGTCCGCGCAGCGCGGAACGCCGGCGACCTAATCCAACGCTCTTCACAAAATATCGAGAAACTCACCATCGATCAAAAAAGCCGTAACGACTACGCATCCGAAGTTGATCGGGCCGCTGAGCAGGAAATTATCAAAGTCATTCGTGCCGCGTTTCCCGACCATGGGATTCTGGCCGAGGAAAGCGGTGAACACAAAGGTAATGACTACACCTGGATAATCGATCCTTTGGATGGCACCACTAATTTTTTACATGGTTTCCCGCAGTATGCCGTATCTATTGCGCTAAAAAACAAGAATAAACTGGAATTGGGCGTGATTTACGACCCCAGCCGCGACGAACTATTCACTGCGGAACGCGGTGGCGGGGCAATGCTAAACAATCGCAAAATCCGGGTTACCAAACAAAGCAGTATGCGCGGAGCCCTGATTGGTACCGGCTTTCCGTTTAAGACCATGGAAAACATCGAACCCTATCTAGGTATGTTTAAAGCGGTTTGCGCAGACTCGGCCGGCATCCGCCGCGCCGGAGCCGCCGCTCTGGATATGGCGTATGTGGCCTGCGGCCGTTTGGATGCGTATTGGGAAATCGGCGTTAAGGAATGGGATATTGCCGCCGGGGTATTGTTGGTGCAGGAAGCCGGCGGCGTTGCCACGGATTTTTCTTTTAACGACAAATATTTACAGTCTGGCAATATTATCGTTGGCAACCCCAAGATGCATCAATTGATGTATCACGCCATCGAGCCGCATGTGCCGGCGCGCTTAAAATAAAGCGCAATTCGGCATTTAGCCTAGAATTGTTATCGTCTTGCCTTTTCTTTTATACTTACCGGCTAATCAAATTATAAGAGGCCATCATGGAAAAACCCTTTATCCTGCACATGCTGACTACAGCTAAGAATTTAAGCCCGTTCGACGTCAATATGGCGATGGACGCAGGCTGGATTTCAGCAATCCCCTACATCAACGTTGAACCCAGCGAAGTCAGGGGCTTGGTCCAAGATGCTATTTTCTCCCGTAGTCCTAAAGGCCTGTTGCGCACCGC
Organism: Methylomonas rosea; assembly: GCF_024505055.1. Taxonomy (GTDB): domain Bacteria; phylum Pseudomonadota; class Gammaproteobacteria; order Methylococcales; family Methylomonadaceae; genus Methylomonas; species Methylomonas rosea. The sequence continues at coordinate 3,005 of NZ_JANIBL010000046.1, forward strand.
CATTTTCATCGGTGGCAGAGAGACCAAGCAAGCAATGGATATGTTGAAAATGGCAAAAAACTCCATGGTGCCGCCTTTCGAAGTATCAGTATTCGCTGACCCTAGCGGCGCATTTACCACTGCTGCGGGTATGGTTGCTGCGGTTGAGAAGGAATTGGCTGAAAAATTCGATACCACGCTGGAAGGTAAAAATGTTATCGCCCTAGGCGGTACCGGTCCTGTCGGCCAAGCCGCAGCGGTGATTGCCGCTCAAGCAGGGGCTAAAGTCAGAATCATCGGCAGACAATTGGATAAAGCGGAACGCACCGCAGAGCTATGCAGCGAAGAATTTGGCGATGGCAAAATCACGGTGCTGGCAGGCGCCGACGCCGACAAAGCAGAATACATGAAAACCGCCGATGTGGTTTTTGCAACGGGTGCGGCCGGTATTGAGTTGCTTAGCACCGAATTAATTGCCAAAGCAGGGCAATTGAAAGTAGCCGCCGATGTCAATGCGGTACCGCCAGCCGGTATTGCCGGTGTTGATGCGTTCGATAACGGCAAGCCTTTAGCCGGATCTACCAGTGGTGCGGTAGGCATAGGCGCATTGGCGATAGGCAATATCAAATACCAAGCGCAAAGCCGTCTGCTGAAAAGAATGCTGGAAAGCGATCAACCGCTGTTTTTGCATTTCGAACACGCTTTTGAAGTCGCTCGCGAATTCATCAAATCGTCTAAGTAATTAGCTAAGCTCCCCAAAGTCTGCCTATCACAGAGGGTAAGGTAAAAATGGCAAAACGCAGCATACTTCACATGTTCGACCCCATGCCAAACAACAGTCCGTTTGACATTAACATGGCACTCGACGCAGGCTTTGATGTGCTGATGCCGTATTCCAACGTCAAACTGGAGAGCATTCACAATTTGACCCAAGATGCGATTTTTTCGCGTAGTCCGTCGGCCAGTAAAAAAACCGCGATATTTATCGGCGGCAGAGATATGGGCATGGCTATCGACATGTTGCAGGCCACAAAACCGGCTATGGTGCCGCCGTTTGAGGTTTCAGTATTTGCCGATCCTAGCGGAGCTTGTACCACAGCGGCAGCCTTGGTAGCCTGCGTAGAAAAAGCGCTGAAAGAACATCATGGCAAGGAATTGAGGGGCTGCAAGGCAGTTGTTTTCGGCGGCACCGGTCCGGTCGGTATCGCCACCGGCGTGATAGCGTCCTTGCAAGGCGCAGAAACAATCTTGGTGGATCATCTATCAATAGATTCCGCTAAGGACGCGGCCAAACAATACAACCGGCGCTTTGGCGCCAGCATGACTGGCGGCGTTGCCCATAATGACGAAGAAAAAGCAGCATTAATAGCCGATGCAGACGTGGTATTTTGCACCGCAAAAGCCGGTATCCGCGTCATCAATGCCGTAGTTCTCGCGCAAGCCAAGCAATTGAAAGTGGCTGGCGACGTCAATGCGGTACCGCCATCCGGCATAGAAGGCGTAGCGCTAAACGATTTATCGGCGCCGTTAACCTTGGCGAATCAGTCCACTAATGCCGTTGGGGTTGGCGCGCTGGCGATAGGTAATGTTAAATACCAGTTACAACACGAATTGTTAAAAATGATGCTGGAAGCTGAGAAACCGGTATTTCTGGATTTTCGGGAAGCGTTTACCAAGGCTCGCACCTTGGTTTAAGTATTTCAGGGATGTTTGTTAGCCGACACGCGTCCCTGCTATTTAAAGAGCATCCAAATAATTAAATTTGACCGCCAGCCTGGTTAATTCCACATCGTTTTTTATATTCAACTTGCGATACAAGCGATAGCGATAAGTATTGATGGTCTTATCGCTCAGTTGCAAGGCTTCCGACATTTCCTGAATACTCTTGCCACACAAGATCAAACGCACCACTTCAGTCTCGCGCTGGGAAAGCTGTAAAAAAGGCGAAACATCCGCACCAGGCAAAAACTGAAAAGCCAAATTACTGGCCACATCCTGGCATAAATACCGCTTACCGGAAATTACCGATTTAATCGCCGCCACCATTTCGCTGACCGGTGAAGCCTTGGACACGAAGCCGACCACACCCAGTTTCAGCAACTGTTGCGGAATAGGCCCGTCGTTGTGCACCGACAAGGCAATGATTTTAATCGATGGCCGAGATTGCAGTATGCGCCGGCACGCTTCAAATCCGCCTATGCCAGGCATATTAATGTCCATCAAAATGACATCGGGCGGCTCTTGCTCGACAATGCGCAGCGCTTCCTCGCCGCAATTACATACGGCGACCACAACAATATCCTTTTCAGTTGCCAGCAAAGCTTCTATGCCGCTTCTGACAAGCTCATGATCATCAACCAGCAGTACTTTAATCATAACTTCCTTTTTCGGGGTCTTCTATCCACCCAAGTTTCCCAAATTTCACCAACAACAGCAACGCTAAAAGTTAGTAGGATAGACCCAAATGGCGTCGTTGATTCGTGGTTTTGGCGTTTAGCCGTTAAAATAGCGGTTTTGATAAACCAACCTCAGGGCCAATATGCGCACTTCCCAATTTCCTCTTAGTACCGTCAAAGAAATACCGGCCGACGCCGAAATAGCCAGTCACAAACTAATGATACGCGCCGGCTTGATCCGCAAACTTGCCGCCGGGGTATACACCTGGCTGCCGCTGGGTTTGCGGGTATTACGTAAAGTAGAGCATATTGTGCGTGCGGAAATGAACAAAGCCGGTGGTTTGGAAGTGCTGATGCCGGCCTTACAACCCGCTGAGTTATGGCAGGAAACCGGGCGTTGGGAAAAATACGGGCCGGAATTGGCGCGACTGAAAGACCGTCACGACCGCGAATTTTGTCTGGGCCCGACGCACGAGGAAATCATCACCGATTTAGCCCGTCATGAATTGAAAAGTTACAAACAGTTGCCTATCACTTATTATCAAATTCAGAGTAAATTCCGTGACGAAATCCGTCCGCGTTTCGGTGTGATGCGTTCGCGCGAGTTCATCATGAAAGACGCGTACTCGTTCCATCTCGATCAGGAGTCGCTACAAGCGACCTACGACGTAATGTATCAAGCCTACACCAATATTTTTAACCGTTTTGGTTTGAAATTCCGGGCAGTGATAGCCGACTCCGGCTCAATTGGCGGCGCGGTTTCCCATGAATTCCACGTACTTGCCGAATCCGGCGAAGACGCAATAGCTTTTTCCACCACCAGCGATTATGCCGCGAATGTCGAAAAAGCCGAAGCTCTAACGCCGGAAGGGACACGCGCCGAGCCGACCCAAAGCAAAACGTTGGTTGATACGCCAAATCAGCACAGCATCGAAGATGTCAGCGGGTTTTTTAAGGTCGATGCTACGCAGTGTCTGAAAACTTTGATCGTCAGAGGCGAGAACGACAGCTTGGTTGCGCTGTTGTTGCGTGGCGATCACGAATTAAACCCGATTAAAGCCGAAAAAATCGACGGTGTACTGTCGCCACTGCAATTTGCCAGCGATGAAGAAATTCTCGGCGCCTGCAACTGCAAACCCGGCTCGATAGGTCCTATCGGCCTGAGCATAAAAATAGTCGCTGATCGTGGCGTGACTTTGATGTCCGACTTTATTTGCGGCGCAAACCAAGACGGCAAGCATTATCAAGGTGTCAATTGGCAACGCGACTTAGAGTTGCCGGATCACATTGCCGACTTGCGCATGGTGGTCGAAGGCGATCCGAGCCCGGACGGCAAAGGGCAAATTACCATTGCCAGAGGCATCGAAGTGGGCCATATTTTTCAGCTGGGCACTAAATACAGCGAAGCGATGAACGCCGCCATTGTTAACGAAGCCGGCAAAAACCAAATCATGATCATGGGCTGCTATGGTATTGGTATTTCGCGGGTGGTCGCGGCCGCTATAGAACAAGGCCACGATGAGCGCGGCATTATCTGGCCCAACGAACTGGCGCCTTTTCAAGTGGCTATTTGCCCGATGAATATGCATAAGTCCGATCGCTTGATCGATACGGTCGATAATATCTATAAGGATTTAACAGATGCCGGCATCGAAGTATTACTGGACGACAGAAAGGTGCGCGCGGGATTCATGTTCTCGGATATGGAGCTGATCGGTATTCCGCACCGAATTGTAATCGGCGACCGCGGCCTGGATAGCGGCACCGTCGAATATCAAGGCCGAATGGATAAAGAAAGCCAAAATGTTGAGTTCGGCAATCTAGTCAGCTTTATCAAGGACAAGCTGGCTTAGTGTTGATTTGATGAGTCAGACGAAAAAGGGCGCAAATTGCGCCCTTTTTTATTTACTGCACTAGACGCTTGTTAGCGTACCAGAGTAAACATGGATTTTACCGCGCCGCATTTAGGGCAACCCCAATCTTCCGGTACGTCTTCCCAGCGAGTACCGGGCGCGACACCGTTGCGTGGATCGCCCAATTGCTCGTCGTAAATGTGGCCGCAGGTTTTACATTTGTATTTTCTATACTCTGCCATGGATTGATTCCTCGAATTGTAATCACGGTTTAAAGAAAGCTCGGCGATTGTAGCCGATGCTCTGTGCACAAAAAACCACGAAGATTTGGAGGGGATTGTTCGGGATACCTGAAATTGGTCCAGCGGGGCTTAATTTGTCTATCTTTAAAGCGATCTAATTGCATGATTTTGATAAATAAAGATCAATTTTTTACCATGTTCAGTATTTGGCCGATTCAGGCCATGCCCCATGATAGGATGGTATTCATTCTGTCGTATTTGCAATGATCTTATGAATTCGTTTGGTGCTAATGCCGATGATGACCAAAATAAACGGAATCGATATGCCTTCCACCAACTCGGCATCAACATGCCATCCTAAACTGTGAAACGCTTCGGCGATTTTGCCGATGAGGCTCGCAGCATAATAGGTGATAGCTACCATCGAAATGCCTTCAACCATTTGTTGCATGCGCAACTGCATTTTTGCGCGCAGGGCCATGGACGATAACAGGCCCTGATTCTGCCGCTCGATAATAATGTCGACTTTGGTACGCAACAACTGGCTGGCATTGCTCACGCGTTCGGAAACCAGTGTGAAGCGGTGGGACACAGAGTTGCAGGTATGCATCGCCGGCTCCATCCGCCGTTTCATGAATTCGCCCAAGGTTTGAATGCCCTGAATCCGCACTTCGCGCAAGTCTTCCAGACGCTGGCCGACCAATTGGTAGTATGCGCTCGCTGCGGCAAAGCGAAATTGATGCGTGGAAATATGGTTCTCCACTTCAGCCGCCAACGCTGTTAACTCATCCAGTAGTCTGGCGTCATCGTTATCCGGCTGGGTCATCGAATTGGTGATGGTGTACAGCTGCCGATCAGCCTTTTTTAATTCCGGATACAGTTTGCGCGCGATAGGAAACGCCAACAGCGCCATCACCCGATAAACTTCAATATCGAACAAGCGATGCAATAAGCGTCCGGCCTGTGCGGTTCTTAAGTTTTGATTCACCACCAAAAAGCGGCTAAAGCCATCGACATGAATCCGAAAATCGGTAAACACGGCCGCCGCACCGCCGGTCACTTTTGAGCCGACGATTGGGTTGCCGGCAAAGTAGGTGGTTAGTGGCGATAAATCCATTTCGTCTTGGTAATTAACGTCTGCTGCTGATACGACGCTGGCGTGAGCGGCAACGATCACTCTACCGCTGATCTGCGATAACCAATCGACCGGGACTTTTTTTAAAGCCGGGTCTGCAAACGGCTCCGCGGCGGTGTCGTAGGCATAAAAGCTGTAGGTGCTGAATTCGCCGTGTTGCTCCCAGCTCATTTGAAATGCATCAAAGCTGGCGCTAAAGTGATCGGCATCTTGGTCGGGCGGCGTCGTTCCAAACCGCTCGCAGAGCGCTTTCAAATGCCGACGTTCCTGCATTTTTTCGTCGCTTGATAGCGATAACGCCAGGTAACTGGCCCTGACCGGCAAGCTAAGAATAGACGAGGCCCTGGCATGGACCTCGTTGTGCAACACAAACCGTTGCGGATGATTTTCCGGGATCTGAAATAAGGTGGTCACGAGTAAATTGGGTAGCATTAGAGGTTAGCGTCTATAGCGTTTACCGGTGAATATATCGTAGAGAAGGGGTAGCTTGCTACTGCCTATGTGAAAGCGCGCTATGGAGATGAAAAATCCTAGCGTTTTGCCTTGCTGGCGTTCCTACTCAAGTTTGTTGATGAAGCGGGTTGTGCCGAGCAAGGTTTTGATTTGATATAGGCATATGGATTTTGCCAAGTCTAGTGCTTCCGGCGCAGACCGTTTTTTGTTTTTTCCACCGATTCATGGGTTTAACTAATCGGTTGCGGCGTTTATGTCCGCCGCTGTGCATTACTCCAATTTGGTAAATTTACTCACAAAGCTGATTTGGCAGTTTTGACCTGTTATCCCAGACGCAAAGCTCCTTTGGTGGCGTAAGTAAGAGTCGTACATTGCACAGCCATCATGCGAATGAAAGTTTATGAAAGGGTCGTAGCCTTTTTGGGCAAAAAAGGAATGACAGAGCTGTTGAGACAATGTCAATTGATTTTGGGGTTTAATTGGTTTTTCCATGTTGTTCTCCAATGATTTGCAGTCGAGATACCATACGCTTTCTAGGAAAAAGCTTCTGTGAAACGCGGTTCGTAGTTAAAAATATTTTGTGTTTTTATCAAAAAAATGGCGACAAATCAGCCCGAGTCACTAATGCTGAATTTTTTGTTTTACAGGGCAGCCCGATCCACACACCAAAACCGTTAAATTGTTTACGTTTCCCTCAGTTGTCAGGCGATTCCTGGTGTTTTTATGGCTGTCGGGAAAACCCTAAAAGTGCCGAAAATAAGCAGCGCACGCGAGATTTCAACCTAGATTTGAGTGGCAAGTCGATGCGGTTTGATTGTCTGCAAGCTTCTCCTTTGTAAGCAATCCTTGTGGCAAAATGTCGGCAAAAGCAAATTAGAAATGTGACAGAGTGCTATAATCACAGAAACCCGTTGGTCATTAGCCTTCGGAATCATCACTATCCGAATGATGTTGAATCAGGAGATTATGGATGCTGAGACATAATTTAGAAAATCAAGACAATAAGCAAGACGACGTAGAGCTGTCTCGACGCAGCTTCTTTGGACGTCTGGCTGTTGGTGCTGTTTTATCTATTGCAATGCCCGGCGTGGTTCATGCTGCGAAAAGCGTAGCGGTAAAAGCAGATAAAAATCATCGATTGGCGAAGTCGGCAAGGAGCGCAGTGCGCTTACCTAAACATGGAGCCATTCAGGCGACCAAGGCTGTTCGTCAACCTGCCAAATTAAATAAAAGCGCTGGCGGCAATAACCTTAAACCCGTTGCCGGCGAGCATGGGCGCTTGCATACCGCGCATGCGGAGCGCCACATCCAGCATGACTCTCGCGTGAGAGATATTTACACCGGCAAAAAGCAACATGTAACTGCGTCCTACCATGCCAATCGTCATAGTAATCAGGGAGGTAGAGCGCAGTCGATTATTCAACCAGCGCCAAGAGAAGCATTCATGGAGCCAAGCCAAGACTCGCTGTTCTTGGCTGATCACGGTCGTTTTGCGACTCATCGGGCCTTGGCGTTTCAAAATCCGCACACTGGGGACAAATTGAGCCTGACGTATTTTGAACGAGGCCGTTACCTTAGCGATGCGTTGAATGAAATCAGCTTTTTGTTGCGCGATTATCGCACCGACGATGTGCATCCTATCGATCCGGAGTTGCTGGATCAACTACACGATTTGAAACAGATTTTGGGTTTGAATCAACCATTTGATGTCATCTGCGGTTATCGTTCGCCATTAACCAACGCTAAACTGCATGCCGAGAACTCGGGTGTTGCCAATAACAGCTTCCACATGCACGGTCGGGCAGTGGATATTCGCATTGAGCGCTTCGATCTTCGGCGTATTCATAGTGCGGCGCTGGCCATGCACCGTGGCGGAGTCGGATATTACCCCGAGTCAAACTTCATCCACCTGGATACCGGAACCTTCAGAACTTGGAAGTTATAGAGTCCCTCGCTCATAAAAAAAGCGCCATTTGTGGCGCTTTTTTTATGCCTGCTCGATTTTGCGGCTTATGGATTAGTGCTGACGTCCGTACTTTTACTCATTACCAATTGATTATTCGGAGTCGAACTGGCCGCAGTTGGCGAATGAATTTTGTTCAAGGCCTTCTTAAGTTGCTCGTCCTGTCCGTATACGTCCGGATAGAAACGTAACTGGTTTTGGTGATCGACAAATGTAGTGCCGTAATAAAACAGTACCGGTACCGCGCGTTTTAGCGTGACATGGCGGGTTTTGGGGGCCGACATCGCTTGCTTGATGGATTCTTTATCCCAGCCTGCCTGGTCGCCCAGCACAAATTGGGCTAGCTCTTCAGGTGCCGATACCCGCACGCAGCCATGGCTTAAGTCGCGGCGAGGGCGTTTAAAGGCGGCATGACCGGGAGTATCGTGTAAATACACGTCCGCCGTATTTGGGAATACGAATTTGACCCGTCCCAATGGGTTTTTCTTGCCCGGGCGCTGCCGTGCGCGCAAATAGCTGCCGCCGCCTTTTTCTTCGCTGTTTTGGTGTCTTACCAGTTCGATGTCCTGGCTGGCTAAATAGCCTTCGTTGTTTGCCGCTTTGGGTAGAATTTCCTTCTCATAAATGGTTTTTGGAATATTCCAGTAAGGCATAAATTCCAGATATTTCATTTCTTCCCAAAGTACCGGTGTTTGGTTGCTCTGGGATTTGCCTACTACCACTTTCATATTTAGCGGATTGGGATCGTCGATTGAATTGAACGCCCATAATTCAAAGGCCGGGATATTAACCACAATCATTGGCCCGTCGGTAGTGTCCGGAATCCAGCGCGCGCGCTCCATGGCCAACGCGATCTGGGCGATTTTTTCGCTCGAAGATTGATTGAATAATGCAGCAGTTGCCGAGCCAATCACGCCATCGGCCGTTAAACCTTGCTGTTGCTGGACTTTTTTCACAGCGGCAACCAAATCGTTGTCGTAAGTTTTACTATCCGCGGCATTATTGTCCAGTAGGCCCATGTCCCGCAGCCGTTGACGCAGATAAACGATATGCGGATGCTTATCGCCGGGACGTAGCATTTTGCCTGGCTTGAATTCCTGCGACCCCGTTTGATTCCCCAACTGCTGCAAGCGGGTCAAAATTTGTTTGAGTTGCTGGTATTGCTTGGTTTTAGGCTCAAACTGCCCGACCACCTCGGTCAACGTTTGCGATGCCAAGTGTTGTTTCAACAAACCGGCCAAATCCAAAGCAGGTTTGGGGGCAATATGTACCGGATACTCAACATCGCGCGGATCTACTTGGCCTTGCCGCAAATCGTGCAGATAACGTACCAAGGACACGGTCAAAGCCACATCGTAACCCGAAACGGCAGTGTTATCCGGATTTGGGCCGCTGATCAGCTGTTTCAGGCGGTCAACGTCATAATTGGCAGGATTCAACGCATCGTTGGATGCATTGTTTAATATGCTCAACAAGTCGTTAAGGTTTTTTTCCGAGCGATTGGCGGTAAACCAGATCGGTTGAAATTGGGTGTTGAGGTAGATTTGGCTAACAAGCTCACTAACGCGGCTAAAATCGGCGCGCAACAACAGCGGATGGTGTTTGCTAAGCAGAATCGCGCCAATCGGATTGTCGGCAGGAATAGGATTAACGATCTCGGGAACGCTATTTATAGAAGGTAGGCTGGTTTCGGGCGCTACAGCAGGCATATCTGCGCTCAATGCCTGCTCTGTTCCGGCATAATAAATACAGGCCGCCAACGCTAACCGAGCATACCTATGGCGCGAATCTTTTAGGGCGTGCGATTTAGTTATCATGGTTACACGAATAGGGTTCGAATTTGAAGTTTATCGTCTGCTTTGCGGTTAAGACAGACCGCCAAGCTAATCAATATAATATTAGTCTAATTGTACCCTGTTATGACAACAATTGACGCGGAAAGCTTGGCAAGGCTTTATCTGTTGAGGTCCTGGGAGGACGGCGAAATTGCTTACAGAGTTTGTTACGTCTCCGGCGACTGTAACTGCTCAACCCTAAACAATGGCCAATCGGATGAGTTGGGCGGCCAATCAAATTCAATAGCGCCGGTTTATTCACTTCCAAATCTATAGCTCCTCACCATCCCGCTTTAAGTTTCAAAAGACAATTTATCGGCAAATGCTGCCTGCCAGTCATGGCTGAATTTCTCAACGGCTGCGTCGGTAGCTGGGGTGGTCAAGATTTGCTGGGCAATATCCAGCGGCAAGGTTACGGCGCCAACGCCTAGTTTTAGTACTTGCAATACCTGATTAACGTTTTTGAAGCTGGCAACCAAAAGTTTGCCGGGCAATTGGTAGCGGTCGATTAAGGCTTGCAAATCGGCGACTACAGCAATGCCGTCAAAGCCTTGATTGTCAATGCGGTTGAGATAAGGTGCCAGGTAGTCCGCACCATGTAGCGCTGCAAGCATGCCTTGCTGGACATTGTAAATCGCAGTAGCTAATAGCGGGATATTATCCTTCTTCAGCTGTTTGATAGCAGTTAAGCCGGCGGTATGCGCGGGTATTTTGACGATAATGTCGAACGGCAATTCTTGGAGTTTGTGGGCTTCCGCGATGATACCGTCTACCGAGTTATTAACTACTTGCACATGAAACCGCGCTTGTGGGCTGATGATGTCTGTCAGTACCGTCAACAGTTCCTGTAGACCCATACCGCTGGCCGCCATAATCGACGGATTGGTGGTAACGCCCGCCAAGGGGAAGGCTGGGCAAAGGTTTTTGATGCCGTTTACATCGGCACTGTCTAAATATATTTCTAACATGGAACCAGGATTGTGATTTTGCGGATAACGGCGACCAGTATAACCAGTGCTGTTAGATGGTTTTAGAAAATTACCTCGGTAAAGCGCGCGTTTGGCGTCAGTACTTGCAGTTTTGCCAGTTGATCCAGCGTGATTTTCTCGGCAGGGTTATGGTCCAGTAACAGAACTTCGCGCTTTTCTTCGGTCACGATATTCAGTGCCCGGCCCTCGACGATTCTTTTGTCGTTTAAGGTCAATCTAACCTGATAGCCGTAAAGACAGGCAATTTCGATATAGTCGTGCAAATCGCAAGCGATACGGCATTCGCTCATGGCAGTCTCCCCTTGAGTTTTTTGCTGATCGATCTTACTCTCGGCGTTTCTGCTTGCCAATCATGTGGGGCAAATTACTTTGGATAGCGATTCATCTTCAAGACGCTTGGCGTCTATCGACATCTTGCGCGGCCTAGTCATGGTATTGATGACACTGGATCATACCCGTGATTTTTTCAGCGACAGTCATTTCAGCCCGACCGATCTGGATAAGACTTCAATGGCCTTGTTTCTAACCCGCTGGATCACACATTTCTGCGCTCCGGTATTTGTGTTTTTGGCCGGCACCAGCGCCTATCTGTGGCAGAGTCGCCGGGGAGCGGATGCGCCATTGAGCCGGTTTTTGCTGGAGCGTGGTTTGTTGCTGCTGGTTTTGACGTGCACATTGGAAGCCTACGCATGGAATTTTCGCGCCGATCTACGGCACATCGACGGCGGCGTGTTGTGGGCTATTGCCTGGTCGATGATCGCGTTGGCCGGCCTGGTCAAGTTGCCGCTGGGTTGGTATGTGGCGTTTGGCGCTACGATGATAGTGGGGCATAACGCCTTCGATGCGCTCAAGCCTGCCGATTTGGGTGGTTTTGGTTCTTGGTGGGCAATACTGCATACTGGAGATGATGTGGCATTCGGCGACGGCTGGCTACTCAATCCCTATTACCCGCTGATTCCTTGGATAGGCGTGATGGCGGTTGGCTTCGGTTTTGGAAAAGTATTGACTAACAAGGTCTGGCGCACGCCGCGCCGGCTTTTTACCTTAGGTCTAACGCTGCTAGGGGTGTTTTTGGCTTTGCGTTTCAGTAACGTTTACGGCGATCCCAAGCCATGGCAAAGCTATCCGGACCCGGTGTTTACCCTATTATCTTTTATCAACTGTCATAAATATCCGCCGTCCTTGTTATATCTGTTTATGACCTTGGGACCGGCGCTGCTGGTCTTGGCGCTGGCCGAGGGCAAGGCGGCGGAACGCGTCGGTTTTTTGCAAGTATTCGGCAGGACCCCGCTGTTCTATTATCTGCTGCACTTGTACCTGATTCATGGTCTGGCAGTATTGGTGGCCGCCATTGCAGACGGACCGGTGGCTGCAATAATCGGCGGTGGTATTTGGTCGCCGGAATTGCCGCAAGACTACGGCTATGGTTTACCGGTGGTTTATGGCATTTGGCTATTTGTGGTGCTAACGCTGTTTCCCATCTGCCAGGGCTTTGAAACCTTAAAAGCTCGCAAGCCGCATTGGCGCTGGCTCAAATACCTGTAACTCGCATGGAGTGTTTTCCTTGGAATCCTGCGCGCAACCAGCGGCGGCAGCTTTACTTTTCGATGTGAATGCAATAGTTTGCAAGCGACTTTACTGTCGCAATGAATCCCATTTGGAGGTCAGTATGAAATGCACTATCGGCTGGATTATTCCTACTTTGCTGGCAACAGCAGCTATGCAAGTGCAGGCTGACGAGCGGGAGGGGGGCGGGCTTAATGTTGCTTTTACCGATTGCACCGAGTTTGTGGGGGTTGCATCGGTCCCTGAGAGTAAAGCTCGGGTTCTGGTGCCTAGCCAATACCAATTGGTCGTGGATGACGGCGGGGCAAAATTGGTGGTGCGAATTGCCCATTGCCAAGGTGTGGCGGTGAATAATCGCCCAGCCCAAGCCGGCACGGTGGCCCACCTCGGCATCATGCTGTATTCGCCGGACGGTACCGGAACCGATCCCAATACTGCCATCAACAATTACACCGTCACCTATGCTAGCAATGTGCCCGCTTTGGTCAACGGTTTACGCAAACAAGGCGTACCTGCTCAATGGGACGGCAATTTGACCTATGAAGTGACTCCGACAAGCGCAACAAACGAGTTTTACGCAGCGGTTTCTCCAGACGGCCCCGGCACTATTACATGGTTTTTACATGGAGCCGTTACCGAGCCGGCCATTGCCAGCGAGTTTCTGGCAAATTGGTGGTTTTATTCCAAAAAAGGCGAAGTCAAAATGGCGACCAGCATAGGGCAGATATATTTTGATTTTGGTTCAACAGTCTCTTTCTTTACAGCCAGGGATGGCGTCATCGGCGACTTGCTTGGCGGCAATAGCGTTGCAAATTTTGCCTTAAGTTTTCGCGGCAAGTTTTCGAACGGCCAAATGGCTGTGACCCGTGCGCGGTAAAATTTTAAACAACCATTAAGCAGGTGTAGTTTCCTTGGTCTGCTTTTGTTTATTCAACTGAGTTAAAAAATAGCTTTGATAGTTCCAGCCGGGACGTGGCGGTGGTGGTTGGTGAGCGAATGGCATAATAAACCTCTGTGGTGCATTGATTAGGGATAAAAGATGCTCCCGCCGGCTCAGCAACGATGCGCTCTATTGCTTTAATCGAGTCTGCGGGAGCATTAACTAGGAAATATTGAAACTAATACACTGCGAGGGAGAATCTACCAGCGAAAAGCCGACAAGCAAGAGCGGGTAAAATTTTACTGCGATGAAATACAGTCCAACTGTGTCTCGCCGTTCTGTCGATAAAGTGACTGACGGAACGGCGAGGTGTCCTAGGTTTCGCTCACCAATGTAATTGTTCGGAGAGCGAGGATTGACGCAACTTAAGCGGCCGCGAAGCCGTCTACTTGCTCACGGGGTATTTGCAGGCCGATTAGTTTTTCAACTAAGCGCAAGGCCTGATATTCATCTTGCGATACCAGCGAAACCGCTTGGCCGTTTTGTCCGGCCCGGCCGGTTCTACCGATGCGGTGTACATAATCGGCGGAGGAGCGCGGTAATTCAAAATTAACCACATGCGGCAATTGGGCGATATCGATGCCGCGTGCTGCCACGTCGGTGGCAACCAACACGCGAATGTCACCGGCTTTGAAACCCGCCAAAGCGCTGGTTCTGGCGCCCTGACTTTTATTGCCGTGAATCGCGGCAGCCTTGATATTGGCAATGTTCAGCTTTTCGGTGAGTTTGTTCGCGCCGTGCTTGGTACTGGTAAACACCAGTACTTGTTGCCAGTCTTTGGTTTTCACCAAGTGGGTCAACAAGGCGGTTTTCGCGGTTTTGCTGACCGTATAAACCCGTTGATCTATGGTATCGGCGGCGGCATTTTCGACCGCTACTTCGATTTTGACCGGATTAACCAGTAAATCGCCGGTCAACTTGCGGATGTCTGCAGAAAAAGTCGCTGAAAACAACAGGTTTTGGCGCTTTTTCGGCAGCATGGCCAGGATTTTGCGAATGTCTTTGATAAAGCCCATGTCCAACATGCGGTCGGCTTCGTCCAGCACCAACATTTCCACTTTATCCAGCTTCACGGCGTTTTGACTGACCAAGTCCAGCAGACGCCCTGGGGTTGCGGTCAGAATGTCCACACCACCGCGTAGCCGCATCATTTGCGGATTGATTTTTACGCCGCCGAATACGACTTCGGACTTTAAGCGCGGTTGCTGATGCGCGCCGTATTTGGCAACGGATTCGCCAACTTGCGCGGCCAGTTCTCGCGTAGGAGTCAGGATCAGTGCGCGCACTGGCCGATTTCGGCCATAGTCAGTTTGCGCCAAACGGTGCAAGATCGGTAAGGTAAAGCCGGCGGTTTTACCAGTGCCGGTTTGCGCGGCGGCGAGTAAATCGCGGCCGGTTAATACGGCGGGAATGGCTTTACTTTGAATAGGGGTAGGGGTGGTGTAGCCGGAATCGGCAATAGCTTTTATTAAAGCCTCGGATAAACCGAGATTGGAAAATGGCATTAAGGGTCTCAATGGGAAAAATGATGGGAGAAATCTTTGATCGGCAGTGCGGTCACGATGTCCACCCGGGGACTTAGGGATTACAACTTGAAGATGAATTTCCAGCGGCCAGTCTATCACGGTTACTGGTTTAAGGTTAGTAAAGCCGTGTTAGCTTGATTGGGCGGCTGATTGCGGCGGTGAAATTGATGCGCAAAATCGGTTTTCAAATAGCCAAAATGGCCAGTTCGATCGCTATCTCGCCGATTGTTTCCGCGGCGCCCAAATGGTTGGCAATACGTATGTCGATTTGCGGATGGGTGTCGCGAATCCTTTGCACTTGTTCGGGAATATCGATGCTGACGTGGCGTCCCGCTGACAGGAAATAAGGCATCACGACAATTTGCCGGGCGCCCAGGGTTATTTGTTGCGTTAAGGCTTGCGCGATAGATGGCTCGGCGATTTCCAGAAATGCACAGTCGATTGCTGCGAAGCAGTTTGTCATCAGCCGCAGTTGTTTAGTCAATTCGCGGATTTCCAGGTTGGAATCCTCCCGACGGCTACCGTGTGCCACCACCAACAAATGTGTCACCGGAGTGCCTTATTCGATATCGATATGGATTTCATTGCGGCGCAAGACGGGTAAAGTCCAAGGCGGATCGTATGCCGCCGAACGCGGGGCAGACAAGGGTGTGAGCTTTTGTTGTTCGAGCCAGGCCATCAATAGTTGGCTTTTTTCGTTAATTTTTTCCAGGTTCAGGCTGCCGGAATAGCGCAACACCGCGACTTTTTTTGCGGGTAAGGCTTTAACAGTAACTTGGGGGTCGATTGGTGTCGGTAAGGTCTCGAGACTGTAGCCCGCCGGCATCACGAAAGCCATTGTCCATTTGTTATCGACGGCTTGCTGCAACACAGGTGCGGTCATCGCAATTTGTTCGCCGGCATTTTCGCGAAATACCGGGGCGGTCATAGCCATCTGCTGTTTTTGCTGATTGCCACCAAAAATATAGCCCGCCAAGCGATTGAAACCAATATTGCCGGCTTGCGCGTAATCCGCGTCTATGACGGTTTCAGCGATCAACAGGGGCGGATACTGTCTGATTTGCAGGTCTCCTTGTTCGGAGAGCAATTGATATTGCGGTTCGGCGCTGCTTCTAATACCCACCACCGTGCATCCAGTCAAAATCAGGCTGCTGATCAGGGCTAATGGGTTTTTCATAGGATACTTTCTCGTAAAACAGGGTCATGTTTTTCCATGCCCGGAGCGTATGCTGCAATGTGCATCTTGACAGGCTTTGGCGCCGAACCAGGCCCCGAGACCTAAACGGTGTCGGGCAAACCAGGCATAGAGTATATCGAATAGCTGTCTTAGTAGCGGCCAGCGGGTAGGAGCCATCAGCCATCCCAATCCGACAGCGCTGTAGGCAGCGTAAAACACCGGCATGCCCTTAATAAGGCGGCCATCGACGCATACGCCATGGATTTCCGCCATCAATTCGTCCAGCGATTTGCCATAGTGCGCCGGATTGAAACCCTCGGCGTGAATATCTTGCAAACCCAGTTTGTTTTGCTTGTTTCGCGACCGCAACCACGCCACTTCCTTCCGGCAAATGGGGCAGTGGCCATCGTAAAGCAGAGTGAATTCGTGTTTGCTGTTCAT
The DNA here is from genome assembly GCF_024505055.1 of Methylomonas rosea. Classification (GTDB taxonomy): domain Bacteria; phylum Pseudomonadota; class Gammaproteobacteria; order Methylococcales; family Methylomonadaceae; genus Methylomonas; species Methylomonas rosea. The sequence continues at coordinate 19,500 of NZ_JANIBL010000046.1, forward strand.
CGTGATGCTCTGGGAAATGGCGCTATCCGGCTTGAGAGACTGCGACTGCCATATTGATTCACAGTCATGCAAGTGCTTATTGGTTTGTATTCTAAGTTCACCATTTTTGCGCAGCTTATATTTCCTGGCTTCGGGTTTCGCAAAAAAGTCCCCTCGCGATGCGGGGCCCGCGCAGTCGGCGAGATACTCGCATCGAAGGGGATTATGGGCTATGGAGCACCCCTCTGAGGACGGAACGTGTGTCAGGAATCAACAAACTTAGCACTTCGGAATCTACCAGCAGATGCGGCGTAAGCAAGGGGGCAAATGCTAAAAAACGGTAGGGTGATCTCGTCATATTCTCGCTTTAGAGGCGGTAAAGGCGAATCGGCGTTTTCGTTTAACGAACTATGAACAGGCTATCCAGGCAATAGTTCCTGTTTTATTGTTTACCAAAAAGGAATTATGAATAATGTAAATGGCTAATTGTAAATTTTCGACAGGGGATTATAGTGAAGTCGTCCTTTAAATCGACTGCAAACGGTCAAGGCGGAACGGATGAACGCTCCAGGTAATTTTAGGAAAGACAGTACTGCCGGTATTCAGTTTGCTACCGGTATTTTGAAATTTTCGGTGGGTGAGTTTGTGATATCGACGCTTTTGTTCGGTGCCGCGTTCATTTGCAGTACTTCGATTTTGTTGGACCCGCTAGTGCTTTAAGTTTTATGTGTGACCTCCCTCGTTGTTAAGCAGTGACTCCGGCGCTGCACACTCTATAGCCTCTATCGTTGTATTCGGTAGAGGCTTTTTTTATTTACATCGAAAGACTATTTGCACCGTACGCGGTAAATGGCGTAGCCGGCAAAAGCCATGGTTAGAAGGTAAATTGTCACTGTAATCATTTTGTACTCCTGGTTATCTTTATTGTCGTGCGCCATTTATAACAGAAATCCGGGCACAGAAGCCTACATTTGCGTTGGCAACAGTTTTCGCATGTTAGTGATATTGTGGATGACCGCGGTTTTCCACAAAAACTGTGGATAAGCTTGTTGGTATGCTGATAAAAGTAAGTGCAAGTCGCTGTATTTACGCAGGCGCTGTCAAATTGGTTAAAAATTGACCACGGTTACTTGATTGATCAAGTTGCCGGCACCGGAAATCGATAGCCGCAATACCCATTTGGCGATCAATTTGACGGAAATTTTTCTAAGCCGTTAGCCGCGCTTCGCCTAGAATGTTCAATCTCCCTAGCAAACTTTCAGGACATGTTATGCAAATTCTTGGTGTGGATATTGGCGGTTCAGGTATTAAAGGTGCGATTGTCGATACCTTGACGGGCGAACTGGTTTCGGAACGGCATAGAATCGATACGCCGCAGCCGGCAACACCGGAGGCAGTAGCAGCGGTTCTGGCGCAATTAGTCTTGCATTTGGGCTGGACTGGACCCGTCGGTTGCGGTTTTCCAGCGGCGATTCAACAGGGCGTGGTGCGCACGGCGGCGAATATATCCAAGACTTTTATCGGCACCAACATAGATAAATTGTTTTCCGAAGCCACCAACTGCGAGTGCCACAACTTAAACGACGCCGATGCCGCCGGTATCGCGGAAATGCATTTTGGCGAGGGCGCCGGTCAAGCCGGCGTGGTCTTGTTAATTACCATCGGCACCGGTTTGGGAACCGCGCTGTTTACCGATGGCAACTTGCTACCCAATACGGAACTGGGGCATGTGTATCTGGAAAATGGTCTGGAGGCCGAGCGCTTCGCATCCGATGCCGCCCGAAAACTGCAAGATTTGGGTTGGAAATCTTGGGGCAATCGTTTCAATATCTATTTGAATACGATGGAAAAACTGTTCTGGCCCGATCTGATCATTTTGGGCGGCGGTGCGAGTAAAAAATTCGATAAATTTAAAGAGCAAATAGCCATAAAAACCCCGGTTAAGCCGGCGGCGTTTTTAAACCAGGCGGGTATTGTCGGCGCGGCGCTGTATGCCAAATCCAAAGTTGTCTGATCGATGGCACTTGAGTCCGTAAACCTTGTGAGCAGAAACAGCAAAACAAGGACTTTTTCAAATAGCTGTAGATATTTCCACCCTCGATAAAAATTCTGTTTTCAAGCAGACTTGACTATCGAATTACCCGCGGTAACCTCTCTCACATGAGGTTGACGGTGGTGAAAAATTCAATTTTTTCCGTGAGCGCAATCAGACAAGATAGTCGGCAGCCTCATATTTTCCGTATGCTTTAAAAGTTAATTGTTCTGACTTGTTGCATGGCAACCAGCAGGGGATTAGCGCAAATCATGGGTGGTGCTGGTGACGCAAGCTTCTAGGTCGGGAGATAGCTAGAGGCCCGTCATCAGTATCATTCCTGGTCTTCATCAATATCCCATAACAACTAAAGTGACTAGCCACCAGTGCTTCAGCTTGTTTCAAGGCCAAGCGCCTTTACTGCCCAATCCCGCCCGTGTACCATGCTGAGAACTATCGCGCCGATGTGGTTGATGAATGTGCCGGCGCCGTTATCAACTGCCGACTGAAGCGAGAAAACTCATGACGACGCTTAATATCAACGGTAAAAGCCGCAAGATAAATCTGCCGGCTGACACGCCACTGCTTTGGGCGCTGCGCGACCAACTGGGTTTGACCGGTACCAAGTACGGTTGCGGCATGGCATTATGCGGCGCCTGCACGGTGCATATCGACGGTGAGCCGACCCGTGCCTGCGTCACGCCTATTTCGGCTGTGATCGGCAAAAAAATTGTCACTATCGAAGCTATAGAGCAGGATCAGACCGGTAAAAAGGTCCAGGACGCCTGGCTGAATCTGGGAGTACCGCAATGCGGCTACTGTCAGGCCGGACAAGTCATGGCAGCTACCGCACTGCTGAAACAGCATCCGCAACCCAGCGACGCCGAGATTGATAAAGCCATGAGCGGCAATCTGTGCCGCTGCGGCACTTATCCGCGGATTCGCGCCGCGATCAAGCAGGCCGCCGGTTTGCCGGAGGGACAATCATGAAAAACTCAGCCGAATTTCTGCTAGCAAATACCGATCAGAGCGCTGCCGACGACGCTTATGTGATCGACAATGTCAGCCGCCGGACTTTTATCAAACAGTTCGCGTTGAGCGGCTTTGTATTGGCCGTGGGCCTGCCTACGCTGCTCAGAGCGGATGAAACTGCCGAGCCGGCCGCGGCCGGCAAGTTCGGTGCCGATGCAATGCCGCACGGCTGGGTGGACAGTCCTCTGGTATTTGTGGCCATTGCCGCCGATGGCGCGGTAAGTATCATCTGTCACCGTTCCGAGATGGGGCAGGGCGTGCGTACCAGTTTGCCGATGGTGGTGGCCGATGAACTGGAAGCCGATTGGTCCAGGGTGCGTGTCGTGCAAGCGCCCGGCGACGAAAAACGCTTCGGCAATCAAGACACCGACGGCTCGCGCAGCATGCGCCACTTTTTTATGCCGATGCGCCGGGCCGGTGCGGCTGCCAGACAAATGCTGGAAGCTGCTGCTGCCGCGCGCTGGCGCGTGCCGGTAACGGAAGTGCGCGCCGAGCAACACCAAGTGCTGCACGTGCCCAGCGGCAAAACCTTAGGCTACGGCGAACTGGCCAAAGCGGCGGCAAAACTGCCGGTGCCAGACCGAGATACGTTACGTTTGAAGAATTCGACGGAATTTCGCTACATCGGCAAAGGCCGGCAAGGCGTTTACGATGGCCGAGATATTGTGACCGGACGCGCCATGTATGGCATCGATACGCAGTTGAAGGGCTTGCTTTATGCCGTAGTGGCGCGGCCTCCGGTGTTGGGCGGCAAGCTGTTAAAATTTGATGCCAGCGCCGCCCTTAAAGTGCCGGGTGTCGTAAAGATCGTGGAACTGCCAAGCAGTCCGCTACCCGCGGAATTCAATCCGTTGGGTGGTGTTGCAGTGATTGCCAGCAACACCTGGGCGGCGATTCAGGGCCGCAACGCCTTGAAAATCGAATGGGACAACGGCATCCACGCCAGCTACGATTCGCTAGCCTACAAAGCCGAACTGGAAGCCGCTGTCCGCCAGCCGGGTAAAGTGGTGCGCCAACAAGGCGATGTCGATGCCGCATTGCAAGGCGCGGTCAAACGCCTGGAGGCGGAATATTATTTGCCGCATCTGGCCCAAGCGCCGATGGAGCCGCCGGCGGCGACGGCGCGTATAGTCAAGGGACATTGCGAAATCTGGACCTGCACCCAGGCGCCGCAGTTGACGCGGGATATAGTCGCCAAATGGCTGAAACTGCCGGAAGATAAAGTGACGGTCAACGTAACTTTATTGGGCGGCGGTTTCGGGCGTAAATCCAAACCCGATTATGTTATCGAAGCGGCTTTGTTATCGCAGGCGATGCAAGGCAAACCGGTGAAACTGACCTGGACCCGCGAGGACGATCTGCATCATTCCTATTTCCATACCGTATCCTTGGAGCGGTTGGAAGCGGGTTTGGATGCGCAGGGCAAGCCGGTAGCCTGGCTGCATAGAACCGCGGCGCCCACTATTTCTTCTACGTTCGGGCCGGACAGCAAGCAACAGATGCCGGTGGAGTTGGGGATGGGCGTGATCAACGTGCCGTTCGCAATCGATAATCTCCGCATCGAAAATCCCCCGGCTGCGGCGCATACCCGTATCGGCTGGTTTCGCTCGGTGTCCAATATTCCGCATGCCTTTGCCGTGCAGTCCTTTGTCGCTGAAATGGCGGCGGCAGCCGGACGCGATCACCGGGATTTTCTGTTGGACATCATCGGTCCGGTGCGGCGTATCGACCCGGCCGGTTTAAACGACACCTGGAATCACGGCGAATCGCCCGCGCTTTACCCGGTCGATACCGGTCGTTTACGCCGCGTGATCGAAACGGTGACTCGCGAAGCCGGTTGGGGCCGTCAGCTGGCCAAGGGCCAAGGCTTGGGACTGGCCGCGCATTACAGCTTCGTAACCTATGTGGCTGTCGTAGTGGAGGTCGCGGTCGATGACGCGGGTAAATTGAGCATCCCTAGAGTCGATGTGGCTGTCGATTGCGGTCCGCAAGTCAACCCCGAGCGGATTCGCTCGCAGATTGAAGGCGCTTGCATCATGGGTGTCAGTTTGACGACGCTGGGCGAAATCAGCTTTAAAAACGGCGCGGCCCAGCAGGACAATTTTCACGCGTATCAGCTCACGCGCGTCGACGATGCGCCGCGCGAAATTAAAGTGCATTTGCTGCCGTCCGCCGAATTCGATACTCCTTTGGGCGGGGTTGGCGAACCGGGCGTGCCGCCAATTGCGCCGGCGCTGTGCAATGCGATTTTCGCGGCCACCGGTCAGCGCATACGGCAATTACCGATACGGGATCAGCTTTTGAAGGATTGAGGACTTTTCTGGATGGCGGCCAGCTAAATTGGCTTGCCATCCCCGGTTTTTTGCGGATCGTGACAGCTTAAGTCCGCCGTTTAAAGCTTTGGCAAAACCGGTCGATAACCGGATGCCAGCCGAAACATGGCGGGTACTATTCAATCCAAAGGAGATAAACCATGTCATCCGTATCGGGAGTAGGTTCAACGCCGTATTTCCCAATCACCAATCAACCTAAACAGCCCGCAGCTAATCAGCAGGTAGCAACGCCGCCCGTACAAGCTGTTGTGAAAGATGCCGATGGCGATAACGATGCTAGAAAAGGCAGCAAAATCGATACCTATGCCTGATAGTGCTAGCGGTTCCAAGCAGTAAGAAAAAGCCGGGTAACACCGGCTTTTTCTTGTGTGCAATTTGTTGGAGGCAGCGAATTACGGAGTCTGTAAAAAACGCTGCTTGGCCTCGTTTTCTTCCCTCGCCGCGTCTATCTCGCGGATGACGCTGCGCAAATCGGCCGGTTTAGCGCTGTCCTCAAAATGGCCGGTCAGGTTGGTTTCCGGACGCAAATCGCCGGTTTGATACAGCTTCCACATTTCCTTGCCAAAGTTAGTCTTCAATAACTCCGGCGCGAACTGGCCGAAATAGGCGGCCATATTGGCAACGTCCCGTTCCAGCATCGCGCGGGCGTTGTTATTGCCGGCGGCATCGACGGCTTGCGGTAAATCGATAATCACCGGCCCATCGATGCCGACCAGCACGTTGTATTCGGATAGATCGCCATGTACCAGACCGTCGCAGAGCATCCGCACGATCTGGCCGATCAGAAACGCGTGGTATTGGCGCGCCAGTTCCGCCGGCATTTCCAGATCGTTGAGTCTAGGCGCCGGGTGGCCGTCCCCATCGGCGACCAGTTCCATCAGCAGCACGCCGTCGATAAAGTTATAGGGTTTGGGTACCCGGACGCCGGCGTCGGCCAGACGGTATAAGGCGGTCACTTCGGCATTTTGCCAAGCTGATTCCTGCTCTTTACGACCATAGCTGCTGCCTTTTTCCATCGCGCGGGCGCGGCGGCTGTTGCGGACTTTGCGGCCTTCCTGGTACAGAACGCTTTGCTTGAAGCTGCGCTGGTCGGCGTCTTTGTAAACTTTGGCGCAGCAGATTTCGGTGCCGCAACGCACCACGTAGACGGCTGCTTCCTTGCCGCTTTTCAATGAGCCAATGACTTCGTCGACCAGGCCGCTATCGATTAAAGGTTCGAGTCTTTTCGGTGTTTTCATGAGAGTTATTATGCCGTGCTGGCTTGAGTTTAGCTCAATACTTCGACAAATTGATGGCTCCGAACCACCGGAAACGGGCTTTCCAGCTTTAAACAGTAGAAATAGATAGCAGTCTGGCATCGGTGAATGGTTTATTCACGTCGTTATGAAGAGCATATTGACGCAAATTTAATCCGGTCTGCCTGGCCTTATTTCGGTTCGAAACTGCCAAGTGGCTCACTTTTGCCGTTTTGCTGGTACATTAGCCGGTTTTAAATAAAATGCTTCGGCAATAACCGATTCACAATCAGACATGGCCAATTCCAAACACATCATCATCGTCGGCGCCGGTCCGGGCGGCTTATGCGCCGGCATGTTATTGAGCCATCGCGGCTTTAAAGTCTCCATTTTCGATAAACATCCCAATGTTGGCGGCCGCAACCGGGCCATCACCATGGACGGCTTTACTTTCGATACCGGCCCGACTTTTTTGCTGATGAAAGGCGTGCTGGACGAAATGTTTGAACTGTGCGGTCGGCGTAGTGAGGACTATATGCAGTTCATGCCGTTGAGTCCGATGTACCGTTTGCTGTACGACGATCGCGAGATCAATGTCTACTCGGACCGGGAAAATATGCGCGCCGAATTGGAGCGGGTATTCGATGAAGGCAGTGCCGGCTATGAGCGTTTCATGGATAACGAGCGCAGCCGTTTCAACCGCTTGTACCCCTGTATAACCCGGGATTATTCGACGCTGGCCTCGTTTTTCTCGCTGGATTTGATCAAGGCCTTGCCTTGGTTGGCGTTTCCGAAAAGCGTCTTTAAAAACCTGGGTCAGTATTTTGATAAGGAAAAAATGCGCTTGGCCTTTTGTTTCCAATCCAAGTACTTAGGGATGTCGCCCTGGGAGTGTCCGGCTTTGTTTACAATGCTGCCGTATTTGGAGCACGAATACGGCATCTATCACGTGGCCGGCGGTTTGAACCGCATCGCCTCGGCGATGGCGCAAGTCGTCACCGAGTCCGGCGGTGAAATTCATTTAAATGCCGAGATTGCGTCTTTGATTGTCGAGGATGGGGTAGCGAAAGGCGTGAAATTAAAGAATGGCGAAGAAGTGCGCGGCGACGAAGTCATTGTCAACGCCGACTTTGCCCATGCGATGACCCACCTGCTGGAGCCCGGTACCTTGCGCAAATACGATCACGAAGAGTTGAAAAAGCGCGAGTACTCGTGCTCGACCTTCATGCTCTATCTGGGCCTGGACAAGCAATACGATTTGCCGCATCACACGATTGTGTTTGCCAAGGATTACCGCACCAATATTAGTAACATCTTCAGCAATAAAACCTTGACCGAAGATTTTTCGTTTTACGTGCAAAATGCTTCCGTCACCGATGACAGCTTGGCTCCGCCAGGCAAGTCAGCCTTATACGTGCTGGTACCGATGCCCAATAACGACAGCGGTGTCGATTGGCAAGCCCATTGCGCCGATGTGCGTGAGCAAGTACTGGATACCCTGGGAGAGCGTCTGGCTTTGACCGACATTCGTGAACATATCGAATGCGAAAAAATCATCACCCCCGGCACCTGGGAAAGCGACGAGCACGTTTACAAGGGTGCTACCTTCAGTCTGTCGCATAAGTTCAGCCAGATGTTGTATTGGCGGCCGCATAACCGCTTCGAAGAACTGGATAACTGCTATCTGGTTGGCGGCGGCACTCATCCCGGCAGCGGATTGCCGACCATTTACGAATCGGCGCGGATTTCCTCGAATCTGATTTCCCGCAAACACCGGGTGAATTTCAAGGAAATTCAGCAAAGTGCCTGGCTGAAAAAAGCCAAGGCTTAAGCGATGGCGACGATGCAGGCCGTTTCACCGGTCGATGGCCGGGTGCTGGGCGACTTTCCGGTTAGCGAGGTGGCGGCAATTCAGCAGCAGATGCGTGCTGCCCGCTCAGCCGCGCAAATTTGGGCCAAGTGGCCGGTTGCCGAGCGAGCTAAAATCTTGGCCAAGCTGGTGCCCTTGTTAATGGCTGAGCTGGATTCGATTTGCGAATTAATCAGCCTGACCACCGGCAAAGTCCGCACCGAGGCCTTGCTGGGCGAGATTTATCCTGTTTTGGATTTGGCGCGTTACTACCAAAAGCATGCCGCCAACATCTTGTCTTATCGAGGCATTCCCACCTCGCCGTTTGCCTTTCCTGGCGCTACTGCGGGGATCGAACGTCGGCCGTTTGGCGTGGTGGCAGTGATTTCGCCATGGAATTATCCGTTCCAACTCTCGGTCGGGCCGATGCTGACAGCCTTGTTTGCCGGCAACGCGGTGATCCTGAAACCTTCGGAATTGAGTTTGCCGGTTGGGCAACTGATTGTCGACTTGTTCAAGCAACTGGATCTGCCGCCAGGTTTGGTGCAGTGGCTGGTGGGCGACGGCGAAACCGGCGCGCAATTGATCGACGCCAGCCCGGATTTGGTATTTTTTACTGGCGGCCTAAACAGCGGCAAAGCCGTGATGCAGCGCGCCGCAGAACACCCGATTCCGGTATTGCTGGAACTGGGCGGCAAGGACCCGATGTTGGTGTTCAACGACGCGCAATTACAGCGTGCCGCCGATGCAGCCTTGTACGGCGCGTTTTGCAATAGTGGTCAGGTCTGCGTCTCGGTGGAGCGCTTGTATGTGCAGCAAGACTGTCACGATCAGTTTTTAAAACTGTTACAGAACGGAGTTGCCCAGTTGCAGGTCGGCCATGGTGGGCAAGGCGATTTGGGTGCGATGACCACCGAGCGGCAAATTGCGATAGTCGAAGCGCATTATCAAGACGCCATCGCCCAAGGCGCCCAGGCCTCCGGGCCGCTGGAAAGGCAAGGCAATCACCTCAAACCGGTCGTTCTATGGAATGTGCATCACGTCATGCGGGTGATGCGCGAGGAAAGCTTCGGGCCGTTGTTGCCAGTGATGGCCTTTGCCGATGAAGCCGAAGCAATCCGTTTGGCCAACGACAGCGAGTTTGGCTTGAATGCCAGCGTCTGGAGCCAGGATATTCAAAAAGCCGAGCGGGTCGCCGGTCAACTGGAAGTGGGTAACTGGGCGATCAACGATGTCATCAAAAATATCGGCCATCCCGGTTTGCCGTTTGGCGGTGTGAAAAAAAGCGGTTTCGGTCGGTATCACGGCGCGGAGGGTTTACGCAGTTTCACCTATCCGGTGGCCGGCATGACCAGTCGCAGTCATTTGCCTAAGGAACCCAACTGGTTTCCATATTCCGAACAACGCTACCGGGACTTTAAAGGCTATATGGACTTTGTCTACGGCGAAGGTTCGTTGGTACAGCGCATCAAACGCAACTGGCCGGCGCTGCAAGCGTTTCGGGAATATTCAGCCTTCGATTTAACGCAACGCTGGCAAAATCTTAAATTACTGTTGTCATGGAAACGGGACTACTGATGAAGCAAAACAATAATAAACGCGTCGTCATCATCGGCGCCGGTCTGGGCGGTTTGTCCGCAGCGATTTCGCTAGCTAGCGAAGGCTTTGCGGTGGAGCTGGTCGAGAAGAATGACAAGGTCGGCGGTAAGCTGAATATCATGACCAAAGACGGTTTTACCTTTGATCTGGGGCCGTCGATCCTGACTATGCCGCATATCTTTGAAGCGCTGTTCAGCAAAGTCGGTAAACGTATGGCCGATTATGTCGGCATCGAAAAAGTCGAGCCGCACTGGCGCAATTTCTTCGAAGACGGCACCACTATCGATTTATGCGAAGACGAACAAAACCAGCGTCGTGAGTTGGACAAACTTGGCCCGAACACGGCTGAGGAGTTCTCTCGCTTCATGGCCTATTCCAAAAAACTGGGCACTGAAACCGAAGCTGGCTATTTTGCCACGGGCCTCGATACCTTTTGGGAATTACTGAAGTTTTACGGTCCGATTCGGGCCTTGAATTTCGACGTATTTCGCTCAATGGATCAGGGAGTGAGACGCTTTATTACTCATCCCAAACTGGTCGATATTCTCAATTATTTCATCAAGTACGTCGGCTCTTCGCCCTACGACTCGCCGGCCTTGATGAATCTGATGCCTTATATTCAATATGAATACGGCTTGTGGTACGTAAAAGGCGGTATGTACGGCTTGGCGCAAGCCATGGAAAAGCTGGCGATAGAGTTGGGCGTGACAATACGCCTGAACACGGAAGTCGAAGAAATTCAGTATCAGGGAGGCCGGGCTAGCGGGATTAAATTACAAGGCGGCGAAGTATTGGCGGCGGACATTGTGGTGTCGAATATGGAAGTGATTCCAGCCATGGACAAACTGCTGCATAGCTCTCCGGCGGAACTCAAAAAAATGCAACGCTTCGAGCCGACTTGTTCGGGTCTGGTTTTGCATTTGGGTGTGAATCGGCTGTATCCGCAATTGGCGCACCACAACTTCTTTTATTCCGATCATCCGCGCGAGCATTTCGATGCGGTGTTTCATAGCGGCAAATTGTCCGACGATCCGACCATTTATCTGGTGGCGCCCTGTAAAACCGACCCCAGTCAGGCGCCGGACGGCTGCGAGATTATCAAAATCCTGCCGCACATCCCGCATATCAACCCGGATAAACCGCTGTCGGCGGAGGATTACTGGGCGCTCCGCGAGCGGGTGTTGGCTAAGCTGGAACGGATGGGCTTGACTGATCTGCGCAAGCACATCGTCACCGAGGAATACTGGACGCCATTGGATATTCAGGCCAAATATTATTCCAACCTGGGTTCGATTTACGGCGTGGTCGCGGATCGCTGGAAAAACCTGGGCTTTAAGGCCCCGCAACGCAGCGCGCAGTTAACCAATCTGTATTTCGTGGGCGGTAGCGTCAATCCCGGCGGCGGCATGCCGATGGTGACTTTGTCCGGGCAATTGGTGCGGGATAAGATTTTGGCCGATTTGGGGCAAGGCTAACTCCATGCGGACAAAAAAATCCGGATTTCGATAAGCCCATTAAATTTAAGCCTACACTTATTCGGCATTGTGCATGGCTCAGGTTTTGAACCCGGCATAATGCATCCGCGCCGGAAACGCTGTATTAAGCGGCTTCCGGCTTATTTTGTATGCTTACTGTTAGCTAGATTTTATGCTGCTTTTTTTTCGGAATATCCCGGCTCCGACCCGTCCCAACGAATTGTATTTTTACGTGGCGATGGCGGTTAGTGAAGATTTAATAGCACAAGCCGAGCAAGTAATAACGGTCGATGTGATGGTGATTCGGGACAGGCGCACCAATCAGCTGGAACATCACGGCTTGGTGTCGGTGAGTTCCGACGAGGCCGGTATCCGCGCTATCAAGAATCTGAACGGTCTGTTATTTAACGGCTGTGAGGTTTTGGTCCGATGTTACAAGCAGCGTGATGTCAAAAATGACAGGCGCCGCAATGGCTTGCCGGTGCCGCAGGACATTATCGACAAACGCATTCAGGACCGCCGCCGCGGCGATAGTGTGGAAATTTATGTCGATTTTTCCAACGTGTTCTATCCGATCACTCTTTAAAGAGGCTGTCGTAAAAGTGGAAACAGCCCTGTCTCCTTCCGTACCCACTGGGTATAAAGGAGAAGGTTAGGATGAGTGTATACAAAACAATAATTTATAGATTTTCACCCCCCAACCCTCTCCCGCGGGCAGAGGGGGTTTTTACGACGGCCTCTTAAAGGCGTTGTGCAATTTTTGCATTAGGCGCTTAAAGCCAGACACGTACGCTGTTCCGGCCATTTTCCTTAGCGGTATATAGCGCTTTATCAGCCTTGGTCAATACGCAATCCGCCGTGCCGCTATCGGCATGCATCAAGGCAATCCCGATACTGACGGTTATCGAAATCGTATGCTTATCGATAACCAGCGGTGTATCGGCTAGTACGTTACGTAAGCGTTCGGCAATTATTATGGCTGGTTCGGCGTCGGTCTCTGGCATGAATATCGCGAACTCCTCGCCGCCAATTCGGCCCACGACATCGATCTTGCGCAATTCCGCGCGAATAATGCCGGCAAAGTGTTGCAGCATCGCGTCCCCGGTGGGGTGTCCGTAACCGTCGTTAATCTGCTTAAAATGATCCAGATCCAGCATTAACACGGCTACCCGGTGATTATTGCGCTGCACCCTGGCAAATTCGTTTTCCAGGCGGGCCATAAAGTGTCGGCGATTTAAAAAGCCGGTTAAGCCGTCGGTCGTCGCCAATTCCCAGAGCTCGGATTGTATGCGTTTGCGTTCGCTGACATCCTGCTTGACGCCGACGAAATGCCGTATGCAACCTTGTTGGTCCTTGACGGGGGAAATCACCAGCTCTTCGTCATACAGTTCGCCATTTTTGCGCCGGTTGACGATCTCGCCACGCCAAGTGTTTCCGGACAGTATGGTGTCCCATAAATTCTGATAAAACGTCGGGTCTTGCTTGCCGGATTTGACCAGCTCGTTGGGCCGCATACCTATAGCTTCGTGGCGACTAAAGCCGGTCAGCGTTTCAAAGGCTTTATTGGCCCATTCGATATTGGCATTTACATCGGTAATGACGACACCGTGTTCCACTGTTTCCAGGGCCGACACCAGCAAGTGGTCGCGCAACTCCGACGCCTTGCGCAGGCTGATATCCTGATGGATGCCGACCGCGCGGATCGGTTGACCATGAAAATCCCATTCCAGCACCCGGCCGGTATCGTGTACCCAGACCCAATGGCCTTGCTTGTGGAGTAAGCGATGTTCCGCGGAGTAAAGGTCGGTTTCCCCGCGCAAATGCGGATCCAGAGAGGCTTTAACTACTTGCCAATCGTCCGGATGCACCAAGCGTTTCCAAATGTCGATATCGGACCCGACTTCGTCGAGCGTATACCCCAATATCGACGCCCACAGTTCGTTGAAGATAACCTTCCCGCTGGGAATGTGCCAGTCCCATAGGCCCAGGCTTGCGCTCTGCAAGGCCATGCCCATCCGTTGTTCGGATTCGTAAAGCCGTTTTTCCAAGCTGATCCGAGTCAACGCGTAGCGTATGGCCCTGACCAGGCTGTCGGTGTCGATGCTGGCTTTGATCAGATAATCCTGCGCGCCGCAGTCCAGAGCCTTCAGAGAAAACTCGGTATCGTCGTGCCCGGTCAGCACGATAATCGGCAGTACTCTGGTCGCTTTACGGATACGCCTGACCGTATCCAGGCCGCGCGAATCCGGTAAGCTTAAATCCACCAGCACCACGTCGATTTTTTGCTGGGCAATGATTTGTTCGCCATCCGCCAAATTCTCGCGCCAGATCAGTTCGAAACGCAGGTTGGTCGAGGCGCGCAAATATTGCCGAACCAGACTGGCGTCGCCAGGTTCGTCTTCAATTAATAAAACGCAGCAATTTGTTGCTTCGGTCATTTTTATTGCTTGCTGGGTAAGCGCACTACGTTGAACCAATAACCTTCGATTTGCCGAACCACCGCGATAAATTGTTCGACATCCACCGGTTTGGTAATGTACCCGTTGGCGCCAAGTTGATACGTCGCTACTACATCGCGCTCTATATCAGAGGTGGTCAGTACAATAGCCGGAATGCTGGCAAAGTCCGGTTCCGACTTGATTTTAGCCAGAAACTCGCGGCCATTCATGCGCGGCATATTTAGATCCAGCAAGATCAAATCCGGGCGTGGTGCGTCGGCATAATCGGCGCCTTGCCGCCGCAAAAATGCCAGCGCCTCGACACCGTCCCAGACATGATGCAGATTGCAACGCACCCGGTTTTCCTTGAAACTCATTTTTATCAGATGGGCATCGGCGGGTTCGTCTTCCACCAGCAGCACATCGAACAGCGGAGTCGATTTATCCGTCATACTTATTTCCTTCGATATTGGGTAGCTCGAACACCAGTGCGGTGCCGCTCTGCGCCGTACTTTCAATCCAAATTTTGCCGCCGCAACTGTCAACGATGCGGCGGGCAATAGACAAGCCGATGCCTGTGCCGGCCTCGCTATTGCGGTAGTTTAGGCGCTCGAAGATTTCGAAAACGCGGTGCCGATATTCCGCACGAATTCCAGAGCCATTATCGCGGACATGATAACGACTTACGTTCTGTTCCGATACGCCACCAATCTCAATTTTTAAGGCTAGATCCGGATCAGCCGGGCGGCCATGGATCAGCGCATTGTCCAGAAACAGGCTGAACAGCTCGATTAACCGCGGGAGATCAATGTAGGCATCGGGTAAGCGACTGACGGTGACGGTGGCCCCCACTGCGGCGATTTTGTCGGCAAAGTTGCGCAAAACCGTCTTCACCGCTGTTTCGGCAGACGCCGCGCTGATTTTGTCGCGGGCTTGATCGGCGGTTATGTACAGTTGAATGTCGCGCACCAGACTCAGTAAGCGCTGGGCGTCTTGTTCCAGATAGCATAGGCTGGCGTTGACGTCTTCGTCAGCCAATACCTGCGGGTAGGCGCTGAGCGAACTGCGCAGACGCTGGGTAAAACTGGTGAAGCGGCGAGTCGGTTCCATCAAGTGATGAGCGGATATTTCCGCGAAACGGCTCAGGTCGGCGTTGCTGGTTTCCAGAGCCATGCGGATTTGTCGAGGTTCGGTAATGTCGATACAGGAGCCGATATAGCCGACAAATTCGCCATTGACATCGTAACGCGGGATACCGGTATCGAGCACCCAACGGTATATACCGTCGTGGCGTTTTAGGCGATGTTCTATGCTAAAGGGCAGCTGCCGATCAAAGCAATGGCTGTAATGCTCGCGGCAGACATCGCTATCGTCGGGGTGCAGGCCCGCTGTCCAATTTTCGCCTTGCTCTTGGTCGATGCTATTTCCGGTAAAATCCAACCAGACTTTATTAAACCAGTAGTAGCGCTTGGCTGTGTCCGAGAGCCAAATCATCACCGGCGCCGAGTCCGCCATCGCTCGGAACCGGCTTTCGCTCTCGCGCAATTCGGCGGTCATGTTTTGTGCCAGGGCCATCGCCCGGCTGCGGCTGTTCACCAACTGCCAGGTCAGCAGACTTAACAGCAGGCTCAGGCTTACGCTGCTGCCGGCGATAATGGCTGGCTTGTCTTGATCGACCCGCGCTTGAAAATTCGGTTCGGCATGAATCAATAAGGTCCACGGGTGGCAAGCCAAAACAATCTGTTGCTTGGAGGTCAATAGCGGTTGAATGTTTGCCGGCGGTGCCGAGCCGTACATGCGGCTTTCTTCGTCTAATGTTTCGCCGTCGAATATTTCCAATCCCAAATCGCTTTCTTGTTCGCCGCCAATGCCGGCCATTAAGTCCTTGGTCCGGAATGGCGCGTAAACCCAACCCAATAGGTTGGCGCGGCGCTGCTCCAGCGTGTCGTGCGGCACGTCTTTTTTATATACCGGCAAATACATTAAAAAGCCGGCTTGCACGTCTTGTTCGGTTTCCTGTAGTAACTTAACTTTTCCGGTAACACCCAGGCTGTTGTTATCGCGGGCATAGCTTAATGCCCGGTTGCGGGTGGGTTCGGAGAACATGTCGTAACTGAAGGCGCGCAGATTACGGCCGGAAAACGGTTCCAGATAGATAATCGAGGTGTAAAAATCCCGCTCGCCGATAGGATGGATGTCGTAATCGGTGAAGCCTTGTTTGCGCAGCTCGGCAACATGCCGGTCTTTCTCGGTTTTAGGAATCCACAGCGAAAAGCCCACGCCCTGGATGCCGGGAAAACGTTGGTCGAGGTTGAGCGCGGAGACATATTCCTTATATTCGTTGCGTTGCACTAGCCCTGAGGCCGCAAATAAGCCTCTGGCGCCGTATAACATTTGCTCGTAAGTGACCAGCCGTTGCTCGATACTTTGCACCAATTGCCGGACGCGGAAATCGAAATAGAGCCGGCGTTCGTGTTCCAAGTCCTGAGCCGCAATCCGCCATGCCTCGTAGCTGGTCAGCAATGTAATTGACAAGACTGCTGCCGTCAGCCAGTGACTGTAATACCGTGGTTTGGTCAAGCTTGGGCGTGGGGGGGCGTCAACCGAGATTTTGTGGTTATTATTCATGTCGGTTGGCTATCGCTTGTGGAGGTATAACCCAAGGGAATTTCAAAAGTAAAACATGAGCCCTGGCCTTCGCCGGCCGAATCCACCCAAATTTTGCCGTTGTGATGTTCGATTATGCGCCGGCACAAAGCCAGGCCCATGCCGGTGCCGTCAAAACGCTGGCGTGCTTGCAGGCGGCTGAAGAACTGAAACAGCCGCTCAAATTGTCCAGGGTCTATACCGATACCGTTGTCGCGCACGCTGAGCCGCCAAAAGCCGTCACTGACCTCGGAGTTAATGTCGATAATGGGAGCTTGGTATTCTTGGCGATAGTGCAGAGCATTGACCAGCAGGTTTTGCAGTAAGCGGCTCAATTCATCGCGGCTGGCATACAGGATGGGCCAATCGCCCTGACAATGGATGTTGGCTTGGCATTGTGCCGCCAAGGGTTCGACGAACTGCAACACTTCATCGCGGACCGCATCGCTGGCAATCCAGGATTTTTGTTGAGTCTTGCGGCCGACGCGCGAATACTCCAGCAGCGAGACGATCATTGCATCCATGCGCTTGGCGCCTTCCAGCGCAAAATTCAGATTTTGCCGCGCGTCTTCATCCAGCGATTCCCGGAGATTGCGCTCCAAAAACTGCAAATGGCCGGAGACCATGCGCAACGGTTGCCGCATGTCGTGGGAGACGCTGTAAGCGAACTGTTCCAGATCGACATTGGAGCGTAACAAGGCATCGTGGCTTTGTCGTAATTCCTGCTCGATCTGTTTATGCTTGTCGATATCGACATGCGTACCCAGCATGCGTTGCGGTTTGCCTTCCGGTGTGTGCGCCACCACCATGCCCTTGGCGAGTATCCACTTATGCCGGCCGTCCTTACAGCGCATGCGAAACTCCACCCAATACAATTTATTCTTGCCGTCGAAGTAGTCAGTCAGGGTTTGAAGCACCCGCTCAGTGTCGTCCGGATGCAGGCTGTCCCGCCAGGCTTCAAAAGTATTGGCGAATTCATCGGGCTCATAACCTATCATCGACTTCCAGCGCGGCGAGAAAAATACTTCGCCGCTGAGGATATCCCAATCCCATACGCCTTCGTCAGCGCCTTCCAGAGCAAATTTCCAGCGATATTCGCTGTCCGCCAGCCGAATATTTTGTTCGCGGACTCTGCGCCGCTCCGCCGCCAGATAACGGTTCACCGAGAACAAGCTCAAGCTGAGCAACACCACCAGGAATACGCCGGCGCTGAGTGCCAGCACAGGTGTAGGGTAACGTTGCCAAATATCCGTCAACGTGAATAGCGGAACGGCGTCGAAGGGCTTGGCGCGCAAGTTCCGCAGTAATTGTTCCACCGAATTGTAATCGGCCGGAATGGTAAAGCCCTCAATCCCTGGAATACGGTCGGGGCCCATCAGTAACAAAGTGCCGGCGACTTTTTTTGCCAGTTCGCGGTCTACGCTCGGCAAGGCTACAAACGGCCACTCCGGATAAAGTTGCGTCGATAACAGTGCGAAGGTCGCGGATGTCTGCATATTTAGGATTTTGATCCGCCCCAGGTCGAGCTGGCCTCTTGTGGCCAAATCCTCCAGAACACCACTGCGGATGAAGCCTATATCGGCTTGCCCGGACAATACGGCTTCCACTACCGCGTCGTGCGGCATACCCGTGAGTACCAATTGGGATGCCTTGACAATGTCTATGCCGGCTTGGGCGGCTTCGTAAGCTTGCATCTGGAAGCCGCCCAGGGAATCTTGACTCGTAGCGGCGATTTTTTTGCCGCGCAGGTCGCCGAGCGCGTTTAGATCCCGACGCTCGGCCAGCGCGAAGATCACACCGCCGAACATATCGTGGGAGCGGCCGTTCTCGTGCCTGACCAAAGTTGCCAGCGGCGCTGAAAAGCCATGTTGATAGCTGATATGAACATAGTGACCGGGATTGGTCAGCACAAAGTCCAAGTGTTTACTGTCCACGCCGGTTTCCAGTTCGTCGTAGTTCAAGGCTTCGACGATGAACTCGCGCTCCGGGATGGCTTGGTGCAAAACTTTGCTTAGCGCTTGCCATTGTTCCAGAGTTTGCGGCTTGGGCCGATAGGCCAGCACGCCGATGCGCACCGGCGCGTCGGCTGGAACCGCAAAACTGGCTAGCAGCCACCAGCTCAGTAGTAAAAATTTGCTTGATTTAAGCAAAGCGTTTTTAGTCATTGAAAAGTTGTTACCGCGCATAATCATAAAAGCCAATACTGAGCCGATCAGTGCCCCAGGCACTCCCTGATGCTTAGCTGGGTCGCTTTACGCGCCGGCCAAAAAGCAGCTATCCAGGCCACGGTGAACACAATTATCAGCCAGTACAGAATAGCCCAGAAGTCGAAGCTGAAATCCAGTTGTATGCCAAGCATAGTTTGTCCGAGTTGTTTGGCTAGAGGTTCTGCGGCCAGATAAGCCACCGGAATACTCAGAAACCAGGCCATAACGCCATGCAATAAGCCTTCGAGTAAAAACATGCGGAACACTACTTTGGAGGGGGCGCCGATGGCACGCAATACGCCTATTTCGCGAATGCGCTGTAATACACTGATTGCCAAGGTGCCGGACAGACCGATGCCGCCGACTGCCGCAATCATGCAGGCCAAGCCCAGCAAGGTGTTCAATACCGGTTTGAACTGGTTACGGGCAAATTGGCCTTGTTCGAGTTTGGCGAGTGTGGTGTAAACATCCAGTTGCACGCCCTGATCTTGAAAACGCTGCTGCAAGTTGCGCAGATAGTCGGCTTCCTGGTTCAGATCGGCCACCGGCATATCGAGTAATGCGAATGATGCCATATCCCGGCTATGGGTAATCCGCCGTAAGGTTTCCAGCGGTGCATAAGCCGGTTCCACCGCATAGCTATTGCCCGCCAGCCAGCGATAGATGCCTACCACTTGCCATTTCTCGTGATCGGTCCCTAGCGCAACGTCCAGCCTGTCGCCCGCTCGGACACCGTTCAGCGCGGCGGTATCCGCACTCAGCACCAGCACGCGCTCGCCGGCGTCGCGGGCTTGCAACCAGCGTCCGGATTCAATCAGCGGTTGATAAATGCTCGAGTTTGCCGGCAGTGCCAGCATGTGCATGCCCAGGCTGCCTTTTTGCGGCAAGGCTAGGCCGTCCTTGGTTATTTGCATGCTGGATCGTTGCCAGAATTCGATATTTTCCGTGCCGGCCACCGCTGTGGCGATGTCGCGAATTTTTTGTTCGGGCTGGTCGGTACTAAAACCCAGCCGCACGGCATAACGGCTGCGGGCCATTTCCCGGTCCAGCGTTAAGTCCAGCGAGGCTATCAAGCTGGTCAACACCAAAAACATCACGCCGGCAACGATCAGCACACTTTGCGTCAGCACCAGCCTGGCTTTGCGACGGAATAAATTCCCCAGCGCCGCGGCGAATAAAGTCGGCAGAAAACGCGCCCCGAACTTTTCTATATACAGATCGAAACGGTTGTAGCCAAAATCCGCGCCCACGCCGTAACTGGCGATTGCCATGCGCACCGTCAGCGCCGCGCCGCGCATAATCGGGACCAAACCCGCCAGTAAAGGTGCTAGCAAGCCGCCCAGCAGCATGTAGACAACGGCGGGCACCGAAACCGCAAATTCACCGCAGGCTATATTGAATAACGCCAACAACCGGCAAGAGCTGAAATAAGCGCCTGCCAGCGCCGGCGGCATGGCCAAGACTATCGCCAGCAAAGCCAGCAGCAGGATTTCCAGCAGATACAATTTGGCGATGGTTGTAGTTCTGCCACCCAGCGCTTTCATCACGCCGATCTGATCGGTTTGCTGGGTGATATGGGCCGATACGGTGTTTAAAATCAATACGCTAGCCAGGGCTAACGAGACCAAGGCCATGATTTTCAGAACGCCGTTGATGCCGGCCAAAAACGGCCGGCCCCAATGTTGTTCCGGGTCTTGCAACAAGGTGACGTTGACGCCGATATGCTTAGCGGTCAGCAGGCTGCGAATCTGGCCGGCAACGCTGCGGGCGGTTTCGCTGCGGTAAGGATCGGCGATTTGCACCAATAATTGTCGGAAGCTGTGCGCCGCAATGCCGAATTGGGCGGCTTGGGCCGCGTCGGCAAAAAAATGCACCTGGCCGCCGAATTTGGGCGGTTTAACAAAGGGGTGACGGACAATACCGCCGATAGGCAGGGTTTGCGGGCCGTAGATGGTTTCGAATTCGATGTCGCCGCTTTGTATCCCGCTGGACAGGGCGGAGAGGTTTTCTATCGCTATTTGAGCCGCGCTCGGCCAATTACCGGATTGCAAAGCTGTTCTGTCGAAGAGTTGATTGTCGTAGTTGGGGCGGATTATTAGCGTACCCAGGCGCCAGTCGGTCTCGCCGGGTTGCCGGAAATGCACGCTCAGCGGCGTCATGGTATCGACGCCGGCCACGCCGGGTACGGCTTTGACTTGCTCCAGCAAACCGATGTCGGCATCGTTCCGCAAAATCAGATTGATATGCGAGGGTTGCGATTGCCGATGCGCGGCATCCATTTTACTCAGCAATAAATCGATCATGCCGAATAATGTGCCGACACAACAGACGCCGGCTGCGATGCTGATAATAGCCAGGGCAGTGCGGCTTTTAGTCAGCCACAAGTCGGCCCAGACTTTGTACCAGAGCGTATTCAAATCAGGGTTACCGGCTTGCTGTCCGCATGGATACGTCCGGAACGGATTTCCAGTTTGCGGCTGGCGGCATCGGCCAGGGTCTCGTTGTGAGTGACCATTACCAGGGTTTTGCCTTGATCGCGCAGGTGCGCGAACAAATCGAACACCGAATCGGCAGTGGCAGCATCAAGATTGCCGGTGGGCTCGTCGGCGACGATCAGCGGCGGGTCGTTAGCCAAGGCGCGGGCAATTGCCGCCCGTTGCTGCTGGCCGCCGGAAACTTGGCTGGGCAA
>NZ_JANIBL010000047.1 GCF_024505055.1 Methylomonas rosea
CAGTATATTGTATATATTTTTCGAATAGTATTGTCGCCAACTGAAAAATATCGCAACCGATAGAGAGCTTTATATATCAACGCCACTTTGTGATAAGAAATATCATGAAGGCATCTAATGAGAATTAAAATAAATAATGACGACATCCATTGAATGGAATAATAACGTACTTGCCCCTGTTCTTATTACTTATAATAGAGAAAAATGCTTAAAGTCAACGCTGCAAAAATTTATCAGTGCTGGCTTGGTCGGAATTGAGCTGTGCGTGTTGGACAATGCTTCTACAGATAACACTAGCAGCGTAGTGGCGGATTTTCAAAAAATTTGGCCTGCTCTAAAGTACCATAAAAATAAATACAACATTGGTGGTAACGGCAATATATTGCGCGCCATAGAGATAACCGATTCCGAATATTGCTGGATTATAGGTGACGACGACGATTGGCATTTGCAATTTATAAATGAATTGATAGAAGTGCTAAGTTCTCAAGATGCGGATATTATTCGTTTAGGATGGTTGGTCGATGATCTTAATAAAGGTAAATATGTACCAGCAATGGATTTGGCTCGCACCGAACCATTGTTTTTTGCCAGTATCAGCATGATTTCCGCAACCATTATTCGACGCAACATTGCAGCGGCCCATTTGCCTTCTGCTTATATGAACATAGGTGATGCTTATCCGCAATTGGTATCAACAATGCTTTCTATGCAAGACCAGCCTCTTATGGTCTATAGCACAAGAAACGATTTAATGACACATACCCCAAATACCGCCCCCGGATATTATTTCGGTGACCTGGAGTGGTATGCAGGTTGGTTTAGGACTAGCCGTTTTTTGCAGGACAAAAAGCTCCGTATAAAATTTATTGGGGAAATTACTCAGTATATGACGAGGGATAGGAGTAATAAGAATGGCTGCTTGTGGCTAGTTAAGGTCGCTTTAAATTATAAAGCCCAAGGTATCAATCAATTTAATTATTTGCTGTCGATGATGGCTTATGGTGATGGCTGGCGTGGTCGTATATTCTTGGTATTATTAGCTTATTGTCTGATGCCTGGCTATTTGGCTGGGGGGCTGCGCCGATTCTATCGCAAGCTTTACAAGTTGCCCGAGCGAACTTTAACTGTTGATCGATCCAGGCTTTGAGTTTTTTTGCCTAATTAAATTTATAACTAGCCACTCCATTCATTGGATGCAGGGAACCCGAGGCAAAACGATATGCAGGTCGATAAGAAAACGTTAGCAGTTTTAGCGCAAAGGGGCTGGCAGGCTGGTGCGGGACTAATTACGCTATTTTGCATTGCACGATACTTATCGCCGGCCGAACAAGGCTATTACTACACTTTTGCTAGTCTCGCTGGTTTGCAGGCCTTGTTGGATATGGGGCTGTCAACCATATTGGTGCAACAGGCGGCGCATGAATTTGCCGAGTTGAATTGGTTGCCTCATGGAGCAGTTGTCGGGGAAAACGTCGGCCGCTATCTGGCGCTGACAAGAAAAGCCTTATGTTGGTATGCTGTTTCCGGTTTGCTGTTTTTGTTGGCTTATCCGGCTGGTTTGTATTTCTTTGGGAATCGGCCGCAGGAACTGGATTTAGCCTGGCAACAACCTTGGTTGATCCTAGTTATCAGTACGGCCGTAAGCCTGACCTTATTGCCGGTTTTGGCTTTGGTAGAAGGCAGCGGCAAGGTTGTGGAGGTTTATTCTTTGCGACTCGTGCAAGGTATTGTCGGTGCCATAGCCATTTGGTTTACGCTTCTTGAGGGCGGCGGCCTTTATGCGGTAGCCATGATGCCGGCGTCCGCTGCCTTGATCGCCTTGGTGTGGGCACTATTTCGTTATCCAAAGTTATGGGCGTCAGCTTTGTTTAGGACTACCGGAGACTTCGCTTGGTGGCGAGAGCTTTGGCCGATGCAGTGGCGTTTGGGAATCAGCTGGCTCTGCGGGTATTTTTTAACGCAGATGCATACTCCGCTGCTGTTTCAGACCCAGAATGCGGTGGTTGCGGGGCAAATGGGCGTAACCATGACTGTTTGCAACATGTTGGGTTTGTTAAGTTTAGCTTGGATGACGAGCCGAATCCCCGTGTTAGCCAAAGCTGCCGGGCAGCAGGAATGGGATTTACTGGACAATGAATTCAGCAAAGGTTTTAAACGTTCGCTTGCGGTATTTGTTATGGGGGCGATGTTTTTTGTCTTGATTCGCTATGCGGCGGATTATACGGCGTATGGCGTGCGTTTTTTACCGTTTTGGGAAACGGTTGTGTTGATCGGGGCAATTTTGTTTGCCCACATTTCCGGTTTATTAGCTATCTATCTCAGGGCACATCGTAAGGAGCCTTTTCTTTGGTTGTCCTTGTCGGGTGCGTTATTGACCGTCAGTGGCTCGGTTTGGCTGGCACCGATTTGGGGTTCAGCCGGTATCGTGTCGGTTTTGCTTGCAGTAAATGTTGGGTTTGGTTTTCCGACATCGCTACTGATGTGGGTAATGCTTCGTAAAAAATGGCACGCGACAATATAATAAAAATATGAATAAACATACTAGGCCCTTACTGACTATTGGCATTCCAACCTGGAACAGGGCGGACTATTTAGTTAAGAATATAGAGCAGATTATTTCTCAGCTTGGTGAATTAACTTACCCAATAGAAATTTTAGTATCCGACAATTGTTCTACCGACGATACTAAGGCTCGCGTTGAGCAGTATTTAAATAAAGACCTTCCGATACGGTATATAAGAAACTCGGAAAACATTGGTCCCGATCTAAATATAGCGCAATGCTTTAATCAGGCTGCCGGGCAATACGTTTTGATTTTTGGCGATGACGACTTGCTGATTGATGGCTCCTTAAAGCATCTGGAAAGTTTGCTGGCTCGGAAAAATTATGGCGTGGTTTCAGTTCGGGCATATGGTTACGACTTCGACTTTAGAGCTGAGTACCCAGGCGGCGGCGAGAAGTTGTACGAGTTTGCAGACTCAAACGAGTTCATTATTAAGTTAGGTAAGTTTTCAACTTTAATTTCCGTAAATATAATATCCAAGGATTATTTACAAGGTGTCGATGCTAATGATTACTGCGGAACTAATCTGGTGCACATTGATTTAATATACAGTGCCGCCTTAAAGGCGCCGGTTAATCTATATGTAGATAGTTATTTGGTGGCGTATAAACGGAATAACAGCGGCGGGTACTCGTTTTCCGATGTGTTCGTTGATAAGTTTGGCGCTATTGTTGATAAATATATCGATAGTGGATTATCGGTCGATACTAAGCATAAGCTCGAATCAGATATGTTGATAGGATACTATCCATATTATGTGTTAAGGGCCCGGTTGCAAGGAACTGAGGATTTAGGTATTGCCTATTCACGGTTCAATACCAGATTTTCTCGGCATTGGGCTTTTTATTGTTTTGTCGTGCCAATTTTTAATCTGCCAAAAGGATTGGCAATAACTTACGGTGCCATATCGGTTTTTATTGGGAGAATATTGACTGGTGACCTAAGACGCGGCTGTGCCTTTGCATGGGTGCGGTTGCGTAAGTTAGTTGGAGCTTATTCGTCTGATTTTAATTCGCTATAACTTCTTTCATGTATTTACTTTTTTAGGTTAATGAAAATATCGATTGTCACTGTTTCCTTTAATGCAGCAGAGTTTATTCAAGATAATTTGCAGTCAGTATCGGGTCAGGATTTTAATAACATTGAGCACATCGTAATCGACGGTGGTTCGACTGATGGCACCGTCGACATAGTTCGTAAATCCGGCCAGCATGTGGCCAAGTTTATTACCGAGCCTGATCGCGGTATTTACGATGCGATGAATAAAGGTATTTTTATGACATCGGGCGACGTAATAGGTACCTTAAACGCTGATGATGTCTACGCAGACGACACAATATTGTCCCAGGTTGCCGACATATTTTCCGATTCCACTGTAGACGTCTGTTACGCCGATTTGTTGTATGTCGATAGATATGATTCCTCCAAAGTGGTGCGATATTGGACGTCATGTAACTATCGTAAGGGATTGTTCGAGAAGGGTTGGATGCCGGCACATCCAACCTTTTTTGTGCGCCGCCGCATCTATGAACAATTCGGTGGGTTCGATTTACAATTTTCCAGACAAGCGGACTTTGAGCTGACTATGCGCTTTTTAGCCGTTAATAAGGCCAAGGCCGTCTATATTCCCAAAATTTGGATAAAAATGCGGACCGGCGGTATTTCCAACAATAGTCTGATCGGCATTGTCAAAGGCAATATAGAAGCTTATTACGCATGTCGAAAGAATAATCTACGTGTGCAAATGGTGGTGTTTATTCTGCATAAAGTTTGTTCTCGAATACCACAGTTTTTTAATAGACCAACAATTCCAGTGGGGTAGTGCTGTCTTTGTTCCGGCTGAGGTTTTTTAGATTTTAGAGAGCATTTTCTAATTCGTAATCGTCGCTCCCGCATAAGTGGAAGCCCAGTGAGTTCGACAAACTAGGTTCGCTTTGCAGTCTATCGGCTGCCGAATGCGCGGAATGACGAATTTTTAGAGGTCTTTCTTAGCCCAATGTTTGCCAAGCCCTGATAGGGGCATTTTTTGCTAAAATGCGCATCAGCTCATTTTTAAGTACAACCATGAAACACATCGAACTTCTCTCCCCCGCCGGCACCATTCGTAATATGCGTTACGCTTTTGCGTTCGGCGCCGATGCAGTTTACGCCGGGCAGCCGCGTTATAGTCTCCGCGTACGCAATAACGATTTTATGGCCGATAATTTAGCCAAAGGCATTGCCGAAGCGCACCAATTAGGTAAAAAGTTTTTCCTGGCCGCCAACGTCATTCCGCATAACGCCAAAGTCAAAACATTTATTAAGGATATTGAGCCGATCATTGCGATGGGGCCGGATGCTTTGATCATGGCCGATCCCGGTTTGATTATGATGACCCGCGAGCAATGGCCGGACATGCCGATTCATCTGTCTGTGCAAGCCAATACCGTGAATTACGCCAGCGTCAGATTCTGGAAAAGTATGGGCGTGGAACGGGTGATTTTGTCGAGGGAATTGTCTTTGGACGAGATCGCCGAGATTCGTCAGCAATGTCCGGACATGGAGCTCGAAGTATTCGTGCATGGAGCGCTGTGTATAGCCTATTCCGGTCGCTGCCTGTTATCCGGATATTTCAATCATCGCGATCCAAATCAAGGTACTTGTACCAACTCTTGCCGCTGGAAATACGATACCAAGCCAGCGGTGGAAAATGCCGAAGGCGATTATTTGTTGGCCGATAGCGCGGTCATTTCCATGAACGATTTGAACCAGGGTTTAAATACTGCCAGTTGCGGTGGCGCTGATCGGCATCCTCTGGCCGACAACATCTATTTCCTGGAAGAAGAAGGCCGTCCGGGCGAATTGCTGCCGGTGATGGAAGACGAGAACGGTACGTACATCATGAATTCCAAGGATTTACGCGCGATTGAGCATGTGCAGCGCTTGGTAGAAATCGGTATCGACAGTCTGAAAATCGAAGGCCGCACCAAGTCGCATTTTTACGTGGCGCGCACCGCACAGACTTATAGACAAGCAATAGACGATGCGTTGGCGGGTCGGCCATTCCAGCCCGAGTTGCTGGGTATCCTGGATAATCTGGCCAATCGCGGCTATACCGACGGCTTTTATCAACGCCACCATACCCACGAACACCAAAACTACCTGTCCGGTTACTCGAAAAGTCATCAGCAGCAGTTTTGCGGCGAAATTACCCATTACGATACCGAAACGGGTTGGGCGGACATTAGCGTCAAGAACAAGTTTTCGCTGGGCGATAAGCTGGAATTGATTCTGCCGCACGGCAATCGGGATATAACAGTGGAGAATATGGTCGATAAATACGGCCAGCCCATGCACGAAGCGTCCGGCGGCGGTTATGAAGTGAAGATTCCGCTGCCCGACGCCGATTGCCGGTACGGATTGCTGGCGCGTTATTACTAGCCTTTGGAGGCTGAATGTCATTTCTTACCGGAGCTTTATGTGATCGTTATTCAAGCCTGGAAAACTTTCAAATTGCCGAGCCCTTGTTTCGATATTTCGGCGGTAAAAGCCAGTTCAGCGGGCAAATAACTACTTTAAAAGTGTTCGAGGACAACACCTTGGTACGCACCGCACTGGAAGAAAAAGTGACTGATCGGGTGCTGGTGATCGACGGCGGGGGCTCTAAACGTTGTGCCTTGTTGGGTGATACCTTAACTGCTTTGGCAGTGGAAAATGGTTGGCAGGGTATCGTCGTCTACGGCAGTATTCGCGGCTCGGAAGCTATTAATAAAATGCCGATTGGTGTGGTGGCTTTGAATACACATCCACTATGCAGCAGTAAGCACGGGCATGGTCATAGAGACTCAGTGATCACGTTTGCCGGGGTCAATTTCAAAAAAGACCATTATCTGTATGCCGATAGCGACGGAATTATCGTCTCGGAAACAAAATTGGATTAAAATCGCTTTGTCTTAACCAAGTAAAATACTCAAGAATATGCAAATCGTACTCGCTAACCCTCGTGGATTCTGTGCCGGCGTTGACCGGGCTATTGAAATTGTCGATCAAGCGATCGATACCTTCGGCGCGCCTATCTATGTGCGGCACGAAGTGGTGCATAACCGTACAGTGGTCGATGGCTTGAAGGAAAAAGGCGCAATTTTTATCGAAGAACTGAGCGACGTGCCGGTCGGTTCGTATTTGATTTTTAGCGCCCACGGCGTGTCCAAGCAGGTACAAAAAGAAGCCGAAGAACGCAAGTTGACGGTATTCGACGCGACCTGTCCCTTGGTTACTAAAGTACACATGCAAGTTGCCAAACACGCCAAACAGGATAGGGAAGTAATTCTGATCGGTCATGCCGGTCATCCCGAAGTGGAAGGCACCATGGGTCAATACGACAAGTGCACCGAACATGGTGACATTTATCTGGTTGAAACCCCGGATGATGTAAAAAACCTGAGGGTCAATAACCCGGATAATTTGGCCTATGTGACGCAAACCACCTTGTCTATGACCGACACCAAAATAATGGTCGACGCCTTGCGCGAGCAGTTTCCGTCCATCAAGGAGCAGAAGAAAGACGATATTTGCTATGCCACGCAAAACCGCCAAGACGCGGTCCACGACCTAGCGAAGATTTCTGATCTGATCCTGGTTGTCGGTTCTCCTAATAGCTCAAACTCCAATCGCTTGCGGGAAATTGCCGAACAGTTGGGTAAACAGGCGTTTTTGATCGATACCCACAAGGATTTGAAACAAGAGTGGCTGAACGGCATCGACGTCGTAGGCGTCACTGCCGGTGCGTCAGCGCCTGAAGTGCTGGTACAGGAAGTCATTAATCAACTGAAGGAATGGGGCGGCGAAACCACCCAGGTTCGTGAAAATAAAGGTATAGAAGAAAAAGTGGTATTCTCGATTCCGAAAGAATTGAAAAAACACATGGAAGCTTGATTCCGTTTACGACTGGAGAATTTTTATGAGCGTTACTGCCCAAGAACTGGTGGCTGCCGCCAAACAACAGATTACTGAAATCGACGTGGCAACCGCGCAAACGCGCTTAAGTAATTTATTGCTGGACGTGCGCGAGCCGGCCGAATATGCCGCCGGGCATTTGCCGGGAGCCGTCAATATTCCTCGCGGTTTGTTGGAATTTAAAATCGACAGTCATCCGGATTTCCAAGGCCGGCAACAGGCGGACATAGTCGTCTATTGCCAGACTGGCGGGCGTTCGGCACTGGCTACTCAGGTATTGAATCAACTGGGTTATGGCGGCGCAGTCAGTATGGCGGGTGGTTTTAAAGCCTGGACGGAGAGCGGTTTAAGCGTTGAGTGAGTTAAACCAAGTCCGCATCGATAAGTGGCTATGGGCCGCGCGTTTTTTCAAGACGCGCGGTTTGGCCGCCGATGCAGTCAACGGTGGCAAAGTGCATGTCAACGGCCAGCGTTGCAAACCGGGCAAGGAAGTGAAAGTCGGCGATGTGATTAGCGTGACCAAGGATCAATACAGTTGGCAGGTCACAGTCACCGATCTGAATAAACAACGTCGTCCGGCGCAAGAGGCTGCGGCACTTTACAGCGAAGACCAAGCCAGTATCGACAAGCGGCTTAAGCAAATCGAGTTACACAAGCAGCAACAAGCCTTGTTACATCCGTCCGAACGCGATCATAAACCCAACAAAAAACAACGCCGGCAAATCCATCGCTTCAAACAGGACGCGCTGTAAGCTCTATTGCAGCGTCGAACAAAACAATAGCCACAAAACACACTTCAATTTATCATTCCCGGCTAACTTGCATGGAATTAGTGCTTGAATAGCGTCTATCCTAGGGCATCAACTACGCCTTAGGATAAATTTTATCGATTCACGATTAAGCGGCGCCTAAGAACTCGATTCTACATTTAAACGATACTGCATCGGGCGCATAGTGCATGCGTGCCTGGGTTGCGCGACACCATAGGATATTTAATGTCGATACGTTGTTTTTCAGTCCTTATTATTGCATTGCTAACTAGCGGTTTGCTGGCCGGTTGCGCCACGACCCGGCAAATTGCCGTCGATTATCCCAAAACTGAATCCATGCCGATCAAGCCGCTACGCGGTCAAACCGCCGTGAGCGGCGATGATTACTACGTGCAATTGGTATCGGACTTTGATTTCAAGGGTGACAATGCCCTGAAAGGCGGTTGTAGCGATGTGGGTGGTCATTACGAAAACGGCGACCTATCTGCGGCGCTGGTATTTAGCGTGCATAACGATCCGCTAAAACTGAAGCGAGAGGCCAGCGGCTTTTTGTATCAAGCCACCACCGGCAAATGCAATTTCAAACTGGAAACCAAAAAATCCTATCTGACGCCGTGGTTACGGCTTGATTCCAGCAAGGACACGCTGATCGAATACAACTTTTTGACCAGCAACAGTCACGAAGCCAACCTGTCTCAGTTGATCAGCGACGTTAATGCGGCCAGTAGTTTGTTCGCATTTACCGGCGTTGGCGCCGGTATGGCGGTGATGGGCAAACTAGCCGGCAACTGGGTGGAAAGCAATCCGCAAGTGGTGGCCAAGAATCCCGCTTCCGGGGCCGCAGGTGCCTCCGGTAACGGCAAATACAGTTCCGAGACACACTCCTTACCTGCTAGCGTGGTATTGGCGGGCGACAGCAGCAGTTTCAATCAAATTCGTCTGGGGGTTTATGAGGTGGTCGAAGGCGGCTTGAGCGCTTGGTCTTCCGAAAGCAAGCTGCTGGGTGAATTGCGGGTATACCCGGAAATTGTCTCGTCCTTATTATTGAAAACCTCCGGCGATCTGCCGCCCGACGCGCATGATTTGTCCCTCGACGAATTATGGCGGGTGCCGATTCAAACCGCCAACGGCGAAGTGAGTTTGCGGCAGTTGATCGATCAGGTAGACCCTGCAGCCAAACCCAATTTGCAACCGGATTGGCAGAATTATCCGGATGTGGAAAGCCAATGCCGGCGCTTGAAGTTGGCGATGAAGGATTTGGGCTTCAATAAATTCGATCGCAATGCGGTGTTGTATTATTTCTTGAGTAAAACCTCGCCGGATTGGAAAAATTTCAATATCTCCGCGCAGCGGGCTATGACCGACGAGATCCGTCCCAAGCTGCTGGAACAATATCGGACTAAGGACTTCGCCGGCTGTCTGGCCAGTGAGGACTACACCGTGATGAAAAGCATGAAATTGGCGGTTAACACCGAGCAGGATTGGGAAGCGCTGACCAACTCCAGGCAGAAAAAAGAAGGTGTCATCAACCCGATTCAATCGGCGGCCCGGCAATTTTTATCGGCCTTGCAAAACCCCAATAAAGACGAGGCAGCCCGGCAGTTGTACCCTTTGTTAAATACCGAAAAAGGCGGGAACGGCACGGTGTTACTGCAAAACCATTTGAGCAACTTTGGTTTGGAAACGCTGCTGCAAGTACCGACGGTTGCCGACGAAGGCGTGCTGATCAACGCCGGTCAGTTGGCGGGCGTGTTTAGTGGTCTGAGCGTCGAGACCTACAGTTGCGCGCGTCCGGCTCAGGATCAAGGCCAGCCTTTGGCGAATATCGGCATCATGCTGTTTGTCACCAAGCCCGGCAGTCCGCGCGAAAAAGGCGGGGCTTTGGAGTTTGAGTTAGTGCAAGGCAAGATTGCCCGCCTAGCTTTTCAGCATCCGTCCTTCCGCGATTTCGAACAAAACTTGGCCGATTATCCGGATCTTGGCGGATGCCGGATAGAAGCCGATTTGTTGAATAAGCTGCACTAATTTGCAGCGCGTGGTGATGACAATGAATCGGAGAAAAGGCTTGATCGCGGCGTTGGGGCTAATCGCGCTTTTGGCTATCTATGCCTTTTTGGGTTTTTACCTGGTGCCGACACTGGCGTTGAAAAAACTGCCGGCCTTGCTGTACGAAGAAACCGGGCAACAAGCCCGGCTGTCGGCGATTCGCTTCAACCCATTTAACTTCACGTTGATGGTGGAAGGCTTTGCCTTGGGGCCTATAGACGGCAAAGACCTGGTGGGCTTCGAGCGTTTATTCGTCGATTTGGACGCAGTGGAATCGGCAAAGCTCCGCGGTGTGGTGTTAGATGTCATCGAGTTGAATAATCCGCAATTCAATATCGAACGTCGCGCCGACGGCGCATTCAATTTTGCGGATATAAAAGTCAAGCAATCAGAGTCGCAGCCTGACCCAAAAGACAGTGGCGGCGATAGCTTGGCGCTGTTGGTTCATCAAATCGCGATTAAAGAAGGACGCATAAGCTGGCAGGATGCTGTTACCGGTCAAGTGCTATCTGAAAACCTATTACCGCTCAATTTAACGCTCAACGAGTTCAGTACCCAAGCGGCAAGCAGCGCGGTCGGCGATTTGAGCATGGGTTTGGAGTCGGGCGGTAATATCGAATGGCATGGCGATTTCACAATTGCGCCACTGGCTTCAAAGGGTCATATAAAGTTGGAAAAAATTGGTTTGGCAAGAAGCTGGCAATTATTTTTGCAACAAATCCTGCCTGTGGAAATCGTCAACGGTCTGCTCGGCTTGCAAGTCGACTACACGCTTGCCGAAGCGCCGCATGGTTTGCTGACAAAAATCAGCAACGGCAATGTCGACATCAAGCAGCTGGAAATCACCGAGAACAATCACGGCAAGCTTTTAGTTAGCGTGCCGGCCTTGGCGGTCAGTGGAATTAATGTCGATGTTAATCAACAGCAAGTTGAGATTAGCGCGATATCCAGCAGCGATGCGGCGATTAGCGCATGGTTGCAAGCGGACGGCATTGTCAATTACCAGGCCTTGTTTGCCGGCGATACCGCAGCTCCAGCCGCCACTCAGCCATCGGCAACACCAGTGGTTACGGAAGAAAGCAAGCCGTGGCTGGTTAAAGTGGATGAGTTAGCACTTAACAATTACAACATTCATTTTACCGATTTCAGTCTGCCGAAGCCGCTGGAACTGCAACTGAGCGAGTTGAGTTGCAAATTGCAGAAATTCAGCACGCAGGACGGCGGCAAATTGCCTGTGCAATTGAGCAGCAAGTTTAATAATACCGGCGGTTTGAAAGTTGACGGTGAGATGAGTTTGCAGCCCTTTACGGGGTCTTGGGCGCTGGATATTCAGGATATTAATCTTAAAGTGTTCCAGCCTTACCTGGATCCATTCTTGAAATTGGAATTGGTGGATGGCGACTTTAGCGGGAAGGGTAATCTGCAAGTGGCGGTTGCCGAACCACTGCAACTCACGTATCAAGGCGGTGCCAATTTAGAAGGCTTGGTGACCCGTGATCAGGTCAAGAACGTGGATTTCTTGAAATGGTCCAACCTGGAGGTGTCGGGGATAGACATCGATTTGGCGAAACAGGATTTCAAGTTCGCCAAGGTGATGTTTGATCGTCCTTACCTGCGGTTCAATATTAAGAAGGACGGCAAAACCAATATCGACGACCTGATGGTGTCGCAAACGCCCGCAAAACCGGCGCCAGCCGCCAAAGTGCCTGCAAAACCGGCGGCTGACAAACCCGCCGAACCGCGTGTCAGTATCGGTAAAATCGAATTGAAAGATGGCAAATCCGATTTCTCAGACTACTCCTTGATTTTGCCGTTCGTGGCGGCCATGAACAGTCTTAACGGCGAAGTCAGCGGATTTTCGTCGGATAAAGACGCCGAGGCCAAGTTGGCTTTAAAAGGTAAGGTTTACGAGATGGCCTCGGTGGGCATCAAAGGCAAATATCAATTCGATACGGGTGATTCGGATATTGCCCTAAATTTCACCAACATGCCTTTGCCGTTGATTACCCCTTATATGGCTGAGTTTGCCGGCTACCGGATTGAAAAAGGCCAAATGGCTCTGGATTTGCGCTATACGATCAAGCAGAATCAGTTAGCTGTGCAAAATAAATTACTTATTGATCAGCTGACGCTGGGTGAGCATGTGGAAAATCCCAATGCGGTGTCCTTGCCCTTGCATTTGGCGATTGCCTTGCTGAAAGATGCCGACGGCAAAATCAATCTGGATTTTCCAATCACCGGCAGTTTGGAAGATCCGAAATTCAGTATCGGTTCCTTGCTGGCCAATGTCTTGGTTAATCTGATCTCCAAAGTAGCTCTGTCACCGTTTAAGGCGCTGGGTTCGCTGCTGGATGATGATAAGGATTTCAGCGCTGTGGCTTTCGCGCCAGGTAGTGCTGAATTGGCTGTCGAAGAATCCGCGAAATTGGATCAGCTTAATAAAGCCCTGCTTAGCAAACCCGAACTGACCCTGGAAATCAAAGGGATTGCCTATGAAAACATGGATTGGCCGGCGATGCGTTTTGAAGCGGTAAAGGATGTATTGAAAAAAATGCGCTCAGGCGAGTTGCGCGACAAGGGCGAGAAAGTTCGGCATGAATACATTGAATTGTCCGACGATGACTATAAGCGTTTGCTGGCTAAGTTTTTTGGCGAAGTCTTTCCGCTGGAGATGGACAGATCGTTATTGGGCAAACCACGTATCAAGAGCAATCCGGACGCCGATTTCTACCCGTTGGCGCAACAGAAACTGGAAGGTATTTTTCCGCCCGATCCGCAGCGTCTTAACGATCTGGCGATTGCCAGAGCCAACCATATTGCGCAGTATCTGGCCGATCCCGGCGGCATTAGTAAAGACAGGCTATATCTGCTGGCAACCGAGCTGAATCAGGCCGAAACAGCCGATGGGATTAAATCGGTGTTATCGTTGAGCGCTTCACAGTAAACGGAAGCTTACACTGTTTGTAATATAATGACGTTTACGCAGCGATGGTGGCGCATCGGTTTGTATTTAAGGTTTTATAAAAATGGAGATTCTAATGACAACCCAGTTTTTTCGATTTATTCCGTTGTTGGCGCTAAGCCTAGGCGGACTGTTTTTCGTGTCTCCGGCAGCCGCCCAATCGCTAACATCCTGCACGATGACTTACAAGCTGAGCGGCTGGTCACTCGTTTATAAGCAATACGATGGCCTGGGTAATATCAGTTGCAGTAACGGACAGCGGGCACAAGTTGCACTGGCTTCGAAGAGTATAGGTTTTACGATCGGTAAATCGGAAATCGAGGGCACCGGGGTGTTCTCCGAAGTTAGAAATCTGAATGAAATTTACGGCAGTTTTGTTGCCTTTGAAGGGCACGCCGGCGCCACCAAGTCGATAGACGGGCAGCTACTAACCCGCGGCGAAATTTCTTTGGCACTCTCCGGCAAGGGCCGCGGTATAGACATTGGCGTGACTCTGGGCGCTTTGACTATCTCGCCTAGATGATCGGTTTTTGCGTCACCAGTGCTTACCGATAAGATTCGAGGTTTTACTGATTATGACAATGTTAGGTGGCCAGTGCCGTTTATAGTCCGAGATCAGGCAGGGGCAATTGTGCAACTGCGCGACAGCGGCGACGAGTGGCTCGACGTCGACCACCCGGAAGTGACGGTATTTTTACAGCAGCTCTCCAGCGATAAGGCCAGGCAAGCCTTGTCGGCCACCGATAACGATATGGTCAGGGTGATAGACGATTTGGTCGATTTACTGGTGGCCAATCAGGTACTGATTTTTACCGAGCTTCCCGAACGCGTGCAAAGCAAATTATTGGCGAGGAAACAACTCAGAAAGGATGTGAATGCCTTGCGAAATTTGATGATAGAAGACGAAGGGTTGTTCTAGACCATGGCTGATGGCGTAGCAACGCAGAATGCTGTTGGTTTTGTCGCCTATTGTGATGTCATGCCGAATAGGGAGGGCTTCGCAGTACTTTCATCATTAATGGATTCTTTGTGAAAAACTCTTTTTTTCTGGTCATCCCCCAGCAAAAAAATGATCCCCAATTATCCGCGTCGTTTACAGACGATGCGTTGCGGCAATGGATAGCCGAACTGCCGACGGCCAATCCCGGTCTGGCTGCCCGTTTATTTTATGAGTTGCTGGGTGAATTGATTTCAGTGGAAATGCCGGCGGCAAAACGCCTGCATGCCCTGGAGTTACTCAGAGACAGCTTTTACTTGATCGACGATTATCTGCGCTCTCGGCTGATCAAATTCGGTTTCCCAAAGGGTGAAAGCGAAAAAAAAATATTCGGCTTGGCCTGCGCAATCGAAAGACAATTTACCATCGGCTATTGGAGCGTGGTGAAGGACTTGACCCGCCGCGAAATCGGCTGGTTGCAGGGTAAGTCCACCGCGCTGGCGATACAGCGGACTATCCGCGGCTTGAGCCGCATTGTGATAAGTCATTACATGATGAGCTATCCGGTGCCGGATTGGATCTGGATCGATTTGCACTCCTTGTATAAACTCGCCGTGAAGCTGGATAAGGCTAGTTCCAAGGTGGCCGATCAGGGCGGTATATTCAGCAAACTGTCGTCAGTCGAAGACAGCTATAAACAAATATTGCTGCTGAGTTTGGCCTACCCATCCGGCTTGATGCAGAAAGAGTTTCAATTGGTGTATGAGTTTTTGGAGAAAATCAGCGATTTTCTGCAAATCGAAACCAAACCGGTAGCCGAACAAGCCGTGCAATGCGCGATTTTAATGGACGAAGACTTGCCGCCGGCTTTTTTGCTGAACACGACGCCAACGGATCGCAGATCTGATTCGGCCATGCTTTACCTGAATCTGACCAAGTTGGGTAAAGTGATCAAGCAGGCAGACAAATTGTGCAGCAAGGAGGAAGCGCGCTTTAGTTCGCTTGAGATCGATAAAAATAATCATCAAAAGCTATCGGCGGAACTGTTCGACTATCTGATGCAGCGCTGGCAAGGTAGGGAGCCGCAAGGGACGGTATATTTTGCCGATCGGCTGGATAGATATGTGGCTATTGGTTTGGAAACGACCTATGATCTATTGGAAACCGGTAGACCTGGTTTGGAAACCGGCCTGGAAATACGTGCCGAGACTGACTCTGAGCGCGCATTGTCCTGTAATTTCCACAAGGAAGGCGTGCTGTCCATCGGCAGCTTGGTTAGCTTTCGCAAGATTGACGCGATGCCGCAACAACGCTCGCTCGGGGTGGTGTGCAAAATACTGCTGCCCAAGCAGGACTCCAAGCTGATATTCGAGGTGATGGTGATCGCCGCCCAAGCTTTTCCGGTTGCTTATCAGGCGCTCGAGGCGGATACCGACTCGGAGCGCAAGAAAGCCTTAATTTACGGCATAAGAGATAACGAAGGCGAAAAAAGCTTTATCATCATGGATTCTTTTCGCTTGAAAGACGGCGATTTATTGCGAATGTTTATGGGACATGAGAATTTTCCCATCATTTTGAACGGCCGCAGAAATATCGGCTTGGGCTACTGGCAGTTCGAGTGCCGGCGTATTCTGGACGACGTGATTCCCACCCAGAACAAGAAGAAAGGCTATGATTTTATATAACAAAGACGATTGCCGGCCGGTTCCGAGAGGGAATTGGCGGCAGAACCTAGCAAACAGATTCAATGACATCAAATACCGATCAGACATCTGATTTTTCCGCACTCGTCGATCCGCACGCCCAGCGTGAGGCCGAAAAATACGAGAACCCCATACCCAGCCGCGAGCTGATTCTCCAGCTTATTCAAGAAGCCGGCAAGCCGTTACGCCGCCAACAAATCGCCCAACAATTTTCCCTGGAAACGCCGGATGCCCTGGAGGCTTTGCGCCGCAGGCTGCGAGCCATGGAACGCGACGGTCAACTCAGTTTCAACAGCCGGCAAAAATATAGTCTGGGCTCCGGGGATAACACTATCGCCGGACGGGTGCTGGGGCATCCGGAAGGCTTCGGTTTCTTGAAACCCGACGACGGTAGCGAAGATCTGTTTTTGTCGCCGCGCGAAATGAAGCCGCTGATGCCCAATGATCGAGTCATCGCGCGCGTGGCCGGCATTGATAGACGCGGCCGCCGAGAGGCGGCGGTGATTGAAATCAGCGAACGAAATACGCATCAAGTGGTCGGCCGGTTTTTTACCGAGGGCCGCGTGGCCTATGTGGTGCCGGATAACAAGAAAATCGCCCACGAAGTGTTGATCGCCAAGGAAGATGTCGGGCGTGCAAAACAAGGCCAGATCGTGGTGGCCGAGATTATTCAGCAACCTAGTCAGCATTGTCAGCCCTTGGGCCGCATCACCGAAGTGCTGGGCGCGCATATGGCGCCGGGCATGGAAATCGAAATGGCGATTCGCTCGCACGATTTACCCAATCAGTGGCCGGATCAGTTGCTGGAAGAAATCAAGGCGCTAACCCCGCAAGTGCCCGAGTCCGCCAAGCAGGGTAGGGAAGATATTCGCAAACTGCCTTTGGTAACCATAGACGGTGAAGATGCCCGCGATTTTGACGATGCCGTCTACGCGCAGAAAACCCCGAAAGGCTGGAAACTGCTGGTGGCGATTGCCGACGTATCACACTATGTAAAAGTCGATACCGCTTTGGACGCGGAAGCGAAAAATCGCAGTACTTCGGTGTATTTCCCGGAGAAAGTGATACCGATGCTACCGGAGATACTCTCCAACGGCTTGTGTTCCTTGAACCCGGAAGTGGATCGCTTATGCATGGTCTGCGAGTTGCTGATCAACGAAGAAGGGAATGTCCTGCGTTCGCGGTTTTTTGAAGCAGTGATGCGCTCTCATGCGCGTTTGACCTATACCGACGTAGCAAAAATGCTGGTGGACGGCGATCAGAAGCTGGCGAAAAAACACGCCGCTTTGTTGCCGCATCTCCAGACCTTATACGGCTTGTACAAAGTCATGCGCAATCAGCGCGAGTTGCGCGGGGCGATGGATTTCGATACCCAGGAGACCAAGATCGTCTTCGGGCCGGAACGTAAAATTGCTGAGATCGTGCCTTTGCAACGCAACGATGCCCATAAGTTGATCGAAGAATTTATGATTACTGCCAACACGGCTGCGGCGCGGTTTTTGAACAAGAAAAAAATGCCGCGCCTACTGCGGATTCATGACGGCCCCGGCCCTGAAAAATTACTGGCGCTGAAAACCTTTCTCGGCGAACTGGGCTTATTTCTGGGCGGTAAGGCTCAACCTACGCCATTGGATTACATGCACCTGCTTGAGTCGGTAAAGGACAGGCCCGATGCGCATTTGATTCAGACCATTTTGCTGCGTTCCATGTCGCAAGCGGTTTATAGTCCTGAAACCAAAGGCCATTTCGGTTTGGCGCTGGATGCCTACGCGCATTTCACCTCGCCGATTCGCCGCTACCCGGATTTGCTGGTGCATCGGGCGATTCGCCATTGTCTCGCCGGCAAATCGGTGGATAGCTTTTATTACTCACATCCCGATATGGTGTTGCTGGGCGAGCATTGTTCGGCGAACGAGCGCCGCGCCGACGATGCCACCCGCGATGTGGTGAGCTGGCTGAAATGTGAATACATGATGGACAAGATCGGCGAAGAGTTCGAGGGTGTGATTTCCGCCGTCACCGGTTTCGGGTTTTTCGTCGAATTGCAGTCGATTTATGTGGAAGGCTTGGTGCACATTGCCTCCTTGGTGCAGGATTATTTTGCCTTCGACGCCAGCAAGCATCAGTTATACGGCGAACGCACCGGCGTGCGTTACCGCTTGGGCGACATGGTGAAAATTCGAGTGGTGCGAGTTAATCTGGACGACAAGAAAATCGATTTTGAATTGATACAATCAGGCAAGAAAATCGCCAAAACCAAGTCTTCGTCAAGTCGCAAAAAAACCGAAGCTGGCGCTAAAGCCACCAAGTCGGATAAAGATAAAAAAGCCCCAAACAAGCCAAAAGCTAAAAGACGCCGTCGCTCATGAATTTAACCCAATTGTTCGGCATTCACGCGGTGCAAGCCGCGTTGGATTATTCACCGCAAAAAATTCGCCGTGCCTGGATCGATAGTCAAAGGCAGGATGTGCGTCTGAAGCAAGTGATAGACGATCTAATCAAGCTTGGCATCAATCCGGAAAAAACCGAGCGTAAAAAACTCGAAAAAATGGCCGATGGTAAGAATCACCAAGGTATTGTTGTGGCGGTCGAATTGCCGGCGATGCGCAGCGAAGACCAACTCAAGCACGATGTCGAAGCGCTAACCAGTACGCCGTTTTATCTGGTGCTGGATCAAGTGCAAGATCCGCATAATCTCGGCGCTTGTCTGCGCACTGCCGACGCTGTGGGCGCCCATGGCGTGATTGTGACGAAGGACAATGCCGCAGGTATCACGCCGACGGTTTGTAAAGTAGCCAGCGGCGCGGCGGAAACGGTGCCGGTTTATCAAGTCACCAATCTGGCCAGAGTTCTACGCTGGTTGAAAGAGCAGAATATCTGGATCATGGGCGCGGCCGGCGAAGCTGAACAAACCGTGTTTCAGATGAAACTGGATATGCCTTTGGCGGTGGTGATGGGCACGGAAGGTACCGGCATGCGCCATTTGACCCGCCAGCATTGTGATTTTTTGGTGAAAATCCCGATGGCCGGCCAGGTGGAAAGTCTGAACGTATC
The DNA here is from genome assembly GCF_024505055.1 of Methylomonas rosea. GTDB lineage: Bacteria > Pseudomonadota > Gammaproteobacteria > Methylococcales > Methylomonadaceae > Methylomonas > Methylomonas rosea. Next base: position 18,974 of record NZ_JANIBL010000047.1, read on the forward strand.
GGTGGCGGCTGGCGTCTTGTTGTACGAAGTGTTTCGGCAGAAGCTGCTTGCTTAAACGGCATGAAGCGCATTTGTTATGTCGCGGCTGCTCTAATTGCTAGTGGGTTAAACTCAATCGCTTATGCCGAAATGGATGCACGAGCAATTGCTTTTAATTGTCGGAATTGTCACACCGAGTCGAGCTTGGATCCCAAAAGCTCAATCCCTTCTCTAAAAAATGTATCCGCACAACAGATCCGGCAAGCCTTGCTGGATTTTAAATACGACAGAAAGCCCGCCACGTTAATGCCGCGTCTTGCCAAAGGTTATAGCGACGCGGAACTGGCGGCGGTTGCCGAATATTTGAGTCGCGATTAATGGCCGGTTTATCCAGAAGGCGTTTTTTGCAAGGCCTTGCCGGTTTTGGCGCGAGCTTTCTTGGCGGCTGTGGAAGATTGCCTCTGAGTAGCGGTGCCAAAGCGCATGTCGTGGTAGTCGGTGGTGGCTTCGGCGGTGCGACGGCGGCGAAATATCTGCGTTTGCTGGATGCGAATATTCAAGTCACGCTGATCGAACCCAAAGCTAAATACATCACTTGTCCCGGCAGTAATTGGCTGTTCGCTAGTTTGACCAGCCTCGACCAATTGACGGTCGATTATCAGGCTTTGCGAGACAGATATGGAGTCAAGCTGTTAGTCGATAGCGTCACTCGTTTGGACGCTGCGCAGCGGCGATTGCGTTTAGCAAGCGGGCAGAGCGTTAGCTATGACAGATTAATCATGTCGCCTGGTATCGATTTTCGCTGGGATGCGATTGCCGGCTACGATCAGGCTACCACGGAACAATTTCCGCACGCCTGGCAGGCCGGTCCGCAGACCTTGCTGCTGGCGCGGCAACTGCAAGCGATGCCAGATGGTGGGCTGGTGTTGATCGCGGTGCCGGCCGATCCTTATCGGTGTCCGCCCGGCCCTTACGAGCGGGCCAGTATGATGGCTTATTGGTTGAAACAGCATAAACCGCGTTCGAAAATTCTCATCCTCGATGCCAAGCGTAGCTTTTCGAAGCAGACCCTGTTCGAAGCCGGTTGGACGAAACATTACGGTTACGGCACCGCCAATAGCCTGATCGAATGGCATAGCTTGGCGGATAATCCTTTGCTCCAACTAAACAAGCAGAGCAGGGTGTTGACTAGCGAATTCGGCGACCAGTTTAGTGGCGATGTGCTGAATATCATTCCGCCGCAAACCGCCGCGCAAATTGCCTTGCAGAATGGTTTGACGGATAGCTCTGGCTGGTGTCCGGTTCGGCCGCTGACCGGGCAATCATTATTCGACGATTTTATCCATGTGATTGGCGATGCCGCGCACTACGCGCCTATCCCCAAATCAGCTTTTGCCGCGAATTCCGAAGCCAAAGCGTGTGCGTTGGCGGTGACGAGTTTGATTAATCAGACGCCCATCCCTGAAGCGCATTGGCTGAATACCTGCTATAGCCTGATCGCACCTGAGCACGGCATTTCCGTGGCAGGGGTTTACAAACTGGACGCAGCCAACGCAATTATGCCGGTGAAAGGAGCGGGTGGTGTTAGTGCGGGAACGGATGGCGAAGCGGCTGCTTTGGAAGCGGATTATACGCGTGCCGTTTATCGGAGCTTGATGGCCGATGCATTTGGTTGATTTGATCATAAATGTGTTATTTCAATGGTTTGTGTTGGTTTTTTGTATTTTTTTTTGAATTGTTTTTCCTTGCAATTGAAACTGAATAAGAAAGCAATTTTTCGGCCAGAATTTACGAGTATTTACCATTGAAGGCGCGGGAATCCGAAAACAGCGTGTTACAATCGCGCCTGTTCCTTTTCCATGGTTGACTGCGTGAAGAAAAAACCGCTATTACAAATACTGTTGCTGAGTATGCTGTCCGGCAAGGCCGCTCATGCAAGCAGCTTTGTAGTTGAGGATATTCAGGTCAAGGGCTTACAAAGAATTTCCGCCGGTACCGTTTACAACTATTTGCCGGTTAATGTTGGCGAAACATTTTCCGAAGACAAGCAAGCCGCAGCCATCAGAGCCTTATTCAACACCGGATTTTTCAAGGATATATCGCTGGAACGCGACGGCGGTACGCTGGTTGTGAATGTGGTTGAGCGGCCTTCGGTCGCGAAAGTGGTTATCGAAGGCAACAAGGACATCAAAAAAGAAGATTTGACCGAAGCCTTGAAGAAAATCGGCCTGGCGGAAGGTAAGGTTTACAACAAGCAAATTCTGGACAAAGTCGAACAAGAGCTGCGCCGGCAATATTTCAGCCACGGTAAATACGGCCTGAAAATTAAAACCGAAGTCTCGGAGTTGACGCGTAACCGGGTAGGCATCCATATCGATATTTCCGAGGGTCGGGTTGCAAAAATCAAGCAAATCAATATCGTCGGCAGCAAATCGTTTGCCAACGATCTGTTGCGGAAAGAATTCGAATTAAGCACTACCAACTTCCTGTCTTTTTACTCCAAAGACGACCAATATTCCAAACAAAAGCTGTCCGCCGATTTGGAAAAGCTGCGTTCGTATTATCTGGACCGCGGTTATATCAATTTCTCCATCGAATCTACCCAGGTCGATATAACGGCCGATAAAAAGGAAATCTACATCACTATCAACGTCAAGGAAGGCGATGTTTACACCTTGGAAAAGGTGAAATTGTCAGGTGAATTGATCGTGCCGCCGGAAGAGTTGATCAAGCTGGTTAAGGTCGGGCCGGGCGAGATTTTCTCCCGAAAAAATGCTACTGAAACGTCCAAGTCCATTTCTGATCGCCTGGGTGACGAAGGTTATACCTTTGCCAATGTGAATATGGTGCCGGAAATTAACGAGCAGCAAAAAACCGTGGCTATGACCTTCTTTGTCGATCCGGGCAAACGTGTGTATGTGCGGCGCATTAACGTCAAGGGCAATACCAAGACCCGTGACGAAGTGATTCGCCGCGAAGCGCGGCAGATGGAATCCAGTTGGGCGGCCAGCAGCAAGATTGAACGGACCAAGACCCGTCTGGATAGATTGGGTTATTTCGAGGAAGTGGGGGTGGAAACCCCGCCTGTGGTCGGCTCGGCCGATCAGATTGACGTCAATTACACGATCAAGGAAAAAGCCTCCGGTAATTTGCAGGCCGGTGTCGGTTATTCCCAGGTGCAAGGTATCATTTTTAACGCCAACGTCTCGCAAGACAATATCTTCGGTACCGGTAAGCGGGTGGATTTTGCGTTTAACAACAGTAGTATTTTGACACGCTATAATCTGGGTTTTTCCGATCCCTACTACACGCTGGATGGCGTGGCGATGGGCTATAACCTTGGTTATACCTCCCGAAATGCTTATGCGGCTAACTTGGCGGCTTACAACACAACCATCACGAACGCTGGTATCAACTTTGGTATCCCGTTGAACGAGTTCGACCGCATTGGTTTTGATATTGATCTAAAGCGCACCGAGATCGAAAACACGAACTTATCGTCGGACACGATTCTAAAATTCTTAGGGTTCAAAGTAGGGGACAATATTTCAGCGATCAGATCCAAAAGTTTCGATACCCTGTCAACGTCTGCCGGTTGGACTCACGATACGTTAGACAGAGCCACCTTTGCTCATAGCGGTGGTCAGCAAAGGCTGTCCGGATTGATTACCGTACCCGGCAGTGATTTGGAATATTTCAAGGTCGGTTACAAGCATCAGCATTATTTTCCCTTATCCAACGACTTTACCTTCCGTTTGTTGGGTGAGGTGGCGCATGGTGGCAGCTATGGCGGAAGTTCCGGTTTACCGTTTTTTGAAAACTATTTTGCTGGTGGTACTGGGGACGTGCGTGGTTTTATGCAAAATACTTTGGGCGTGATAGACGAAAACCAAATTAATCCATCCAATACCTACCGCCGTCCTATCGGCGGCTCCACCAAGCTGATCGGAAAAGCCGAACTGTTTTTCCCTGTGCCGTTCTTAAGCGATATGAAATCGGTGCGGATTGGCTCTTTTGTTGACGCGGGTACTCTGGCGCCTGGACTCAATACCGGCGATTTGCGCAAGTATTTCCGTTATTCGGTGGGCTTATCCGGTGAATGGTTATCCCCGTTTGGGGCCTTGGCGGTCAGTGTTGCCCAACCCCTGAATTCGGAGAGTACCGATAGAACTCAAGCCTTCCAGTTCACCTTCGGCTCGGGATTTTAGTTTAGTTTGAGCCTGTTTTGCCCTATAATCGCGTTTGCGTTCTGTCTTAAACTCAAAAAAATTAACCGGAGATGGTTTTGACCATGAAAAATAGAATTTCTTTGTTTCTAATGCTGATGATTTTTGCTGGCGTGAGTCATGCAGAGCTGAAAATCGGTTTTGTCAATGTGGCCAAGGTTTTGGAAAAAGCGCCACAAGCCGCCAAAGCAAAAACTCGCTTGGAAACTGAATTTTCACCAAGAGACAAAGCGCTGGTTTCTCAGCAAAAAGAGATCAAATCGCTGGAAGAAAAGTTGGGCCGCGACACTGCGGTAATGGGCGAAGAAGAGCGTCATAGAATCGAAAAAGACATTTTGGATAAAAAACGCGACGCGGCTCGTGCGCAACAGGAGTTCAGCGAAGATTTCAACATGCGTAGAAACGAAGAGTTGGGCAACCTGCAAAAACGTATCGTGGAAGCAGTAAGAGCGTTAGCCAAAGAAGAGTCGTTTGATTTGTTACTGACCGACGGTGTTATTTATGCCAACGATCAAATTGACGTTACCAGCCGCGTTCAGCAAAAACTGGAAAACTTGTCGCAGTAAGATTTTCCTCTATGCTTCCCTGATTGCGGAAGCGTGCAGCACCTTAAGTCGGGAAGTTCCCAGTCTAAGCGAACTTCCCGCTTCCCCTCTAATTCGCGCAGATAACTCATGGCCGGCACACTCGATATTTTACAAATTCAGGAACTTTTGCCACATCGCTATCCTTTCTTACTGGTAGACAAGGTACTTGAATGCGAGTCTGGCGTGCGTTTGCTGGCTGTGAAAAACGTGACATTTAACGAGCCGTTTTTTCAAGGCCACTTTCCACATAAGCCTATATTCCCTGGTGTGCTGATCATGGAAGCACTGGCGCAAGCCACCGCGTTACTTACCTCACAGAGCGACGATAAACTGGGCAAAGGCACCACGTATTTTCTCGCCGGCATCGACAATGCCCGGTTCAAAAAACAGGTCGTTCCCGGTGATCAATTGCGCTTGGAAGTAACTTATATCAAACACAAGCGTCATCTGTGGTCGTTCGACTGCCGTGCGGAAGTAGACGGTGAACTGGCCGCCAGTGCGCAAATTATGTGCGCGGCTGTGGCCGCAGAGGCCTAAATGATAGATCCCAGAGCGGTTGTTCATGTCAATGCCGAATTGGCCGACGACGTTAAAGTGGGGCCATTTTCGGTAATTGGTCCCGATGTGCAAATCGATTCCGGTACCGAGATTGGCCCGCATGTCGTAATCAAGGGGCCAACCGCAATCGGCAAGGACAACACGATTTATCAATTCACCTCAATCGGCGAAGACCCGCAAGATAAAAAATACGCCGATGAAATCACCCGCTTGGAAATCGGTGACCGCAATGTGATCCGCGAATTTTGTACGATGCACCGTGGCACGCAGCAAGATCGAGGTTTGACTTTGATCGGAAGCGATAATTTGTTCATGGCTTACACCCATGTCGCGCACGATTGTGAAATCGGCGATCATGTCATCATGGCTAACGGTGCCTCGATTGCCGGCCATGTGCACCTCGGCGATCATGCTATTTTGGGCGGTTTTACCTTGGTGCATCAGTTTACCCAAATCGGCGAATACAGCTTTTCGGCGATGGGTAGTGCGATTACTCAGGATATTCCGCCGTATGTCATGGTTGGCGGCAGGCCGACTCGCCCGCACGGCATCAACTCGGTCGGCATGGAACGCAATGGTGTGCCGCCGGAAGTGATCAGGCAGATTCGCAAAGCCTATAAAATCCTCTACAAAAATAATTTGCGCCTGGAAGACGCTATCGAAGAAATGGAAGATATGGCCGGCGAAAGCAACGAACTTTCCAATATGGTCAGCTTTCTACGCAATGTCACACGCGGTATCCTCCGATAACCCCCTACGCATAGCCGGTATCGACGAAGTTGGCCGCGGCTGCATAGTCGGTCCGGTGGTTGCGGCAGCGGTGATTCTCGATCCCGCCAAACCTATTGCCGGCTTGACCGACTCTAAAAAACTCACGGAAAAGAAACGCAAACTGCTTGCCGAACAGATCAAAGCCAATGCCTTGTGTTGGGCGGTTGCCCGCGCCGAAGCCAGCGAAATAGACCGTATTAATATTCTGCAAGCGACGATGGTGGCAATGCAACGAGCGGTGTCGCAATTGGATTACCGCCCTGACTGGGTCAAGGTGGACGGCAACCGGCTGCCGACACTGGATATGCCCGGCGAAGCTATTGTGCAAGGCGATTTATTGGTTCAGGAAATTTCCGCTGCCTCGATATTAGCCAAAGTCGCGCGCGATGAGGAAATGCGGACGCTGGATAGGCTGTATCCCGGTTATTCTTTTGCGGTCCAAAAAGGTTATCCGACCCAGCAGCATTTAGCTGCCCTGCAACAATTGGGTATTACCCCACACCATCGAAAATCGTTTGCCCCGGTCAAGAAATATCTTGTTTAAACAGCCATGACGCCGAGTTTCGTTCATCTTCGTATTCATACCGAATTTTCTTTAGTCGACGGTATCGTCAGGATCAAGCCCTTAGTAAAGAAGCTGGCTGAGTATGCAATGCCGGCCGCCGCAATCACCGAACAGAGCAATCTGTTCTCGCTGGTTAAATTTTACAAAGCCGCGCAAGGTGCCGGCATCAAGCCCTTGATCGGCGCCGACGTGCTGATTTTTAATCCCGATGAGCCGGCCTCGCCGTTCCGCCTGACCATGTTGGCGCGCAATCAAAAAGGCTATGTGACTTTGACCGAGCTGATTTCCCGGGGCTATCAAGAAGGCCAGCATCAAGGAATTCCGATGTTGCAGAAGGAATGGATTGCCGAAAATCACGAGGGTTTGATCGTGCTATCCGGAGCGATGGATGGCGACATTGGCCAAGCTTTGTTAGCGGAAAATGCCGAGCAAGCCAAGCGTTGTGCCGAACATTGGCGGGATCTGTTTCCGAACAGTTTTTACTTGGAATTGCAACGGGTCGGTAAAGCCGACGAGGAGCGTTACATCAAATTAGCGGCGGATTTGGCTGCCGAGCTGGATTTGCCGGTGGTCGCCACCAACGATGTACGTTTTATTAGTAAAAACGATTTCGACGCGCATGAAGTGCGGGTATGTATTCATCAGGGTCGGGTGCTGGACGATAGCCGCCGGCCGAAAAACTATACCGCCCAGCAATATTTGCGTACCGCCGAGGAAATGGCTGAATTGTTTGCCGACATTCCGGAGGCCTTGGCCAATAGCGTGGAAATTGCCAAGCGTTGCAATGTCGAACTCACGCTGGGCGAAAACTATTTGCCCGATTTTCCGGTTCCCGAGGGCATGACCCTGGACGACTATTTCAAGCAGGCCTCGCGTCAAGGCCTGGAAGAGCGCCTGATCCAATATCCGCCGGTAGGCAAGGGCAGCTTTGAGGAAAACCGCAAAGTCTATGACGAGCGCTTGGAAGTCGAACTGAACGTGATCACCCAGATGGGGTTTCCCGGCTATTTCATGATCGTCGCGGACTTTATTCAGTGGGCCAAGAACAATGCGATACCCGTCGGACCGGGTCGAGGCTCCGGGGCCGGTTCATTGGTGGCTTATGCCCTGAAGATTACCGATCTCGATCCTATCGAATTCGATTTGCTGTTCGAGCGGTTTTTGAATCCGGAACGGGTGTCGATGCCGGATTTTGATATCGACTTTTGCATGGAACGCCGCGACGAGGTGATCGATTACGTCGCTCGGCATTATGGCCGCGATCATGTGTCGCAGATCATTACCTACGGCTCGATGGCGGCCAAGGCGGTGATTCGCGACGTGGGGCGGGTGATGGGGCATGCCTACGGCTTCGTGGATAGGCTGGCAAAGCTGATTCCATTTGAAATCGGCATGACCCTGGATAAGGCGCTGCAAGACAGTGCCGAGTTGAAGGCTTTGTACGATACCGAGGAAGAAGTTAAATCGTTGATCGATATGGCGCGTTCCTTGGAAGGTATTTCCCGTAATGCCGGCAAGCACGCTGGCGGCGTGGTGATTTCGCCGACCAAACTCACCGATTTCAGCCCATTGTATTGCGAGCAGGGTGGCGGCAATCTGGTAACGCAGTTTGATAAGGACGATGTCGAAGCGGTCGGCTTGGTTAAATTCGACTTCTTGGGTTTGCGGACTCTGACGATTATCGATTGGGCGCTGCAAACCATTAATCGCCAGCGCGCGCAACGGGGCGAAGAACCGGTGGATATTACCCAGATTCCGCGCGACGACCTGCCAAGCTATGAATTATTAAAAAATGCCCAAACCACCGCTGTATTTCAGCTGGAGTCGCGCGGCATGAAGGAGTTGATCAAAAAACTGAAACCGGATTGCTTCGACGACATCATCGCGCTGGTGGCTTTATTCCGTCCCGGACCTTTGGAATCAGGCATGGTTGATGATTACATCAACGTCAAACACGGTGCCAAGGCCGAATATGCTCATCCTTTGCTGGAACCCATTCTTAAGCCCACCAACGGCGTTATTCTGTATCAGGAGCAGGTGATGCAGATCGCCCGGGAATTGGCCAGTTATACCTTGGGCGGCGCCGATATGTTGCGGCGGGCCATGGGTAAGAAAAAGCCGGAGGAAATGGCCAAGGAGCGGGAGAAATTTATGTCGGGCGCGGTGGCAAACCAGATAGATGCATCGATCGCGACTTACGTTTTTGACCTGATGGAGAAATTCGCCGGCTACGGTTTTAACAAGTCGCACTCGGCCGCTTACGCCTTGGTAGCCTATCAAACCGCTTGGTTGAAGGCGCATTTTCCGGCCGCGTTCATGGCGGCGGTGATGTCGTCGGATATGGACAACACCGACAAAGTGGTGGTATTGATCGACGAATGCCGGGAAATGAAGCTGGAGATATGCCCACCGGATATCAATGTTTCCGACTTTCGTTTTACCGTAAACGACCAAGGGCAGATTGTTTACGGTATCGGCGCGATCAAGGGTGTCGGCGAAAATGCTATTGAAGATTTATTGAAAGAACGCAACGCAAACGGCCCTTATGCTGGCTTGTATGACTTGTGCAAGCGCGTCGATTTACGCAAGGTTAACCGCCGGGTTCTGGAAGCATTGATCAGGGCCGGGGCGCTGGATGCCATTGATCCTAATCGCGCGGCACATCTGGCCGAACTGACCACGGCGCTGAGAGTTGCCGAACAACATGGAAAAATGGCTCTGGCCGGTCAAAACGATCTGTTTGGTTTGGCTGTGCAGGTGGAAGTTAGCGATGGGGAAGCGGAGGCGTATTCGACGGTGGTCGAACCGTGGACCGAAAAAGAAAAGCTGGAAGCGGAAAAGCAGACGCTGGGGCTGTTTCTAACCGGTCATCCCATAGCCGAGTATCTGTCGGAATTGAAACATATTACTCATGGTTCGCTAGCCAGCTTGGAGGTCGATGCCGGCCGCTCCAGAGGCAAAATGGAAGGGCGGGTAGCCGGTTTGGTCGTGGAAATGCGCACCCGGCAAACCAAGCAAGGCAAGATGATGGGCTTCGCAACCTTGGACGACCGTACAGGACGTCTGGAAGTGGCGGCGTTCAGCGGCATTTTCGACAAATACCGGAACTTGCTGGCCAAGGACACTTTGTTGGTCGCCGAAGGCTCGCTGGCGATGGACGACTTTACCAATAGTCTGCGCATGACCGCCGAAAAGCTCTACAGCATGGAGCAGGCACGGGAAATGTTTGCCCGGGCCATCGTGTTGCATTGGGATAGCAGGCAATGGCGGATGGAGCGCAGTTTCGTCAACGAGCTGGCGGAGACATTAAGGCCGTTTTGCGGTGGGCTTTGCCCGATCAGCATCGAGTTTGCGAAAACGGAAGCCAAAGCCAATCTACAACTGGGTGACGAATGGCGCGTACATCCCAGCGATGAATTGTTAACCCGCTTGAGACGGTTGTTGTCGATGGATGCGGTGCAAGTCAGGTATTAAGCAGGCGTGAACGTCAGCGACAGGCATAAAAAAGGGAGGTGTTAACCTCCCTTTGACATTATCGGGCGGGTGTTAACTCGCCCGATATTTTCAGTGCCTACTTGTCGGTACGTTTGTAGTTTACACGACGGTTGTAAGCGCGGCCTTCATCGGTTTCGTTGGTATCAACCGGTTGAGATTCGCCATAACCGGCTGTCGATAGACGTTTGCCATCCACGCCCAGTTTAACCAATTCGTTTTTAACTGCATTGGCTCTACGTTGCGACAATTTTTCGTTGTATGCATCGGTACCGTAGCTGTCGGTATGGCCTTGAATTTCGACAGTCAAGCCTGGATTGAGCTTCATCACCTCCACCGCGTTTTGGATCAGCGGGTCGTATTTGGACTTGACCTTGTCGCTGTCGAAATCGAACAGTACGCCATGGAACGCCCAGCAACCGTCTTTATCGACGATGGCACCTTTAGGGGTGTCAGGGCATTTGTCTAGACAGTTGCTTACGCCATCTTTGTCGTCGTCTTGTGTCGAACAATCTGCCACTTTTGGTGTACCCGCTTTCAGGAACACGTTTTTAACAAAATCGCTCATGCCTTTCGGACTGGAAATGGCGTCTGCCGTGGTTGAGAATCCGCAACCCGATGCATTAGCCAAATCTTGCAGCACCGTTTGACCTGCAGCATCTTCGTCATTGCCAACCCAAACTGTATAAATGCACAGCTTGTCGCCATATTGGGTTTTGAGAGCTTCGGCAGTCGGGATTGGCGAGACTTCTTCGATACCGTCACTGAAAACGAGTAAGGCAATATTTCCGGGAGCGCTGCTTATATCTTTACCGGAATCGCTTAGTGCTGTGGCCAATGGTGTGCCGCCACTAGAGCATTGCAGAGAAGTAATGGCAGTTTCGAAACCGGCTGGAGAGTAGTTTTGCACGGCCTGGTTGAGATAAGTTGAGCCCCACGACAGACATGGACCAAAACCAAAGCTGCGTAAACCGGATGTCAGCGGCATCACCGGAATGGATTTGTTAAACTTGTTTAGCAGGTTTTTTTCGACATCCAGCTTAGTGCCACTGTAATCCGTAGAATTTACGTAGGTACGGCTCATTGACGAAGATGAATCATTAACCACGAAAAAGCTGTTGGTCTTTTGTACCAGTTTTCCGGATTTAACCAGTGCGTTAAGGTCTTCCGGCTGGAAGGCCTGGAAATTATTGCTCGACTGCGTCGCGCAACCGGAAAGCAGTGCTCCGGCCAAAGTAGCCGTGAATAAAAGGTTTCTTTTCATGTTTTAATTCTCCAGGTTGTTATTCTGCATCTACAAGGCCTAGCGTACCGCCTTGGTGTCTTAAGTCTAACACCAATCCCTTATTTTTAAATAGTGCATTCATCTTATCCGGGTGCCATGAAATAATGCTGCTTTGTTTTTTAATCCGTAGGCTTCCTTGGAGAATGTGATGGGCAAGATCTTAATTTTCTGTGCGATGTTTTTACTTGCTGGCGCGGTAAAGGCTGACAGCGTGAAAGAAATGGCTGACCGGGGTAACGCGCAGGCGCAAGCCAAATTGGCGTCTTTGTATTTACTTGGTCGAGAGGGTTTTGAGAAGGATGAGCACAAGGCCGCGGAGTGGATGGAAAAAGCGGCGAACCAAGGTTTGCTGGATGCTCAGGTAGTCATGGGGGCGATGTACGATAGAGGTATGGGTGTCATCAGCGATAGAGACAAGGCTACCGATTGGTATGAAAAAGCCGCTAAGCAAGGGCATGCCACTTCGCTGGCCATACTAGGCAGAAACGACGCAGCTAAGGGCAGCGTGCAATTTAACTATCAGGCGATGCGTTTAAGCGCATCGCGCTCCATTCCCGGCGAATACGCCAAGAAATTTTTAACCACTAAGTAATTAAAGATGAGTATTAGAACCCGCTTTGCCCCAAGTCCCACCGGTTATTTACATGTCGGCGGTGCTAGAACCGCTTTGTTTTCGTGGTTGTATGCGCGTAAACATGGTGGCAAATTTATTTTGCGAATCGAGGACACCGATCTTGAGCGCTCCAGTCAGGAATCTGTGAATGCAATTCTGGAAGGCATGACTTGGCTAGGTTTGGAATATGATGAGGGACCGTTTTATCAGACCCATCGCTTTGATCGTTACAAAGAAGTAATTCAGCAACTGCTGGCTCAGGGCGATGCTTACTATTGTTATTGCAGTCGCGAAGAGTTGGAGGTTTTGCGCGAGCAGCAGATGGCTAACAAGGAAAAGCCGCGTTACAACGGCAAATGCCGGGATGGCGTTGAAAATCCGCAAGGCGAGCGGGTGGTGCGCTTTAAGAATCCGGAGCAGGGTGAAGTTATCATCGACGACCTAGTCAAAGGCCGTATCGTCGTTGCCAATAAGGAGTTGGATGATCTGATTATTGCCCGTTCCGACGGTACCCCAACCTATAATCTGACGGTGGTAGTCGATGACATGGATATGGGGGTTACCCATGTGATACGCGGTGACGATCATGTCAATAACACGCCCAGGCAGATCAATATTCTGAAAGCCTTGGGTGCGCAATTGCCGGTATATGCACATGTGCCGATGATTTTAGGTTCGGACGGGGCGCGCTTGTCCAAACGCCACGGCGCGGTTAGTGTGATGCAATATCGTAACGACGGCTATCTACCCGAAGCCTTGTTGAACTATCTGGTGCGCTTGGGTTGGTCGCACGGTGATCAGGAATTGTTTTCCTTGGAAGAGATGGTGGCGTTGTTCGAGTTGGAAAAAGTCAATGTTTCCGCTTCCACGTTCAATACCGAGAAGTTATTGTGGTTGAATCATCAATACATCATGAATAGCGATCCGGCGCATGTGTCCAGGCATTTGGCGTGGCATATGGGGGAGCGCGGTATCGATCCGACAACTGGTCCGGTCTTGGCTGATGTCGTTAAAGCGCAGCGCGAACGTTGCAAAACCCTGGTGGATATGGCAGCCGAAAGCGAATATTTTTATAAAGATTTCGACGGTTACGAAGAAAAAGCCGCTAAGAAGAATTTCAAAGCGGGCGTGGACGATGTATTGCAGCATTTACTGATGCAATTTAGCGCTATCGGCGATTGGGAAGCCTCAGGCCTGCATCAAGTGGTATTGGATAGTGCCGAACAATTGCAGCTTAATCTGGGTAAAGTCGCGCAACCCCTGCGCGTAGCGGTTTGCGGTAGCGGCGTATCGCCGGCTATTGATGTGACTTTAGCGCTACTCGGCAGAGAGAAAACCTTGAACAGAATAGAACGAGCCATCGGATACATAAAGAATCTCGAAAATTCCTAGACAAAGTTCAGAATATCCGTATAATACGAGGACTCAACTACGGGGCCATAGCTCAGCTGGGAGAGCGCTTGCATGGCATGCAAGAGGTCAGGAGTTCGATCCTCCTTGGCTCCACCAAAATAGTTGATTTAGTCCTGAGTCCCCATCGTCTAGTGGCCTAGGACACCGCCCTTTCACGGCGGTAACCGGGGTTCGAACCCCCGTGGGGACGCCAACTTGGCTAAAGTCGGTTAAGCCGACAATTCGTATTAAAGAAGTCAATCTGAAAATAGTCTTAGTCCCCATCGTCTAGTGGCCTAGGACACCGCCCTTTCACGGCGGTAACCGGGGTTCGAACCCCCGTGGGGACGCCATAAATTCTTAATTTATAGCTTGCTGCAGCACCAATAATATGTTGTGAGTTTGCTATTTTTTCTGTTTCAAATGCATATTTTAAGTTGAATCGCTATTTCTATAGGATGTAGCGATTACTATTTTTCTGCGCTGATCTAGCAAAGCTAAAAGGTAAACCTAAATCGTTGGTTTAGGTTTACCTTTATGGCGACTAGAAAGATCTACTTCGCTAATCAATTTGAGCTATACGTGTATTTATCCGAACCATTAGGTGGACGGATGGCCGGCTTCAATCATTACTTTTAGTTTCGAGCCCGGTTTGATGTCCGCTTTGTTTTTGGGGACGTTATTCCATTTGCGAAGCTCGGTGACGTTGACATTAAATTTCTTCGAAATCTGTGCCAATGTGTCGCCGGCTTTGACCGTGTAGCTGATTTGCTTGATAGACGGCGCGGTTGATGCAACGGTTATACTGCTGCTGGTTTTCTTGATAGTCAGTTTTTGACCCGGTTTCAGCGCCGCTTTTTTGGGTAATTTATTCCAGCTCACAATGTCGTCTTTATCAACGGAAAAACGTTGCGAGACATCCCATAAGGTATCGCCTTTCTTAACCGTATATTGCTGTTTGCTTGATTGAGCAGGGGTTGGTGTGGTTTGTTGAGACACTGAGGCAACAGCCGGTGTCGTCGGTTCGCCTTTTTGCGAATGAAAAGAAACCGGGATTAACAGGATAGTGCCTTGGGCAACCGCATCGTCGTCAAGATGATTTACATTGATAATCTCTTCGACACTGGTGCTGTGCTTGCTGGCTATGCTTTTCAGAGTCTCTTTCTTGCTCACCGTATGGTGTTCCCACTTGATTCTTTCTTGGTGCGGCAATTCAGCCAGTTTTTCTTTAAAAGAATCGGCTTTGCTTACCGGAATCAGCAGATGTTGTGCGCCGTTCGGATCGGTACTCCAGCGGTTATAGCCGGGATTGAGCTTTAAGAAGTCATCCAGCGGGGTTTGTGCCATTTCGGCGGCTTTACCCAAGTCAAGCTGGGATTTGACATCGACCAATTCAAAGTAAGGCTGGTTGGCGAATTGATGCAGATTGACGTTATATTTTTCTGGATTGGCGAAGATTTTGGCGATTGCCAGAAGCCTGGGGACATAAGCCGAGGTCTCGTTATTCAAGTCCAGGGACCAGAAGTCGGTAGGTTGTCCACGTTCGACATTTCTGTCTACGGCGTTTTTGATATTGCCTTTGCCGGCGTTATATGACGCGAGTGCCAGTAACCAGTCGTTGTTGAAAGTCTCGCTCAGTTCTTTCAGGAACGTAGTGGCGGCCTGAGTCGATTGCACGACGTCGCGCCGGGCGTCATACCAGCTGTTCTGTTTTAATCCGTAAAGGCGCCCGGTAGGTGGAATGAATTGCCAAAGACCGGAAGCTTGAGCAGGCGACATCGCGTCAGGTCTAAAAGCGCTCTCAACCGCAGGTAACAGTGCCAGTTCTCCGGGGATGTTTTTGGCTTCGATTTCGTTGAGGATGAAATATAAATAGGGCTCGGCGCGTTGTTGTACTCGGGTGAGATACTCAGGGTTTCTAAGATACCAGTTTACTTCGCGGTCGATTCTGGCATTATCGATTTCCGGCAAGGCATAAAGAGACAGCATCCTATCCCAGATGGTGGCGTGCTCTTTTGCTTCTACTTGCTTGTTGTGGATTTTTCCGGTATTGCCATTGCGGGTAAACACGGAAAACTTGCTAGTTGATGATTGGCTTAGATGGTCTTTTTGCGCATGTTGGCTACAACCGGTTGCTAGCAAAATAGGCAGTAGATAAGACAGATGACGGCCTGATTTTTTGGAAATTGAGCGGGGCATTGTCTGAACTCGCTAAAATAAAAAAATTAGATCCTAGCATGGCTTTCTAAAATAGCCAAAAAAACATACCCTTAGCGGCGGTTAAATGAAGAGACAATTTCTATTTGCGTTGTACCAAACCCCAAGAGGTAAGCTACTGCAAACCATGGAAGCCAACTATTTGCGAAGATCAATAACGGTGAGTTGCAAACAACAACAACTCCAGATAGGTGGTTTGGGCTGGGAAAATGAGTTTGTCGATTTTTCCTTGTATCGGAATTATCTAATTCTGGACGGCAAGGCCATGGGTGATGCCAGTGCGTTGAAAGTAACCGCTAAAGCTTTTAATTTGCCTATCCAAACAGAATCGATGGATTTGGTCATACTCCCACATATTTTGGAGTTCGACGCGCGTCGGTTTCAAACCTTGCGCGAAGTGAATCGCGTATTAAAGCCGGGCGGCGAATTGGTCATGTTGAATTTCAACCCGTTCAGTATGTCGGTGCGTTTCCAGTTTTTATGGGACCGGAAGCTTGCTGAATCATGGCGGGCGCATTTCATTACTAAAGCACGGGTCTTGGATTGGTTGAAGCTGATGAATTTCGAATTGCTAACGACTGCGGAGTTTGGACTAGACAGTTACACCATTGCTCATGGTAAATTCGAATTTAGCTTTGCGTCTTTGTTTGCTATGGCTTACGGCATTAAAGCGGTGAAGAGGCAATATACATTGATTCCTTTGACCGCGACGCAGCAACGCAGAAGCAATTTGGCTGCGGTTGGATTAGGTTTAAAATCGAATTTACATAGATAGGTTGGTCATGACTGACGTTATTGTTTACACAGATGGTGCATGCAAGGGCAATCCTGGGCCCGGAGGCTGGGGAGTGCGCTTGGAATATCGAGATAAAGAAAAAGAGCTGTGCGGTGGTGAACTTGAAACGACTAACAACCGGATGGAGTTGGTAGCCGCAATACAAGCTTTAGACACTTTAACTAAGCCTTGCAGCGTCAAATTGCACACCGACTCCAAATATGTTTTGCAAGGGATCACCGAGTGGATGGCTAACTGGAAAAAGCGGGCATGGAAAACTGCGGCAAATAAGCCCGTGAAAAACGAAGATTTATGGCGACGATTGGATGCGGCGATCCAGCGTCACAACATAGATTGGATATGGGTGAAAGGACATGCCGGGGATGTAGGTAACGAGCGTGCTGATCAGCTGGCCAATCTGGGAATCGAGCAATTGTCTCGCCGTTAAACCACTTAAAATCAGGTAAACACATGTTAGGTTCGATAGCAGCCGCATTAGTCGGCATCTGGTTTTACAACACTGCGGCACGATCAGGTCGTCCGGCTGTTTCATGGGCGGTGTCGGGTGTGGTGGTCTATTTTTTGGCGGCGCTGCTCTGGACATTAGCGGTTACGCCCGGTGTAAAAGATGCTGCAAGTCATAGCCAAAGCGGTGCACTGATCTTTATCGTGCGCTATGCGTATATTGGTTTTGGTGTGTTGGTAGCGGTTCTTCTAAACGGCTGGTTGAATAAACCCTCCGACTCTCAATAGATCGCCAGTGCTAAATTGGTCGGTCTATATCATTCAGTGTGATGACGGCAGCTTATATACCGGTATTAGTACCGATGTTGAGCGACGTTTTCACCAACATCTGATGCAAAAAGGGGCCAAATATTTTAGAAGTCGTCGGCCTAGGCAACTGGTTTTTGTCGAAGCGGGGCACGACCGTGTCTCGGCTTCCAGAAAGGAAGCCTTGATCAAACAAATGAACCGCAACGAAAAGCTGGATCTAATCGCAACTAACAGTCGTTAAATTATTATCTGCCACTATTTTTGCGGAGATAAATCCGGATTCTTAATGCGGATAGGTTTGAGAATGATTTGCATTAAATGTTGTAGGGGTTTTATACTCGAGTCTCAAATTCTTGGAGACCGATATGAAGCCATTCAACTCAAAACTTAGCGCCGCGATCTCGGCGATTGTCGTCAGTGCCGGGGTAAATGCCGCGGGGATTCCTGCCGAAAAGCCGCAGACCATGGATGAAATGTGGAAGATCATTCAAGCTCAGCAGCAGCAGATTGATAGCATGACTAAGAAGCTGGAGGCGGTTGCCCAAAAAGCGCCCACCGGTGAAGTCAGTAATTTGGAGCGTAAAACCAATGTGTTGACGGAAGAAGTGGAAAAGCTCCGTACCGAATTGGTGGTGCCGGAAAAAGTCGAATACAAAAGCGCTTACGGTTTAGGTCCCGCCGCCTCGAAGGTGTATCAAGTAGGCAAGGGCTTGTCCTTGGGTGGCTACGGTGAGGCCAATTATCAGGCGCGGGTTGATGATCAGGGCGGACGTAACCCGACAACCGGTACCGTCACTAACCCGGACAATACAGATTTCGAACGCTTAGTCATTTATGCGGGTTATAAATTCACTGACAGCATACTGTTCAACAGCGAAATAGAGTTCGAACATTCCTCCACCGGCAATAACGGATCGGGTAGCACGGGCACCGTCTCGGTTGAAATGGCCTCCTTGGATTTCTTCATCGACCCGTTGGTCAACGTCCGGGCCGGGATGGTGTTGATGCCGATGGGCTTCATCAACCAGATACATGAACCGCCGTTTTTCTTCGGTAACAATCGCCCGGAAGTCGAAAGACGCATTATTCCCAGTACTTGGCGTGAAAACGGTGTGGGATTATTCGGCGAATTGTTGCCGGGCCTGACGTATACGACCTATGTGGTTAACGGTATGAACGCTAAGAATTTTGGCGCTGACGGTATTCGTAGCGGCCGGCAATCGGGCGGCCAGGCGTTGGCGGAAGACTTGGCTTACGTCGGTCGCGTGGACTATGCGCCGCCTATGTTGCCGGGCGTCATGGTGGGCGGTTCGGCATATGTGGGTAATTCCGGGCAGAATCAGCTATACAATGGCCGGCAACTTGAAGTGGCCACGCAACTGTACGAAGCGCATCTGCAATGGAAATACCGTGGTCTGGAGTTTCGGACTTTGGGTTCCTGGGGGCATATCGGCGATGCAGCCTTGCTGAGTGTCGCGAATGCTAAAAGTATCGGTGAAGAAAACTATGGTTGGTATAGCGAAGTCGGTTACGACATCCTGCCGCACTTTGCGCATGACACCACCCAGTATCTTGCACCTTTCGTGCGTTACGAGCGTATGGATACTGTTGCTACTGCTTCCACATGCGCAAACGCCATTTGTCGGGACGATCTGACCAGGGACGTCGAAATCTACCAAGTCGGTCTCAACTACAAACCCATTCCCAATGTCGTTATCAAGGCCGATTACCGTAATTTCACCCAAAAATCGGGCACCTCTCCGGACGACTTCAATTTGGGTGTGGGCTTTATTTTCTAAAGTAGCTGGATAGTTGTTTGTTAAGCCCCGCCGGTTCATAGGCGGGGTGCATCGGTATATAATGCCATCTCTAAATTGCTTATCCGCGTATCGGCTTGGCAAATTGTTTGTCGGTCTCTATCATAGCCGCCGTATTGTTCACTCCCTGGATTTTCCCCATTCATGTTGATTTCAAAAACTCGTCGGCTTATGCTGACGCTACTGGTTTTTTGTTTAACGAGCACAAACCTTGCCGCTGCTGTTTTTTACAGCAAGGACGAAGCGATGAAGCTGGCCTTCGGCGACGATGCTTCCGTGGAAATGCAATCGCTGTTTCCCACACCGGAGGAAGTAGCCCAGATCGAACAGCTCGCGAAGGTCAAGCTGGAATCCAATCTGTTTAGTTTTTATGTGGGTAAGAAGCAAGGCGCCGTGATCGGCTATGCCGCCATTGAAGCGCACACCGTTAGAACCAAACCGGAAACCTTGCTGGTGGTATTAACGCCGGATGGCAAATTACGCAATGTCCACACGCTGGCGTTTCATGAGCCGCCGGAATATCAACCGCCGGAGCGCTGGATGGCTCTGTTGGCTAATCATTCCATCGAAGAGTTGAGCCTGAACCAGGATATACAAGGCGTGGCCGGGGCGACGCTCAGCACCCGTGCCGCAATTAATAGCGCCCGTAAGGTATTGGCGATTTATCAAGTTCTCATCCAAAACAAGCCACACTGATGCGTTTTTTTGTTACCGGCGAACAGAATCGCCAGCTGCTGATCAATACTTTGATCTTGATGTTCTTGGCCTATGTCGCCTTGTTATGGATCAGCAATGGTCTGATGTATTTCCATAAAATGAATCTCACCCCGGAGTCGGTAGTTTCTTACTATTTGGGCAACGAGCAAGAGTTTAACGAGCCGAAAAGCTATCAAAGTCTGCTGGAAGTCAGTCATTTTCATTTATTCGCTATGGGCATGTTGGTATTGACGCTGACGCATCTGATGCTGATGACCTCGTTGCCGACGCTGATGAAAGTTTGGATTAGCGTGATAGTTTATGCAGCAGCGATAGCGGATGAAGCGGCTGGTTGGTTGGTGCGTTATGTCGATCCGGCTTTTGCTTATTTCAAAATTGCCGCGTTTTTATTACTGGAAACATCCTTGTTCCTACTGATCGTCATAGTCAGTTTGTCGCTGATTGAATCGCGTCGGCAATTGCGTTAAAACCGGATTCCTTATTGTCACTGCTTAATAATCGGTGCACTCTCCGCGTTCGCTGCTGTCCTATAAATGGGTAGGTCGGTGACTGTACATATAAATAAGTCAGCGCCGTGCCACTATTCACCCGAATTCTTTGAATCTAACCCCGGAGTAGAATCATGAACAAACATTTACAACAAGTTAGAGATTTTCACCGGAAATTCGCTATCAAGCAGCCCGGCGACGGCGAGATTGGACATTTGTCCGATATGGATATTGTGATGCGCCAAGCCTTATTGCTGGATTGCGGTAGCGAGACATTTAAAGCTATTGCCAGCGGGGACCTAATCAAAATTTTGGCCGGTTTGGTGGATTTATCCTTTAACGCATTGGCCGCTATCGCGTGCAGGGGCGACGAGGTGGTGAGTGTCTCTGCCAACTGGCGGCAAGACGGTTCGGTGCTGTCAGTGATGCGCGTGCTGTCCGAGAAAATCAATCTGTGCACATCGGGCGAGACCGTGCATTATTCGGGCTTGTATGCAATTTGCGCGCATTTGTCCCAGCGTTTTGTGAATGCCGATTTCGATGAAGCTTTTCAAATCGTGCATCAACATCTGATGAGTGGTCGGGGCGATGCCGAACGTTTGGATTTAAGCCCGGCGCTATTCGAATAAAGGCGAGCTTCAATATGGCAGAACAACGCTACACGCTCGGTTTCGTCGGTATAGGCCTGATGGGGCAGCCGCTAACCCTGCGTCTCTTAGCGGCGGGCTTTCAGGTCAATGTCTGGAATCGCACTGCCGCCAAATTGGGTGTGGTTGGTGATGCGGGTGCCAAGGTCTGCGGCAGTGTCTGTGAATTGGTCAAAGCCTCCGATGTGGTGATCTTGTGCCTGGCCGATACCGCTGCCGTTGAAGCGCTGGTGAGGGATCAAATTATCGCCAACGGTAGCGCCGATCAATTGTTAATAGACTTGTCCAGCATCCACCCGGAAGCGACCCGGCGCATGGCGGCCGAGTTGCGGGCCGCTTGCGGCATGCGCTGGGTCGATGCGCCGGT
>NZ_JANIBL010000048.1 GCF_024505055.1 Methylomonas rosea
CTACCGGCTTCGCGCCCTGACAAGCCTGACCGGCCGCCAAAGTCACCGCATGCTGCTCGGCAATCGCTACATCGAAATAACGTTTCGGAAACTGCTGGGAAAACGCCACCAAGCCCGAACCTTCGCGCATCGCCGGGGTAATCCCCAATAGCCGCTCATCTTGCTTGGCCATATCGCACAACCAGGTGCCGAACACTTCCGTATAAGTCGGATGCGGCGAGGGTGCCGCTTTCGGCAAATAATCTTTGCTTGGATCGAAGGCCGGCACGCCATGGTAGGCCAAAGGATCCTTTTCGGCCGGCGCATAGCCTTTGCCTTTCTTGGTGACCACATGCAAAAACACCGGACCGGTCAAATCCTTCAACTTCTCCAGCGTGGACACCAACATCTCCACATCGTGGCCGTCAATCGGTCCGAAATAATTAAAGCCCAACTCCTCGAACAAGGTACCTGGCACAATCATGCCTTTTACATGCTCTTCGGTCTTGCGCGCCAATTCCCACACCGAGGGCATACTCGCCAAGGCCTTCTTACTCTCTTCGCGTACCGAAGAATAAAACTTACTGGACAACACCTTAGTCAGATAATTATTCATCGCCCCGACCGGCGGCGAAATCGACATATCGTTATCGTTCAAAATCACCAACAGATTGGCATTCACATCGCCGGCATGATTCATCGCCTCATAAGCCATGCCGCCGGTAATTGAACCGTCACCGATGATGGCTACCATCTTCTTGTCTTCACCACGCAACTGCGAGGCAATCGCCATGCCCAGCGCGGCGCTGATCGAGGTCGACGAGTGACCGACCCCAAACGCGTCGTACTCACTCTCCGAACGGCAGGGAAACGCCGAAACGCCGCCGAAGGTGCGAATCGTCGGCATCCGGTCTTTCCGCCCCGTCAGAATCTTATGCGGATAAGCCTGATGGCCCACATCCCAGACCAACTGATCCGATGGCGTGTCGAACACATAATGCAAGGCCACCGTCAGCTCCACCGTGCCCAGACCGGCCGAGAAATGGCCGCCGGAAATGCTGACCGTATGGGTCAAAAAGCTACGCAACTCATCAGCCAGTGGCTTCAGTTGCTCCGGTTTCAGCGCGCGTATGTCGGTGGGGCTCTGGATGGTGTTGAGAAGCGGAAAGTCAGAGACTGTCATGGGTTAATAAATTCCTTTATATGTTTGCGTCACAATATTCCGCGTCTGCTACACAGGCGCAAGGCTAAAGCCGGAAGGATTGTGGCGCAAGAAGTATAAATCGTGCAGTTCGCTGCGCTTAGTGCGTGCGTTCGATGATATACAGCGACAAATCGCGCAATAAATCAGCTTCGCTACCAAACCCGGCTAAGCTGGCAACGGCTAGTTCATGCAGCTCCTGCGCTTTTTCCTTGGCACCGGCCATACCTAATAGCGCAGGGTAAGTCGGCTTATCGTTATCGACATCCTTGCCCTGGGTTTTCCCCAAGGTAGCGGTATCGCTTTCCACATCGAGGATGTCGTCTTTAACTTGGAACGACAGGCCTATGCACTTAGCGTAATGATCGAGCTTTTTCGCAACATCGGTATCCAGATTGGGTTTGGATAAAGCCGCCAGATTGACGCTGGCGCGAATCAGCGCACCGGTCTTGTGAATATGCATGTTTTCCAACTCCGGCAAAGTCAGCTTGCGACCAACCGAACCCAGGTCGATTGCTTGCCCACCAACCATGCCTTGCGAGCCGCTGGCTCGGGTCAAGGCCGCGATCATTTTTACTCGCGCTTCCGCGCCGGCCAAAATGGCTGAGTCGTTGGCTAATACGTCAAAAGCCAGTGCCTGCAAGGCATCGCCCGCCAGAATGGCGGTGGCTTCATCGAACGCTTTGTGACAAGTCGGTTTGCCGCGGCGTAAATCGTCATTGTCCATTGCCGGCAAATCGTCGTGTATCAATGAATACACATGAATAAATTCCACCGCGCAAGCTTGGGCATCCAGATGGTCTTCGCTTAAACCTAGGGCCTGGCCGGTTGCATAGGTCAGCAACGGGCGGGTGCGTTTGCCGCCGTCCAGCACGCTGTAGCGCATGGCTTGATGCAGGGTTTGCGGCAGAATGTTCTCGCCGGGCAACCTGGCGTCCAACGCCCGTTCGACGCGGTTTTGGCAGGCGGTAAGATAGGCTTTTAAGTTACTCATCGGTGAATGGCTCCAAAGTTTGCTGGCCGTTTTTTTCTAATAAAATTTGGACTTTCTGCTCGGCGTCTTGTAACGCTTGCTGGCAGGTGCGGGTTAATCTGATGCCGCGTTCGAAGGATTTTAGGGATTCTTCCAGAGAAATATCGCCGCGTTCCATTTGTTCGACCAATTTCTCCAGTTCTTCCATCGCTTCCTCAAATTGGGATGCGCTTTTACGTCTCGACATATAATGTGGCTTGCGGTGCTCAAAAATGACCGAGCATTATAGTATGAATTAACAGCAAACGATGACTAACAATGAGTAACGAATATAACGCCGCGGCGATTGAAGTACTGAGCGGCCTGGATCCGGTGCGCAAACGCCCCGGTATGTACACTGACACCACACGGCCCAATCACCTGGTGCAGGAAGTGGTGGACAACAGCGTGGACGAGGCGCTGGCCGGCCACGCCAACACCATCAATGTCGTGCTGTACAAGGACGGTTCGGTACGGGTAGACGATAACGGCCGGGGCATGCCGGTGGACATTCATCCCGAACAAGGCATTCCCGGTGTGGAAGTGATCCTCACCCAACTCCACGCCGGCGGCAAATTCTCCAACAAAAACTATCAATTCTCCGGCGGCTTGCACGGCGTCGGTGTGTCCGTGGTGAATGCCTTGTCGGAAAAACTTCTGGTCGAAATCAAGCGTGGCGGTGGCGTGTATCAAATGGAATTTGCCGGCGGCGACAAAGTCAGCGAACTACAGCAGAGCGGCACCGTCGGCAAGAACAACACCGGCACTACTGTGCATTTTTGGCCGGACGGTAAATATTTCGATTCCAACCGGGTGTCGGTCAGCAAACTCAAACATGTATTGCGTGCCAAAGCCGTATTGTGTCCGGGTTTGAAAATCACCTTAAATTCCGAACTTAGCGACGAGCAATTCGAGTGGTGCTACCAAAACGGCTTGCAGGAATATTTGCTGGATAGGGTCGGCGATGCCGAGATTTTCCCGCAGCCGCCGTTTATGGCCAATATGGCGGCCAGCAACGAAGCGGTGGAGTGGGGCATCGTCTGGACACCGGACAGCTTGCCGGAGACCATCGCCGAGAGTTACGTTAACTTGGTGCCCACCGCTCAAGGCGGTACTCATGTCAACGGCTTGAGGGCCGGTTTGACTGAGGCGATGCGTGAGTTTTTAGACTTTCGCAACCTGCTGCCGCGCGGCGTGAAGATTGCGCCGGAAGACGTTTGGGAAAGCTGTCATTTTGTGTTGTCGGTAAAACTGGAAGACCCGCAGTTCTCCGGGCAGACCAAAGAAAGGCTCAGTTCGCGCGAATGCGTGACCTTTGTGTCCGGGGTTGCCAAAGACACTTTTAGCCTGTGGTTGAATCAGCATCCGCAAGAAGGCGAGAAGATTGCCGAAATTATTTTGGCTAGTGCGCAGAAGCGCTTGAAGGCCGGCAAGAAAATCGTCCGCAAAAAGATCACCAGCGGCCCGGCTTTACCCGGCAAACTGGCGGATTGTTCCGGGCAAGATCTCAGCCGTACCGAGTTGTTTTTGGTCGAAGGCGACTCGGCTGGTGGGTCTGCCAAACAGGCGCGTGACCGGGAATTTCAGGCCATCATGCCCTTACGTGGCAAGATTTTGAACACCTGGGAAGTGGATTCCGGCGAGGTGATGGCTTCGCAAGAAGTACACGACATCGCTGTGGCGCTGGGTATAGAGCCGGACAGCAACGATCTGCAAAACCTACGCTACGGCAAGATCTGCATTCTGGCCGATGCCGACTCCGACGGTAACCACATCGCCACCCTGATTTGCGCGCTGTTTTATCAGCATTTCAATGCCTTGGTCAGGGCAGGGCATGTGTTTGTGGCGATGCCGCCGCTGTATCGGATAGACGTCGGTAAAAAGGTGTTTTACGCGCTGGACGAATCGGAACGCTTGGGGGTGTTGGCGCGCATCGAAGCCGAAAAACTCACCGGCAAGATTAACATCCAGCGCTTCAAAGGTTTGGGTGAGATGAATCCCTCGCAATTGCGGGAAACCACCATGAACCCGGATACCCGGCGTCTGGTGCAGTTAACTATCGAAGAAAACGACGACACCCGCGAACAGATGGATTTGTTGTTGGCGAAGAAGCGCGCCGGGGACCGGAAAAGTTGGTTGGAAGATCGGGGCAACTTAGCGCAAATATAAGCAAAGCTCTGGCCGGGTTCAGGATACGCCGGCCAGCAAACCTGGGCTTTTAGATGTCCATCAACAGCATCGGTATACCGTAAGTCAGCACGAAATAGCTAAATGCATAAACCACGCTGACGCTGGTTGGATAGCTGAAGAAAGCGCGGAAGATATAGCTGACGATGGAGATATACCAAATCACCAAAAATAGCGCGATGCCGATGCCGATTTCTTCGCGATAGGGGTGATGATTCAGCACCAACCAATAGTCCAGGGCTTCGCCGCTGACAGCCAAAGTCATGATGAAATTTTCGCAAACGAAAATCGAGGTGTACAACTGGTTGAAGCAACCCCATTTTTTCTCCATCAGCAATAAAATTGCCACAGAGCCGAAAGCCATGGTGATGCGGCCCAGCACCTCCAGGGTGCCGTCCGCCGGGTCGGATATCAAGCCCTCCACGATCATGCCGGAAATCAGATAGAACGCCACGTTTTTCCACATAAAGGAGTTGGGTGGGACTAAATCCGATGGATTGTTCAGAAACCAGCAAGAGGACAGGTATTTCAGGAGTAGATTCATAATCGGCACTTGTATTCGATAAAAGCGGGTTTTATCGAATCGAAAAAACCGTCCATTATAGACGGGCCTTAGAATAACGGGGTCTTGACTTACTATTTGCGTCAGTATCGTCTCTTTGGCGAGGTGCTCAAGGCGCGACCGTCTAAGGAGAAGCGGCCGCCGTTTAGCCGATTCGTTTGTATAATACGTCATCCATTCTCTGCGTATGGCCCCTCAGCGAGCCGACGCCCATGTCCAATCAACCTGCGGAAGCTTCATGATCGAACTAGGTAAATTCAACACTTTAACCGTCGTGAGCCGGCGCGATAATCAGTATGGTTTCGATGGTGGGGAGCTTGGCGAGATTGCGCTGGCGGACCAAGATGCCCCGGACACTTTAAAGGTCGGAGACACGGTAAAGGTCTTTGTCTACATAGACGGTAAGAATCAAACCATCGCTACCTTGCAAACGCCGCTAGCGCAAGTCGATGAGGTGGCTTGGTTAAAATGCATATCGCTCAGCCATGCCGGCGCGTTTTTGGGCTGGGGCTTACCCAAGGATTTGCTGCTGCCGTTCAGCGAACAAAAGGGCAAAATCGTCGAAGGCCGATCCTATCTGGTGCGTCTGTTTTTAGACGAAAACAATCGCATCGCCGCCACGATGATGCTGGATGATTTTATTCTGGACCAAGCGTTTTATTATAAAGACGGCCAAGCGGTGCAACTGATTATCGCCGACGAAACCGATCTGGGTTTTAAAGCGGTGGTGGATAATCAATACTGGGGTGTGCTGTATAAAAGCGAGACTTTTCAACCGCTGCAAAAAGGCCAAGCCTTGACCGGTTATATTAAAAAAGTCCGCCCCGACAACAAGCTGGATTTAGTTCTGAACCAGGAAAAATACGGCCAGAAAGTCGATGCTACATCGGAAAAAATTCTGGCGATACTGGCAAAGCGCGGCGGCTATGTAGCGCTAACCGACAAAAGTGCGCCGGAGATTATTTACGATACCTTTGGTGTCAGCAAAAAGGTCTTCAAGCAAGCGATAGGAGGTTTGTATAAACAACGGCGGATTGTGATCGAAGAAGCGGGCATCCGTTTGGTCGATCAGGCTTAAAGCTCTCAGGGTCATGTAGAGACGCAATGTTGCGCGTCTCTACCGTGTCAGCCGTAACGCCTAAGGCCGATATTGCGAAAACACATAATCGGTTTTCTGCTCGGAGGCATGGCAGGCAAAACACGAGGTACCGCCGTCTTTCACTAGCCTTTCGGTTTTACTGTTGCCGGCAAAGCCCTCAAACCCCCAGCCGCCGGTGGCAGCGAATTTTTTTGCGTCTTTCAGCATTACGCCCACCAGTTTGCGTTCGCCTTCCTGAATGGTTTTATCCTTCTCTTGATACTGCAATAAATCGAATACCAGCACCGAGCCATCAGTGTACTTACCGGTCTTCAAGCCGGCTTCCGCTTGTTTATTCGCATAGACGTGATGCAGGCCTTGAAACGGATTTTCCAGCGCATGACCGGGCTGAATCAACATACTTTTCGCATGCAGCCAATGACGATAGCCTTCCGGAAACGGCACGCTGTGCTCGGCGGCGAAAGCGGTAACGGTAACTGTGCCTAGTAAGCCGGCCATCAGTATCGAAATACAGGTTTTCATGATCGTATCCCCCTTAAAAATAAAATGCGTTAATAATTTCGAATCGAAACTACATAGTCGTTTTAAGCGGATTTGTGGGTTTTGTCAAACAAATAGTGATGCGCTATTACTTCGTTTGGCGAGGTGACGGAGGGCGATGAATCGTATGGCGCAGCAACGGCGCTTAAGGAAGTAAGAATACGAAAACAGCATGGATGAATAAATCGTGTGAAATAACCTAGGCTTGGGTTGCAAGGCTCGCAACCCAAGTTGGCAGGCAATTAAATCTTGCCGTCCAGCCCCATCTGAAAATACTTGTGAGTGATTTTGTCCTGGTTTTCCAGCAACCAGTCGATATCAGGGGTGTTGGTTATGGCTTTATGAATGGCTTTGGCCATGGCTTGCCGGTGGATGTCGAACAGAATTTGATGATCCAGATTGTCGTCTTTAATCACACTAGGATTCAGCCACACCGAGCAAATAATCCCCAGATCGTTGGCTTTTTCCTTAGGAATATCGCCGGCCCGCACCGCATCCAGTACGCCATTGGCAATTGCCGCCTGCACCGTCCCCATCAAAATATTGGTGTAACGACTGTTTTTGACCGTGACTTTGCTGACCATCAACGTGACCGGGCGCACCTGAATATCGGTATTTAATATCGCAAATACGCGGGTATGGCCCTGCACTTGATCGCCGGTCAGGGTGGCAATCGCGGTGCCGACGGGGCCGTCCAGTTCGCCGATGATAATCTCCGGTTCCGCCGCCGTACCCGCCGGACCACCCGCCACCAGGGCTTCGCCAGTGCGCATAATGATTCTTTCGCTCATATTGGTCTCCAAATGAATGTTGATGTTGATAATTTTCTTGGGGGGTTAGAAGCTAAGCATCACCGCTCAACACCATCGCCCCGTATTCTTCCGGAGTGATTATTCCGCCCAAACTTTCCGCAACGTGACTATCGCAAGCTGGCAACACGTCCTGCACCGCATTGATCCGCTTCCACTGCGGTAAAGGTGTGTCTTGATTGGCTTGAGGTACATATTTTGAGCTGGATACCCGGCTCATCCGGTGAATATAACGCGGACAATTGATGAAAATCTCACTGATCGCCACCCGCACGATCAGCTCTGCGCCGGAGTATTCTGCCAGCAGCGGATCGTTGGCTTCAATCCGGGCGTCGCCGTGCACCCGTATCCGATGCGGGGTTTCGAAGTCGATGAACAACATGCCGATTTTTGGGTTGCCGTTGATATTGCCCATCGACAAAAACATACCGTTGCCGTCGTAACTGGGGAACGCCAGTTCCTGCGGATTAATCACCTTAACCAGGCCGGGGTTGCCACCTTTGTAAGAACACGTTGGATAGCCGCGCTGGTCTATTGTGGTCAGAAAGAAGAAATCCCGGCTCTCGATAAATGGCTGATGCTGCTCGTTGACCTGCTGTTCAACAATGATCTGTTCCAAGCGATCCGCCAGATTCACGGTGTCGTGTTGCTCTTGTAATTGGCGATGCTGCGGGCCGTAAAAGTCGCTCATGGGCTATGCTCCTGATTTGGGTGGTGCGGCGATTCTAGCAGGAATGTCGATGAGACAGGTTTTACGCTTGGAGGACGCACACCGGTTGGGACTGCGTTTCTCCAGGCGAAAGCGACAAATTTGTGTGGAGAAAATTTGAACAGCCAACTGCCGCCAGTCATGGCTTACTGATCTCGGCAATCCTTGCCGAGATGACGCGTTTTTAACTGAGCCCAAGAATCATTATAACCAGGAAAACCTGTTTGAAACTTACCGACACGGCTGAGTTTAATCGAATAGCGCTAGATTACTTCGAGCGATTCGCTGCGCGGGAACAATCTCGAGTCGAGAGCCTGGTTTATTGCTTGCGCCTGCGTGAGAGTGATTGCGTTACGTCCCTGCCAACCATTGGCTGCGTAACTTTTGGCGATGAATATACAGCCATTGGATGGCGATGATGGGAATGCCGGATTCGATTTTGTCGTCTTCCAGCATTTGAAATACCTCGTCGAATTTCACGGCCGTGACGCGGATGTCTTCATCTTCCTCGTCCAGGCCATGAATGCCGCCGACCTGGCTGCTGTCGACCCGGCCGCAGAATAGCGTAATCCACTCCGACGAGCCGCCGGGCGTGGTGAAGAATTGTTTTATTTCGATGAGTTCTTGAATCTCGCAGCCGGCTTCCTCGCGGGCTTCGCGATACGCGACTTCTTCAGCGGTTTCGCCTTCTTCTATCGCGCCGGCGACGATTTCCAGTAGCCAGGCACGCTCGGGTTGCAAGACCGCACCCACTCGGAATTGCTCTATCAACACCACTTCGTCGCGGTCCGGATCATAGAGTAATACAGCCACGCAATTGCCACGGCGGAACAACTCCCGCTTTAAAGGTTGGCTCCAGCCGCCGTTGAATAGCGTGTGTTTTAGAGTGTATTGCTCCAGCCGGAAAAAGCCTTCATACACAACTTGTGTATCCAATATTTGAAATTGCTTGTCGTTCATCGGCCGTAGTTCACCCGGTAGATTACGCCCAAGCTGTCGTCGCTGATCAACAAGCTACCGTCCTGCATTTGAATGATGTCGTTCGGGCGTCCCAGTACCTGCCCTTGCGGCGTCAGCCAGCCGCTGATGAAGGGTAGTTCGTTATAGGCCTGGCCTTCGCGGAATTTGACCACATTAACCTGATAACCTTGCGGCACGGTGCGATTCCAGGAGCCATGCTGAGCGACGAATAATTGCCGGAAATAGGTGTCCGGAAATTGCTTACCGGTATAGAAACGCATGCCCAGCGGGGCGATGTGGGCTTTATACTTCCAGGCGGGTGCCTTGAATTTGTAGCACTGCTTGTCTCCAATAAACTCGGGATCTGAAATGGTGCCGGCGTGGCAGTAAGGGAAGCCAAAATGCTCGCCTTTTTGATTCCATTCGTTCAATTCGTCTGGTGGTATATCATCGCCCAGGTAATCGCGGCCGTTGTCGTTGAAAAACAAATGGCCGCTACGGGTTTCCCAATCGAAACCCACGGTGTTACGGATGCCGCGCGCCAAGATTTCCATATCGCTACCGTCCGGGTCCAGGCGAATCAGCGAGCCGTAAATGGGTTTGTCCGGGTCGCAGACGTTACAAGGCGCGCCGATGGCGGTGTATAACTTGCCGTCGGGTCCGAAGCGCAGATACTTCCAGCCATGGTGGCGGTCGGAGGGAAATTGGTCGAATACGGTGACCGCTTTGGGCGGGCTGGCCAAGCGTTGACCCACCTCGTCGAAACGAATGATGCGGTGAATTTCAGCGACGTACAATGTGCCGTCTTTGTAGGCCACGCCATTGGGCAGATTGAGTTGTTGAGCGATCAGATACTTCTGTTCGGCAACGCCGTCGCCATCTTTGTCCTGCACCGCATAGACGGCGCCTTGCCGAGAGCCGACATAGACTACGCCGTTGTCGCCCAGCGCCATTTGCCGGGCGTTGGGAATGTCATCGGCGAAAATTCTGATGTTAAAACCCGGCGGCAGGCGCAGCTGTTTTAGCACAGCTTCTTGTTCCGGAGTGGCCGCCAGGCACAGCGGTGTAGCGGCAAGTAACATCAATAGCGACTTTATAATTCTCATTTTTATGTCCCTCAAGTAAACTTTGGCAGATGTTAACACTCTATAGTCTTGAATTTAATCTTTCGACTCCCCAGATTAAACCCACTTTATAACAACACAGGAAAGTTACGCCATGATGAGAATATTGCTATTTCTGGCCACCAACGTGGCCATTATGATCGCGATCAGCATCATATTTAATGTCTTCGGCTTGAAAGGTGCGCTGGATGCTCAAGGCGTCAACTTGAACATCGAAGGTCTGCTGGCTATGTCGGCAGTGATCGGTATGACCGGTTCCGTCATCTCATTGTTTATGTCCAAATGGTCGGCTAAAAGCGCAATGGGCGTGCACGTCATCGAACAGCCGCAAAACCAAACCGAACAATGGTTGGTTGGCATCGTTGCCCAACAAGCCAAACAAGCCGGTATCGGTATGCCGGAAGTCGGTATTTTCGACGCCCCGGAAGCCAATGCCTTCGCTACCGGCGCCAGCCGCGACAACGCCTTGGTGGCGGTCAGCACCGGGCTGCTGCGCAGCATGAGTGCCGATGAAGTTGAAGCGGTTGTCGGTCACGAGATTAGTCACGTCGCCAACGGCGACATGATTACCATGGCCTTGATGCAAGGGGTGGTGAATACCTTTGTGTACTTTTTCGCGACTGTCATCGGTCATTTGGTCGACCGCGTGGTGTTCAAAACTGAACGTGGCTATGGTCCGGCCTACTATGTGACGCAGATGGTGGCGCAAATTGCCTTGTCGATTTTGGCGTCCATGTTGGTGATGTGGTTCTCCCGCTACCGCGAATTTCGGGCCGACGCCGGTGGCGCCAATCTGGCCGGCCGGCAAAAAATGATAGGCGCGTTGCGCGCCTTGCAGCGTTCGCATGAACCTGCCGAGCTGCCCGGCGAACTAGCGGCATTCGGTATCAACGGTGGTGGCGTGCAACGCTTGTTCATGAGTCACCCACCGTTAGAAGAACGCATTGCCGCGTTGCAAAACGCCCGTTAGAACGCTCCCTTGCCGCGCCGGATCAACCGGCGCGGCTTTTTTATGGCTAATCAATTCATTCGCTTCAAACTTCATTTAAGTTACGACCAATACCTGGCCGTTTATCAAGGCGTTGCCAAAACCGTGGTGACGATTGCCGATGACGGCCGGCGCATCGTATTTCCAGCGGGCAATATTCAGCGGTATCTCACCAAAACCGGGATTCAGGGCCATTTTGAAATGGAACTGGGTGCAGGGAATAAGTTTATCGGCATCAAAAAATTGGCTTGATTGGCAGGGTATCCACTATTTACCCTATCGTCGCTCCCGCCTGCGGGTAAGTCATGCTCAGGGTATTAAGGGCCTGGCTAAAACTTTCTTAAAGATCAACGCCATTTCGACGCTTGCTCACTAGCGCATCAACGTGTCTCGGAAGGGACTGAATAGTTTGAGTCAGCCGAGTTTTGAATTTACCTGGCATGATGGTCCATTGCAGAAATCGTGCGGACATTGGATTTGCCCAGGTTAAGATGGTCAAAAACTCATCTGCTCAAGCGATATGTCTCATTCCAATGACCATCAATCAGAAAAAAGGCGCCTGTTCAATATCTTCAGTGGCTCAGTGGGCAATCTGGTCGAATATTTTGATTGGGCCATTTACGCCGCGTTTGCCTTGTACTTTGCCCCCGCTTTTTTCCCGGAAGCCGATCAAACTGCCCAGTTGTTAAACAATGCGGCGATATTTGCAGTGGGCTTTATTTTTCGGCCCTTGGGCGGATGGTTGTTGGGCAGTCTGGCTGACCGCAAGGGTCGAAAGAGCGCCTTGCTGTTGTCGGTCAGTTTGATGTGTTTAGGGTCGTTAATCATTGCTTGCACACCGGGCTATGCGGTAATCGGTATGTGGGCGCCGGCCTTGTTGCTGTTTGCCCGCATGTTGCAAGGCTTCAGTATCGGTGGCGAGTATGGCAGTTCCGCTACCTATCTTAGTGAGATGGCGGTACCACACCGGCGCGGCTATTACTCCAGCTTTCAATATGTCACCATCGTGCTCGGGCAAATCCTGGCCTTGGGGTTATTGATGCTCTTACAAAAATGCCTGTTGAGTAGCGAGCAACTGCACGCTTGGGGTTGGCGTATCGGCTTTATCGCCGGCGGTTTGCTGGCTGTGGTGGCGATGGGCCTGCGCGGCAACATGGCCGAAACCAAGGCCTTTGTCGAGCAGCATACTTATCCGGCCCGGCACCCCAAACTACGCGAGCTGCTGAACTATCCCAAACCGGTAATGACTGTGGTGGCTTTGACCGCCGGCGGGACCTTGTCGTACTACACCTTTACCGTGTACATGCAAAAGTACCTGGTCAACACCACGGGCTTCAGCAAAGACGACGCCACAACGATCTGCACACTGGCCTTGATCGTCTTTATGTTGATTCAGCCGCTGTTCGGTTTGATTTCGGACTACGTCGGTCGGCGCACGATGCTGATTACCTTCGGCGCCGGCGCGACCCTGTTTACTGCGCCATTGCTGGATTTATTAGGCCACGCGCAAACTATGCAATCCGCGTTGGGATGGTATGTCTGCGCATTGCTGATTGTCTCCGGCTATTCGTCGGTAAACGCCATCGTCAAAGCCGAACTGTTTCCGGTGCATATCCGGGCCTTGGGAGTTGGCTTTCCCTATGCGCTGACCGTGGCGATATTCGGCGGCACCGCCGAATATCTTGCGCTCTGGCTGAAAAGCCTGGGGCACGCGGAATGGTTTGCCTACTATGTCAGCGCTTGCGCGGCTGTGTCGATGCTGGTGGCCTTAACTATGAAAGAGCCGATGCGGGTGTCGCGCTTGGATTGATGGTAGTCCGATGGATAGATAACATAAGGACATAATGAAACTGCAAGTTTCGAAACAGGCTTTTTGAAAATACCGGGCTGTGGTCAGCGCGGCTCCTAAATTCCCTGGATTCGCGATTCCCGCAGAGGCGGCAGCGACGATATTTAAGGGCCGGGTTAATAGCTTAAAACCATTTCCTAACCCAAAAGCGCTGTCCCCAATACAAAAGCAAGGGAAAGATGCCCCACCACAGGAAGTGTTCAAGCGGTCCGCCGGCTTCACCGTCATACGGGATGGCGAAGAATGGGATGGTGATGACCCAAAACAGCGACACAGCATATTCAATGCGGTTTTTAGTGCTCAATGCGCTGAACCATGCTTTTAATGTATTCATGACTTACCCCTATATTTACAAAAAGGGCTCAAAATTAATCGTCCTCATTTCGGAGCGATAAGCCTCTTAATAATGCGCCGACAATTACCACCACGGCAAGCGCGACGCATGCCCACATAAACGGGTCAACATAGCCGATAATGATGGTGCAACCTATCAGGAAAAGCCCAAGTACGCTGAATTGCCAGCCAATGTGGTAGCCATCCAGCATGGTGGACAATCCTAAAATCAATAAAATGACCAGATCTGCGCTGAGACCTTGCAGTTGACCCGATTTATTCAATAAAGCAGCGGCACCGACCGCGATAATGGTATGCAGCCAATGCATCCCCTGGGCTTTGAGAATATCGCCAAAATCCAAGTCTTTGCGCTTGGTTTGCAACCAGGATACAAAAACCGATACCAAGCCGAACACGAACACCATTAACAGCCAGTAGCCGTAACCATCATCGGGCGAAAAATCGGTAATATAAATCCCCCCAAGCGACAACAGGATAAGCACTACAAATACGCTACCCTCAATTCCTAAGTGACGTTTTTTCGGACTTTCATCGTCATACATCTATTTGATTCCTAAGTGGGTTTAAGTGAATGGTTATTTTAATGTATCTATTCAGCAAGTGTGATCTGGGTGGATAAGCCGTGCGCATATACTCTATTGCCCGATGCGCTTCGCTTATTCAGACTACGATTGATTTGTGCCGTTTTGACTGAATAATTACGTTTTAGTTGGCTTAGTGCGAAAGCCTGATCAAACAATCGCTTAAAAAAGCGCAGAATTTATTAAAAAGTGTGCGGCCACACTGCCTAGATAACCCAAAGCAATTACCGGCGTCCATTTCAGGTGAGTCATAAAGGTGTATATGCCTTTGGCTTGACCCATTAAAGCTACCCCCGCAGCGGAGCCGACCGACAACAAACTGCCGCCAACACCAGCAGTCAGAGTCACCAGCAGCCATTGACCTTCCGACATCTCCGGGCGCATGGCTAAAATTGCAAACATCACCGGAATGTTGTCTATCAATGCCGATATCAGGCCGACCAACACATTGGCGGGTGTGGCGCCGAGTTCGCCATACAAAAACTCGGATAAATGGCCTAAGTAGCCAAGGAAATTCATTCCGCCTACGCACAACACCACGCCATAAAAAAACAGCAAGGTATCCCATTCCATGCGCGCCAAATGATGGAAGACGTCGAAGCGCAAACTATCCTCGCCGCCGGCGTCCGGGGCTTCCTCGCCGGACATCGGATCCAGGCCCAATTCCGGTTCATCGCGGTGGGTAATGTGTAGAAAATAGCCGAACAATTGCAGATAGGTCAGGCCCGCCATCATGCCCACCGCTGCCGGCATGTGTAGGCTGTTCTGAAAGCCGACTGCCGTCAGAACGGTGAGCAGAAACAGCACTACGATGCGCTTGGCGCCGCGACGCGTGACGACCTGGGTGTGAATGGGTGCCGGCTGGGCTTTCGGAATAGCAAAATGCATGATGGCAGCGGGAATCAGGAAGTTGATGACCGAAGGCACAAACAACGTGAAGAACGCCCAGAACTCGATGATGCCTTTTTGCCAGACCATTAAGGTGGTGATGTCGCCGAATGGGCAAAACGCGCCGCCGGCATTGGCGGCTACCACAGTATTGACACAGGCAATGCCGACAAACTTGGGATTGTCCTTACCGACCGCCATCACGACTGCGCACATCAACATCGCAGTAGTCATGTTGTTGGATACCGAAGAGATCAAAAACGCCAAGATTCCAGTTACCCAAAACAGTTGTCGATAGCTCAAGCCTTTGTTAACCAGCCATGCCCTTAGGCTATCAAAAACCCGCCGTTCTTCCATGGCATTGATGTAGGCAATGGAGACGATCAGGAATAGCAACAATTCACCATAGTCCAACACATCGTGCCGAATCGCCGTTTCGGCGACAGCCGACAAGCCTTGATCCTTATATACCAGGGCAATCGCCACCCAAATCAGCGCGGCTGCTAACATCATCGGCTTGGATTTGCGTAATTCCAAGACTTCTTCCAGAACTACAAGCAGGTAAGCGATCGCAAACAGGCCGACACACAGATAACCGACCCAATGTCCGCTCAAATCCAGCGCTTGGGACGAAGCCTCTGCGACTGCCAGGTTGGGCAGGAAGAAAAAAGCGGTGCCGAGTAAGCCCCGCAAGCCCCTGTTTGAATTGTTCATCTTATTATCCATATCAATCACCGGTGATGGTCTTAAATCATCTTTGTTATTAACCCGGCCCTTAAATTCCCTGTCTTCGTCATTCCCGCGAAGGCGGGAATCCATTATAGCCGTTGGGCTCCCGCCTAAGCAGGAGCGACAATATTTAAGGGCCGGGTTAATAATTTGTATCCAACGTCTTATAAAAACTAAAGCGCGACAAGGTTTTACGTCAAAAAGCCAATTCCGAACGATCTGGTCGAAATCCCATTAAATTCGTCGCTTAACCCAATACCGTGAAGTTAAGCCATTCGTTTAGCGGGGTAGAAGCGAATTGATGGGCTTCGACCCCGCTCAGCCAGCGATTTGGTTGGGCAAGAGTTTCTTAACTTAGCGGCGTTGCTGCTTAACCCAGCAT
This sequence comes from Methylomonas rosea, assembly GCF_024505055.1. Lineage (GTDB taxonomy): Bacteria > Pseudomonadota > Gammaproteobacteria > Methylococcales > Methylomonadaceae > Methylomonas > Methylomonas rosea. The sequence continues at coordinate 15,954 of NZ_JANIBL010000048.1, forward strand.
ACCTCGCTCGAATAGTCAGGCAATTCCTAAGCAACCCCATTCCTCAATGCCGTTAAATTAAGCGGTTAACGCTTATCCAGCAAGCCGTCGTAAAAACCATGTCTTGGCGATTCGGGCTTTTCGATACAAATAGTGGCAATCGAATTGGACAACGTTGATTTCCAGGGTAGATTTTTGAATCAGACCAGCCGTTGCGGCGGCTGTTTGACAATTTAACTACGATGGGGGAGGCTTTATGGGGCCGTATTACAGAGGTACGTCGCAAAGCACCGGGGCGTTTTTTGACATGTTTTATCAGCATCCGATCTTAATGTTGGTTTTGGTGGTCGCCACTATCGGCGCGGGTTTTTTCTTAATGCGCGGAAAAAAATCCGAATAAAACCGCTGTTTTTGGCTTGTGAAACGAAGATTACTGGAGCTGATCAAGCTCCAGTTTGCGTAGTTTAGGCGCCAATTTAGCCGTAACCGCCACTACCAGCAGGGTCATGCCGCCGCCAAACAATACTGACGGCACCAAGCCCAGTAAGCGTGCCGCAACCCCAGACTCAAACGCGCCCAGTTCGTTGGACGAGCCGATAAAGATGCCGTTGATCGCTGCTACTCTTCCGCGCATGGCATCCGGTGTGGCCAATTGCATGATGGTGGTACGCATCACTACCGATACCCCGTCGCAAATACCGGATAAAAGTAAGGCCAGGCCAGCCACCCAAAAATTCGTCGAAAGCGCAAAGCCGATCATACATAGGCCAAAGCCCGCCACCGCAACTAATAACCAACGTCCGGCGTGCTTATTAAGCGGATACCTGGCCAGGAATAAGCCGGTCATGACCGCGCCGACGGCAGGAGCTGCACGTAAAATCCCCAGGCCCTCCGGGCCGTAATGAAATATGTCGTGAATGAACGCCGGCAGCATGGCGACCGCGCCGCCGAACAACACGGCAAACATATCCAGCGACTGTGCACCCAGGATGATCTGGTTATTGAATACAAAGCGCAGGCCTTCGCCGATACTGGTGAAAATCGGCGCGCTTTCCGCCGCCGGCGGTTCCTTGATACGCAAAGACAGCAAAGCCAGCGCGGCCAATACGCATAAGCCACCGGATACGCCGTAAGTGACAGTCTTGCCGGCCCAGCCGACCAGAACCCCGCCCAGTGCCGGGCCGGCTACCAGAGCAAACTGAAACACCGAGCTCCCGAGGCCAGCTGCCCGCGCGTACTGTTCGCGTTGCAAAACCAGGGCGAACATTGCGCTATACGAGGGGCCGATAAAGGCCCGTGCCACGCCGGTGACGGCTATGGAGCCGTACATCAATAATAAGGGATTGTCGGGAATCCATTGCGCCGCGATGGCGGTTAAGGTTAGGGCATTCAGACATAACAGCATGCAGGCCGAAATCGCAAACCAGCGCCGTGAGTAATGATCGACGGCATAACCGGCGAACAGAGCGCTGCAAAAATACGGGATTACTTCGGCCAGGCCTATCAGGCCCAAGGCTAGCGGGTCGTGCGTCAGTTCGTAGATATGCCAACCCACCACAATCGCCACGATTTGATAGGCCAGTACGATCAGTACGCGAAACGTTAACAGTTTTAGAAAAGCGGGGTTTGAAGTGCCTAAAAAACGCATGAATGTCCAGTGTTGAAATACAGCCGGCTCCAGCTGCATGGTCGAATTTACTATACCTTCCCCCACTTCAAATTGCGGTGCATCTGCTCCCTCGCCCTCCGTGAGAGGGCAGGGGTGAGGGAATCAAAAAAGCTAACTTTGAAGTGTGATGACTATAACTGGCTGATTGATCCCGGCCTAATAGTCTGCGATAGCTTAGCGCTGGCGAAAGCGAATGTCGCCAAATAAAGCCTTTTGTTCGCGCGGCTGGCAGCGCCAGTATTGCGGCGGTGCGTCTACTTGCCCGCCGAGCTTGGCGGCGGCATGCCAGGGCCAGCGTGGATCGTACAGAATACCGCGCGCCAAACCCACCATATCTGCTTGACCATCCGTGATGATGGCTTCGGCCTCCTCGGCTTCGGTGATCAGGCCGACGGCGATGGTGGGCAGGCCGGTTTCAGCGCGGATGCTTGCCGCTAGCGGTACTTGGTAATGGGGGCCAACCGGGATTTTTTGCAGTGGTGACAAGCCGCCGCTGGAGACATGAATAAATGCGCAGCCTAGTGTTTGCAAGGCTTTAGCAAAAATCACGCTTTGCGCTAAGTCCCAACCGCCATCCACCCAGTCAGTCGCGGAGATGCGCACGCCGATGGGCATTTGCATGGGGACTGCGGCCCGCATTGCTTCGAATACCGCCAGCGGGAAGCGCATCCGGTTTTCCAGCGAGCCGCCGTATTCATCATCGCGCTGATTCGATAAGGGCGAGAGAAATTCGTGCAGCAAATAACCGTGAGCGGCGTGTATCTCGATGGCATCGAGACCCAATTTATACGTGCGCTGTGCCGCAGACACAAAAGCCTGCAAGATGCGTTGCAAACCGGTTGTATCGAGCGCGGTCGGCGCGGGGTCGTCCGGCATAAAGGCCAGGGCCGATGGAGCGACAGTCTGCCAGCCGCCCTGTTCGATCTCGACCAGACCGCCGCCATCCCAAGGTGCGGCGGTGGAAGCCTTGCGGCCGGCGTGCGCCAGTTGAATCGCTATTGGTATATCCGAATATTTTCGCACCGCGCTTAAAACGCGGGCCAGCGCAGCTTCGGTGGCGTCCGACCAGAGGCCGAGATCCGCGGGTGAGATGCGGCCTTCCGGTTCCACCGCTGTGGCTTCGATAATCAACAAGCCGGCGCCTGACATGGCCAAATTCCCCAGGTGCATCAAATGCCAATCGCTGGCTTCGCCGTTGACCGCCGAATACTGACACATCGGCGCAATGACGATACGGTTGGGTAGGGTAACCGAGCCGATGGAATATGGCGAAAAAAGCTGACTCATGTCGGGTACCTTTGATTAAAGTTTGTCTTAAATACAGTCGTGCAGTCTACGAGCTCGGTTCTGGCTTGGCAATTGGAAGATCTGTCATTGCAACCGTATTTAAGCCTGTCATGTAGGGTCGAATTTATTAGACCTTCCGGACCGGAAAGGCTGCTGAATTTGCCGTATTCGTTGTAAGGTGGCCTGGCTTGCTATAATGCCGGCTTTTCCAATTCATCGGGTCGATAATTGTGGACGTTAAACAGTACATGCAGCAACTGGGGCAACAGGCCAGAGCGGCCGGCCGCGAGATCAGTAAGGCCGAGAGCGGGCGGAAAAATAACGCGTTATTGAAAATCGCCGAGGCTATAGCGACCGGCAGTGCCGAAATTGCCAGCGAAAACCGCAAAGACTTGGAAGCCGGTAAACAGAACGGTATGGATTCAGCGTCGTTGGACCGTCTGGAACTGACGCCGACGCGAATTCAGGCGATGATAGAAGGTTTGAAGCAAGTGGCCGCGTTACCCGATCCGGTTGGGGAGATAAGCGATTTGAGTTATCGGCCCAGCGGCATTCAGGTCGGCCAGATGCGGGTGCCTTTGGGTGTGATCGGCATCATTTACGAGTCGCGGCCCAACGTCACCGTCGATGCGGCGGCTTTGTGTTTGAAATCCGGGAATGCCTGTATTTTGCGCGGCGGTTCCGAGTCGATTCATTCCAACCGGGCCATTGCGGTCTGTATCGCCAGCGGTTTGGCCGAGGCGGGTTTGCCGCAACAAGCGGTGCAAGTGGTGGAAACCACCGACCGGGCAGCGGTTGGCGAATTGATTACCATGAAAGAGTATGTCGACGTGATCGTGCCGCGCGGCGGCAAGAGCCTGATCGAACGCATCAGCGGCGAAGCCACCATTCCGGTCATCAAGCACCTGGACGGCATTTGTCATGTTTATATCGACGGCAAGGCCGATATCGACAAAGCGGTAGCGATAGCGATGAACGCGAAAACCCATCGCTACGGCGTCTGCAATGCGATGGAAACCTTACTGGTGGCGGAAAGTATTGCCGCGACGGTGTTGCCGATTTTGGCCGAACAATACACGGCAAAAAACGTGGAATTGCGCGGTTGCTTGAAAACCTGTTCCTTAATCAAAAACGCCGTACGCGCAACCGAAGAAGACTGGCATACCGAATATCTGGCGCCGATTTTGGCTATCAAGATTGTTGCCGATATAGACGAAGCAATAGCACATATCAATCAATACAGTTCCGCGCATACCGAGGCCATCGTCACCGAGGATTACACCTTGGCGCGGCGCTTTTTGCGCGAGGTGGATTCCAGCTCGGTGATGGTGAATGCTTCCACCCGGTTTGCCGACGGTTTTGAATACGGTTTGGGCGCTGAGATTGGTATCAGTACCGATAAACTGCATGCGCGCGGGCCGGTGGGATTGCATGGTTTGACTTCGCTGAAATACATAGTGCTGGGCGACGGGCATATCCGCCAATAATGATCGGGGTTTACGGCGGCACGTTTAATCCGGTCCATTACGGCCATTTGCGCACCGCGCTGGAAGTGAAAGAGCTGTTCGAGTTGGAGCAGCTGCGTTTGATTCCCTGCCGCCTCCCGCCGCATCGCGACGAACCAGATGTGCCGGCGCACTTGCGTTTGCAAATGCTGGAAGCCGCCGTCGCCGACACACACGGCTTTAACGTTGATCGACGTGAGTTGGATAGGGCGGGGCCATCTTATATGGTGGATACGCTGCATTCCTTGCGTGCCGAAATAGACAATACGCCTTTGCTGCTGTTTATCGGCGCCGATGCCTTTGCCGGTTTGGAGCGCTGGCATCAATGGCAGCGTCTGTTTGATTATGCACACATCGTGGTGATGACCCGGCCCGGTTATGCCGGATTGGCGTTATCGGCGTTTCTACAGCAGCGAATCGCCGAGGACCGGACGCAATTAAGTCGGCAGACAGCCGGGCTTTTAACTTTCCAAGAAGTCACTGCGCTGGCGATTTCCGCCACCGCCATTCGCGAACTGGTGGCTAGCGGACGCGATCCACAATTTTTAATGCCGGACCGGGTCATCGAATTGATTCGGCGGCATCATTTATATCAACCCCCCACTCATCACACAGGAAATTGAATGCAAACAGAAGCATTACTTAAACTGGTCGAAACCGAGCTCGACGACCGCAAAGGGCTTAACATCAAGACTATCGATGTGCGCGGCAAAACCAGTATTACCGATTACATGGTCATCGCCACCGGCACCTCGTCCCGTCATGCCAAGTCGCTGTGCGATTATGTGATGGAAAAGGTCAAGGAGCAGGGGCAGCAACCGTTGGGGTTGGAAGGCGATCAAAGCTCCGACTGGATCTTGTTGGACTTGGGCGATGTGATCGTGCATGTGATGACCGGTCAGGCCCGTGAATTGTATCAGCTGGAAAAACTGTGGTCAGTGGCGGGCGACAAGACGCATAGTTAGTTTTTTCCGCGACTTGCCGGAAGAAATTTCCAGCGGACCAAGGGCAAAATTTGTCATCCGCCCTCAAGAAAAAGCCTAAGTAGTCGATGACTTAGGCGAGCAGGAGGAGGGGTCATGAAAACGTTTTATACGATTTGCTGGGTGGTGATGGCGTTAGCCTTAAACGGTTGTGCTGCGGTGGGCGATAAGCATGCCGACGTATCATCCGCCGGGAAAACCCTGCGCGCTACTGGTTATAGCCATTTTGACGATAGCGGTAAGCTGGCTGTTAATCAGCGCTGGTTACAGGCGCAACAAGCCGCCAAACTCGATGCCTATCGCGGCTTGGCGGATTTGCTGTATCAAGAAAAGCTGGGCAATCAAACCACCGTCGGCGCTCAAGTGATGCGCGACGAGGTGTATAGAGTTTACCTGGATAGTTACTTGCGCGAAGCGCGCGCCGCCGATTATCGGACTGTTAGAGACAGTTTAAAAACGACTCTGGAATTGCGTCTTAGCCCGCGTTTTTACCAATGTATGGCTGGCGATACCGCTTTGACTAGTCAGTGTCTACAGGAAGATAACAAACTGGCGTTTACGCGTTTGGGCTATAAAACGGCAACGGTGACTTCGGCTAATCTGGCCTGCGGCGCTCGGGATTGTAGCGATCAGTATTATGTGGCAGGCTTTTCCAAAAAGCCTAGTGCCGTGGACGATACCTTGCTGGAAGCCGGCCTTTATGATGTGGAATGGATTGCCAATACCGGTTTGCGAACGATATTTCAGTATTTGTTGATCAACGGATTTTATAGTGCCTTATAGAAACTTGCTAACAGTGTTACTGATCGCCTTGCTGGCTGCATGCAGCAGCGGCAACAGCAAGCGGCGCGGCGATGAGAATGGCGTTGCTGCGTCCGGTCAGCAGGTTAGCGTGCAAGGCAGTGCGACTATCGTCGGCGGAGGTGTCGAAGCAGCTCGCCGCGCCGCTATCGACGACGCAGTGAGTAACGCCTCCCTGCAATTGAAACGTAACAATAATTCGGCGCTGCTGGTCAGCGACATTAAGGTGGTCGACGAGTGGCAGGACGCTGATCTCTACCATGTGCAAGTGCTGGCCGTGTTGTCCGATAAGCAGCGCTGTGGCTCTCCTTACAGGAAGAAAATCGTCGCCACCGGCTTTCCGATCATGAATGCCGATCAAATCAGTGGGACAGAAAGCCAGGATTTATACAGCGGCATTCCCAGAGAAATTAATAATCAATTGATGGAAACCGGCGATTTTATCGGCCGCAATCTAACCAATACCTCTTTGTACAGCCGACCCGATATGGCGCCGGAGATTCGCTTTGCCGAGGGTACCCCTGAGTCGGTGATTCTGAATATCGCTAAGCAGCAGAATGCACAGTTTGTGTTATCCGGCGTGATTCGCGATTTTCGGGTGGAGTCCACGGAATATGTGCGCGGTAGCGGCCCACTGGCGGATCTAAAATCCATGGTCAGGGATTTCGTGGCCCGCCGCAGTGTCGGGATTGACGTCTATGTTTACGATGGTTTTAGCGGCGCCTTGCTGTTTCAACACCGTTATACCGATTCCATCCTTGGCGATGTGTCGCTACCAAGCGGCTATACGGTGGGTAGCGACCGCTTCAACTCGACATCGGCCGGTCACGCCATCAGCGAAATTATTCAGGAAGCCAGCGAAGATATTCACAAACTATTCGGCTGCTATCCTTTTACCACCCGCGTAATTCAGGCTGGCAACAATCGCATCGTGATTGCCGCCGGCGCCCAGGACAAAATCAAAATGGGCGATAAGCTGATGATTTATTCGGCGCCCGCCGGTGGTCCGGCAGGAGCTGGCTTGGGCGAATCGCAAGGTATTCTGACGATAACCGATGTTAGTGCCACTACGGCGGTGGGTACTCTGGATTCAACGGCTGTCAGCGGCGCGGTAAGGCCCGGTGACTGGGTGAAAAGTTTCGCTACGCCTTAACGGGCGCGTCGCTCAAGCCAAGCAAACGCTCGATGTCCTTGCTGATGCCTGCAGGCGTGTCTATCGGCGCGTAGCGTTTAAAAACCTTGCCGTCGCGCCCTACCAGAAATTTGCTGAAATTCCATTTAATTGCATTAAAACCCAAGATACCCGGTGCGGCGGTTTTCAAATATTCGAAGAGCGGATGCGCGTTGTTACCGTTGACATCGATTTTTTCGAACATCGGGAAACTCACGCCATAATTTAATTCGCAAAAACTGGCTATTTCTTGGCTGTCGCCGGGTTCCTGCTGACCGAACTGATTACACGGAAATCCCAGAACCACCAAGCCCCGGCTTTTATAAGTTTGGTACAACGCTTCCAAGCCGCGGTATTGCGGCGTAAAACCGCACTGACTGGCGGTGTTGACGATTAGCAGCACTTTGCCGCGGTAATCTGCCAAAGCGACGGTTTCCCCGTTAATTTTAGTGGCCGAGAATTGGTATATGTCATTCATGCTGATGCTGGTCCGTTATGGAATTACTTGCGCTTGTCTTGCGTCCCGCTGTCCATCGAGTTGCAATGAGCCCTTCTTGGGTCCATGCATCCCGATCAAGATCCATAGACAAATATTTACCGAGCTTACCGTTGTTCATCGGATTGTCAAAAATCTATAGCGTGACAATACCATTTTTTGCGTGGGGGTTGTCGGAAGTAACTTCAATATAGTTTGGAAATACGGGACCTCGGCCATTCTCTCGCGGGACGACCGGGCCCATAGTTGCCTGACTGTATGGGCGGCTGTTGAAACCTTCGGCGATTGCCCAGTGCTTATTGTCCTGATAGTCGTTGTTGCAGTTTGGTTTTCAGCAAACCTTCATAGTGGCGTTTCAACACCGAATCGGTGGGCGGTGCCGGCAATTCCGTTGCAATCTCGCGGCGCAATTGATCCAGGTCTTGCGTCTGTACTAAAGAATCTTCAGGCAGATTTGTTTCGGGAACGCTGGCTGGCTGGGCCGCAACTTGCGGCTGGTTTGGTTCGGATTCGTGTACAGTTTTGGAGTGCTGAGGCGACGCGATTTTGTGCAGAGTTTCGTAGTGACGGCGCAGTACGGAATCGGTTGGATATGGATTGCTGAGGGCTTCCTTCTCCGCTTGCAATGCAGACAGATAATGGCGTTTTAATATCGAATCTTCGGGTAAATTGATTGCCGGCGTTTCTGCCGCCGGCATCCTCGGTTCTTCGGTATCTGCAGTGACGATTGGCGCTTGTGGTGCTGGTTCGGCAATCAGCTCAGGCGCTTGGATCGGGGCCGCTACCGGTGTCTCGAGTTGTTGCGCTACTGGAGCAGTCGGCGATGGCGCATGGGATTGCGAAGAAGTATTCGCGGCGCTGGAAGGTGCTTGCTGCGGAGCCGGCTGTTTGTTTTCTGGCGCCTTGCCAATTGGTTTGAGTTTGCCTTTCCAGACCAGCCAACCCACTACTGCCAGTCCTACGATTATTAGAAGTTCTATCATGACTTGTCCCCCTCAATATTGTTATTAGTCCAAATGCGTTATGCCCATAGCTCCCGCGATTGGTTTTTCAGATTTTTAGCTTCCAGTGCATACATTCCTTAGACCGATGGTAGCGATAAGATTAAATCGCAGCGCTTTATACCATAGTTAGTTGGAATAGTTGATGCGTCGAGTGGTGCGAGATGGTTGGGTAATCGAGGTTGTGCTGGGTTAATCTGTAATAACGCTTGGAGTGTTGCGCTTGTCAGCTTTTTTTACAATCAAAATGATGGATTGTCGGATGAAGCTAGTGGCAGGCAATTGTTAAAATTTTATGACAGGGTAAAGCGTTTTTTCTTCGAAAGAGCTTTGCAAGATCTATTTAATGCTGGATTTGTCAAATAATCAGCTGAGGGTAATAGCTAGGAATAAGTCGTTAAGTTGATGATTTGACTTAGATGTTCGTCATTTACGTTGAGGCGTGCTATGAATCGATATGTAGTCAATGTAATCAAATGCTGACGTAAAAATTTACAGTTAACGTTGTTTCAGACTGTTTAGAAATGATGTATTTTTTTTAAATGCTTGTTTTTAATTTGAATTATTTTTTTTGGCTCGTTGTTTGCTTTATTTATTCCATGATCTAGTGGCGTTTTTACCAAGACGGAGCCACTGGGACCATTCAAAGTTGTTACAAGTTTATTTAGGGGGGATTATGGAAACTAAAATTATTAAACACATGCTTTTGGCGGGGTTTTTATCGTCAACTGCAATTTTTGGGGGAGGCGTTCAAGCGGCTTCCTTCAGCGTGATGGGCAGCTTAACTGGCGATCCCAGAACTGCAAATCCGGATAACTTATTCATCAACGTTGGAATCAGTGTTGTTGATACAGTAGCCAGCTGGACAGTAGATGTCTCATCGCCTCTGCATCCAAATGCAAAGCTTGATGAGTTTTATTTCAACTTGGCATCCTCAGTAAGCCCTAGCAATGTGACATTTGGTGGTTTCTCACCGACAGGGTGGGTTATCAACAACCCCGCGTCAACGGTCGGAGGGGGGAACTTCAATCCTACATTTATATTTGAAGCTGTTGATCCACCAGGCAATACAAACAATGTAACTAATGCTGTTGATTTGTTGTTTACCGCAACGTTGAACCGCAATTGGACTTTAGACGACTTTTATTCGGCTGCAGCATTGCAAAGCACAGAAGCTACTTTGCCTGCCGGCCAATTAGGTGCCCACTTGCAGTCACTAAATACTGCTGGTTGTAGTGGTTGTTCTGATAGTGGCTTCCTGGTCGGTAACTACACTCGCAATGGCGGCGGCGGCGGTCAAGGTAGCGTACCGGAGCCAAGCGTTGTGGCTTTGTTAGGGATGGGTTTGTTGGGCATGGGCTTAACACGTAAATCCAAAGTCTGATGGTCTGATGGTCTGATTTTTTTAGACGCATAAAAAAACGCCGGTTTAACCGGCGTTTTTTTTACCCAGTAATTGTCTAGTAGTTTGAACAATGTGTGTTATCCCGTTGTTGCCATTGTGATTCTGAAAGCAAAATCACAGTAATGGCAGCCCAGTTTTTTTAGACTTTCTTCCAAGCAAACAGCTGATTTAGCAATTCAAAATAAAAATCAGCTGACGTCTTGAAAGACTTAATCCAAGGAAGAGCTTTTTAAGAATTGGATATTTAAAATAAAATCAGGGGAACAGTCATGAACAAAAAAAATTTATACATAACTTTGGGCGTTGCGCTTCTAGCAGTGCCCGCCATCATCTATCTTGACAAGTACTTGCTTGAGCAAGAAGTCCAACAGATAAACCAAGACATGCAGCAGATGCCCGCGTCGGCTGGTAATATCGCAAAAACCTGGAAACCAGGGCAAATTTTAGTGAAACCCAATGCCGGTTTGACCGATGCGGAATTTGAAAAAATTCTGCGGGGCAATCAAGGTAAAAGTAGCGAAAAAATAGGTAATTTACCGGTTCATGTTGTTAGCGTCCCTGAGCAAGCGGAAGAAGCGGTGGTGCGGGCACTATCGAAAAATCCCCATATTGAGTTTGCTGAGTTGGATATGGCTCAGCCAATGAGCGTGACTACTCCAAATGATCCAAACTTTGCCGGTGCTTGGCATCTAGCAAAGATACAAACGTCTGGCGCATGGGATGTTTCCAAAGCTGATGGCATTACGATTGCCATTCTGGATAGTGGTGTTGATGGTTCGCATCCGGATTTGTTCAGCCATATGATTCCTGGCTGGAATGCTGTAGACGGAGGCTCTGACACCACTGACGTCAATGGTCATGGAACTGCGGTTGCGGGTACGGCAGCTGCTGTTACCGATAACTCTGTGGGCGTTGCCGGTGTGGCTTGGAACGCTAGAGTTATGCCGGTCAGAATAACTAACGATCCCACCGGATACGCTTATTGGAGTGATATAGCTCGGGGCTTGAGTTGGGCTGCGGATAATGGTGCCGATGTCGCGAATATTAGTTACGGGGTGAGCGGTAGTTCCGCTGTGTCATCCGCCGCGCAGTATATGAATTCAAAGGGTGGATTGGTCGTCGTCGCGGGCGCGAATGACGGGGTCGATCCTGGCTATGCGAATAGCCCTTACATGATTTCTGTTTCAGCAACCGACGGGAATGATGCTAAAGCCAGTTGGTCCAACTATGGCGCTTTTATTGATGTCGCCGCGCCTGGCACCTATATAGCAACACTTCTTAGAGGTGGCGGGTATGCCAATTGGAACGGGACCTCGTTTTCTAGCCCTGTGACTGCTGGTGTAGTCGCGCTGATTCAGGCTGCGAATCCCAATCTGGTTCCCGCCGATGTTGAAAAGGTGCTGAAGGATTCCGCGGATAAAGTATCGGGCGTTAATTTTGATCCAAACTATGGCTATGGACGTATCAATGCGAACGCAGCGGTGCAATTGGCGCTTAATACAGTGGCTAAAGATACTCTGGCACCTACGGCTGTCATTGCATCTCCAAGCGCCGGATCTGCGGTCAGTGGCTTGACCTCTGCGGCTGTTAACGCCACCGATAATGTGGCGGTCAGTCAGGTTTCGTTTTACGCGGCTGGTAAATTGGTGGGAACAGATGGTACTGCGCCTTACACATTCAGCTGGGATTCAACCACTGTGGCAAACGGTAATATCAATTTAACTGCAGTAGCTACCGATTCTGCCGGAAACCAAGGCTCATCAAGTACCGTGACCGTGAACGTACAAAATCAAACCACCGTAACCAATACGGATCAAGCAGCTCCAACCGTGACCATTTCCAACCCGGTTAATGGCGCGAAAGTGAGCGGAAGCGTAGTGAATATTTCTGTTGCTGCTAATGACGACATTGCCGTCGCTAAAGTACAGCTTTATGTCGACAGCAAGCTTGTGTCGTCTACAACCAGCAAAACCTTGAGTTACAGCTGGAACGTCAAGAAAGTCGCTGCTGGCAGTCATTCGATCAAAGCGGTTGCTACCGATACATCTAATAAAACGGCTACCGTGAGCATCCTAGTAAGTAAGTAGCATTCTGCAAGCCAATCTATACAAGGGGCGTATTCCGCCCCTTTTTTATCGCGACAAGTCGCCATAAACAGATCGCTTGATCAACTCTGGCGAGGCTATTCGCGAAAGATGGGCAGGAGTTTTAATCTGTTCTTAATAAAGTTTTTAGCCCGAGCGTCTTACAATAATCGATTTGCTTGATTTTATTCAATAGACGGGATTGTGATGCTTAGAGTTAAGGATATTGCGGTTGTAAGTTTGTTCAGTTTGCCTACCGGATTCGCTTATGGGCAGGCATTTCCGAATACTGTAGCGAATTTACCGGCCGGCAAAGTTTGGAAGTCCGGACAGATATTAGTCCAGCCCAAAGCTGGACTGCCTGACGCCGAGTTTAAAAAAATTCTGCGCTTCAATGGCAGTGGTATTGCTGAAAAAATCGGTAGTTCGGCTATCCATATTATCAGTGTTCCTGAACATGCTGAGACTGCCGTGGTGCGGGCCTTGTCAAAAAATCCCCATATCGAGTTTGCCGAATTGGATATAGCTATGCCACTGAGCGCCGTTCCCAACGATCCACAATTTGCCAATGCCTGGCATTTATCCAAAATCCAGAGCCCTAGTGCATGGGATGTCTCAAAAGCAGACGGTATTACTATTGCGATATTGGATAGCGGTGTGGATGGTTCACATCCAGATTTAGCGGTGCATATGGTGCCGGGATGGAACGCGGTAGACAGTGGTTCGGTGACTACTGACATTAATGGACATGGTACTGCCGTGGCGGGTGCCGCCGCTGCCGTCACCAACAATGCCAGCGGTGTCGCAGGTGTGGCATGGAACGCCAAAATCATGCCTATCAGGATTACCAATGATGCCGGTGGTTATGCGTATTGGAGTGACGTTGCCCGCGGTTTGAACTGGGCCGCCGATAACGGTGCCGACGTCGCGAATCTCAGCTATGCCGCAAGCGACAGTGCCACGGTAATCTCAGCTGCTCAATACATGCGAAGTAAAGGCGGTTTGGTATTGGTGGCTGCCGGCAATGCGGGCACGGATCCGGGGCTTGCGGATAGCGTGAACTTGATTGCCGTTTCCGCTACGGATGCTAATGACATAAAAGCCAGCTTCTCAAATTACGGCAAATATATCGATATTGCTGCGCCCGGCGTATCCATTCCGACGACCAATAATGGCGGCACTTATGCTGCTTGGTACGGTACCTCGCTTGCCACGCCGGTCGCTGCTGGTGTGGTGGCACTGATTCAGGCCGCCAATCCGAAACTTACGCCTGATAATGTCGAAAAAATATTGAAAAGTTCTGCGGATAAGGTATCTGGTGTTAGTTTTGACCCTAACTACGGCTACGGCCGCGTTAACGCGGCCAACGCAATCAAGGCTGCCATCAATACCGTCTCGTTGGACACCCAAGCTCCAGCGACTGCTGTTCTATCGCCAATTGCTGGCGCTGTGGTTAATGGTCTGGTTTCCGTGGCGGTGGCAGCCAGCGATAATGTTGCAGTCAACCAAGTGTCGCTGTTTGCCAACGGTAAGTTGGTCGGAACCGACGGCGTCGCACCCTATCAATTTAGCTGGGATACCAGTATCCTAGCCAATGGCAACGTCACTTTAACGGCCAGCGCAATCGATTCGGCTGAAAATACTGGTTCATCTGCTGCCGTGACTGTTAGCGTACAGAATCAAAACGCTACCGGCGGCTCTGCTGGCAATACGGCCACTGCTGATTTGATAGCGCCCATGGTTAATATTTCTAACCCAGTGAACGGTACTAAAGTTAGTGGCTTGGTAGCGGTTTCTGTTTCCGCAAAAGATAATGTGGCGGTTGCCAAGGTGCAGATTTATATCGATACAAAGTTGGTTGCTTCAACGACCAGCAGCAGTTTGAGTTATAACTGGAACGCCAAAAAAACCTCGGCGGGTAACCATAGTATTAAAGTGATTGCGACGGATACGTCTGGTAATTCAGGCACTGCCAGTATACAAGTGACCAAATAAGCTCACACCTCAGGGGATTTGTCTCGCTTGCCTCCAGCGCATTTTTGCTCAAACTGGTGGCAGCCTACAAATCGACGTCGCCCAGGATTTGACCAGTGAAAGGCAAGTGCTGGTAGTTACGCGACTGAATCACACTCGGCATCGACTCTAGTTTTGATGATTGCGAGTGGCATGATTCCCGGCGGGTTTTGCGACGCAATCAAGATTATCCGCAGCGCCATCCGTTACAATAGCCGCCATCTTCCGTGAACCTAAGCTTCCCTTTCAAATGAACCATTCGATTATTTATGCGCTGGATTTTGATGGCGTTGTCTGCGACAGTGCGATTGAAACCGCGATCACCGGCTGGAAAGCCGGCACTACTATTTGGAAAGACATGCCTGACGCGGTACCTCAGGCTATTGTTGAGCAGTTTCGCGAAGTGCGGCCGATTATAGAGACGGGGTACGAAGCGATTCTGATCATTCGCCTCATGTATCTGGGCAAGAGTACTGCCGCTATTTACGCCAACTACGCCGCTAAAGTGCAAAGGATGCTCGACGAAATCCATTTAAGCATCGACGATTTGAAAAAGCTGTTCGGCGAAACCCGCGATCACTGGATTGCCAGTGATCGTGCCGACTGGATAGCCAAGAATCCCTTGTATCCCGGTGTTGCGGAAAAACTGCGTGACTTGGGACAACGGCATTTTTGGTGCGTGATTACCACCAAACAAGAGCGCTTCGTAAAGGAAATTCTTAGTGCCAACCAGATTGAATTGGCCGATGAACGAATTTTTGGGATGGACCGCAAGCTCAGCAAACCTGAAATCCTGAAAGGATTAAAAGCCCAGCATCCGGGCCAGCCGATTTATTTTACCGAGGACCGGCTACCGGCTCTGGAGGGCGTAAAAAAACACCCGGAGTTGGCAGATGTGAAATTATTCTTCGCGCTATGGGGTTATAACCTTGCCGCAGACCACTCCGTTGCAGCGGAGCAAGCAATCGTGCTACAGCAGTTAGAGACTTTTCTCAGCGACGGTTTGGGCGCCGCATAAGCTGTATCGAGATCAGTAACGGTATTCCAAAACACGGCTGGTTTCGGCGTCGGCATGGTTCAAATAGTAGTAACCGTCGCCGTGGCTGACAATACGTTGATAGGGTAAGGTGTCCAGTTCGGACAGATAGACGATGGCGTGGGTTTTAATCAGGCAATACACCACGTCGCCTTCCCGCAAAGCCATGCTCTGACAGGCACCCGGCGTAATTTCCACCAACAAGGTGCCCCCGCAATCGACTTGCACGATTAAACTTTCGCCTCTGGGGATGATCGCGCAGATTCGGCCCTTGAGCTGATTCTGAATGGAGATGCCATCGATATAAGCTCGCGACAGCGCGATGTCGTTGGCGCGTATCGATACCTGGCTCTGGCTGCCGATTGCAAATTGCGGACGCAGAGGCAACGCCAGCGGCAGACCGAAACTGTCCGCCATACTGCAACCCGCCTGGTAATCGTGATTGCGAATACTGATCGGCAGAATGTTGTCGATTTGGCGGATACCCAGATAGCGTAAGATGCCTTGTTGTTTAGCTACTTCGCGCAAGGAGCCGCTGCGCAGCACCTGGCCGTGCTCCAGTACGATCAACTGATCGGTCAATTCCAGAATCTCGCCCAGCGACTGGCTGGCATACAGCACCGGCAAGCCGAATTCGTCTTGCAGGCGTTTCAAAATCGGCAGTAGTTGCGAGCGGTAACCGTGGCCGATGGCGGCGAAAGTCTCGTCAAGCAATAACAACTTTGGCGATTTCAGCAGAGAACGGGCCAGCGCCACGCGTTGACGTTCGCCAACCGATAGCCGTTCGATAGGCTGATCCAGGTTGGCGCCCAGTTCCAGTAAATTGATTAAATAGTCCGGTTTGAACAGACGTCGCTGTTTGAGGGTGCGGTAATAGCTGGCGGTCAAATTGTCACGTACGGTTTCCGTAGTGTCGATGCCGTCTATCTGCAATACCGCGCCTATCGGTCGTTGTTCGCGTGGCATCACGATGCCTTTGCGGCTATCGAACAAGATTTTGCCGTCCAGCGAAATATGTCCGCTTTGCGGCTGAATGGTACCGGCGATCAAGCCTAGTAAGGTACTTTTACCGGCACCGGATTCTCCGAACAGTCCGACGCTGATTTCGCCGACAGATAACTGCGTGCTGAGGTCGAAATGACCGCGACGCAGTTTGACATTCATTTCCAGCAGCATGACCACCTCCGGTGGTTAAAGCCGACCCGGCCTGGTTGGCCGGGCCGATCACAATATTAACCCTGCACGCCTAGAATCACCGCGCCGGCTTTGAATACCGCCGTGGCAGATTGGCCTTTGCGTAGTCCCAGGGTTTCCACGCTATCGTTAGTGACGGTAGCCGCGATTTTATCGCCGCCGGGCAGGGCAATATCCACTTCGGTGTTGACCGCGCCCGCTTTAACGTCAGTGACCGTACCTGCCAGTTGGTTACGCGCCGAAATCCGATAGCCGCCGAAATCGGTGACGACGATGACTTGGGGTGCTTTTACCAACACGATGACTTTCTTGCCGGTTTCTATCGCCAAGGTTTCGACGGAGTCTTTGGTAATCGAGGCGACGATGGTTTCGCCGCCTTTCAAACCGACATGCACTTCGGCGTTAACTGCACCGATGGTGACTTCTGTGACGGTGCCGGAAAATTGGTTACGTGCGCTTGCTTTCATGATGATTCCTCTTGATTGGATGGGAGCGCCCTTAGCATAAAGGGTTTGAATAAACGTTAATTTGCTGCGGGTAAGGCATAGCCATATTTTTCGATGATGGCCAAAGCTGGCGGCGTTTTCAGAAAAGCCAGCAAAGCTTGCGCGGCCGGATTATCGGCACCGGTTTTCAGCAATACCGCGTCTTGCAAGATCGGGCTATGCAGGCTTTCCGGGACGATCCAGCCGGAACCGGCGCTGATTTTGCCGTTTTCAATCACTTGCGATAAGGCCACAAAACCCAGTTCGGCATTGCCGGTACTAATGAATTGATGGGTCTGGGCGATGTTTTCGCCTTGCACGAACAAAGGTTGCAGTTTTTCCAATAAACCTTGATTTTTCAGAACTTCCACTGCCGCTGCACCGTAGGGTGCCAGTTTCGGATCGGCCAAGGCCAGATGCTTGAAGTCGCCCTTGCTGAGGATTTGGGCTTGCTCGTCCACATAGCCTGGGTTGCCGGACCAAAGGACCAACTTGCCAATCGCATAGGTAAAGCGGGTGCCGGTAACTGTCAGGCCTGATTGCTCCAGTTTCAGCGGGCTTTTGTCGTCGGCAGACAGAAACACTTCGAACGGTGCGCCGTTTTCGAATTGGGCGACGAATTTGCCGGACGAACCGAACGACAGTTTGGCACTATGGCCGCTAGCTTTCTCGAACGCCTCGACGATCTCGGTCATGGGTTTTGTAAAGTTGGCGGCAACCGCGACCAGCGTGGTATCGGCCTGCGCAAATGTGCTCCATAAAAGCGATAAAGCTAAAACAATCCGGTTTAAAGCGATAAACGACATGGTATTTCTCCTTAATAAAAAAACTGATCGGTAGCGGTTAAAACCGTAATTGGCTCTGCACGTAAACATAATCGACGTCGTCTTTAATAGTCGGTGCCGACGGCGCTCTTTTAGCAAATTCACCCTTGAATAAATGCGCCCAGCCGGTTTCGAAATTCAGGCTGCTGTTAAAATCCCAACGCGCGGTCAATTCCAATTGTTGACCGACAAAATCACCGCTACGGCCGCTGGTATCTTGCAAACCGGCCGTGGTCCAACTGTCCCGGTCGGATGCCAGCCAATAGAAGCGATGACTTACACCGAGTTGCACATCGCTACGCGGCGCGGCGACGATTCGGTAGCCGGGGCTACTGATATTGCTGCGGGCGAACGCACCATACATACCGGTCGCGCCAAACTCGAAGCGTCGGGCACCGTACAAGGTGTCGAAGCGCTGGTCTTGATTGTCATTAGGGTTTTCATCACCGCTGGCGTAGTCGTATTCCAACGCGAAACGGGGAGACCAAGGGGCGTCGAAGGTATAACCGGCATCGGCATGTTGATACCAGGCGGCATGCTTCAAGTCGCGGCCATTATTGGCGGCGGTGCTGGAGCGGACGGTGCCGAGTTGACCGATAGTTTCCAATTGAAAGTCGAAGTTAGCCTTCTTGGGTTTCAGATAAAAACGCACGCCGGGTGTGAAATAGCGGCGATTGCGGGTTGGGTTGCGGATACTGTCGCCCTCGTCAAGGTTGTACAGATAAACCTCGCTGTTGATGCCCCAGGCCAGGTTGTAAAGCTCCAAGAAACCACCGGAAAACCAGGTGTGGGTATCTTCCTCGTCGGAATCGTAGGTCTCGTCGATAATGTCGCCGGCCGCAGTCGGATAGCGGTTGACCGGCATTGTCACAAAACCGGTGAACTGCCATTTGTCATAATTCAGCAGCCGCAGCTTTACGCCGGTAAAACTGTTGATGGTGTTGCGCATCGCGTTTCTGGCGACTAAACGGCGGCTGCCCAAATTTAAGGTTTGCCGACCCGCGACCACTTCGGCGCCCATGCCGCTGTAAAACAGATTTTGGTCCGCCCAGGCCAGATAGCCTTGAATAAAATCCGCTTCATCGGCATGGGTGTTATTCACGCCTGACCCGCTATCGACGCCAAGAGCGCGGGCATCCAGAAACTCGGCGCCGAGCCTGAACTTACCCAGACTGGCTTGCAGCCACAAATCGGTTTGCAAGGCAATCTGCTGGTCGCCGCCTCTGCCGTTGGCTTTAAAGCTGCCGTCCAAAGTTTCGTAACGGGTGCGATGTTCTAGGGAAGCGGATAGCCACTTCGGCAAATTCAGTGTGTCGTGCAGATTCCAGACCGGCTTTTCGAATTTATCATTGCCCAGCAGAGCATCCTGCATCTGACTGGAAAAGGCGGTCATGGGGGGCTTGCTGTAGGTTTTATTTTCCGCCGCCTCACTAACGCCAATGTCAAGACTGTTCGCTGCGATCACTTTCAGTGCAACGAGTAAAGATGCTTTGCGATTGCGGTTTTTGCGGACCATAGTTCACCTATTAAGCCGGTTAAATGTGTTGGGTTTATGATAATGTCCCGGCTGTTGGGTGATTTTTCTGGGGTGTTCATTGCAACCAGGGAGTGCTTGCAGTCTACTTTTCGTTATGTACAAAAGTAAATAACGAAATACAAAAATAACTTATTTCAAATGAGGAAATAGTGATTGTTGGCGATACGTTTTTTAAGTACACCTTTCGCACTTCAAATTCCGGCATATCCGTTCCCTCGCCCTCTGGGCGAGGGTTGGAGAGAGCGAATCAAAAAACCGAAATTTGAAGTGCGATGACTTTATGTCGTTCAAATTAGATAGATCAATTGAATAATGTCTACAGTAGAGAAAAATCCAAACATGCCTGAGCCACCTTGGCTTGAAGGTGAATTACGCCTAGCTGGCATCTTGGATAAACGCATGATCAGCTTGCTGCGGGCAATAGAGCAAAGCGGTTCGATCAATCAAGCCGCCAAGCAGGCCGGATTAAGCTACAAAGGCGCATGGCAGATGATAGAGCGTGCAAATAATTTGGCTCCCAAGGTTTTAATAGCCACCGCGACGGGCGGCAGCAAGGGGGGCGGTACCACGCTCACGGCGGCGGGTTTGTCCTTGCTTAAGTTATTCACCCGCCTAGAGGATCAGCATCGCGCCCTTTTGCAGCAACTCAATCAAAGCTTGATCGACGATCCGGATGTAATGCTTTTGTTGAAACGACAGGTGATCAAAACCAGCGCTAGAAACCAGCTGTTCGGAACGATTGCCAGGATCAACTCTGGTTCGGTAAACGCCGAAGTGTTTGTGTCATTGAAGGGTGGAGAGCAAGTTGTCGCCAGCGTGCCGTTGACAACGTTCGTAAACTTGAAATTGAAGATAGGCGGCGACGCAGTGGTGCTGGTCAATGCGCCGGATATTTTGGTGTTGGGTGATGATGGCGGGCTTAGTGGACTGTCGGCGCGGAATCGTCTGGCTGGCCGTGTGATTCGCATCCATTTTGATGGTGTGGATTCTGAAGTGATTATCCAGCTACCCAGCGGCGAAACCATTGCCGCTACTATTACCCAGGTTAGTGCCGAGGCTCTTGCGCTCAAACCCGGTGTCAATGCTACAGCGGTCTTTAAGAGTAATGCTGTGATTTTGGCCGCGGTGATGCCTGCCGATGAGTGTTAGCTAGCCCAATAAAAATATTCGTTATAAATCCTACAAATCTTAAATAATCATCATTCGAGAATTGTCGTGTTTACTACATTGTCGGGTCGTGCCGCTGCCAAACTGCATATTTCTACGAACTATTCGCATCTAAAAACCAAGTAAAAACCGTATCAACCATGGCTTTGATGTGGTTTTAATCGTCCTGGCAAGTGTTTTGCTTGCAAGCTGTTAAATACTTTTCATTCATTACCTTTCATTGGGGATTTAAGCAAATGCTACTTGAAAAATACGACAGCCAAGGGCTTTTATGGATTACCACCTTAGTCGGAAAAACCAGCACTGCCGGGCTTTCCGCGTTTCGCGGCGACTTGGTGTTAGTCGAAGGTGAGTTGCGTGAAGGGTCGACGAATATCCGTGACCGGAAAACCCCGGAGATGGTGATTAATCAATCAGCGATTTTGGCCGATGCCGAAAAGATTTTGTTCATCAACGGTCTGTTTTTCCAATTGGAAGACTTACCGGTATTCGTCGAAAAATATAAAGAGGCGCTGACCCCGGAAACCGCCACGCTGTTTTACGTGCAAAACATCGCTAAGCCTATGCAAATCGTTTTAGATGGCGTGGTTTTCAATTTATTGCCTCATCAGGAAGGTATGATCTGGAACTTGATGTTGGAAGAGCTTTATATAGAAAAATCCGACTTGAAGGGCCAGTCCGGCGAAGACAAGGTAATCACCGCATACGAGGCGGCTAAGGGCTATAAAATCAAAGCCGAGCCTATCAGTCTGGAGACTGCTCTGTCGCAAACTATCGAAGTTAAAAAAGATTTAGCCGGTGGTCCGGTTTAAGTTTGGTGTCTTGAGCCTTGTGAGGATGTTAGTGCTATGAAAAATTTCAAAACTATCTCCACGGCCGATTCCGAACAGCTGATTGCGGAACAGCAACCGATGATTCTGGATTGTCGCGATCTTAAGGATTACCGGGCGGGGCATATCGAAAATGCCATGCATGTCCACGAGCAATTGCGCGATTCGCTGCTGAAAAAAGCCGACAAGGCTAAGCCTTTGCTGATCTATTGCTATTACGGCCATGCCAGCGAACATTTGGCTGAAATGTTTGGCGATTTCGGTTTTCAACAAGTCTACAGCTTGGCCGGCGGTTATGCCGACTGGAAAGAACAGCACAAACTTTAAGGGTGACGCTATGGAACAATTATCACGAGATCTGGCTTTGCGTATCGCGCTGGCTTCGCGGATTTTGCCGGGAGTAGACGTACCGAAGTTGATCGGTGTGTTGCACGAAAAAGTCGGCTCGCCGTTGGACGACGAGAAACTGAAATCGATTACCGTCACCAACCTGAAGACCGGCATCGGTAGTCTGGATGGCGAGGAAGACGGCGAAGATATTGGCATCGGTCTGGAAAACATCAAGCTGGCGGTCAGGTATTTGTGGGGCGAGGAAGATGAAGATGAAGGCTTGCCGGAAATCATGCCTTACAAGGAGGGCGACATTCCGGAATCGATTCGGGTAGCGATAGCCTCCAATAGTGGTCAGCTATTGAATGGGCATTTTGGTTCCTGCATTCGCTTTTTGGTCTATCAATTGTCCAAAAGCGATATGCGCTTGATCGACATTCGCTCTACTGTAGAAGCCGATAGTGCCGACGACAGAAATCTATTTCGGGCCAATATGATCAAGGATTGCCATGTGCTGTTCGTGCAATCCATCGGCGGACCGGCAGCGGCGAAGGTGATTCGTGCCGATATTTATCCGATTAAGGAACCCGATGTAATTGACGCGGTGGAGAAACTCACCGAGTTTCAGAAAGTGTTCGATGCCGCACCGCCTTGGATGGCGAAAGCCCTCGGTAAAAGTGCCGAGGAGCGGAAGCGGTTTGCTCATCAGGAATAAGATTCGAAAATTGTGCGTCTTACCCTCTCCGCTGAGAGGGTAAGTTTTTCGGGCCGGAAATAGTCCCGGTTAGCTTCGATCAGAATAGTTCGATAGCGAAGCGCTATTGCTTTTCCATGGTCTTGATAAACGCGTCCGCCTCATTAATCGATTTTTCCATTTCCACCACCAAAGCCGATACATCCGATTTAACCGAGTCCAACTGGCCTTTTAGCGAGGCGATAGCTTGAGCATTCAGGTTGTGTTTCAGATAGAGCACCTGGTCTCGAAACACGCTGAGTACCGGCTCTATTTTGGTTTCGGCTTTGCGCATTGCCGCAATCAGTTGTTGGTAGTGCGCTTTCGTGGCAGTCAACTTTTGCTGGCTATTCCGTCTGAGCGAAGCATTGCTGTATTGGCTCAGCTCGGTTTCCCATTCGCTGAACAGTGCGCTGGAGACGTCTTCTATATCGGCTATGCGCTTGTTAACTTCCTCGGCCTTTTTCACACTGGCCTCATATTCACCATTAAGTTTATTGTAGGTGGCTTCTAAATCGCCGCCTTTAAAATTGGTCATCACGGTGAATTGTTCGAGCGCCGACTTAAATTGTTGCTTGGTTTCCTCCTGGGTATCGCGGGCTTTTTCCACGCGATGCACCATCACTTCGCGTTTGGGTATGCCGATTTTCTCCAGGCCGCTGTAATACGCGCTAGAACAGGCGGCTAAGCCCAACGTCAACAAAAACAATATAAAACGCGAACTGAATTTCATAAAAGCTCCTTGGATTAATGGGCGCATTATAAGCTGGAGTCGGTGTAGTTCAACTTAGCTCGGTTGCTGGGTTCTTAGCAGGTAGACAGCGCGCGAGCATTCGATTGTGAATAAATTCACATATTCGACTTTGTGTTTTAAATCGCAGTAAACATAGACAAGCAAACGTTAGAGTTAATCAGGGTTACAGCGGATCTCAATAATATCTAAAGTTAAATAATGCGATTGCTATTCAAAATTTATCTATTGTCGGTGGCGGATGATTAGATTTTGAGTTTTACTTAAGCCACGTTTTCGAACAGGGCTTTGAAGAAGTTTTGGGATGATTTAAAAAATTATTAACAGTTTTAA
>NZ_JANIBL010000049.1 GCF_024505055.1 Methylomonas rosea
GCTAGCAGCTCTTCAACGCTGATAGTTTTCATGTAGCGGCGAATTCATGCGCCTGTTTGCTGGTATTGAAGCCTATGGCCGAGTGAATTAGACCCTACAATAGTTCTACTTTGTCAGATTAGAAGGAAGTCTGTCATACCCGCCGGGATACCCACAGGGCACAAGAGTGGGTATCCCGTGCCATGGATGGCGATCTTCGAACCATCCATGGCACTGGATTCCGGCAATCCATGCCGGAATGACGACCTTCTGCAATGTGATCCACGAAATCTGACAAAGTAGAAATAGGTTCGCTGAATAATTACAAATGGGCAAAATCTAGCGGCATTAAAGATAAGTTTGACAGGGTTAATTTTTCGCCAGCATACTTCCGCGCGAACTGGGGCGAGATGCCCGGTCTATGTATCGATCATCACAAACTAAGACCGGCTATTTCGGCTTTGGGCCAGGTATTGACACCCTGTGTTGCTAACCCAATCTTTTGCTAGCTTTGCCGGAACAGAGCTTCCCGGCTACCCACATCCGCACAATACGGCTTGAGTTACACCCATCCAAGATAAGCCTGAAGCGGTCTCAATGCTGTCCAAAATGGAAGATGTCTCATGACTGACGAGCGTTATAAGTCTGCATACACTGAAAGCCCTTCTCGGCCAGAAGCTGAGAACAGACATCCAAATACAAACAAAACCACGTATTGCCAAGATATTTCAGAGAAAACTTTGCATGAACTGCATGTGCGTCAGATTGAATTGGAGAGACAGAATGAATCGCTCATGCAGGCCCAACAAATGCTTCAGCAGTCGCGTGACCGCTTCCAACATCTTTACGATTTCGCCCCGCTCGCCTATCTCACCCTCAGCCCGGACAATTTAATATCCGACATAAACTTTACCGCCGCCACCTTGCTGGCTGTTGAGCGCCAAAACTTGATTGGCCGTCATTTTTCAAGCTTGATTGCCGATCAGAGCCGCGATTTTTGGCATCGGCATTTATTGCAGATTCTACAGAGCAGCGAAAATCCATCTTGCGAATTGCAAATGCTGCGTGGCGACGGCTCGGAGTTCCATGCCAGGCTCGACTGTCTACCGATCACCGATTTCAGCAGGCAGCCGGAATTGCGCATTGCCCTCACCGACATCACTCGGCAAAAGCAAGCAGAATCGATACCGGCGGAGAGCTCGTCGCTGTGCTCGGCGCTTGTCGAATCGGCGCGGGACGCAATCGTCTGCATCGACTCAAAATACCGTGTCGTATTATTTAATGCCGCAGCCGGTAACATGTTCGGCTGCCTCGCGGGTCAAGCCATTGGCGCCGCTATCGAACGTTTTATTCCGGTCGGCTTTCCGGCAAGTTATTCCGCGCCAAAGCCGGGAGCCGATACCGGTCATCCAGTAAGTGAGTTTCGCACCATGACCGGTGTACGCGCTGACGGCGAAGAGTTTCCGATAGAAGCCGCCATTTCCGAGATCGGTACTGGCGGGCACACCTTGTATACCCTTATCCTGCGCGATGCGGGCGGGCGCAGCCTCCTTCAAGCCGAACGTCATTTGCAGGATCAGCTGTCCAAGGTGGCAGCTTCCGTACCCGGCGTTATTTGTTCGTTCCGTTTGGCTGCGGATGGTTCGGCTAGCATGCCTTATGCCAGTCAGGCGCTTGAATCCTTGTACGGATTACCGCCCGAAGCGGTAGCCGAAGACTTTAGTCCGGTCTTTGCCAGAGTTCATCCCGACGACATCAAGCTTATCAACGAAACTATCAGCGAATCCGCGCGCAGCCTTGAACCTTGGCGCGACACCTTTCGCTACCAACATCCCAGTAAAGGCGAAATCTGGATAGAAGGTCATTCCATGCCCATGCTGGAACAGGGCGGCAGCATTTTATGGCATGGCTATCTTCAGGATATAACCGCGCGAAAGCAGGCTGAATCGGTATACCGCGATCAGGATAGAGAACTGCAACTGATTATGGATGCAACGCCGGCGCTGATCGCCTATTTGGATGTCAATTTTCGCTATGTGCGCGTAAATGCGACTTACGAACACTGGTTCGGCATCCCTCCGGAGCAGGTTATCGGCCGCACCGTGCCCGATATTCTGGGTGTCGCGGCGTGGGACGTCGTCCGGCCGTATCTGGAACGGGCATTGGCGGGCGAGCAGGTTAGCTTTGATCAGCAAATCCCCTATGGCAGCGGCAAACCCCGCTGGGTGCATGCGACCTATATTCCGAACGCTGATGAAACAGGCAGGTTGAAAGGTATTGTGGTGCATGTTATCGATATCGAAGAGCGAAAACTGTCCGAGCAAAAAATCGCCCTATTGAACCAACGCTTGCAGCGCCGCCTGGAAGAAATGCAGGTTATTTACAACACAGTACCCATTGGGCTCGCCATCGCCGGTGACAAAAGCGGGCAACATATTCGTGGAAACCAGGCTAACGAGCAGATGTTAGGCTTGCCTCCCACCTCGGAACTTTCATTGTCCAACGAGAACCCGCCGGCCATAACGGTATTGCAAAACGGCTATCCGCTGGCCGCCGAAGATCTGCCGATCCAGCGCGCTTGCCGGGGAGAAGTGGTGAGCGACGAGACTCTGGATATAATCCGCCCGGACGGCAAAGTCATTACCGTGGTGTCCAATGCGTCGCCCTTGTTGGACGATAAGGGTCAACCGCGTGGGGCCGTTGGTGCATTTTTGGACATTACACCGCTCAAAGTGGCTGATGACGCTCTGCGCCGCAGCGAGGCTTTCGTGCGCTGTGTCCTGAATTCGCTGCCCGCACATGTGGCGGTGCTCGACGATCTGGGCATAGTGACTACGGTCAACGCGCCCTGGGATTGCTTTGCTATCGCGAACGGCGGTTCGCCCAGCCAATTGTCAGAGGGCGCCAATTACCTTGAGGTTTGCCGTCGCTCGTCGGCGGCAGGCGACCGGGACGCGCAAAAGGCTTTGACCGGTCTTGAGACCCTGATAGCGGGGCATCAGCAGGAATTTATGATGGAATATCCGTGTCGGACCGACCTTGGCGAGCTATGGTTTATGATGCACGCCAAACGCATTACTCAAGGTTTCCAGGGCATGATTATTACGCATGTAGACATTACCGAACTGAAGCGCGCCCATGCGGAATTGCAACATACCGAGACCCGTCTGGCACTGATCATCGACGAAGTGAACGCGGGTTATTGGGACTGGGACTTAGTGTCGCAAACCTTATTTCTCTCGCCGGAATGGAAACGGCAAATCGGTTTTGATGACCATGAGTTGTTGAACCGGTGGGAAGAGTGGGAATCTCGATTGCATCCGGATGATCGGGCATTGGTCTTGGCAAGCACCGAAGACTATCTGTCCGGGCATCTGTCCGCTTACGAACTGGAATTCCGCTTGCGCCACAAGAATGGCTCCTATCGCTGGATCCATGCGCGCGGCAGCTTATTGCACGACAAACATAACCGGCCTTATCGACTGCTGGGCATCAATTTCGATATCACCGACTATAAACTGACCAGGGAATTGAGCGAACGCCGGAACAGGATGGAACAGTCATTTCGGGTATCGCTGGCGACGCAGACGATAGCGGCGATTGCCCACGAACTTAATCAACCCCTGGCCGCCATTTCCTCGTATGCCGATGTGGCGTTGCGGCTGTATCAATCAGAAAAACCGGATTCGCAAAAACTCAACCACGTGTTGGAAGCCTGTGTGCAACAAGCTCAGCGTGCCGGCGAAGTAATCCGGCAGCTATTCAGCCATTTGAATAAAACCGAGACCGTCGGCGAACTGGTCGATATTAACTTTTTAGTGACAGAAGCCTGCGCGTTTGTGAAAAACGACAGAACCTTAGACACTTTCAATATAGAACTGGACCTCGCCGCCGACTTACCGCAGATTACGGTCAATGCCCTGCAAATTCAAAAGGTGCTGGTCAATCTGATCAGCAATGGTCTGGAAGCGATGCAGGAACAGGGCAAACTCACTGAGGTGCTGCGCGTAACCACCGAGCGATACGCTGACGATCCGGATATGGCCTTAGTCTCTGTTTGTGACAGCGGTAAAGGCTTGGCGGATGCCATTGCCTTGAAAACCCTGTTTCAACCCTTCTACTCGACCAAACCGGCGGGACTGGGTATGGGCTTGGCCATCAGCCGCGCCTTGATTCAAGCCCACGGCGGTAATATGTGGGCCCAGCGGAATGTCGGCGACGGCCTGACCCTGTTCTTAACCTTACCGTTTGCGAAATGAATACTCAGCCTTGCGTATTCGTGGTGGATGACGATGATGCGGTCCGCGATAGTCTGGGCTTGGTGTTCGAGACCGCAGAACTTGCTTACCAAACCTTTGCCAGCGCCGAATGCTTTCTGGAAAGCTATTGCCCGGACCAGCCCGGCTGCCTGGTGCTGGATGTCAACATGCCGGGTCTGGATGGTCATGAGCTGCAAGCCGAACTTATCCGCCGCCACATTCATCTGCCTATTATTTTCCTGACCGCGTATGGCGACATACCGATGACTGTGCGCGCGATGAAGGCGGGAGCTGTTGATTTCCTGACCAAACCGGTCAGTACCGAGCTGTTGCTCGACAGAGTGCAGGCAGCACTACAGAGTGAAATCAACACTTACGCACAAGCCATGAAAGGGCAAGCGCTGTGTAATCGGCTAAACGGCCTGACTTCACGCGAACTCGAGATTATGGGGATGGTGGTGGCCGGTCTCACCAACAAGGAAATAGCCCGGCGCTTGGGCATTAGTCACCGCACCGTTGAAATCCATCGTGCCAAAGTGATGGAGAAAACCGGCGCGACGAATCTACTGGAGCTCGCCCGGATCTATGAGGCCTGCCGCTTGTAAGAGTATCGATCCTAAACATACTTATCGACTCAACTCATTAGGCATACTGCGCAATTCCATTCCCAAACGACCAATTTTCCTTTTTGACTTCAACGAGGTTTATTAAAACATCTTCTCTACGGACATCTAACTCGTTATGCAGGTGATCGGCTATGTTTTTGTAAAGCAACTTCTTTAAATCAACATCTCTACCTTCATTCAAGGTTATTTGTATAAAAATGATGCCATCGCTTCGATGTATGCCAAGATAATTTGAATCGTAAATTAAAAAATTATTGTCATACTCAGTAATAACCTGGAAATAATCGTTTTCGGGGACACTGATTGTTTGCACCATTTCCTGATGGACAATTTCGCCGATCTTTCTCCCGAACTCCTTTTTTTCGTGTTTCATTAACGATATGCGAACCAAAGGCATTTGATTACTCCAAAATTAAGTTAAAAACCAACAGTTTGCGGTTCTTTTATAAAAAGAACGATGCCGGTTGCGACAAAAGCGAACAGGCCTGACGCAACAAACGCCAAGTTGTAGTCACCCATCAGACTATGGACGTACCCGGCGCTGTAGGCGGCAATGGCCGCGCCGATTTGATGAGCAAAGCAAATCCAGCCGAACACCACCCCGACGTTTTGCTTGCCGAACAAGTCTGCGGTCAATGCCGAGGTTGCCGGAATGGTCGACAACCAATTCATGCCATAAATAATCGAGAACATCATTAGTTGACCGGTAGTGTCTATGCTGGGCAGTACGATCAACGTTACGCCTCTGACCACGTAATAAAACGCCAGCGGCCAGCGCTTGCCGTACCGGTCGCATAACCAACCGGATAAAATGGTGCCGAATACATCGGCCGCGCCCATTACCCCTAACGACGTCGCCATGGTCATTTCGGTAAAGCCGTGTTCGATGCCGTGCGGAATCAAATGGGTCTGAAATAATCCTGATGTGGTTAATCCGCAAATTCCAAAACTCGATGCCAGCAGCCAAAACTGAGGATTTCTCATGGCTGATCGCATTGGATTTCGATCTGGCTCAAGTAGAGCTTCATGAAAGCCATTGGCCCCATAGGCCAACAGCCC
The DNA here is from genome assembly GCF_024505055.1 of Methylomonas rosea. GTDB lineage: Bacteria > Pseudomonadota > Gammaproteobacteria > Methylococcales > Methylomonadaceae > Methylomonas > Methylomonas rosea. Next base: position 5,924 of record NZ_JANIBL010000049.1, read on the forward strand.
TTTGGATTTGGGATCGTCTTTTAAAAATTTCAGCACCAAAGGTAAAGCCACCAAGCCTAATGCTACGGTGATAAACAGCGTCGCCGCACGCCAGCCTTCGTGAACGTTGATCTGCATCAGGACCGGGGTGAAGACTAACTGGCCGGAGGAGAAGGCGGCGCCCAATATCCCTAACGCTAGCCCCCGGTGTTTATGGAACCAGCGATTGATCAACGCCGATCCCATAATCATTGAAGTGCCGCCCGAACCAGCGCCGATCAGCAGCCCCCAAAACAAATACATTTGCCAGGATTCCTGCATAAAAACGCTGCCGCCGGCGCCTGCCACCGACAAAATCAAAGTGATAACGCTGATGCGTTTGGCGCCGTATAAATCCATCAACCTGCCTAGAAATGGCCCTGCCAGGCCAAATAAAAGCAGGTTAAGTGAAATTGCGCCGCTAATCGTTTCCCTATGCCATGCAAATTCCTGTTCAAGGGACAGCATGATGATCCCTGGAACAGAACGCAGTGCCGAAGCCACAAACAAGCACAGAAACGTGACCGCGAGTACTACCCAGGCATAGTGAACTGAATAAGTAGGACTCTTTGGCATTGTTACTAAGGACTTAAACATTTTCGCAAGGGTTTATTAGCTCTTATTTGTCAGATTACATTTCTAAGCCGTCATTCCGGCATGGATTCATGTCAGGCTGTCCTGCCTGACACCCTTCGGGTAATGCAAATCTGTTCCAGACAGATTTGTGCCGGAGCCATAGACCGCGAAGCGAATCCAGACACCAAGGATGGGTTCGAGCCTGCCATCCTTGGCTCTGGATACCCGCTTCCCGGCGGGTATGGCGAACGCGAGGAATCTGACAAAGTAGAATTAGTAAACAGACTTATTCGGCATCTTCGATTTTGTCCAGCAGTTCAATCAGCCGTGTAACCCCTTGCAGTAGGATGCCGCCCACGCCCAACGCAAACCACACCCCGATCACAAAGCCCCAATGAATCGGCGCTGCGAAGAACTCCTCTCTAAACCAGAAGGTATGTCCCCACTCGTTGAAGCCGACGCTGACCAAAATCATGAACGGTCCAAACACCGCCAAGGTCAAGGGTAGCGAGATGCCTTTGGCATACAAGGGCAAACGGGTTCTGGCATACAGCCAAGCACAGCCGCCCAGAATCACGTACAGCGGGAAATTGAAGTAAAACTCAATGATGTGATTGGCGGTAAACGGCGTGTCGCGGATCGCCACCTGATGCCAGGAATTGTCCTGCTCGGCAAAATAACTACCGGCCCAATACACGGCAAAGGTGTAAATGCTGATCCACATTGTCAACGTGAAATAGCGGCGTATCTCTTCCTTGGGTGCCAGTTGATCCAGTTGCCGGTCGCGCGATAGCCATAAATAGCCCCAAAAGCCGCTGGCAACGGCGGCGATAATGACCAGTTCGATATAAAACAGCCGCATCCAGTACTGTTCGAATGCAGGTTCCGAGGAATCCAAACCGTGTTCTATGGCAAAAGCGCCCTGATACAGTCGTAAACTGACATAGATAACGGTTAATACACCAAAGCCCTTTAAATATTTGGGTAAATCAATCAAATACCAAGGCAATGATTTAGGGTTTTCGGTACTTAAGCTAACGTGTTCTGTCGTGGTAGCCATGTTCTGCTCCTGAATTAAATGAATTTGGGAATGACGGCGGCGGATATGCTGGAGATATAACGTTTGCCCAGCACGTCGTCGTAAAGAAACAGCAAGCCGCCCAAACGGGAATCCGCATCGCGAATCAGGCCATCCAATCTCTCGGATTCCCAGGCGGCATCGCGCACTTCAATGGTGACGGTGCGTTGTTCGCCGGGCTCTATGGGAGACGCATTATCCAGGCTCAGACCGTTGTTGCTGACATCATCCTTGCCGGGGTTGTACCCAGCATCGGCCACATCGGCATTTAGAAAATGCACGTTGGAGCTGGCGAATTCGCCTATCCGCACCGCGCCTTGGCTGCGGTTATCGACCTTGACCTGCAACACCATGGCGCGCTGAGCGATGTTGTATTCTGCTTTTAGCGTGTCCACATTGACGGTGCCGGCATTGACTTGCGCGGGTAGCGGCAGAATTTGGTCCAAGCCGGCTTGCAGCGGAATGACATCCGGATAACGATTAGCGGTGACCGTGTTCAGAACTAACACCAAGACCGGCACGCTGACCAACACCACCTTGGCTATCCACTTATCCTGCGGCGTAATTAATTCATCTTCCAAGCCGGCATCCAGCATCCGGTAACGGCTGATAAACAAGGGCCGGCGCACCCACCATAACAGCCAGGCAGCCGCCAATGCGCCCCAAAACAGGTGCCAGAACACGCCGTTGGCAAAACCGAAGCTTTCCATGTCTATCATTTCGCCGTTGATGGTTTTGATGGTGTTGCTGAAGTCGCTGGGATTCCCGCCTATTTCCAGCCAAACGCCCGGCCCCATCACTTGCCCGGCATCCTTTAAATTGAAAAACGGGTGGATGTGATAGCGCCCCGGCAAGCGGCCTTTCATGACCACTTTAAAATCGTAGTCGCCGCCCGGCTGCAATGCCACCGAGTTGGTCCAGGGTTTGCCGTTTAAATAACGTTCGGTGCGGATCAGTACCGGCCCTGGGGTGGAAATATTCAAAAAGCTGGCTTCCGGCTTGGGCACGCTGATCGGCCAATCCTCGGCGACATGAAACTTGCCGCTGACGCTGACTTCATCGTTGACCTTGAATGTTTGCGTGGACCACTGCACGTCGTACCATTGAATAGTCCGCATTCTGATGAACGGCTCCAAGGCTTTTTCGCCGTGGGCTTGGGCAGACGACAGGGGCAACCCGGACAATACCGTGAGAGCGATTAAGGCTAACAAATGCGTTTTCATGTTGGCTGCTCCTTAAATTTTGCTCAAATAACGGGTGTCGGCAAACCACTTGCCGATATGCCACCACAGCGGATACATCAACGAACACAGCAACGCCGAACAGAACGCCGACAGCGGCGTCGCATACTGGCCGTAAGTCCGCAAGGTGCCACGCTCGATGATGCGCAGGTATTCGGGCATGCCGGTACGGATATATTGAAATCCGAACAAATCGGCAATCGTCAGCTGACTATTGGCCACCTCGACCGGTTGGTGGAACATACCGAAGATCGGCCAGTTGGTTGGGTAAAACAGCAACGCAAACGCCGCGCCACCGAAGATGGACGTGATGGTCAGACTATTGGTCAGCATCAGCAAGGTGTCCAATACCAAAGCGCCCGGAATCATAGTCGCCGGCAACACCATGTTGATGGGGAAATAGTTCCAGTAGTGGTAGGCAAACACCCGGGTGACCCAGGTACCGATCAACAAGGCCGCGACGCACAGGGTGGCGCCCAGCGGCAAACGAAATTTATCCCACAGCACCGCTTGCACGGCGGCGGGAAAAGTAATGCCGATTAAGGGTGTGACCAATGGCCACCACTGCCGGTCTTTCCAATCAACCCAGAAATCCCAATCGCCGACCGTGAGGGCGAAATGCAGATGAAACGAGCCGATGAACAGAAATAAAGCCAAGACCAAAATCAGATAGTCATAGGCTCTTGCCAACCGGGCTTTTTCGCCCCTGTAGGGTTTGAACGTGGAAATTGGAATTTGTGCGGACATGTGTGCTTCCCCCGTAAAGTTTTATAGTGAATGGCGGCGATAGCCATCGAAACTGGGCGTGTCGCCAACTGCAAGCTTCCCTTGGGGAGTTCAAACTTTGTAGGCTGGCCGACACGCTCGGTGTATAAGGTAGGGGGAAATTAACGCGCTGTTAAATGGCTATATTTCATTCGCGGCCATCGAAACTGTTCATGCCGCAAACCTGCGGTTTTTAGTTACTATGCACCCCGTTTTTGCCGGGTATTTCATATGTCCAATTTACGCACTTTCGATCTAAATCTGTTACTGGCTTTTGATGTGCTGATGCGGGAACGCAATGTCACGCGTGCGGCGGAGTGCATGTTCGTCACACAATCGGCGATGAGTCATACCTTGCATCGCTTGCGCCAGCAACTGGATGATCCGGTTTTAGTCAAGTCGCCGGCCGGGATGCAGCCCACCGCGTTGGCGTTGGCATTGGTCGAGCCGGTACACGGCCTGTTGCGGGAGATGGAACGGCTGCTGGAGTCGCCGCAGGCTTTCGACCCAAGCAGTAGTCAGCGCCGCTTCACCATCGCCGCCACCGACTATATGGAGTTTTTACTGCTGCCTGAACTATCCGGTTTGATCGACCAAGCCGCACCGGGTGTGGATATTCATGTCAAACGCACAGACTCGGCGTTTCCGTTGGCACAATTGGAAAATGGCAGTCTGGATGTGGTGTTGGGTTTTGCCTCGATGCTGGAGCCGCCGGCGCATTTGCGCTGCGAGCATTTGTTTGTAGACAGGATGGCCTGCGTGGTACGGGAAAATCACCCTACCATTCACAACGCGCCTTCACTCGATGACTATCTGGCTATGGCGCACATGCTGATTTCCCGTACCGGGAGCCGGGTGGGCTTTATCGATGCCAAGTTGGCGGAATTGGGCCTGGAACGGCGAATCAAGCTGATCGTGCCGCATTTTCTGTCGGCACCGTTGATGGTTGCGCAGACCGATTTGATACTGTCCCTGCCCTACCGACTGGCCGCCGAGTTTCAGAAATTGGTCACTTTGAATATCCTGCCGGTTCCCATCGATTTACCCGATTACGAACTGGTGATGATTTGGCATCCCTTATGGGAAAAAGACCCGGCCCATTGTTGGCTGCGCGCACAAATCAGCGCAATAGGCCGAAAAATCGATGCAAACGAAATCCGGCTTTAACGTCCCGGCAAGCCCGCCGCCAAAGCCTTGACTTGCAACAGATAGTAAGGCGGTTTGGATTGAGCGTCGCCGCCATTGAGGGTCGCCGAGCGATGCAGGCGATTCACCACCGCGTACAAGCGCCCTTCCGGACCGAAACTGAACGAATCCACCCAAGACAGCCTCGGACATTGCGCCAGTTGCCGGTAGCGGCGATCAGCACTAATCACGCCGATGGCATTATTCGCTAGGTCACCCAGGTAAATATTGTTATTTTTATCGATGCTGATACCGTCCGAGATCGGTTTGTCGCTATAGCGTTGTACTCGGCTGGCAAGCTGTTGGGCCGTCAAGGTTTCGTCGATTAAATCGCTGGCTTTGATCCGATACAGACTTAAACCGTGCATCGGTCCGTAATAGACCCATTCGTTGTTTAAGTCCTCCGTAATAGGATTGACGCCTATATGGGGTCTGATCAAATCGCCGGCAGGTGTTTTAACCTGAATGGGTACCTTATCGATGACGAGATCAACGTTTTCCGGCAGCACGCTGGCATGCCCTTCCAATACTCGCCGTGCTTCCCCGGTATACAAATTGACAACGATCAAGGCGGCGTTGCTGCCGCCGGCCGGGTCGCTGATGAAGGCATGATTGTGCGCGGTATCCAGCGCAAAATCATTCACAAAAGCATCTTTAGGCGCTGCTGGTATCGGCAAATAAATCAGGCGTTGCAGCTTATCGGTCTTGGTATTCCAGCCCACCAACTTGGGCGTCACGCCGCTACGCATGCCGTTGTCCAGCATCCAGACAATACCGTTGCTGTCGGAACGGATACCCAGAACTGAGTCGAGTTTGATCGGCGCCGTCGAATCGGCCGCAGACATTTCCTTGTTTGGAAAAGGTACCAAGGCTTGATCCTTGTACTCCACTACCGTGTACTGAGGCTGATAAAACTGATGTTGGCTCATGATGATTCGGCCGTTAGACGTCGCCGTGACGTTGCCGGGCCCGGCATCGAGATCGGCTACCACGTCAAAGTGAGAATTACTGTCCGCAAAGGCTGCGGCTGTTGTTAGCAGCAGCACGGCACACGATTTAGCAAGATGGCTCATGGTCATCTCCTTAAATTTGGTTGAGGTGCCAATCAGCATACTGGACTGCGGAATAGCCGTTAAATGACATTATTTAATCACGCATCATTAAAAAAACTTATACCCATGGCGTTTATCGCTGTGCATTCAAAAAACAATCCATCTCTTTGACCACTGCTAAATCAGGACAGCATGGCGCAATGCACGCTATTAATAGACCTGATGAATATTACTAATTTAACAAATCCTGTTGTTTGGCTTAACGTATCCCAACGTCAAGGCCTGACCGTAAAACCCTGTATACAAGACCACTTATGTCAGGGAGCTTATAATCATTTGTAGTCGGTCACTCCCACGCAAGCGGGAGCCCAGTGAAATCAACAAACCAGATTCCCGCAAGCGCGGGAATGACGAACTTTAGAAGCTCCCATCAACACTAAAATCGAAAATAGGTGTAACGATGGCAAGAGAAAAACTTACTGCTGCTCAGAAAAATCTGCTGAATAAATGCCCAAAGGAATGGGCTGTCGTACCGGTGGGTTCCACTAATAAAACATTGATTGCGCTGATGAAAAAAGGTCTGGTTGATTCGCGGCTATTAATGAATACATTATTCCCGGAGCTGTCCAGATGCGAATGGCGAATAGCCCCGTAGCAGCCAAAACGGCCAACGCTTCGCCACGATAAAGCTGTTACTCACCCTAACTGATTTGGCAGATTTAATTATTTTATAAACCCTGTGACCTGGCCCTTAATAGATATCGTCGCTCTCGCGAAGATGGGAGCCTAACAGCTACGCTGGATTCGCTGCGCGGTCTCACTGCTCGCGCTTTCGCGAGAATGGGGACTGCGGGGAATTTAAGGGCCGGGTTAATAAAGTTGGCCTCTGGCGGAAGGATGACGGATTACTGGACACGGTGGTTTCAGTGCATATCTAGCAAACTATTTAGCTAGTAATTTCTCAAATTCCTCGGCGGCTACCGGTTTGGACCAAAAATAGCCCTGCCCATAGTCGCAACCGATTTGTTCAAGCAGTTTACGCTGATTTTCGGTTTCCACCCCTTCCGCAATGACCTTGATGCCTAGCTTGTGCGCCATAACAATCATGGCTTCGCACAGCACCATATCATTTGAGTCGGGCATTAGGTTACGCACGAAAGACTGGTCGATCTTAAGATAATCGATGTCAAACTTTTTCAGGTAAGACAGTGATGAATAGCCGGTGCCAAAATCGTCTAGCGCCACCTGCATGCCGTTATCCCGCAGAGCCAGCAGTTGCGCCCCAATTTCATCCCGGGTTTCCATCAATAAGCTTTCGGTAATTTCCACGACTATGCTTTGTCCGGATAAACCCAGCTCTTTTAAGTAAGCAAACCAGGGCGTGTGATTTTCAGTCTCGGCCTTGAACTGCACGGGCGAGGTGTTGACACTGATCTGGAATTCCGGGTAATGGGTTGCCCGAAAACGAACGGCTTGCTCGGCTGCCTGACGAAATACCCAATCGCCAATCTGAATGATCTGCCCCGTGTCCTCGGCGATGGGGATAAAGTCGGCCGGGCTTACCAGGCCGAGTCTGGGATGTTGCCAACGAATCAGTGCTTCCGCTTTACAAACGCCGCCGGTTGCCAGGTCCACGATCGGTTGGTAATAGACTTTGAACTGGTTATCCGCTAACGCGACATGCATGTCATTGCTGAGCCGCATGCGCGCCGTGGCGGCTTCGTGCATGGCGGGCGTGTAATAGTGAAAACGGTTCCGTCCCTGGCGTTTGGCGGCATACATCGCCTGATCGGCGTTTTTCAGCAAGGTTGAGGCGTCGGCAGCATCATCTGGATAAATGCTGACCCCGATACTGGCGGAAATATAAGCCATTTCAAAACCCAGTGAGTAAGGTTCCGCCAGTTTGTCCAATAGTTTGTTGGCGATTTGTCCCACACAGTTAATATCGTCCAGTTCATTCAGGATAATGACAAATTCATCCCCGCCGAGGCGGCCGATAACGTCTGATTCTCTGACGCAATGCGACATGCGCTGAGCGGCTTCCTGCAGCAAGTTGTCGCCAATTTCGTGGCCCAGGCTATCGTTCACATCCTTGAAGTGGTCGAGATCGATGAACATTACCGCCATATGCTTCTTGTCGCGACGCACTTTCTTGATTTCCTCGTTCATCCGCTCATACACCATGCGTCGATTAGGCAGTTCGGTCAACATGTCGTAGTTTGCTTGTCGCCAGATTAAATCTTCGCTCGCCTTCTCCTTGCTGATGTCCGAGAACAAAGCCACACGCCGGTGAATGGCACCATCTTCCTGGAAGATAGTATTGATAGTCAGCCATGCCGGAAATATCTCACCATTTTTGCGACGGTTCCAGATTTCTCCTTGCCAGGTTCCGGTTGCGGCAAGCGTATCCGACATTACCCGGTAAAACGCTTTATCGTGATGGCCGGAGCTGAGGATCGTCGGCTTTTTGCTCAGGGCTTCCTCTATTTCATAGCCCGTGACCAGGGTAAAGGCGGGGTTGACGGTAATAATTTGGTTGTGCGCATCGGTAACCATCATGGCCTGACTGCTGGCTTGATAGACTTGAGTAGCAAGGCGCATTTCATCTTCGGCATATTTGCGCTCGGTAATGTCGGAAATCATTGCAAAAGAACCGGCAAACTTACCTTCATTGTTCTTCAGCGGTGTGCTAGTGATTGAGCACCAACACACACTGCCGTCTGTGCGCCGGAGACGGATTTCATAAAACCCGCCCACCCCTTGTTGACGCCTTGCCATCTGCTGCTCTAAAGCAGGAATATCTTCCTGAAAAACGAACTCTTTGACTATGCGACCCAGCATTTCTTCAGGGCCGAAACCCAACATTTTGCTAATCGCGTCATTCACGAACGTAGTTCGCATGGCGGCGTCTATAGACCAGATGCCCTCATTACTGGTCTCCACGATACGCCGGAAACGCTCTTCACTCTCGGCAAGCGCCATATGGATACGTTGCCATTCACTGACATCTTCGACGATAGACCAGATATAGTTTTGCCCGTCCGCACCGCTGATGAGCATGCCGTTAAGACGGATAGGAATCAGACTGCCATCCTTGCGCCTGTATTCTTTTTCGTATGGGCCGTAGTGCCCCTGGCGGCTCAGCAACTCCAGCTGCATTGCCTCCTGTGCCTCATATTTCTTCGGCGTTAGTGCCCAGTAATCTAAATTCTGCAGCTCGTCAGGGGCGTAACCGCAGATATTGTGAAACGCCTCATTAAATCTGACGTAGCGGCCTTGCATATCAGTCAACGCAATACCCAGCGGAGATAACTCGTATAACCCCCGTAATTTCGCTTCACTTTCCTGCTGGCGCTGATTATTTTCATAACTCAAGATCATGCTTAGCGCAATCATCATGCCCAGGAAGCCCAGCCAGGCCAAATTAACAAAACTAATAATGGACAAGCGGACCAGAATACCTTGCACGAGACAGGCAAACAAAAATCCAAGCGCCAGCAGCATGCATAAATGTGCGCCGCTAGGCTGACGACGATAGAGCCCGCCCAATGCGTAAAACATATAGACAAACCCCAACAAAGTTGCCGTAAGGCCTAGGTAAAACCAGCGACTGAGAACGCCGATCACAAAGGTAAACGATTCGCTCCACGGTAAACGAAATGTGTCAAGCCCGGTGATATGGCTATATTGCAAACTGTAAGGTTGCGTGAGATTAAGCACAAACAGAGCGACATACACGATGACCAACGGCACTAGAAAATATAGCGGGCGCGTTTTCGTATACAGACAAACGAAGCCGAGCAACAGCAAGTAAAACAGGCTACTGAACGCCAGGCTCCACTTTAGTGCAATAACAAACACCGCAAGATTTTGGGCGTGTAAGGTAAAGCCATGAGAAATGGCAAACAAAAATCCCGTACCAGCCAGAGCGGAAAGAGTGATTTGCGAAAGATCCCTTGGCTGACGCAGGCCGGTATACAAATGAATAATACTCGCGTATAGACAAGAGCCGGATAACAAGTAAAGGCTAGGAGTAACGATATTTGTCATTAGGATACTGAGATGCAAAAAATGGTTAGGGTCGGGCTAATATCTTTTGTTATGTTCTTCGAGCACGGCATCGCGGCCGTCCCAAGCGGGCTGAATCTCAAGAATTTGCGGTTGGATGGCGAAAAAGAAATCAACTAATACGGGATCGAAGTCATTTCCCGTAGTGTGCCGGTGTTGCTTACCGCAGATTCGATTGACCAAGCGTCTTTATAAAGTCTTTTCATTGTGATTGCATCGAAAACATCAACGAGAGCGGCGATACGCTTAGGGATTGCTGTCCCCACCAACCCTGCCGGGTTTTTACAAAGAATGTCAAAGCCGATCTGCGGATGAACCTCATGATTAACTACTCCGCAGGAATCAATACCCCATTTTCTTTGAATTCGACCAGATATACCGACTTTGCCGCTATCTTGCATGGGTGCCGCAAGTTCTATCCGTCTTCATATCTCCCGGTTCCGAGCATAAGTTTTGATAAGTGCACCGGCATAGGCGGCCACTCGCCAGATATACACCCCGGTATCGCTATCGTTGTAATGGCCTGCCGCCCTATAAACAACTTATTTCAAAACAAAAAACCGTGGATCTATCGGCAGCCCGACTTTTACATCAATATCCAAATTGTTGACGACGACTGATCAACCGCTTCGCTTACCAGGAACTTTGTTCAGTTATATTGCATCGGAGAATTAAGTTTGATTGAGCATTTTGGCGAGTGCATTTAAAATCCCGACCTAAATGCTCAGATTTTCTTGATGAATTTATTATTTTGGTCGAATGCTATTTAGGAACTGTTTTTTCAACATTAATTCGCCGGTTGTCCCCAACAGCATGAGCATATGCGGCGGCATAGGCCAGTGGTAGCCACTATGATGACTAGCGATGATTCGGCACGCCGCCGAGGGGCGCGCCGTCAACAAGAACGCAGGACTAATCCGTTCGCCTTCAATTCAGCGGAGTGGGTCGCTTTCGTTCAGCAGCAATATGTGCTGTGGCCAAAACAAGACCGACGGGTATTGGATCGTCGGCGCGCCGAGCGCCGCGAGATCGATCGTCGAGCGGGACTGCGCGATGCGGAGCGGGAAATCCCGTTTCAACGCACCCGCTGGTTTTCGGCTGAGCACATCCTCAACGACGAAGAAAAACTGATGATTCAGGCTTTATTCGCGGAAGAAGAGTAACAAGCCAGGCCAGCATCAACGCAACACGATGTCCGCCGGATGCCTGGCCTGCACGGCAAAACGCTGTTTCGAGCGTTTGACCCACCCCCTCACTTCCACGTCTTTACCCACATAGGTCTCCAGCGGCGGAAACAGCCCGGCCGAAATTGGCTCCACACTGACGGATACCGTATCGGAGAATTGCAGATAGCTGTGTTTAGCCGTCTTTTTGACCCCGCGAATGCGTCCGGTTAAGCGCTTCCAGCCCTGATAATTGTTCTCATCGAGTAATTCGGCGGCCAGCGGCGCATAGGCATCTTCACCCCAAATCCCTAGTCTAGCTTGCTCGGCACTGCGCTGAGCGGCGAGCAAGGTGTCGAGATACCTGAAGTTCGGCGGGTAAATGTTCACCGTCGCCAAACCGCGTTTCACCAGTTCCAGGTTGATATGCTCCTTGTCTTCGCTAAACACGTAGGCCAAGGTCCGCTGATATTTGTCCTGTTTTTCCACATCGCCCTGCAGGAATACCTTGCGATGCTCCAACTTCTGCTTCAACCAGGCCTTGGCCTGCGCGCCGCCGGCTTCGGCGGACTTATTGCGACCGGCAACCTCCGGCGTATTGATCCCTAAAAAACGGACTTTCTGGCCGTCGCTTAGTAAGATAGTATCGCCATCGAACACTTTTTCTACCCGATAGTAGGTAACGCCGGGATCGATGCTTACAACTTTGGCGTTTTCATTGCCATGATCGGCATAATGGCGGCGACCTTGCTGATCGGTCCATTGATAAACTTCGGCGTTTAGTAAAGCCGGCAATAACGCCAACAGCCAAAGACAGTGTTTAGTGCTTTTCATCATTTTTTTCGATCATCATGAATAACCAACAGATTATCTCCGCTACTCAGGCTTGGCTAAAAACTTTTGTTATTGAATACAATATCTGCCCGTTTGCCCGCCGCGAGCAGGAAAGAGATAGTATTCGCTATCAGGTTGTGTCGAGCAACAGCATAGAGGATAGCCTGGAAGCGGTGATTGCCGAGTGCGTGCATCTCGATTCCGAACCCGACACCGAAACCACCTTACTGATCTTTAGCGAAGCATTTGCCGACTTCGAGGATTTCCTGGATTTGCTGGCTATCGCCGAGCAATTACTGATTGATCAAGGTTACGAAGGCATCTATCAACTGGCCAGTTTTCACCCGGACTATTGCTTTGCGCAAACGCCGACAGACGACCCCAGCAATTACACCAACCGCTCCCCTTACCCCATGCTGCATCTGATTCGCGAAGACAGTATCGAAAAAGCCGTAGCCAGTCATCCGGACCCGGAGGGTATTCCCGAGCGCAATATAGCGCTTACCCGCAAATTGGGCCTGGAAAAACTGCGGGCGATTGTAAATGCCTGCTACCAACAATAGTGAAAAAAGAATTAATTTAGGGGCCGAGTTAAAGCTGCTGAGCCATGCATAAGACCGGCAGCTTGCAATAGGCCCGGCATGGTCTACGCTTTACCTTGCAAGTAGTTCTTCATGGGTGGCATGGATGCAAAAAAATCCGGGTGGTTTGTTAATCGAGCCATCCGGTTTTTTTTGGGCGTAATTTATCAGGCGGGACAGATGCTGAAATGGGACAGTAAATACGAGCTTGGCAACGACCGGATAGATGCGGAGCATCGCATCTTTCTGAGTTTGATTGTGGATTTCCACGACGCGGCCGAACAAGATACGCCCAAGGACAAATTGCTCAGAATATTCAAAGAAATTTGCAAATATGCCGAGTTCCATTTTCTCAGCGAAGAAAATATCATGATAGATCACCGCTATCCTGAGCAGGAGCACCACATCAATTCTCACGCAAAATTGTTGGCGGAAGCCAACAACAAACTGTATCAATTGCAATCGGGCAGTATCAGTGCCGATCACGCCTTTAACTTTCTGTTCAATTGGTTTGCTTTTCATACCTCATCCGAGGACAAAAAACTGGTTGGCTATATTGAAAGTAGCGCAGATAAATAACCCTATCCGGGCGATGCAAAACCCCGCTCTCGCGGGGCCTTAATCTGAGATAGACTTAACTCAAGAGTAGTAATCAAAGTCCTCTTTTTTCTCTATCTTGAAGCCCGGCTCTACATTGATTTCAATATCCTTGAGTTTGGTTTTTTCCGGTGCGGGCGTGGCACGAACCTCCTCCATAAACTCCTTGAACCACTGGGCGTTGATCACGCCTGTCATGTCTTCGTCTTGCAATATATTTTGCTCGTCGGGCAAACTGCCAAAGTCCCTAGCGGTTTGCAACGCCGCCAAGCAGGCATCGTTATCACCGCGTAAAGCATAAACGCAGGCCAGATTGTAAGCCGCGCTGCCTTTTTGAATACCACAAGCCTTTTCGAAAAAATCTTCCGCCAAATCGTATAGATCTGGCTTGGCTGCTTCCGAGCTAATGCGAGCCAATTCCATGAACGCCACGCCGCCGTCTATCGCCGCGCCCAAATAGTTAGGCGAAATCAGCAAGCAAAACGAAAACTTGGAAATGGCGTCTTCGTAAATTTCGATAGCTAGTTTCGGCTCTTGAGTCCGGGCCTCATGCAATAAACCAAAGCCCCAGTGATACAGCGCTTCGGAAACAATCAAATGGTCGGCAATTACATTAGCAAAGCCTTGATACGCACCCTTGTATAGTTGCTCGGCTTTGCTGCCTTCGCTTTTACGGGCCTGGGCAACTTGCTTGATCGCCGCGTCCAGGGTGGAACGCTTTTTAAATGAACTCAATAGCGACATCGATGAATCCTCACTTCTGTTTTATAAACCGGGTTACGATAAAATAGCTGGGCATACTACAACATCCCAACCGGAAAATGTTAATGAACGACTCACTCCCCGATCTGGAAAAAGCCAAGGTGAATTTGGAAACTTCGTCCATTCCCTGGGCCGAGTTGCAACGATTTTTCGCAGCCGGGCTGGCAATCGCGGTAGCGGCGGACCTGGATCTGGTCGAAGTGGCTTACCAGTTTTCGCGCGACAATAAAACTCAGGTCGCACAATGGCTGGATGCCGGCCAAATCGGTCATGTTTCGGATCGACAGGCCGGCGAATGGATCAGCGCCAACAGCTCGGTTTGGGCTGTTGTAGTCAGGCCCTGGGTGCTAGTTCAGGCAAGTATTTGCGAGCCAACCAATAGTCCGCGCTGACAAACCTGCCGCCGCCCAAAAAAAACAGCGCCAGCAACATGACGAAATAGGTGGCGGCAAACTCAATTCCATTATTCAATATCACCAAGGCGCCGTTCTCGGTCAGCCATTGATAGTCGCCCTGCACCTGTAAAATTTCCTTGGCGCGCTCCAAGCGTTCTATCGCCCCTATCGTGCGTTCGGTGGCAAAAATGCCGCTACCGGTGGCAATGGCCAACCAACCGTTTTGGATATGCGCGCTGATGGCGGCCACCACCATGATTATCATCAACGGCAATGTGATCGGCCGGATGGCAAAGCCTAACAATAAAAACAAGGCGCCGACAATTTCAAATAGCGCGACCAGAAATACCAGCACATAAGGCGCCGGCAAACCCAAGCCCCATTCGGCGTTACCGAACCATTCGGCCGTGTCGGAAAAATTTGCGAATTTTTTGGTGCCCGCCATCCAAAACACCGGCGCCAAATAGAGCCGCAGCAACAGCGGCGCCAAAAAATCCACGCATTTAGCAGTATCGCAACTGCGTTTGGACAGTTGCATAATTCCCGGTAGTTTATCGATGACCACCGCCATTAACGAAGTAAAAGACGTATTATTCATTTTCATTCCCCTCCCCCAATTTTTTATTATGTACCCGCTTTTATGAACATCAGCAGTTCGTGCATTTTTACAGACATTCCAGCTCAGTTGCCAATAGAATTATGCCAAACCTTGTTTAGCAAGCCTACTATTCGCATCGAGCGCATTGTTTCCAAGGGTCATTGCAGCGCCGAAAACGAGTGGTACGACCAAAATCAGGACGAGTGGGTGATATTGTTACAAGGCGAAGCCAGGCTCACATTTGCCCAATCCGCACCTGTGGACCTAAAGCCGGGCGACTATCTGCTGATTCCGGCGCATTGTCGGCACCGGGTGGAATGGACCAATCCGGACATTGAGTCGATATGGCTGGCGATTCATATATTCGAGGCGCCGACTGCGGAATAAACCGGCATTCGGCAGGAGGAGTTGTCGTGCCCACGGCCGGGCACGACGAGGCAAACTGCTTAGCGGGGCTTGGCTGTTTGCGGACGCGGTTTACGAGAGTTGGGCGCGCGTTTAGCCTGTTCCCCCGGCCGGCCATTCTGCGGCCGCCTGGCCGGCTTATTCGGCTGGGCCGGTTTTGGCTGCGGCTTGCTGTTCGTCACTGCCAATGACACGTTCGGATAGCCGGTATCATCGACGCGCGGAATCTGCCTTTTCAACAGCTTCTCGATAGCAGCCAACAAATAAGCCTCTTCCGGATCGACCAGCGAAATTGCCTGACCTTCGGCGCCGGCGCGGCCGGTGCGGCCGATGCGATGCACATAGTCTTCCGCTACTTGCGGCAAATCAAAGTTCACCACATGCGGCAGTTGATCGATATCCAAACCGCGCGCGGCGATGTCAGTGGCGATTAGTGCGGTAATTGCACCATTTTTAAACTCCTCCAAAGCCCGAACCCTGGCACCCTGACTCTTGTCGCCGTGTAAGGCCGCGCAACGAATCCCATCCTTGATAAGCTGTTTGGCCAAACGATCCGCGCCGTGCTTGGTGCGGACGAACACCAATACCTGCTGCCAATGACCGTTGCCTATCAGATAGGACAGTAATTCGCGCTTGTATTCACGGTTAATGCCGTACACCAACTGCGAGACGGTATCGGCGGCGGCATTGCGTTTGGCGACGGCTATTTCAACCGGATCGGTGAGGATTTGTTCGGCCAACGCACTAATTTCCGGTGCATAAGTCGCCGAGAACAGCAGGTTCTGGCGTTTATTGGGCAACAAAGCGATGATTCGACGAATATCGCGAATAAAGCCCATGTCCAGCATTCGATCGGCTTCGTCGAGTACAAAATACTCAACCTTGGATAAATCCAGATGCTGTTGCTGAATTAAATCCAGCAATCGTCCGGGCGTAGCAACGACAATATCGGTGCCGCGCTGGATCTTCTGAATCTGCGGATTAATACTGACGCCCCCGTATATCGCCTCGGCAAAAAACGGTAAATGCTTGCCGTAAGTTCGGACGCTTTCATAAACCTGCATCGCCAATTCGCGGGTCGGCGTCAAGATCAATACCCTAACCGGACGCGGCTTTTGCGGAACCGGTTGTTCTTGCAACAGCTGAAGAAGAGGCAAGGTAAATCCGGCGGTTTTGCCGGTGCCGGTTTGCGCGCCGGCCAGCACATCGCGGCCTTGTAAAATGACCGGAATGGCCTGCGCCTGTATCGGCGTCGGGGTTTCATAGCCTTGCTCGGCAACCGCCTTAAGTAGTTGCTCGGATAAACCCAATTCTGAAAATAACATGCAAAAACCTTATGTTATGCCCGTAATTAACGGGTGTATGAATAGAAAAGATATGGCATGATGAACACACCTAAAGTAGCAAAAATTAACTTTGCACCTACAATAAATCCTCGATAGCGTAGCCGCGATTCTTCAGCAGGGGTCAAAACAAATGAGTTTCGAAAAACGAATACACCGTAGAGTAAAACCTAGAGGCCTACAGGCAGGCATTATTTTCCACAGCAGAACAGCCCGGGAAATTTCGCTGAATGCGGAAATTCTGGACATCAGCTACAGCGGCATCCGAGTTAAGCTCCAAGATCCCATTAGCGCGGATGTTGCCGGCAAGGTTAAAATCACCATGGTACTGCCGGAATCCGGAACGCCGTTCAGTGTGCACGGCATTCTGAAACATCAAAATGTCGACTCTGAATGCGGCTTGCACTACGTAGACCACGTCGAAGGTTCTATCGACGACCTAATGTTTGAATGCATCGAACTCGACGACACCACCGTGTTGATCAAAACCGTTTAAACAACACCGCTGCAGAAGACCCTATCGTCTAGCTAACTGGTAATAACGAACCGCACCGCGTCCAGCCGCAACTGAGTTTCCTGTATGCTTTCGTGCGAGAGCATGGTCATTTCCTTGAGCTGCTCGATTTCCTGCTCCTTAATACCGGGATTAATCTTTTTCAGCCGTACCAAACGTTTGATTTCGCCGGTTAGCGTCGCAATCATCAGATTACTGCTTTCCGCTATCAACTTCTGCATTTGCGCGCCCGCCAACTGTTCAGCGACTTTGATCATGTCTTGAATATGTTGGCGCTGGCTGTTCAAAAACTGACTGATTTGCGCCTTATCAAAACTATCGCCGGTCTCGACCAGGCTGTCGTGGCTAATGACAAGCGTTAGATCTTTTTTATGCTGATCGACTAAAACGCGTAACGGTGTATGCGGTAAAAACCGACCGATTTGTAACTCGGCGGGCGCACTGCATTCCGCAACAAACAAAAGCTCCAGCAGGAATTGGCCGGCTTTGAGCTGCGGATGTTTGACCACACTCACAGCGGCATTGCCGGTCTCGCTGGACAACACCAAATCCATGGCCGACAACACCATCGGATGCTCGGCGGTCAAAAACTGCATGTCTTCCCTGGCCAGCGCGATGTCGCGATTGACGGTTACCGTCAAACCGTCGTCTTGCAACATCGGAAAATGGGCAATGCGTAGATTTTCGCTGGGCCACAGGATATGGCAATCGCGCGAATGATCTTCGACATCGACGCCATAACAATCGAACATGGCTTCCATAAACGGCCACAAATTCCCGTCGCGTTCGCCGGCAGTAATCTCTGCCACCAGCCGCGCGGCTTCTTGCGGACGGCAGGAATTTAGTTCCAACAGCAAATCGCGGCCTTTATGTAGCTCTTCTTCCACCTGACTGTTCAAAGCCTTGGTGTTGGCGATCAAGGCCTCGACTACAGCCGCATCGCGGCTAAGCAACGCGCTATCGCGGGCTTCGCCCAGCAACTTCAGGACTTGCGCAGCACCCGAACAGTTATGCCGGAATGCGTCCAGGCCTTCGTCGTACCAGCGGAATAACACGTGCTGAGTGCTATCGACCAGGTATGGAATATGGATTTGAATCACATGCTTCTGCCCGATTCGGTCCAGACGGCCGATGCGTTGTTGCAGCAAATCCGGATTTTCCGGCAGATCGAACAGAAACAGATGGCGCACGAATTGAAAGTTGCGCCCTTCGCTACCGATCTCCGAACAAATCAACACTTGAGCCCGGCTCTCTTCGTCGGCAAAAAACGCCGCCGCTCGATCCCGCTCGACGATACTCATACCTTCATGAAACACTGCTGCGGTATGCCCAACATGCTGCCGCAACAGTTGCTCCAGCTGAATCGCGGTTTCCGCGCGCTTGCAGATTAACAGGGCTTTTTCGTCGCCCAAGGCTTTCAACTGCCCGACCAACCAATGCAGATACGGACTGTTAGCTAAATCCGCAGTCTCTTCACCTTGCAGCGGATAAGCATGGCGTTGCCGATCCGGAAAACCCTGCACCGTTTGCCGGGAGTTTCTGAATAAAATCCGTCCGGTGCCATGATGATCGAGCAATAATTTGATCAATTCTTCCCGTGCGTTGGCTTGGCTGTCGTTGACCTGTTGCAGCAGTTTGTCGACATTGTCCTGCTTTAATAAATTTTTCAATTGCTCCTGCTGTTCGGCATCCAGCGCTGCGCCGGCAATCAGCAAATTTGCGAGCCGGGCCACCGGCTCAAACTGGCTTTCTTCCCGCAGGAACTGCTCGAACCGATAAAAACGGTCGGGATCGAGCAAACGCAAACGTGCAAAATGGCTTTCCTTACCCAATTGCTCGGGCGTCGCGGTCAACAGAATCAGGCCCGGAGACGCCAGGGCTAATTGCTCGACAAACAGATAATCGGCGCTGGGTGCGTCTTCGCTCCATTCCAGATGATGCGCCTCATCGACCACAACCAAATCCCAACCGGCATCCAAGGCTTGTTGCTGGCGATGCGGAGAATCGGCAAAGAAGCGCTGGCTGCACAACACCAACTGCTCGCTGAGAAACGGGTTCTCGTCCGGACTGGCAAAGCAACGGCTTTCGTCGAAAATGCTAAACCGCAGATTAAAGCGGCGCAGCATCTCCACCAACCATTGATGCAGCAGGCTTTCCGGCACCAAAATCAACACGCGCTTGCTTAAGCCGTTGATTAGGCGATGCTGAATGATCAAACCGGCTTCTATGGTTTTACCCAAACCCACTTCATCGGCCAGCATAATGCGCGGTAAGGTGCGGCTGGCGGCTTGATGGGCAATATAAAGTTGATGCGGAATCAGCGAAGCGCGCGCACCCTGCAAACCTTTGGTAGCGGCTTGTTGGTGCTGTTGCTGACGCCGCCAGGTTTCGTAACGCAGTAAAAACCAGGCGGTCGGGTCGAATTGGCCGGTGAATAAACGATCTTGCGGTTTGTTAAATTGAATATGATGGTTAAGTTCCATCTCGTCGATTTGCTGCAACTGTCCGTCTTCATCGATACCGATGTAGGTCAACAAACCGTTGTGCTGCTGCACCTGTTGCACGCTGATTTTCGCGTAATCCGCCGATTCGATCACATCGCCTTCGTTGAACTGCACCCGAGTCAAAGGCGCGTTATCTCTGGCGTAAACCCGCCTGTCGCCGGTCGCTAAAAACAATACGGTGACACGGTTAAATTCAGCATCCATCACCATACCTAAACCGAGTTCGGATTCGGTATTACTAATCCAGCGTTGGCCGGGAATAAACTCATTCATGTTTTACTTCTTGGAAATGTAATTCGACTTTAAAAGCGCTGCGTAAAGCAGCCGGGATGATATGAAAAGCGGATTAATTCATGATTAATTTGTCGAGGAAAAAGAATCGAGAATTTCAGCAACGCTTGAAAACATGGTTAAATTTAGCAGAAGACTCATATTTTCAATGCACTAAAACTCATCATTATCAGGAACACCATGGCCAAGCCGATCACACCCTTGTTAGCCGCCGATATTTTGATCGAATTGATTGATCATCCGCAGCGCCCCTTCGTGTTGATAGAGCGGAAATATCCACCCTACGGCTGGGCGGTCCCTGGCGGATTTGTCGATGTCGGCGAAACACTAGAGCACGCGGCAATCCGCGAAGCCAAGGAAGAAACCAGCCTGGATGTGGAACTAACCGTATTGCTGGGCCTTTACTCCAATCCGCAACGCGACCCGCGCAATCACACCGTCACCGCCGTCTATCTGGCGCAAGCCCATGGCACGCCGATGGCGGCAGACGATGCTAAAAACTTCGGTTTATTCAACTTCGAGAATCTGCCAAGCGTGTTGGCTTTCGATCACGCTCAGGTTATTGCGGATTACCGGCATTATAAACTGACTGGCGAGGTAACGCCTCTACGAATATAAGACTTACCTGATCCACTGGCCTGCGGACTGGGTTTAAGCGCTGCTCAGCTTTTTAGCCCTAACACGTCCTGCATATCGAACAGGCCGTTTTGCTTGTCCGCGAGCCAAATTGCGGCCCTTACCGCACCGTTGGCGAAGGTCATCCGGCTGGTGGCTTTGTGGGTTATTTCCACCCGTTCACCTTCGTCGGCAAACATCACGGTGTGCTCGCCGACTATATCGCCGGCGCGAATGGTGGAAAAGCCGATAGTTTTGCGGTCACGGGCACCTGTGTCGCCTTCCCGTCCGTAAATGGCGCAATCTTTTAAATCGCGTCCCAACGCGGCGGCAACCACTTCGCCCATCCGCAACGCAGTACCGGACGGCGCGTCGACTTTGTGGCGGTGGTGAGCTTCTATCACTTCGATGTCGGTATAGTCGCCCATTACCTTAGCCGTCATTTCCAGCAACTTTAAGGACAGATTGACGCCGACGCTGAAGTTCGGCGCGATGACTATCGCCACATCCTGGGCAGCCTCGGCAATCGCGGCTTTTTGCGCATCGCTGTAACCGGTAGTGCCGATCACTACTTTCTTGCCGGCTTGCCGACAGATCTCGATATAACTCATAGACGCATCAGGCCGGGTAAAGTCGATCAACACGTCAAACCTATCAGTTAGTGCCGCCAAGTCGTCGCCGACTTTAATGCCGGCCGCCGCGATGCCGGCCAACTCGCCGGCATCCTTGCCTATTGCCAAACTATCCGGGCGGGATACCGCTACCGTTAACTCGGCGTTTTCCGCCGCCAGCGCGGCTTTCAGCAGACATAAACCCATCCGCCCGGAAGCACCTACAACCGCAATCCGCACCATGATTTACCCTGTTAATTTATCGAAGAAGTTTTTAACGCCATCCATCCAGCTGTGCTCTTGCGGGCTGTGGTGTTTGCCGCCGCCGGACAAGGATTCGCCCAACTTCTCGATCATGGCTTTCTGTTCTTTGGTCAGATGTACCGGGGTTTCCAGTTGCACCTTGCATAACAAGTCGCCGACTGCACCGCCTCTAACCGGTTTCACACCCTTCCCACGCAGACGGAACATCCGCCCGGTTTGGGTTTCCGGTGGAATTTTCAGCATAACTTTGCCGTCCAGTGTGGGAACTTCAAGTTCGCCGCCCAAACAAGCGGTTGTAAAACTAATCGGCACTTCGCAATACAAATTCGCACCATCACGGGTAAAGATCGGGTGATCCTTGACCTGCACTTGTACGTATAAATCCCCGGCTGGTCCGCCGTTCGCACCCGCTTCCCCTTCTCCGGCCAAGCGGATACGGTCACCGGTATCGACACCGGCCGGCACTTTGACATTTAGTGTTTTGGTTTCCTGGACTCGGCCTTGTCCGTAGCATTTCGGGCAAGGATCCTTGATTTGCTTGCCGGTACCGCGACAGGTCGGACAGGTTTGTTGCACCGAGAAAAAGCCTTGTTGCATCCTGACCTGGCCATGACCATGACAGGTGTTGCAGGTAACAGGGCTACTGCCTTTTTTGGCACCGCTACCGTTACACTCGGTGCAAGCCACCAAAACCGGCACTTTCACGGTCGCTTCGGTGCCGCCAACCGCTTCTTCCAGGGTCAACTCGAGGTTGTAACGCAAATCGGCGCCGCGTTGCACGCTGCTGCGCTGTTGCCGACCACCACCGAAAATATCCCCGAACACATCGCCGAAGATATCGCTAAAGTTCTCCGCCCCGCTAAAGCCACCACGACCGCCGCCCATTGAGGAGTCAACACCGGCATGACCGAATTGATCGTAGGCCGCGCGTTTTTTAGGGTCGGACAGAACCTCGTAAGCTTCCTTGACCAACTTGAATTTCTTCTCCGCTTCCTCCGGATTATCGTTATTTCTGTCGGGATGAAATTTCATCGCCATCTTGCGATAGCTCTTCTTAATCTCGGCTTCGCTCGCGTTGCGATCCAGTTCCAGCAGTTTGTAAAAGTCTTCTTTTGCGGCCATTTAAATGTCTTCGGTATTATTATTCAGTGTTGATATATTCAGTTATAACCGGCCTAACCAGTAATCGGGCCTTCGTTTTTTATGTGAAACCGCCAAAACTTGTACGCCGGCATGATTATCCCTAAAGATAATTCGATAAGGAAATTTAAGCAGAGAAACCGCCCGGATGTTAGGTTTTCGCTCAACTCGATAACGTCCCGGCATATTGGCAACGCTAATCATAAAACTCTCAAACTCCGCCAAATAAGCGGCACCCAAACCTGGCTGCCTTGATTCGTAAAAACCGATAATTTCCAAATGTTCATGCTGAGCGCCGGGGTGAAATCGATAATTCATTTCAACAATAACCGCGCTTTAGCGCTGACTTCCTCCGCAGAAATTAATTCGACCGAACCTTGATCTATTTCATCGGCGCGTCGTTGAGCTTCATCCAGCCAAGCTTCATGCAATTCAGCATCGGAGAGGTTTTCTAAGCTTAACAATAAATTATGAGCAAGTTTGGCGCGTTCCGCCGCAGGAAGATTAAGAGCTTCGCGTTCGATTACCGTGCTATCCATTATTCTTACCTCAAAAAACACCTTGGAAGTATGTACTCAACCAAATACGCGATCGAATTATTTTTCGACTTCCTCGTGGGAAACAGTCCCTTCGGTTTCTGCCCTAGCGAGTCCTTGCTGAATTTCAGCGATGACATACAAATGGTATTGAATATCTTCATAACTGCTTTCTTCAGGCAGCCTATTCAATAATTCTTTGACTTCCGTAACAGCAGTTTGCATATCTACCTCGCAAAAACAAAAAGGTACGCGGTGCGACTAAAAATACTAATACTTCGGTTCATTTCAGCCTCGTGTAAATACTTTCTCATCGAATCGATTTATGCCAACCAATATTAAATCAAGGTAGCTCCGATTAGCGATAGCGTAATCGGAGGAATGTTTTTATTCAAAACGTGCGTCCGATTACGCTATCGCTAATCGGACCTACGCGGGCTACAAATATTGACGATATTATTCATTTCAACCTCGTACAGTAGAGTTTTGGCATAGCCGACTATTCGCTTTTCATCTATAAATTTATTACGCGGGGTTTATCAACCCAGCCTACGAACAAAATAACCTATGGAGTAACGACTGCATCAAACCACTCACCACTTGAATCTAACTTATGCCAACTACCGGACTTTGAATACGTATTGCAGTACCCCAAATTCGCAGCTATAAGCTGGGAGTTTAAACGATCTAAGCACTTAACAAGTAAATGAGATTCTCCATCCTTTTTCTCAAGGCCAGGAGAACCTCCACACCATAACGCTTCATGAGAAAGCTCATTTCTAGTTTTATAAATCTGCTCTACCCGTTCAGGAGAAGATTCAATGCCAAATTTTTCAATCAACTTACCGAACCTCTCCTTATGCGTTACACCACCACCTTTGCCACAAGTGTTGCACTTCTCCGTTGATTCAAATCTTGATCGCTCATTATTAAAGTTATAGATGGCATCAAAAACCATATACTGATACATGAAAGACTCCCACTCCCATTCACAACATTTGGCTTTGCCATATATAAACAAAATATTTGTAATAGCCTTTCTTTGTTTCTTATTAAGAGCCTTCCAAAACTCGTACGCTAATGATAAAAAATCTATTCGAGCACTCCGATCAACTGCCAAATAGTTTCTCTTATAATCAAATAAAATCCTTCCCTCAAATCGCCAACCATCAAATTGAAGCCTAGTTTCGAATAAATAGGCCAACAAGTGGATTAAGAAACCGGCATCTTCATGCCTTATATTTCCGCTATCCAATGGGTTTTCAATATACAAAGTGTGTGAAGGTGGCAAGTAAAACATTTGGGCGGGTCTTTTTGTCTGCGGGACAGGTCGCCACTGATCCTCTTCATCCTCTAATGATTTAACTGACTCTTCTGCGAGGGGAGGATAAATATAGCCATCTTTATGAGCGTACGTATTTAGCCTATCTAAGTCATCACTAAAAGATTCTTTAAGCTCAAGACAACCACCCGCAAAACTTATGGATTCTGAGCAGTTCAAAAATCCAAATGATTCAGATGCCAAATTCCGCTCCTTAACACGTAAAAGGCGGACAGCTCTCACCATCCACCATCCGCCCTACGCATTATTTCTTGTCGTCCTTAACTTCTTCAAATTCGGCGTCGACAACATTGTGATCATGCTCGGCGGCAGCTTCCGCCGCGCCAGCCGCATGCCCGGCCTCAGCACCGCCTTCCGCGCCTTTTTGTGCGTAAACGCGCTCGGCTAATTTGCCGGATAACTCGGTCAAGGAGTGGGTTTTAGCTTCAATTGCCTCTTTATCGTCGGATTTCAGTACCGCTTGCAGGTCTTTGACCGCCGATTCGATAGCCGATTTTTCGTCGCTGCCTACTTGATCACCCAATTCTTTCAAAGACTTCTCGGTGGCGTGAATCATGCCTTCCGCCGTGTTCCGCGCCGACACCAGTTCTTTCAGTTTGCGGTCTTCGTCGGCATGTAATTCAGCGTCTCTCACCATGCGTTCGACTTCTTCATCCGACAAACCACTGGAGGCTTTAATCACAATGGATTGTTTTTTGCCGGTGGCTTTGTCTTTAGCCGACACGTTCAAGATACCGTTGGCATCGATGTCGAACGACACTTCGATTTGCGGAATGCCGCGAGGTGCGGGCGGAATGTCCTGCAAGTCAAAACGACCTAAGGATTTATTGCCAGCAGCCACTTCCCGTTCACCTTGCAACACATGCACGGTCACGGCGGTTTGGTTATCGTCCGCAGTCGAGAAGGTTTGTGAAGCATTAGTCGGAATCGTCGTGTTTTTCTCGATCAACTTGGTCATTACGCCGCCCAGGGTTTCGATACCCAATGACAGCGGAGTCACATCCAATAGCAGCACGTCCTTAACGTCACCGCCCAATACGCCGGCTTGAATCGCCGCACCCAACGCTACCGCTTCGTCAGGGTTAACGTCTTTGCGCGGCTCTTTGCCGAACAATTCTTTCACGAACGCTTGCACTTTCGGCATCCGGGTTTGACCGCCCACCAAAATCACATCGTTGATCTTAGACGTTGAGATACCAGCATCTTTAATCGCTTGCAAGCAAGGGCCTTTGGTTCTCTCGATCAGTTCGTCAACCAGCGATTCCAGTTTGGCGCGGGTCAGTTTCACGTTCAAGTGTTTCGGGCCGGACGCATCGGCTGTGATATACGGCAGATTGATGTCGGTTTGTTCAGCTGACGACAATTCGATTTTGGCTTTTTCCGCCGCTTCTTTCAGACGTTGCAAGGCCAAAGGATCATTGTGCAAATCAATGCCGCTGTCTTTTTTGAACTCGCCGGCCAAAAAGTCGATGATACGCAAGTCAAAGTCTTCTCCGCCCAGGAAAGTATCGCCGTTGGTGGCCAATACTTCGAATTGGTGTTCGCCTTCGATTTCGGCGATTTCGATAATGGAAATATCGAAAGTACCGCCACCCAGGTCATAAACCGCGATGGTGGTGTCACCTTTGGGTTTGTCCATACCGAATGCCAACGCCGCCGCGGTCGGCTCGTTGATGATGCGTTTCACGTCCAGACCGGCGATCCGGCCGGCGTCTTTGGTGGCCTGACGTTGCGAGTCGTTGAAATACGCCGGCACGGTGATGACCGCTTCGGTAACTTCTTCGCCCAAAAACGCCTCGGCGTCTTTTTTTAGTTTCATCAACACGCGTGATGAGACTTCCGGTGGCGCCATCTTTTTACCGTGGCATTCCACCCATGCATCGCCGTTGTTGGCTTCCATGATTTTATAAGGCACCATTTTGATGTCTTTTTGTACCGCGTCTTCTTTAAAGCGACGGCCGATCAAACGTTTGATCGCGAACAAGGTATTTTCAGGGTTGGTCACCGCCTGACGTTTAGCCGATTGACCGACCAATACTTCGTTGTCGCCGGTAAAAGCGATGATGGAAGGCGTGGTACGCGCGCCTTCGCTGTTTTCGATAACCCGCGCGGTGCCGTTTTCCAGTACTGCGACGCAGGAGTTAGTGGTTCCTAAATCGATGCCGATCATTTTGCCCATTGATATTCTCCAGACTTGAATTGGTAATAAATTAAAAAGTTGTTAGCGATATGCGGTTGATCGTATTAATTTCAAGCCTGCTCATCGATTTTTGCGCTATCAGCCGGTTTGTCGTCGGCTTTGGCCACAACTACCATGGCAGGACGCAGCAATCGGCCATTCAACACATAACCTTTTTGGAAGACATTCAATACGGAATTAGGCTGCGCGGTGGCACTGGGTTGCATGACCATAGCTTGATGCAATTCGGGATTGAAGGGTTGACCAAGCGGATCGACAGTTTCGATATTAAACTTGGCAAATACAGACTCAAATTGTTTGATGGTCAATTCGCTGCCTTCGCGCAATTTCACTATTTCCGGGCTATCGCCGGTTGCCGCTTGCAGGCCTAATTCCAGGCTATCCAGAACACTCAGCAATTCTTTCGCAAATTTCGCCAGACCGTATTTGCGTTCGTCGTCCAAGTCTTTTTGCACACGTTTTTTTAAATTTTCCATCTCAGCCATGGTGCGGATGGCTTTATCCAGATTGGCGGCGGCCTGTTGTTGGGCTTGTTCCAATTGTTCCTGCAAGGCTTCCACAGTGACTGCGGCGTCAGTGCCAGACGCTTCGTTAGCTTGTTCTTCGGCGTCGATAGGCTTGGTTTGTTCCAAGACTTCGGCGATCAAATCGCTATCCGATTGTGGTTCGTGGCTAGATTGCTGATGACTCATTACTTACTCCATGGTTCTAAATTCTTAGGTTGGCCTAACGATAGGGCCATTTATTTGGGATTCAAGGCCGCGCCCAATAATTTTGCCGTCACGTCCACAAACGGAATGACTTTCTCGTAAGCCATGCGGGTCGGTCCTATCACGCCCAACACCCCTACCACTTCGTCATTTACCGAATACGGCGCAGTCACCAGGCTACAGTGATCGAATGCGCTATAGCCGGACTCTTCACCGATAAAAATCTGCACGCCCTCGGCCTGTAAACACTGATCCAGTAGATGAATCACGCCGCGCTTTTGGCTGAACGCTTCGAACAACTGTTTAAGACGCTCCATATCCGACAACTCGGAAAAGCCCATTAAATTCGTTTCGCCGCTCAACACATAATCGTCGTTGGGTTGCTCGGTAAAGGTAAGCTGTGCCATGTTCACCGCGTCTATCATGCCTTGGTTGACCCGGCGCTGATCCTGCTCCATTTCCTGCACAATAAGATCGCGAATTTTCGCCAGGCTACGACCGGAGTAAACCGAATTCAAATAGTTGGCAGCCTGCTGTAATTCGGCGGGGCTAAACTGCTTGTGGGTGTGGATAATTTTGTTATGCACTTCTTGGTCATCGGTGACGAAAATCACCAACACCCGCGTATTGGACATAGGCAGGAATTCGATGTGCCGCAATGTCACGCTTTCCCGGCGCGGCAAAGTCACCACGCCGGCCATCCGCGTCACGTCCGACAGCAATTTAGAGGCCTTGCTCAACACATCACTGGCTTTATCCGCCTCGCCTTTCAAGCCATGTTGCAGTTGATCCAACTCGCTGGATGCCAAAGGCTTGACCGTTAACAAACTGTCGACGAACAAACGGTAGCCACTCACGGTCGGCACTCGGCCAGCGGAGGTGTGCGGGGAATGGATCAAGCCCATTTCTTCCAGATCCGCCATCACATTGCGAATACTGGCCGGACTAAGCTTTAGTTGCGGATCTTTAGACAACAATCGCGAACCAACAGGCTGGCCGTCCTGGATATAACGTTCAACCAAGGTTTTTAATAAATACAGCGATCTTTCGTTTAAATCTTGTCCGCCAGCCACGTCATCCCCCAAATTCCGTTAGCACTCGATATTGGTGAGTGCCAGACAGCAAAGCTATCAGCTGGGTCCAGCATTGTCAACGGCTTGAGCAGGTAATCAATAAACTAAGCTCTACCACCACATTCAAGGTCTAGCGTCGAATCTCCGGAAAATCTGTTTCATCAAGAACTGATCGACGGGCAGCTTTTTTCGGATCTACAATTTTTTAGATCCATCTTCGATATAGTCGAAAAGCGGGCAATAAAAAACCCTGCAAGTCTTGCGACTTGCAGGGTTTTGATCGATCCAGCGTTTAGTTATCCGGACTGTATAACAGGAACGCAAATTGACAATAAACCGCTACTGCCAGTGATATCAAGCCCCCATTTGGGAAAAAGACAACACATAGTAGCTATAGTAGACAACGACAAAAAACAACAATACATTCAATAACTTTTCCACTCTACTGTATTGCTCTTGTTGATATTTTTTACCATTTTTTATTCTCATTTTGTCCTCCTGTCGCATGAGCTATCCAAAAATTCAGAGCAGGTTAATAAATTGGCTGTCATTATTTAACGACTCATACCATTGCCGATCCAAGCGCCCGCGGCGGCACCGATGCCGGCTCCCAACGGATCGCCCTTACTCATCTCGTAACCCGCCACACTGCCTAACGCGCCACCTACCAAGCCCTGAGTGGATCGTTGGTCGTAACTGTTGTAACGCGGCGCGGGCGGTGGCGCAGGGACATATTGCACAACCCGCCCCGGCACATACACCCGCTCGACCTCGACATGACGATCATGGTGGTGATGTTTGTGATGCCCACGCCCGTGTCCATCAGCCATGGCTAACGGCGAAACCAGCAGACCAATTGCAACAATACTTGTCACTCTGAACATAAAAACACCTTCTGTAGAGATTAATTCATCTTATGGATCGATTTTAGAAGGCAATGTTTAAGCCTTGATTAGGAACAGATTAAGAACAGATGAAGATGACAAAACCAACGCTTACATCGCCAATTTTTGTGAACTGTGCACGCTAGACAAGCACTCGAGTCGCTAATAGCCTTGCTTCCGAATATTCAGCAACTTGCGAATATCCGAGAACTGACAATCAACAAAGCAATAGCCCCCTAAAAACTGTAAGAAATTTCCCCATAAACGGTGCGGCCGGCCTGTTGGTAAAACACCGAATATTCCCGGTCCAACAAGTTGTTTACTGAAAACGACAGATCGATATTTTTGGTCGCTTGATAGGCGATACGCGTATCGACCAGGAAATAAGGATCGTAGCTGCCTGGCCGGCCAGTCAGCGAGTCGGCGTTTAAGTCGTTAAAAGTCGGCTGGCTGACATAACGGCCGATAATACCTCCCGCCCATTGATCGTATTTAATGTCCAAACCGCCACTGAACATAGTCTGCGGCAGTTGTTGCATCTGCTTACCGACGATAGCGGGGTTTGCAGTATTTTCGGTAATAATCGAATCGTTCAGGGTGTACGTGCCATTAAAATGCAGCCAGTCCCAATACAAGCGCTGCCTGAGTTTTACTTCAACCCCCTCAACTTCGGCTTTGCCGGCATTCTGTTTTTCAGCCAATATTTGGTTGTTTAAACTGATCCCAACGGTTCGATTGTAGATGAGGTCCGATATGTAATGATGAAAATAACTGGCTGCGATAGTCGTTCCCGCAAAAGGATTAGCCTCGCCGCCCACTTCCCACGAATACATTTTTTCAGGTTCAAGATTGGCATTGGGCTCGGTGATAGTCGCGGAGGATATGGTGCTGCCGTAAAGCTCGAAGTTAGTGGGCGGCCGAAACGCCCAGCCGGTTGACGCGAACAATTTATAACCATCGGCGGGAAGCCAAGTCAAACTGAATTTGGGGTTAAATTGCCCAATAGAATGCTCTGGATAGCTACGATTGAATGCCGGCGACGCATTCATGTTCGAACCCGATGTCGACCAATCGTCGTAGCGAACCCCCAAATGAGCAATCAGATTTTTCCTTAGCCACAATTCGTCTTGCAGATAGGCCGAATAAATACTGGATTCGCCTTTGCTCAATGCCGTCAAACTTGTGGTGCTATCGGCGTTTCGCCAGTTACCGAGATTATATCGGGACTGTCCTTCCAACGTAGTTTGACTGGAACCAAAGCCTGCGGTGACAAAATTTCTGTCCTCCCATAGGAACGGAAAACGTAAGGAGACATTGCCGTCGATGCGATTACTGGGAGTCAACGTTATAGTGCCGGTTCCACCGTTTAACGTTGCCGACGTACCGGGACTGGTGGAGGATGTTTCGGTTTGCATATACTGAAAATCGACATTTAATTTTATATCGTTGCCAAAATCGTGTTTCAGATGGGCGAAATAGCGCCGGGTATCTTCAATACCTGGCAGAAAATGCATAAACGAGTTTTCGCTTACCGCATATCGTCTGCCGCCAATATTGAGGTTGCTACTGCCACTGCCGATATTGATAGGTGTGCCGTCGAGTCTGGTCAGATAACTGTTATAGCTGCCGCTATCGTTAGTCTCGCCTCTGCTCCAACCCATGCCGCCGTCGATTTGGGTCTGCGGACTTAAATCGTAGTAAAGATGTAATGACGCGTTGTTCTGTTCCCACGGACGCCGGCCCTTATCGCCGATAATGAATTGCGGTGTGCCAGAATTGCTGGTGGTCGGAATGGCGCCGGCGACGGGTATCGAGCCGCCTGTTAAAGCGGCGCCGCCTCTATTCACAGTCACATAGTCCGATACGGCCCAGTTATCACTCTCCATATGATTGAACGTTAAAGAAATACCTAAGCCGTTTGCAAAGCGATCACGGTAGCGCCCCTTGATGCCCCATTGATCGACAGCTGCTCCGCCCGCGCCAAACGTTAATCGACCTTCTCGCTTCGTGGGGACTTTGGAAATGATGTTGACCACGCCGCCCATCGCACCGCTACCGTACAGCGCGGAAAACGGCCCTGGCACATATTCCACCTGCTGCGCGTCATCCATATTCAAGATGTTCCAATCGACATTGCCATTATTGGGCGTATTTACCGGCAAACCATCCATCAGATACAGCGAGCGGTTGGTGCCGCCGATACCATGAAAACTGGAAAAACTGGTACTGGAACCCGGAAAGTGCGTGCCGTAGGCACCACCACGCAAATAGATACCGGGAATGTCTTTTAATGCATCGCCCAACCTTTGCACCAGCCGGTTTTCGGTGTTTTCGGTGTTGATGACACTGACATTAGCAGGGGCCATGGCCGTGCTCATTTCCGAGCGGGTAGCGGTCACTACCGTAGTACCCAGCGTGTCGTCATTCATTATCAGATTGTCGGGTTTTGCGGTGTCTGTTTGCCCCGCGGCAGTTTGGTCGCCGTCTTCCGCCAGGATTTGATTGCTGTAGACCAGATTGCTCAAGGCCAACAGCGTTATTACTTGTAATCGAGACAAAGTCACTTCCTCCTTTAATCCACCGTTAAACAAAAACGGCGCTTCATGGTTATGTTGGATTAATTTTTAATTTTTCTTACATCAAGAGCAGACCGCCTCCTTGTATTTCGTCTATCGAGGCGACGTGCTAAAACCCCGTCGCTCCCGCAAAAGCGGGGATCCGGACTTCAGGTTTTCTTGGACTCCCGCCTTCGCGGGAACGACGAAGCCAGGACCTCTCGGGCTGCCCTTAGGTTTTTTGCTTGCGCTGCTCCCAACTGCCGCGCAGATAACCCGCAGCAAACAACAATAAGATCGCCAAGCTCAACCACCAGCTTTGCGCCGAGCTCAGCGTTGGCTGCTGTTCGGCGTTTTCGCTGGCGGTTTTCTTCTCCTCCATCTCATAGCCTTCCAACGGCTGAGTTGCGTTCGGCGCGGCTTGGGCTTGAGACCGAGCGGGTGGCTGCTGACTTGCTTGCTGGGCCTGACCAGGCTGGGGCGGTTGCGCCGCTGGCGCT
>NZ_JANIBL010000050.1 GCF_024505055.1 Methylomonas rosea
ACTTCAGACATCTCCGGACGCATCGCCAGGATTGCAAACATCACCGGGATGTTGTCGATCAGGGCTGAAATGACGCCGACCAGCACATTGGCTGGCGTGGCACCAAGTTCGCCATACAGAAACACGGATAAATGCTTTAGGTAGCCGAGAAAGTTCATCCCGCCCACGCACAACACTACCCCATAGAAAAACAGCAAGGTGTCCCACTCCATCCGCGCCAAATGGTGGAAAACGTCGAAGCGCAAACTATCCTCGCTGCCGGCATCCGGGGTTTCCTCGCCGGACATGGGATCGAGGCCCAAATCCGGTTCGTCCCGGTGGGTAATATGCAGGAAATAGCCGAACAATTGCAGATAGGTCAGACCAGCCATCATGCCGACCGCAGCCGGCAGTTGCAGGCTATTCTGAAAGCCGACTGCCGTCAGGACCGTGAGCAGAAATAACACCACGATGCGCTTGGCGCCACGGCGGGTGACGACCTTTGCATGAATGGGCGCCGGCTGAGTTTTGGGAATGGCAAAATGCATGATCGTAGCGGGAATTAGAAAGTTGACCACCGAGGGTACGAACAACTTGAAGAAGGTCCAGAATTCGATGATGCCCTTTTGCCAGACCATCAAAGTGGTGATGTCGCCGAACGGACAAAACGCGCCGCCAGCATTGGCGGCTACCACGGTATTGACACAGGATACGCCGACGAATTTGGGATTATCCTTGCCGACCGCCATCACCACCGCGCACATCAACATGGCGGTGGTCATGTTATTGGACACCGAGGAGATAAAGAACGCCAAAATCCCTGTCACCCAAAACAGCTGGCGGTAATTCAAACCCTGGTTTACCAACCAAGCCCGCAGACTATCGAATACTCGTCGCTCTTCCATGGCATTGATATAGGCAATGGAGACGATCAGAAATAGCAACAACTCGCCGTAGTCCAATACATCATGCCGAATCGCCGTTTCAGCAACCGACGATAGGCCTTGATCCTTATAAACTAGCGCAATCGCCACCCAAATCAACGCCGCTGCCAGCATCATCGGTTTGGATTTGCGTAATTCCAAAACTTCTTCGAGTACCACAAAGAGATAGGCGATCGTAAATATGCCTATACACAGGAAGCCGACTCCATGTCCGCTTAAATCCAGGGCTTGAGATAAGCTTTCAGCCAGCACGTTGGTTGAAAATAACATTAGTCCGGCACCTGCTAATGAGCCGAGCAAAACCTTATTAAAATCTTTCATACAGTCTTCCATCTCGGTAGTACGGTGACCCGCTTTAGCGTCATCGTTCTCAATATCACTTCCCAAATTCATACTCCAGTAACAACGCTGTTGTTGTCTCTGTCGGGTTGGCCTAAACGTTCATTCTTTCCTTTTGCTGGACGGCGACTTTTTAGGTAGCGGATTAATAGGCTGCATCGCCGCTTCGTCATCCTTAATTTTCATTTCTTTAACAAGCAGATCGAGATTCTTGGCAAGAGACTTGAGAACATTCTCCGGCAAGTCAAATAACGCATGCTGCAAAATGCCTTGTGGCGGCGACGACACTTGGTTTAATAACTCAGAACCCTCCTGAGTCAACGTCAGTGTGACAACCCGCTGATCCTGGCTAACGCGCTCCCGCATGATTAATCCTTTCTTGGCCAGCTTATCGAGCATATTACTGGCGGTGGAATGATGAATCGACATCGCCTTGGCCAGCTCCGTGACTTTCAATCCCGGATTTTTTGACAATTCCCACAAGGCCCACAACTGTGCGCTGGTGACACCGCAATGCGTTTCAACCCATTGCGAATGTTGCTGAACAGCTTTAAAAATCAGTCGAAACTGTTTCAATACCTCATGCGACCACTGTTTGGACTCTTCTGTGTCAGAGGTTTTCAAGGATGTTTTATCTTTTGGGTTACGAATCATGTTCGGCAAAATTTTCGTTCAAAGACATTATTATCCACCAAACCGTTGTTGTGCCTAGATCTGCTCCAGCTTCCCGAGTGCTGAATCGGTTGCAACCTAAAACTAATTTCTTTAGAAAGGCAATAGCGGCACTTACTGGTTTTTTATGTTTGGGCAAACAATGTTTGCATAAACATTATGCGGTTATATAATGCCCCCTGGCAAGTCTGAGGGCGGCTCAACTGATGTGAAGATGCTTGATGTGGTTTCAAAAGTCGAAAATACGTTGAAATAACTGCCCCTTAGCTTGCCTCCAACACATGAGGTTGACGCGAAATAGAATGTCAGTACATGTCCTAATTCGGCTAATTGAACACCTTTCTTTTTCAATAGGAACTGTTTCAAAGCAACATAAAAATACGAAATGACGATGTTTCCAAAAAATCATATCAGGCGTTTCATATATTGGGTGTGCCTGACTTCCTTCATGTTACTGACATCCTGCTGCGGACAACAGAACGCGGTTCCTATCGATAAATCGTCGTCTACGACGGCGTAAATCGGCAAATCAGTTTCAAATTTTAGGAAATCCACTAGATCAGCAAGTTCCAATTAAGGACGATTTTGTCAAACTACGGTAACGCCTTCGTTATTGAGCTCAAATCGCCCAATCTGCTTGACGAGCCGGACATTACGCTTATCCAGCAGTTCACCGACTTGAACCGTGTATTAAGATAGGAAAGCGCGGATGGCATCGAATCGAAATCGTAGCAGGACTTGGTTTTGTGCCGTCCAAGACGCGGCGACTATTGCGATTACTTTGCTAAAGCAATATGCCCCTAAGCCCTCAACGTTTTTAAGAATCCAAATGCGTTGTGTTGATATGTTTTGTCTTGCCGGTTTGGTGTGTCTACTAGGTTGCGGGCAAAACAATCCGGAGCTGGTGTCTCAATCCGGACCAGCAAAGCCATCTTCCAGCGCTCTAAAACAAGCAGCTAAAAACTGTGGCATATCGCTTTCTTATACAAGAACTCGGGAAAATTCAATCAGAAGTATTCGTGGTCGCGACATTTATTCAGACCCGAAGAAACTGGCATGCCTAGTCCGGTCTAATCGTAAAGCTGCACGCCTTACCGCAGCACCGGAATCCAAAGTGGAAAAGTCTGTCCGATCTTCAACTGGCACCGCAAATTCGGAGAAAAAAGAATTCAATAGTCGCCACTGATACTATCGATTGGCTCCGCTACCCTTATTGCCCTCTCATTGAGACTTGGTTTGCGAGACCGAAACAATTCAGAGGCATCGCTACCCGATATGACATTTGAAACGCAAAATTGAAAGCGGTAGTTGGCCTCAACATCCAAGGTCTCAAAAGTCGGCAGAGGTATGCGCCGGCTGCCCGTTTTAAGATAAGTATTCGTTACCGCCAATATTATTGTGTAGCGGCAAACATTGTTTACACAAACATTGTTTTGTCTTTAGAATGCTGACATCCATACGATTTTTGATGGCTGGATATTGTGTTCAACTATTAACGTTATCGCGATTGCCTTTTACTTATCCGACATGATAGTTACGGAATTGCCACTCGGGACAACTTGTTGAAAATTGATCAAGCAGAAACCAAACTCTACCCCTCGGCAGACGCGGAGCGGCGGAAGAACCGCTTGTTACCACAGGCCGTTTTACTCGGACTGTTGACAGGTAGCGTTTCAGTACTTTTTCAACTTGCGATGGATAGTGCCGAAGCATTTAGAAATAGCCTTCTAGTCTTCGCGAGTCAGAACACGGAAAGTGGCCCCTGGTTGATCATGGGCCTAACCGTAATCAGTTTAGTTTTCGCTGTCGACGCGATCAGATGGCTTGCGCCAGAGGCTAGCGGAAGCGGTATCCCGCATATTAAAGCCATTCTAATAGGACGCCGCCATTTTCGCTGGTTGCGGGTGTTGATTGCCAAGTTTTTTAGCATGATCATCGGGGGGGTCGCAGGCCTGGTAGTCGGGCGGGCGGGGCCCTGTGTGCATATGGGAAGCGCCATCGGCCAGGGGCTGGCAAATCTTTGGCCAAATAAAAAAAATACCGATCATTTAATTTTGGTCGCAGCCGGTGGCGGAGCCGGACTCACGGCTGCATTCAACGCGCCGCTTTCTGGATTGACCTTCGTGCTCGAAGAACTTGAGAGGCGGTGTTCTACGCTTGAATTTTTTACCGCCGCCATCGCATGCCTGACGGCCGACATGGTATGTAGAGCGGTGCTAGGACAACAACCGGCTTTTCATTTCGATAATTTCACAACTCCTCCACTTAACCTTCTGATCGCATTCTTGCCATTGGGCATTCTTTCCGCCCTATTGGGTAGTTTGTTCACTCGCTCCTTATTATGGGGGCAGCGATTGATTACCTTGCCCCTTTGGCCCAAATGGTTTTGGTGGCTAACACTGACGATATTGTTAACCGT
The DNA here is from genome assembly GCF_024505055.1 of Methylomonas rosea. Lineage (GTDB taxonomy): Bacteria > Pseudomonadota > Gammaproteobacteria > Methylococcales > Methylomonadaceae > Methylomonas > Methylomonas rosea. Next base: position 4,354 of record NZ_JANIBL010000050.1, read on the forward strand.
TACGGCTTGGAAAACCCCCGAATTGTTAGGCGGCGGACATAACTTCGTGAATGAGATACTGGAAGGTCGGCAACTACCGTTGGAAACGATTGCGTTGTTTTTTATCGGCCGATTTGTCTTAACGATCGTCTGTTCCTGTTCAGGCGCAGCGGGCGGGATTTTTATGCCAGTTCTGGTATTGGGCGCACTGCTGGGTTGGTCAGTCGGTGTAGCCATACAACTACTGTTCCCAGAATTAAATGTGGACTCAAAGTTATTTGCCGTGGTTGGCATGGCGGCCTATTTTAGTGGAGTGGTACAAGCGCCATTAACTGCTATCGTGTTGATCATCGAGATGACTAGCAACTACACATTGATTTTGCCGCTATTCATCGCCTGTTTTTCAGCATTACTGATAGCGAATTGGTTGGGAAACCCACCAGTTTATGAAGCGTTACTGGAAAATGATTTGCGAAAAGATCGAATTTAGTGAAGGGTTCGTTAAATTGGCCTGACATTCCAGTGTTGTTAACCCGCAAAAATCCAGGAGACTCCATGGAATCTTATCGTATAGCAGTATTTGTCATAGCCCTGGTGGCGGCTTTCGCTCCTTTACTGGTCAAAATACCGACGCGCTTTCGAATGCCGGTTGTGGTCGCTGAAATGCTTTTGGGGATGATTGTCGGTCCTCATATATTCAACTGGGTATCTCCTGATGGTTTAGTGGGTATGCTTGGCGAGTTAGGTCTGACATTTTTGCTCTTTATGGTGGGCCTGGAAATCAATCTCGAGGAAATTCAAGGCAAACCCTTGACCATTGCCGTCGGCGGATGGCTGCTGTCATTTAGCGTGGCCATGGCTTGTATGTATGTCGTACATGCCATTGGCCTGATTCAGGCAACACCGCTGTTGGCCGCCGCTGCCTTGTCGACCACCGCACTTGGCATATTGGCGCCCATACTAAGGGATGAAGGGATTTCGACTACGGATTTCGGCAAGTTGCTGCTGTCGGCGGCGGCGATGGGCGAGTTCGGCCCGTTAATTGTCGTCTCCCTATTGGTCATCCCAACTCATAGCACATTCTTGCATACCGTTTTCATTGTGGCCTTCGTAGGGATTACTTTTGTGATTGCGGATATTGCAGTCAATGCCCGCTTTTCTTCGTTAATAAAACTCCTCGCCCAAACCATGCAAAGTACCGGTCAATTGCCGGTGAGACTCTGTATTGCCCTCCAAGCCCTGTTGGTGGTTTTAGCAGGCGAGTTTGGATTGAATGTGGTGGTTGGTGCATTCGCGGCTGGCATGGTCGTGGGTCTTGCCAGTAAAGGTGACGGTGGCGTGATTCTCCGGCAGAAACTGGATGCGATTGGTTATGGATTCTTAATTCCCATTTTCTTCATAGTTGCCGGCATGAAATTTGACATCAGTGCACTGTGGGCAAACCCACTGGTGCCGGTCCAGGTGACCTGCTTGTTAGGGCTGTTAATCGTGGTGCGGGGTGCGCCGATAGTGCTTTATAATCAAACGTTAGCACCAAAAGACAGGTTGCCGTTTGCGCTGTATTCCGCAACGGGTCTACCCTTGATCGTCATCATTACCGAAATTGGTGTTTCGTCCGGCCTCATGGCCCCGGATCGCGCGGCGGTTCTAGTCAGTGCCGGCATGATTTCTGTTTTGCTGTTTCCTCTCCTTGCCGAACGAATTAGAGGGAGTTAGTAACATCGAGCTTCAATGGTTAGCATCGGTTATTGATGAATGGTAGAACTGTCGCCAACTGTTGTTTGGAATTATTGCAAATAGGTGAAACTGTATGGCAATACGGTACCGGCTAATACAGGCTCAGTTGCTTATATCCTCGGCCGAAACGTCGTGTAATTCGTTGGTGTTTGAATCGCACAACGGAACTGTTTTGGAATCCGAACGGCTTCAAACGCAAACCGTTTATCGATACTTAATTGACCATACCAATAATTTTCTGTCCCTCTGGTTTTTCTAATTTAGAAGGTAAGGCTCGATTGGGCCGCTTCAGGTCTCGGCTTGAGGTTGCTTTTTGCATGGCATTAATAACGGTAGAGTTCGGTGAAAAATATTCCAGCGTGTTCCACTGACTCCATTTCTGTTTAATCGTGTTTAAATCGTCCGCCGCAATATCGGCAACATTGCTGTTGTGCCCTGCTGCGTTGTACATACCCCAGTTGTTGCGGCCCACTACCTTATAAGACCAAGTTGTCCAGTGACTGCCGGTTTCTGTAAATTGCTGAAGCCCGTAATTCCAGGATTCAGCATTTTCAAACAGCGTGAACTCCCCTATAAAATGCGGTACGTTATATGTTGAACCCCATTTTTGAGCATCTTGTATCCACCCATCCACGGAGTTTTTCATCACCGTGAAATCGTTATTGTTTTGCCATTGGTAATAATGCAAGGAGTAGACGACGTTCTCCCAGTTTTTTTCTTGGGGATTGGGAAGAGTATCCCACCACCAGATAGCTTCCATAATGATGATATGGTCGGGATCGATCCTACGGATTGCGTGATACAGACGGTCGTAAAGATTAACCACCTCGGAACCCATCCTGCCGGGAAAGGTCTCGGAGGGTTCATTCAGCAGGTCGTAACCGGCCACGGCGGCATTGTCCTTAAAACGCGCGGCAAGGGTTTCCCAAAACTCTACCAGTTGACTCTGATAAAGCGGAGAGGAGTAAAGCAGAGTGCCGTTTTGCCGACCTGAATGATGGGCTCCGTTTTGTGACCCCGGCGCCCCGTGCAGATCAAGGATGGTGTAGAGTCCATATTCCAGGGCTTTGTTAACGGTCCACTCAATTCTGGATAAATCAATGGCACCGGTATCGTCCAGTCGCCAGTGGCCTTCGTCATCCATATGGTTAAATGCAAATATCGGCAAACGGATACAATTTAGACCGGCTTCGGCGATGTTCTTGAAATCGTTTTCTGTGATCCAGGAATCCCAGTATGTGTTGTAAAGATCCCAGACAATCTCTTTTCCAAATCGATTGGTGAGAATATTTCGAGCATCCCACTCATTTGATGCCCCGGCTAATGGCGACATCCAAGGTTCATGGCCCCGCCAGCCTCCTAGATTGGTGCCGTAAAGATGAACCTCTTTACCGGCGCCGTAATTGTCCCTGATCTCCATTCCGTTCACTTTAAGGAAATCCGACGCAAAACAACTTAAAGGAGACAAAAACGTCAATGTCCATAATGTGGCTGCTGCTCTAGGCAGGATTAGGGGACAAGCAGCTTTTAGTTTCATAAATATTATTACAGCGTAATTGGTTAGGATTCGTTCGAAAATAAACCCGGAACAAGGTGTTGAGCAATACTTTCGAGAGGGCCGCGCCGGAGAATAAATCAAATCGCCTGCGCCCGCTCTTGGATAATCCAGAAAGCCGGCCAAGGCGGAACCGATAAGCGATAGTACGGCAAAAAAGGGTGGACGGACGGGAGAATTTGACGAGTTCCGGCATCGCTACAGTCCAGGCAATGTTTCAAATCCACTCGTTCATTACGATGTACTTCATTCAGGATCAAGGCCGATCCAAAATGCTGTATGGATTTCACCGTTCGATTACAGGCTCTAGTCGATTTTACAGCATTTTCCAACCCGGAAAATGAGATTGATCTGACCGGGAACATTAGAAGCTGCGACGTCTAAATTGCCTTATATTTCCGTCAACCAATAGAACTGAAAGCCCTGCAACACGATCCGCTGATCGTACTGCGCAGGTTTACGGCTGCTGTATAAATCGATGAATTGCCCAAAAGGATCGATACCCCGGTTCCGGAGCAGGTATAGATCGAGATATTGGGGATTGGCATCGAAGTTGGCGACGATCATGACCCGCTCGGAAGCGCGCAGGTGATTGAAGCGTATGAAACACAATAAATGTTCGTTATCGACATCCACTACTTCCCGATTGTTGAAGTCGGCGAATGACGAGGTTTCTTTGCGGATTGCTATCATTTTTCTCATGGCATTGAACAGGGCATATTCGCTTGTACCCTGTTTCTTGCGCAACTCAGCCCTTTCCCAATTGATCTTGGGCCGATGTATCCAGCGATTGTCATTGCTTTTGCTGGGATCGTCCTGATAGCTGTAGTCGTTGACGACGCCTAGCGCGTCCCCGTTGTACAGTAACGGAATGCCGCCGAAGGATAAAATAAGGCTTTGCAGTAACAGAATCTTTTTTATTGCGGCATCGATCAAGCCTTGGTCATTGGTTTTCTGGCCCGCTTCCAGTCCCGCCAGAGACGCCAGAGAGCCGCTGATACGGGCATCGCCGGTAGTTTCGTTACGCATGAACACCATGCCTCTGGCCGGCGAAGCATCGAATTGGCCGCTGAAATAGTCGACCAGAAATTGCCGGTGTGCGTAAGGATCGTAGCCCGCAGCTCGAATATCGTTATCGTCGAAGCCGAAGCCGATATCGTCGTGGCAGCGCACATAATTCAGCCAGGTGGCGCGTTCCAGTTTCGCCGGCAGGTTTTTTACGCCTTGATACAGTAATTTGGTATTTTGCGTGGCGATGGCATCCCACAGCAGCGCCATCAAGGTGGCGTTGTAGGCGATTTCGCATTCCTTAGCAATGATCGCATCCTCGCCAAAATATTTGATCACTTCGAGTGGTGTGACAATAGCTTCGGCGATGAACAGTACACCCGGCGCGGTAACCTGGCAGCAATCCTTCATCAATTGCAAGATTAAATGGGCATTGCGCTCGTTCTGGCAGGAAGAACCGATTTTTTTCCACAGGAAAGCAACGGCATCCAGACGCAAGATATCCACCCCCTGATTCGCCCAAAATAGGATGACATCCAGCATTTCGATGAACACTTCGGGATTAGTGTAATTCAGATCCCATTGATAATCGTGAAATACTGTCATCACCCATTTTTGCATCTGGGCATTCCAGGTGAAGTTTCCAGGGGCTGATTCCGGGAAAATTTGCGGCATGGTTTGCTCAAACATGTCGGGAATTTCCCGGCTGTCGAAAACATAGTAGTAATCCTGATAATACCCATCCCCCATGCTCGCCTTCTTGGCCCATTCGTGTTCGTCGGAGGTATGATTCATCACGATGTCCAGCACCAGCAGGATATCGCGTTTCCTAAATTCCTCGGCTACCCGTCGCAGATCGCTTAGATCGCCCAGCCTGTCATCGATTTGCCTGAAGTCGCTGACCGCGTAGCCGCCGTCGCTCTTGCCGGCCGGGCACATCAGAATCGGCATGATATGTACCAAATTGATACCTAGCTCTTGGAAATAAGCTGTTTTGCTGACCAGATCGGCCAGGTTTTCCGCGAAACCGTTGGTATACAAGGCCATGCCGACCCATTTCTGCGACAGAAACCAGTTGTGATCCTGTTCGCGCTCGATGTCGATGCGTTCCAACTCGGCGGATCGATCGATATAGCCCTTGGCCATAGTTTCCACCAGTCGCAGCATTTGCGGCTTGAAATCCTCGCGGTGACCGTACAAGGTGAAAAACAGCGAATAAATCGCATAAAAATTGGCGCCCAGCCGGGTGTAAAAGTGCCGAAGATCCTGGCGACGAATCTCCGGTTTAAGATCATCCAGAATGGCGTTTAAGAGCGAGTGAGAAACCTGTTCGTACATGGTCTTATCCTGCTGATGTTGGCGGGGCGTCAACATTTCCCGTCGTATATGAAACCGGAATAGGGCTTACGTCCATTGTGACCGAAAACGTCGTCGGGAAACACCTGAAGAGTAGGGTGCCGTGAGCGGTAATGAGGCAATCAGTGTTCATGGCCTTTCATCATCCAATGTCGGGTTTCAGGAAGATAATGAACGATGCCTTCGAGTATGCCAGCACTATAATTGCCGTTCATGCTCAAAAAGCCGCCTCGCGCCAGATAAAAGGCCGCCTGGTTGCCCTCTTGCCCAATCAGGGCTTGCGCCTGTTCGACCACGGCACGGTCGGCATTGGCGACCAGTACCGACGGTATCCGGCTGACGATCACCGGCAGATCGTTGCCGCTGTCGCCAGCAAATACCGTGTTGTCGATATCAAAAGCCTGATGCCGCATCAAAAACTCCACGGCATGCAATTTGGTGGCGCGGGCCGGCAACACATCCAGCAGGCCGGTGGCGGACGCTTCGTCCACGCTGTAAATCAGGCTGGCCGCCAGGTTTTGAGCCTCCAGACGGCTCGCCATTTCCTGGCGCAAAGCCTTTGCATCACACCGCATCGACAGATAATAACTGAGCTTGAAACGGTTTTGCTTGGTTTCTTCCTGCAAGCGCAAGTCCGGCAAATCGGCAAACAAAGGCCGCAGCTCCTTCGCCATCAGGCCGCGCCAATCGGTGGCGATGTCGTCTTCCCAGGCAGCCCAATGCTTCCAGCCTCCTGCGCCTGCCCGATAGATCGTGGTGCCGACGTCGCCGATCACCCAATCCGGTGCCGGCAAACCGTACTCACGGATCGCTTCCTCCACCAATTCGCGGTGCCTGCCGCTGACATAGGCTAAAGTCACCTCGGGACGCAAAACCAGACGCGCGAAAGCCTCCCGCGCACCAGTGGACTCCGGCTGACTGCCGTTGGGCAGCAAGGTCCGATCCAGGTCGGTGCAAATCAGGATGCGCTTCAACATGACGCTGACACCCAGTTAGAGATGGAAGAAATCATAATGTTCGATGGCCTCCAATATGCCCCAGGCATTAGACTGTTCGGCGAAATAGACCTGCTCCATGTCCGATAAATTCGACAACTCCTCGCTGTGACGATTGGCAACCACGACTCCACACGTATTACCACTCACCATGTCGCAATCGCCGCCGGAACCGCCCGTCGCCAGGATATGGTCCAACGGGATATTCCATTGCTGGGCGACATATCGCAACGCCTGCCCTTTCGAGGCTCGCGCCGGTACGATGTCCAGGAATTGTCCGAACGATAGCGTGGGATTCACCGACAATTCCTTTTGGCGCAACAAGGTGAGTATCTCTTCCATCGGCGGCGCAAGTTGGCTATCGTAATAATAGGAAATCTTGAAGCGGCTTTGTTCGCGTTTGGGCTGCGGCGTCAGGCCAGGCAGACTGCCGAGAACGCGACGCAGCACTTGTGGCGTCCACAAATGATCGATGTGATAACTCCAGGCAATATCGGCAATAAGTTGTGGCATGAAATAAATTTCGGTACCTAAGCTGGTAATCAGAATATCCGGCCTTGGAATCCTGTTTTGCTTCAAAATCGCCAACACCGCATCCAGGCGTCGCCCAGTGGCGATGCCGAACAGACATTTTCTACGTTTCTCCCGGATCAAGTTGACGAATTGCTCCAGCCCCTGGTCATCGCCCAATAGCGTGTTGTCCAGCGCAGTAAAAATAGCCTGCTTCCGCAGCCGGCCAGTTCTAGCGACCGGTGGCGTTTTCGGCAGGCGTTCGAAGTGCTGCAACAACGGCTGCAGTTTTTGAAGAAAGGCTTGGGTATGAGCCTCCCAGGAGTAATAGCGGGCGACATTCCGCAGTCCGTTCTCGGATAGTGTCCGCCAGAGATCGGGGTTATCTAGGATGCTCAGCAACGCTTCGGTGACTGCGGCTTTATCCAGCGGGTCTACCAATATACCGTTATGGCAGTTACCGATGATGTCGAACGGGCCGCCGTTTTCGGTAGCCACCAACGGGCAGCCACTGGCGGCGGCTTCCAGAAGCGTCAGGCCAAAAGGTTCGGTTAGAGCGGGATTAATAAATATTCCCTTGGATGAGGCTACCAGACGATAAATGTCCGCGACTTCTTCCGCACTGTGGTGCTTGGGTAGCGCGACTTGACCGTAAAGATCGTAACAATCCAACACCAGCAACAGTTCAGTCAACACCCCTTGCGCTCCTTCGTTCATCTCCCGGATATCATCACGATTGCCGGCGACGATAACCAAGTTGGCTTTAGCCTGTAAACGCGGTGATTCGCCGTAGGCTTCCAATAAGGTGACGATATTTTTCCGTTCGTCGGGTCGCGACAACGCCAATATCATTGGCATGTCAGGTTGGTACAGGAATTTATTCAGTGATGCCGCGAACGCCGAGCTAGCAGTATCGGCGGTTGGCGGGTGAAATTGATCGAGATCGGTACCGGGTGGTATGACTGCCATCTTCTCCGGTGTGTAGCAATTATAAAGCTCGTATTGGTCTTCAATTTCGTTGCGGGTACTGGTGATGATCAATTCGGCATTGCTCAACGTATCCTCTTCCGCATCGATGCGACGCGAAATGTGATAGCGCTGTTCGATCTCCTCCATAGTCAAACCCCAAGCCAATAGCCTGCGGCACTTGTCGCGCCCCAAGGAATGTCCGGTGTGAATCAACGGCAAACCCGTCAAATGCGAAAGCCGCACGCCAACATAGCCGGCATCGGCATAATGGCTGTGTAACACATCCGGCCAATGTGGCTGACTATGCAGCCAACTCAACAGATTATCGGCGAAGCTGTCCAGGTGATCCCAGAGCTCTTCCTTGCGGATATAGCCTTCCGGACCTGCGTCGATACGAATGATTTGCGCATTTTCCGCCAATGCTTCGACGGCTTCGGCGTAATCGGCGCTAACTTCGCTGTCGACGATGCGCCGCGTGATCAAATCCACTCGCCCGACATGCGATTGCTTGGCCAAGGCTTTTGCCAATTCCACGACATATTTGGTTTGCCCGCCGGTATCGGCGTCGCGCCCCAATTCCAGACAGTGACCGCGAATCAGGCCGTGTATGCTGATCAAGACGATGTGCAAGTATTCGGTTGTTTCGTGTTCCCGCATGATTGATGCTCCGTGGACAACGTTTGTTTGCCGCGTTGTCTTAGGTTTTATTCGGCAGAGAGAAACCAAAACGAGCGCATAAACGAAGCGCTCACTATCACTATGGCAAGCGCTGCAGAGGCCCACATAGAGGCGTTGACATAACCAATAATGACAGCGCAACCCACCAGAAAAAAATCCCGGTAAACTAGATTACCAGCCAACGTGAAGCCGTTGAGCATGGTCGATAATCCCAATATGAACAGTATCACCAAGTCAGCGCTAACATGGATAATTGCCCGGATTTACTTAGCAAAGCGGCGGCAGTTCCTGAAATGGCGTTTGTTCGGATGTAACATGTCTCAGAAACCATCGGAAACGTTAAGTGCTCAGCAAAAACAGGTCATGCTAATCCGCTGGGGCCAAGCAGAACACCGGCCAACAAATCACCTACTACCGGAGGACTTTTCAGGTGAGCGAACAGTTCGCCAAACAGCCGAGCAGTCAGCAAAATGGCTATCAAATGCAAGAAAAACTGATGAACGGCTTTTGCTTCCATGAGCTTAGAATCCGTTAAAGCTGTTGCCGGCTATCAATCAGTTTATCGGTCTCCGTGTCTGGTGACAGTACTTCGACAGATTGTAAAGCCTCGGCATCGGTTTCTTGTACTTGAACGACGAGGTCGGACGTGAAGGGCCCGCTGAAGTGTGGTGCATTGGTCAACACCGCTGGCAGTGCCGCCAAACTGATTAAGCACGGCAGTGCCAGTGCTTGATTACCCCACCGATAATCGGAGGTAAATTGGTCAGAAATGCTGTTGTTGTCGCCTCGCGCCAATCTTGCCGTCGGTGAAAACTTCCAGGGTTTGGTATCCAGCCAGGCCATGTCCGGCTGCCCAGCAACATTAGCCCCAAGCCACTGGCCGCAGCCGGCCATGCCTCTCGTCCTAAGTGATCCAGCCAGATGCCGCCCGCATAGGAAAGTACCATGGAACAGAGGAAAATCGGTAACGATTGTTGACCCATGGTGATAATGGCGCGTGGCAACGCGCTATTTAGCCACTGTGATCGCCAGTTACACAAGTAATACATTAGATACGCCAATGCGAGTAAATGCAGCCAACGCAAAACCCCTAAGTGGCTTTTGTCTAGCCAGGGAGCCAAGTTTGCGCGAAGCTTGCCCCAGAACTTGATTTGGGTATAAGTCGACTCATGCTCCAAAGGAATTGAAACCAAAACTAGTGCCAAGCAGACCGCCAACAACCAGCCGTGTTTTAGGCTAACCCTAGCCCAGCCGGCGCCAAATGCGTAACCGGTGAAAAACATCAATTGCCAGTTGTAGGGGTTGAAATACCAAGCACGGCCGCTCTGCGGGTCAGCGCTCATTTCCCAGCCATAGTGATAACTTGCCCAGTATAGGGCTATCGATCCGGTTAAAGCTACGCCGGTATGCAAACGGGATAGCAGCCAGAATATTGGTAGCCAAACGATCACTACCAAATACATAGGCAGGATGTCGAAATAATTGGGTACATAAGCCAAGGTGAACAAGTCGTACAGCGCTTGTTGCGTAGCGTCGAAAAAGTAGGCAATGTTCAGGCGTTGAATATCATCCATTTCGGGTACCCAGCGATTTCCGATTACGCAAACCAAAGCCAGCAGTACAAATGAAGCCAGATGCGCACTATAAATTTGCACGCAACGATGCAGGATACGAACTAGCCCCAGCCACAGTCCAGCGCGTTCAAAGCAGCGGCCATAGGCCCGTGTTGAGGCAAAACCTGATGAAAACACGAATACTTTCGCTGCGTCGCTGAGGCCAAATCGAGAAGGGGTATACCAAAACCAGGGGTTATCGGGCAGGTGATTGATAAAAATCACGATCAGTGCCAAACCTCTAAAAAATCCAATTGCAAATTTCTATTTTGCGGCGACTGGTCCGGCAATCCCATAAGGTCCGATAACATCGAAGAAATTAATGAAGTATTTGGAATTGATCATTCGACCTTAGCAACAAACAGAGGCTAACCACTATCAGTCAACATCGCTAGCAGATAAGCCTCGGTTAGCCGCAACGTTTCGCAAAGAATACAGGCAGAGAATTAGAAATTAGAAATGATCACTGTTTACTCTCCGCGGAATAAACAATAACCTGAATGACAAGTTACGCCTTACAAAGGGTTCAACAGAAATTCAAGACTAAATGCTTTAACCACTCGAAAATCAAACCATTGAATTCAAGCAAACCTTACCATTCTATCCCAGCAAGTTTTCATGAACCTTACCGCCACCCAGAGCCCTTTCAATGAGAATCCTGTTGGTCGAAGATGATGCCGTTCTAGGTGACGGCTTGTCACGTAGCCTTGGCGATTGGGGATTCGATGTCACGCTCGCGGAGACCGGAGCTTGCGAACAGTGCGTTACGCACTCAACCCTACGACTTGTTGATACTGGATCTTGGGCTACCGGATATGGCCGATTGGTTGAAGTCGCCAAAGGCAGCTTTCTGGGCATCCAGTTCGCAGAATGCGGATTGGTTGACTGGCCGCTTTGGAGAAGTGCGACCGTCAAGTTTGGGTCGCCAGGTGACCGTCCTCCATTAAGATTCGTCGCCGGAAAGCAGGCAATAAAATTCCGATTCCCGAAAGCGGCCTGTCGTCACTGAGTTAAACCGACCCGAGTAACTTGGCCGACCAGGCGATAGTCTGGACAAACCGCACGCAGCGAATCCAAATCAGCTAAGCGCCTGGAAACGCGGCAAGCTGATTTTCCACGATCAAACGCTGGCCGATGTGGTCGCGGAATTGAACCGCTATTCAAAAGCCAAGATCCTGTTGAAAGGTGAGGATATCAAGCAGTTGCGCGTCAGCGGTGTGTTCCCCACGGACAGCTTGGCTATGTTGGAAGCCTTGCAAAAGTCTTTGGCCATCCGTATGGCGCAGTTGGGGCCGTGGCTGGTGATTTTGCATGCTTGATGGCTTGGAAGGGGCGTAAATTTCCGGCAAGCCATTTTCGAGTTTGCCGGATCCTTCTTAAATCACGGCATTAAGTCTCTTGAGACACCGCCTTGGCGTATTAACGACAAATTGTTAGGAAAGCGGCAGGGTTTTAGCCGGTGGCAAGTTGTTTTTTATTTATTTAACAATATCTTATGATTATTGAGCAATGGCACTTTAATTGCTAAGCAAGAGTCGCCGGTACTGGCCGGGTTGACTTGGCAACCTGGTTTGGCCGGTATTCTTTACTAGTCATGAGGTGTTGATATGTTCGAAGCCATTGTATTGTTCATACTGAGCGGCCTGGTCGCTGCGTGCGCATACTCGTCTCAGGGTTGCGGACTTTCCTTTTTCGGTAAACTATTTCGTTCCGCTAAAGGCCAAACGTCAGCGACTTTGACCAGCCAGACTTTCGCTGCTGAACGCGCCGAGCCGACGTCCAGTTTTCTGGAGCAACTGCAAAGTGAAATTGAGGCCTCGCTATTTCCGCGTCCTACCGATTCGGTGTTGCGGCGGCATTACGATGCATTGGTAGCTGTGGAAGTAAAAAACCGTTTGAGCTTTTTTAGCTGAGAACCGAGGATTCTATATGCAGCCTATCCGGGCTGCATATAGAGTCAGTCGTAAGCTCGGCAGTAAGGTCTTGCTTGTTTTGGCGAATAATCCGGATTAAGCAACGCGCTGACCGGGACGGTTAAGGTCTCGCAAATCCCCCGTCAAAAATCCCCGCAGTGTCTCCGGCCTAGAAATTGACGTTGATATTGGTTAACCAGACGTGATTGGTCACATCGGGTGAGCCGTAGTTATGGATGTATTGCAATTGATAGCCGGTGTCTACATTCAAATTTTTTGTCACTTTGTAGCCCACCCCGACATAGCTGCGATTTTGGTTGATGCCGGTTTGCACGGATCGCGCCAGCCGGCCCTCGTCTATAGAGTTGAAATACACAAACAGCTCGTCGAGCGCGATCAAATAGGCTTGGCTGTCGGGTATAGAGTAGACGAGACGGAATCGGTGCCGCATGCGGTGGCCGACATCGCCTTCATCGGCAAAGAAGCGTTGCTCTAAACGAAACCGGTATTGAAAATTCACTTGCGGCGTCCAGTTGTCTATCCACTGCACCTGCTGCATGGCATCGTTGGTGGCCATTTCAAAGTCGGTTTGTTCGCTGTACTCGCCCTGCCAGGTGTAGCCTAGCCAGAGTTGCAATTTGTTAGTTAATTTATAGCCGAGCAGCGGACGGACAATAATTTGATTAAACAAGGTATTGTCGGTTTTGGTGCGAGGCGCCAATTCCAGGAAAGCCAAATAGGGGCTGCCGCCAAAATCGGTTTGATAGGTACTGCTGATCCAGGTGCTGAAATCGTCTTGCACAGGGCCTGCTTTGGCCGCTAGCGGGGTAAGCGTAAGGCCGGCGAACAGCAGGGCTAAGTGAGTTTTTTGCATATTTTTGTACCGAAGAACTTGGTTTGGAACGAACTGCGTCACGGTTAGCGAGGCTTTGCGTGTGAGGGGGCGCGGTTTCTCTGCTGGAGATAAGCTTATCTCAATTCTTGATAAATGTGCTTGCTGAGGGATCGTATTATGCGTGTTGCGCATTAGGCTGGTTTTATGAGTTGCTTGTTTCAGATTGGCGAACTCAAGCCATTTGACTGCTGGGGGATGCGGCTAAATCTAGGAATGGGAAAACCTAAGGGATGGTTTAGGCTGAATTTGGTATGCAAATTAGCTGTTCGGCAGATATATTTGCATTCACTTGATGTTGGTGCATAGTCGGCCTGCAACAAACCCTCCGGTAGCCGGAGGGGACGTCTTCGCGAGATGAATGCGGCTTAATCGGTCAAGCCGCTTACACCTTCAACAGACCAATTTTCGAAATCGCTTGCTCCGGAGGTGTCGTCGCCTTTGCCGTATTGGATCCGGCAAGCGTAGTGACGCATCACGTTGGGGCTGTCTTTCCCGCTAATTTCCACGTCGGCATTAACAATATATTCGTAGTTGCCGAGAGTCCAGGCGTTGGTAGGTTGACTGGCAAATGACAGGCTTTGATCTTCGTCGGCTTCGTTTTTGATATAGGTGTTGCAGTGGGCGAATGCCAAGGCGGTCATGTCGGTACTAATGGACATGGGGTTGGCCGCGTCCTTGCTTTCCACCAAAAATAAATCAGAAGCGGCGATGTCGTACATAAACGGCAGGAAGAACTTAATCTGGACGGCAAGCAGGGCTGCCAAACAGACGGCAAATAGTATAATTTTCTTTTTATTCATGGCTCAAATGGTGGTTTTTATTGGTTTAATTATCTAGCGATCACCCGCGATTCTAACAAAGATCGCGGACTGTAGGAAATGCCAACCCTCGCACGCTAATTTACCGTGAATTTAATATTGTCCAAGCGCGTACATTTACAGCGCCGTTTTCCGCAAAGGCCGGGCTCGGGCAGTCAGTAAAGCCGGCGCACCTTAACGTTATCGCAGTGTTCGCTCTAGCTCGCGCCAAATTGCTTGTTGATCGTTTCCATCCAGTCCATCGGTATTATTGGTCAATACCAGGTTATACGGCAGTTCCTCGGCTTGCAATGCTTCGGCGCCGGTCTTGGCCTTGTCCAGCACGGTCAAGTCGGCTTCCGACGCGTCGCGGCCTTGTTCTTGTCTACGTTGAATGCGTTGTCGCAACGCGTCGTCCTTTACCTGTATCGAAAGAATGACGAAAGGAATTCCCAGGTTTTGTGCCAGCACCTGGAATGGGCGACGTTGGGCGTGTTTTAAAAAAGCGGCGTCGACAATAACCGGAAACCCGTATTCAATTAGGGCTTGTGTCTTTTCTAATAAATATTGGTAGGTTTTTTGGCTTGCTTGCGGATCGTATATACCACTATCGATAGCCGAGCCGCTTTTTTGCAGGGCGCTTAAACCAAATAGCCTTTTCCTTTCGACATCCGAACGCAAGCGGATCAGCTGATGTTTTTCCAATACTATTTGCGAAACCGTGCTTTTGCCGCAACCGGGCAAGCCATGAGTTAGTATCAATGCCGGTTTGCGCGGGCTTAAACCGTTGCCGGCTAAATTCAAATAACTTAGGCATTCTTGTCTGGCCGATTCCGCACCGGTTTGAGCGAACCTATACCCGGCAATTTTCGCGCGCACCGCGGCTCGGTAACTGAGATAAAAGCGCAATACGCCGAGGCCGGCGTAATCGCCGCTGATTTGCAAATAGGCGTTCAAAAACCGGTATGCCAGATCGGCGCGGGCGCGATGGAGCAAGTCCATGATCAAGAATGCCGCATCGCTGATCGTGTCGATCCAGCGCAGTTCGGGCGAAAACTCGATACCGTCGAATGCCACTGGCCGACCTCTTAACAACACGATATTGCCCAGATGCAGGTCGCCATGACATTCACGAATAAAACCGGCTTGTTGCCGCTGCTTAAGCAGGTTTTCGGCTGCCAAAAATGCTTGCCGGCAGTTATCTTGCAGGTTCTTGATCAATGCGGCATCTTCGGGCCTCATCAACTCCAGCAATTGCTGGAAATTTTGCCGGGCCGGGGCTTCGATAGCAGTCGGGGTGCCGTAGTCCGACTCGAGACTTGCTGGCGCTAAGCCTGAATGAAATCGGGCAATAGTCTCGGCCAAGCTGTCAATATGCGCCGGCGTCAATTCCCCTCGGGTTAGCAGCGTATCCAGCAGCTTGCCGGCCGCAAAGCGGCGCATTTTTACCGCATATTCAAATGCCGGTTCCGCGTTGATTTTCGGTTGCGTGGGGCTGCCGCCAATTGCCGTTACCTGCAAATAAATGCCGGGCGCCAGACGCCTATTCAAGCGAATTTCTTCCTGGCAGTAAAAGTGGCGTTGGCTAAGTTGGCTGAAATCCAGAAAGCCCAGATCGACCGGCTTTTTAATTTTGTAGGCGTAGCGGCCGGCCAGCAATACCCAGGAAATATGGGTTTCGAGTACGGTGACCCGTTCGACCGGATGCGGGAAACAAGCAGGGTCGCAAAGCGCGGCTATCAGCGGGGGGTATGCATTTGCCATGATTAAACACCTTTACACGGACTGGGCGCGACTGATACCGAAACGGCAATATCAGTCATGCAGCCGATTCTGGCAGATCGGCAAGCGCTACGCAAAGCAAGCGTGTGCCCAAATTGCTGTCAGGCATGTAAGTCATAAATGCCAGGATTTGCCGTGCCTTACAGGGTAAAGTTACGTAATGGTTGAGATTTCGACTATAATCCCGCCCCGCTTATATGGCTTTTTCATAGGCTTACCAAATTCGACTGGTTTACATCAACTTCATCCACATGCTGATTTCGACCCTGGTACCTGACTGGTACGGAGCCTGATAAAAAAATGGACATTACCCTCATCATCAAATCCCTGATACTCGGCGTAGTTGAAGGATTAACCGAGTTTCTCCCCATTTCCAGCACCGGCCACTTAATTCTAGCCGGCGATTTGCTGAATTTTAACGACGACAAGGCCAAGCTGTTTACCATCGTGATTCAGGTTGGCGCGATCCTGGCGATTTGCTGGGAATATCGGGCCAAGATCGGCTCGGTATTGAGCGGCTTGACTAGCGACAGGCAAGCGCAAAAGTTTGTATTAAACCTGATGATTGCGTTTATGCCGCTGGCGACGCTGGGCTTGTTGTTTGGCAAGCATATCAAGGCCGCGCTGTTCAAACCGGTGCCGGTGGCCTTGGCCTTCATCATAGGTGCGTTCGTGATTATCTGGGCGGAAAAGCGCGAGCACAAAATCCGGGTCGATAATGTTGACGATCTCAGCCCGTTGGATGCCTTGAAATTGGGTATCGCCCAGGCCTTTGCCTTGATCCCCGGTACTTCTCGCTCAGGTGCGACCATTATCGGCGGCTTGTTGTTCGGTTTGTCGCGTAAGGCGTCCACCGAGTTTTCTTTCTTCTTGGCGATTCCCACCTTGGTAGTCGCCAGTCTGTACGACTTATACAAGCACCGCGACTTGCTGCATATCGAGAGCGACGCGTTGTCGTTCGCGGTCGGCTTGGTCGCGGCTTTTATCAGCGCCTTGTTGGCGGTAAAAGGTTTGCTGCGTTATATCAGTCATCACGATTTTATTATTTTTGCCTGGTATCGGATTGTGTTTGGCGTGGTGGTGATTGCCAGTGCCTACAGCGGTCTGGTGCAGTGGACTGTGGATTAGTATTCGGCGTCACGCAGGGCAGTATTTCGGTTTTTTTTGATATTTAAAATGTAAGGGTAGGTTATGGCTTTGCCACTGTTGATGATAGTCATCGGTCTGATTGTGTTGGTTTGGAGTGCCGATATTTTTGTCGAAGGAGCTGCGGCGATAGCGCGTTTTCTGGGCATGTCGCCGTTATTAATAGGTATGGTGGTGATTGGTTTCGGTACCTCCGCGCCGGAACTGACAGTGTCCGTTTTGTCTGCCTGGCAAGGCAATCCGGGGATAGCGCTGGGTAATGCCTACGGGTCCAATATCACCAATATCGCCCTGATTCTCGGTGCCGTGGCGCTGATTAGTCCCATCGTAGTGCATTCGCAAATTATAAAAAAAGAGCTGCCGGTGTTGTTTGGGGTGACGGTATTTGCGCTTGGTCAGGTATACGACGGCGATCTGTCGCGGGTGGACGCGGTGCTGGAGTTGGTAGTGTTTGTCGGGGTGATGACCTGGATGATCCGCCAAGGCTTGAGCAAAACCGCCGAAACAACTGACGTGTTGGGCGAGGAGATGGCCGAAGAGCTGGAGCAGCGCAGCATGTCTTGCGCCCAGTCTGTGATTTGGTTGGTCAGCGGATTGCTGCTGTTGGTGATTAGTTCCAGGTTATTGGTCTGGGGGGCGGTAACGATTGCTCAGGATTTGGGGGTCAGCGATTTGGTGATCGGATTAACCATCGTCGCCATCGGTACTTCGTTGCCCGAGCTGGCATCGTCCATTGCCGCTGCCCGCAAAGGCGAGCACGATCTGGCCTTGGGTAATATCATCGGCTCCAATTTATTCAACACGCTCGCGGTTGTAGGTTTGGCCGGAGTGATTCACCCGATGACTATCCCCGTGGAGATCGTCAATCGCGATTGGCCGCTGATGGCACTGCTGACAGTGTCCTTGTTTGCGTTGGGTTACGCGGGTAAACGTGAGCAAGGCCGCATCAATCGGGTCGAAGGCGGCATATTGCTGGCCATTTACGCCAGTTACACCGTGTACTTGATTAACACCGTAGTGAGCGCTTAAGCATGTCCTTAGAAAAACGTTTGGGAAATATCGCCTTTCGTTGGGGCAACTGGCTGCTGTATTCGCCGGGATTAGTGTTACTTGCCTCGATAATCTTGGCTTATCTTGCCGTGCAATACACCGGCAATCATCTGACCGTCAACACCGATACTGCGGAATTGATCGCGCCGGAAGCGCCGTTTCAGCAAAACCGCCGCAAGTTCGAACAGCAATTCGGTCAGGAAGTCCATACGTTGCTGCTGGTGATCGAGTCTTCCAGTCCGGAATTGACCAAGGCCGCTGCGCAACGCTTGAGCCGGGAGCTCAGAGCCGATACAGAACATTTCACCAAGGTCTATCGGCCGGATGAAAACGCATTTTTTCAACGCAACGGCCTGCTGTATCTGGATACCGACAAGTTGCAGGATTTTTCGGTGACGCTGGCGCAAGCCCAGCCGTTTATTGGCCGGATTTCCCAAGACCCCAGTCTGAACGGTTTTTTCTCGATATTCGAGGACGCGCTGAACGCGGAAACCAAAACCGAAGAAGTGCCCATCGATCTGATGTCTTTGATCGACAAGGTCAGCAACTCGCTGCATAAGACGCTGAATGGCGAAACCGATTTGCTGTCCTGGCAAAAACTGATCGCCGAAAATAAGATCAGCGAAGAACAATCGGATAAAGCCTTTATTTTTGTCACGCCGAAATTCGACTACAGCCAGATTTTGCCGGTAGAACCCGCAATCAAGGTGATCCGTCAGGCCGCCGACAAAATTCAGGACCCTAATCTACCGGCAGTTAAAGTCTGGGTGACCGGCGAAGTGGGTTTGGAACATGACGAAATGGCCGGGATGAGTGAAGGTACTTTTACCGCCAGCATCTTTTCTATCGTGTTGGTCTGCGGCATTTTGCTGGTGGCTTACCGTTCCTGGCTGTTGATGCTGGCTACCTTGCTGACGCTGGCATTGGGCATGGTGTTTTGCGGCTTGTTCGCGTCGGTGGCGGTCAAGCAGCTTAATCTGATTTCTGTGGCCTTCGCGGTGTCCAATATCGGTTTGGGCGTGGAATATGCGATCCATTTTTGCCTCCGTTATCGCGACAATCTGGATTTATACGGCAGCGACAAAGGAAAGGCGATCCGTTCGGCTTTATTAGCGACCAGTCCGTCCCTGATTCTCTGCGCCGGTACCACATCAATCGGTTTGTATGCCTTTATTCCCACCGACTACCAAGGTATTTCCGAGCTGGGTTTATTGGCCGGAACCAGCTTATTTATTTGTTTGTTCATTACCTTGACCGTGTTGCCGGTGCTGCTCAAGGTCTTGCCGAATCCGCCCGTGCATCAATTGCATGGTGAGCAACCCGGCGCGTCGAAATTTACCCACCTGCTGGCTCACTTTACCCTGCACTATGCCAAACCGATTTCGTTAGTCACGCTGATTGGCGCAGTCATCGCTGTGTACTTTGTATTTCAGGTGCAAACCGATTTCAATCCCTTGAATCTGCGTGATCCGCATACCGAGTCGGTGATTGCCTTCAAGGATTTGATGAAGGAGCGCGATACCTCGCCGATGACCTTGACCGTTTTGGTGAAAAACGAAGACGAAGCCAGGGCTACGCAGAAAAAGCTGGAGAGCCTGAAAACTGTCGACAAAACCGTCAGCTTGTTCGATTTTGTGCCTGACGATCAGGAAAGTAAGTTAGGTATCATCGACGACATGGTGCTGACTTTGGGGCCGCAAAGCCAGTTTTTCCCGCAGTTAAAAACCGGCACCGATCCGCTACCGGCAATCAAGCGCATGATCGCGGCGATAGACAACAATCTGCCGAAAAAAACCAATCCCGCCGACATCAAATCGCTGCAAACCTTTAAACAACAGTTGCAAGACGTCATGGTGGAACTGGAAGCTAGGTTTCAGCCTGACCGTGGTGTGTTTATCGAGAAAATTCAAACGTCGTTGCTCGGCACGCTGCCGACCGTAATGAACCAGCTTCTGATTGGTTTCCATGCGGAAGAAATCATACCCACCAGTATCCCGGCGGAAATCAAGGAGCGTTGGCTGAGTAAAGACGGTTTGTACCGTATCCAGATTTTTCCTAAGGAAGATTTAAACGATCTCGGTAACTTGCAGACTTTTATCACCGATGTGCAGGCCGTGGCACCCAATGCCACCGATTTGCCGGTGATGTATTGGGAGTCCATGAAAGCGGTGATAGGCGCCTTCCAGGAAGCCATCATCATCGCCTTGGTGGCGATTGCCTTGCTGTTGATGTTCATTCGCCGCAGTATCGTCGATACCCTGTTGGTGATGACTCCCTTGGTACTGGCCGGCTTATTCACGATGGCGACCACCGTGTTTACCGGTACGCCTATCAATTTTGCCAATATTATTGCCTTGCCTTTATTAATGGGGCTGGGTGTCGATAACGGTATCCATATGGTTGAAAAACTGCATCACTCCCTATCGGAGGATCAGAATATTTATCAATCCAGTACCGCGCGCGGCATGTTTTACGGCGCGTTGACCACCATTTCCAGTTTTGTCGGTCTGGCATTTTCGCCGCACCAAGGCATATCCAGCATGGGACTGGTGATCACTATCGGTATTTTCTGGATTATGACGTGTACGTTTGTGGTGCTGCCGGCGATCAGCAAGCTGGTTTTGAAAAAAACTGTGCATTTAGCCTGAGATATTGAAAAGCATAGCCTAGACTTATCCGGCAACTTACATGGCGGCCGGTAAAGCGAGTGGATCCAGGGTAAGTTTGAATTTGGGGAACTCTAAAAATTAAACCATCTCCTTTCCTCAGCACCCAAGGGGCATAAATACCCGCAGGGCATAAATACCCAAGAGGGCATAAAGGAGAAGATTGGGATGAAAGGATTAAAATCAATTATTTTTATCCCTCACCCTAGCCCTCTCCCAACGGAGAGGGGATTTTTAGAGCTTCCCTTTTACAATTAACGTTTAGTTTTTAGAGGCAACCATGTTTGTAATCATTGGTTATGTGATCATTTTGGGCTGCGTATTGGGCGGCTTCATGATGGCCGGTGGCCACTTAGGAGTGCTTTGGCAGCCGGTGGAGGTGCTGATCATCGTCGGAGCCGCCTTTGGTTCCTTTTTGGCCAGTAACTCGTTAGCCAACAGCAAGGCGGCGATGGCTGGCGGTACCGCGACCTTGAAAGGTAGTACCTACACCAAGGAATACTACATGGAACTGCTGATGAGCTTTAACGCGCTCAGTCAGAAGGCCCGCAAGGAAGGTCTGCTGTCCCTGGAAAAAGTCGTGGACGATCCGGAGGGCAGTTCGATTTTTGGGGAAAAAATCGTGCATGACCACCATCTGATGGAATTCATTTGCGATAAGCTCAGGCTGATTCTGACAGGGGTTGACGTCAACCAACTTGAAGACATCATGGATGCGGAAATTGAAGTGCACCACGCCGAAGGCAACGAGCCGATCAAGGCCGTGCAAAAAGTCGGTGACGGTATGCCCGCTTTCGGTATCGTCGCGGCGGTAATGGGAGTGGTGCATACGATGGAATCGGTGGGTATTCCTCCGGCGGAACTGGGCAAACTGATCGCTGCGGCGCTGGTTGGTACCTTCCTCGGTATTTTGGTCTCTTACGGTTTTATCGGTCCGGTGGCATCGGTGATGGAAGCGCGGCTGGAAGAGGAAAGCAATGCCTATAAATGCACTCAAAAAGGCCTGCTGAACTGTGCAAAAGGCACGTCGCCGGCGATGACGGTCGAATTCATGCGCACCGCCATTCCGCATAATGCCAGACCGAGCTTTACCGAGCTGGAAGAACAATTAAAAGCGGGTAAATAGGGCGAACAGCGATGGCCGAACAACCCATAATCATCAAGAAAATCAAGAAGGCCGGTCACGGCGGTCATCACGGCGGTGCCTGGAAAATTGCCTATGCCGACTTCGTGACGGCAATGATGGCCTTCTTTTTGTTGATGTGGCTGCTCGGTTCCACTGACGAGAAAACCAAAAAAGGCATTTCCGAATATTTCCAAAACCCCTTCGGCGTAGCAATTACCAATAGTAGCGGCGAGGGCACGGGCGACCGAGCCAGCATTATTCAAGCCGGCGGTCAGGACTTGAAATCTCAAGAAGAAGGCCAAGTGCATCAGGGGGAAAATACCCCGGCCGAACCGACCCCAGAGGATATCGAAAAGCTCGCGGAAGAGCAGGAAAAACTCAAGTTGGAAAAGTTGCAGGAAAAAATCGAGGACATGCTTAAAGCTAACGACAAGCTGGCTGAATACAAAGATCAAATCAAGCTGGAAACCACCCCGGAAGGGCTGAAAATCCAGATTATCGATGCGCAAAACCGGCCGATGTTCAAACTGGCCAGTTCGGGTATCGAAACCTATGCGCAAGCCATCTTGCGCGAACTGGCGCCGGTGATCAACGAATTGCCAAACAAAGTTACCATCAACGGTCATACCGACGCATTGCCGTTTCCCAGCAATCGTACCGGCTATTCCAACTGGGAGTTATCCAGCGACCGCGCCAATGTGGCCCGCCGCGAGTTGACCCAAGGCGGACTTAGCGAAGACAAGGTGCTGCGCGTCGTCGGTCTGGCATCTAGCATTCCTTACAAGGGTGATGTACCGAACGATCCGATGAACCGGCGGATTTCCATCGTGGTGATGAATAAAAAGACCGAAAATCAAGTTTTGCACGATGGTGCCGAGGATAAACCCGGTAGCAGCGATACCACAGTTCCCGGCCTGCCGGCCATATCGCCGACGATTCAGCAAAATACCAAAATTACCGGGGCGGATGGCGCCGCGCATTAGCCTGGCGCGGTCAATAGTCGGCTGACAGCCCGGTAAGTATCTGATGCAGTTATTCAAGGCACTGCTCAGCCAACTGCTAGCCTGCGCCGCAGTGTTAGGTCTACGCACACTTTTTCCTCTGCCAATTAGCGTTTGGCAAGCGGCTGCGATGCAGGCCTGTTTGGCTGCGCTTTGCTCTCGAGGTTTTCGTCAGCCTGTCTGGTGGCTACCGATTCATTTACTATTTATACCGACCATATTGCTGGGACTGAGCTGGCAAGTGCCCGCGTGGCTATATCTACTGATGTTGCTGCTGCTAACCCTATTATTCTGGGGCACAGTAAAAGGCGATGTTCCTTTGTTCTTATCGTCCTCGGCCGTCAGCGAGGCGCTGATCGAAATAGTAAGCCGGGAAGAGGCGCAATCGTTTGTCGATATTGGGGCCGGGTTTGGGACGGTAGTAGTGCCGCTCGGGAATGCGAAGCCGGACATGGCTATAGTGGCCTTGGAGCGGGCACCTCTGCCCTGGTTGCTGGCTGATTGGCGTTGTCGTAATCTGACTAATATCCGCGTCGGACGCTCAAGCTTTTGGGACCAAGATTTGCGACAATTCGATGTGGTATTCGCCTTCCTGTCGCCGCTGGTGATGGCGAAAATAGGCGAAAAAGTTCGGCGGGAGATGCGTGCAGGGTGCTTGTTTATCTCGTCCTCTTTTCCGATACCGAATGGTGTACCCGAATCGGTGCTCGAATTAAATGATCGCCGGAAAACAAAGCTGTATTGCTATCGGATAGGCCGGATTTAGGATGGGGTATTAAACTCCGGTACCAGTTGTTTCAAACCCGCTAATAGTTGCTGGTTATCGTAGTTCCGGCAAACTCGCTGTAAGTCTTCAATTTGTTTAGCCCATTCCACGGAGTCATAGAGACGGGCTTTTGCCAAACGTAATTTCGCATGGCTGGTTGCCAGCAATTGTTCCTGGTCATGGAATAATTCTTCGTAGAGTTTTTCGCCGGGCCGCAAGCCGACAATTTTAATTTCGATGTCTTTATTCGGGACTTTGCCGCTCAGGCGGATCATTTGCTCCGCCAGGTACGTGATTTTTACCGGCTCGCCCATATCCAGGACGAAAACCTCCCCACCCTGGCCTATGGTTTCCGCTTGCATGATCAGTTGGCAAGCTTCCGGAATCGTCATGAAGTAGCGGGTAATATCCGGATGCGTGACTGTGATGGGTCCGCCGGCTTTGATTTGCTCCCTGAACAGCGGCACGACACTGCCAGCCGAATCGAGCACATTGCCGAAACGGACGGTGGTAAAACGGGTGTTACCGGTTTGATTCAGGTTTTGGCAAAGAATTTCCGCCGCCCGTTTGGTTGCACCCATTACATTGGTAGGATTGACTGCCTTGTCGGTGGAAATTAATACAAAGCGCTCCACACCCTCAGCAATAGCCGCTTCCGCCAGGATTTTGGTACCGATCAGATTGTTATGCACCGCCTCGCGGATTTGATTTTCCAATAAGGGCACATGTTTATAAGCAGCGGCATGAAACACGATTTCCGGTCGTTGTTTGCTGATCACCTGCTGCACGGCGATTGAATCAGCGACATCGCCAAGCACCGCCTGATGCGATAACTCCGGAAACAGCCGGTTTAAATCGGCATTGATTTTGTACAAATTAAATTCGCACTGATCGAACACGATCAACTTGCGCGGTTGCGCCCTGGCCAGCTGCTTGCAAAGTTCGGAACCTATGGAACCGCCGCCGCCCGTGACTAAAATAACTCTATCGTGCAGATGATTTTTTATGCCTGGCCAATCCAGTTTTACCGGCGTGCGGCCCAGAATATCTTCGATGGATACGCTACGCAGGTTGGCGGTGGTGACCGCGCCGCTCAGCAGTTCTTTAACCGACGGCAGGGTCTGAAAATCCACCGAACAGTTTTCGCAGATTTCCACGATACGGCGCATCTGCTGGTCGCTGGCCGACGGCACGGCGATCAGCACCGTTTCGATATTCCAGCGCTCGACTAATTCGGGTATTTGCTCGACGGTGCCGGCGACGCGGATGCCGCGAATCTCGCGCTTATATTTACCATGGTTGTCGTCGACGAAAATGATTGGCACATAGTCGCTATCGACATTGGCCAATAAATCCCTGACCAACATTTCCCCGGCAGACCCGGCGCCGACGATCAAGGCGCGCCGGCCGATACGCTCCGCGAAAGTCTGTTCTTTCCAAAAGCGATAAACCAAGCGCGGAATGCTGAGCAAGGAAAACAAGATCAGCACATACAGCGGCACCACCGAGCGTGGCACTCCGTGCAGGCGGTCATATAAAAACAGTGCGGAGGCAATAAAAAAAATCCCGGTCAACACGGCTTTGCCGATGCGGATCAGGTCCGGCAACGAGGAGAACCGCCAAACGCCGCGATACAAACCAAACACCCAGAACAAACTGACCTGGATAGCGATAACCCAAGGTAAGAACAATAAGGCCGAATAAAAAAATTCGTCGGGGATATCTTGCAGATTAAAGCGCAGCCAGTATGCGCCGAACCAGGCCAGCGGAATCATGGCCAGATCGTGCAGAAAAATGGTGGTGCGGGAGCGGAATTTTAAAGTCACGAAATAGCCAACTCGGTTTGGCCGGCCTTAAACCGGTAAGCCAGATAGATTAACGGCAGATAAGCCACGGTCATGCCGGCCAAAGCATGGCTGGGGTGCTTAAATATCCATAGAGAGACAGGCAGCAGCCAGCCGCAATTGATTGCCCAGGTTGTCAATAACACCGGCAAATGTCCGTAGCGTTTGGCCGCGTGTTGATACGTGTGCGAGCAATGCGCCGCGTACCATTTCTGCCCGCTAAACATTCTAATCGCCAAGGTATAACTGGCATCTACGATAAACACACCGAATAAAATCAGTCCGCAATACAGCAGCACGGCGGCTTGTTGTGCGGCTAGTAAAATCAATAAACCCAGTAATAGGCCGATAAAGCCGCTGCCGACATCGCCCATGAAGATTTTCGCTTTCGGCCAATTCCACAGCAAAAAGCCGCCGCACGCTGCCGCCAAACTCAAGGCAACAGCGCAAAGACTTTGGTCGATAAAAAACAGATAGCCTGCCAACGCCGAGGAGACGAACAGCGCTTCCGAACCGGCGATGCCGTCGGTACCGTCCATGAAATTAAACAGGTTTAAAGTCCACACCAAAAACAGTGCTCCCAATGGATAGCCCAGCCAGCCGGGGTTTAAGCTTAATCGTCCGAGGATGGCGTCGAATGGCGCGGGGACCAATACCACGGGAAGGCCGCCCAACAATTCCAGGGCGATGATAGCCGCCAGTAAATGCGTCAAAAACCGCCAGCGCGCAGCCACTTCGCCGTGATCGTCGCAGAAACCGATAACGGCTACCAACAGCGTGGAACCCAGCAGGGCTAAGGAAGTATCGGTTAATCGACTATCGAAAAACAGCCAGAGAGCGGCCGCAAAGAATGCCAGCACGATAGCCAAGCCGCCGCCGCGCGGGGTTGGCACGCTGTGCGAGCTGCGTTGGTTGGGGATGTCCAGCACCTTATAAGTTAAGGCATAGCGGCGAATCAGGCCGGTCAATACGACGGCGAGCAACAAGATAACGGTGAAAAGCAGTAGCACGCTGGATTAACTTAGGTGGCGAATAATATCGGGCAGGGCTTTCCAGAGCGTGTGTCGAGGTTGAAAACCCAATTCGCGGCCGATTTTAGCAGACGAATACCAAGCCGAACCGGTTAATTTTTCCAGGCTATCGCTATCGATAGGAAAGCGTCGCCCTGTCAGCCGACCAAAGCCATCGCCCAATCTCGCCAAACCTATTAGCAGCGGCATCGGTGCCGACCAAGCAACGGGCCGCTTACCGAGAGCGGCTCTGATCGCATCGTAAATCTGCCGGGTGGAATAGCTTTGTTGGTCGGTGACGATATAAATTTGTCCGGTTGCTTCGGGCTTCTCGGCAGCCAACAAGGCGGAGGCAATCACGTCTTCTACATGGACCATGGAACGTTGGTTACCGGACTCTGCCAACGGTGGAAATATCCCGCGTCGGACCGCTTTTATCATCCTCGGCAAATTGCCTTTCCCGGTATCGCCGTAGACCATACTGAGTCGCAACACAACGGGATGCGGAATATAACCGCCGTGCAGCACCAGTTGCTCCGCCTCGTATTTGGATAAGCCGTAAGGGTCGCTGGCCGGCTCGTTAAACGTTTCGTCCATGGGTTGACGGCTACTATCGCCGACTGCTTTCACGCTGCTGAAGAACACAAAGCTTTTTACCCCGGCCTGTTGCGCCGCTTCCAGCAATTTTCGTGTGCCATCCGTATTCACTTCACGGTATTCGGCCGTATCCTGCCGGTTCTCCGCCAAGGCGTGGGCTTTACCGGCCAGATGAAACACCACGTCTATGCCTGAGCACAGTTCTGCGGGGCAAGCTCCCGGATTTGCAAAATCAAACGCTATGTTGTCCGGGCCATGCCCAGCGCGACTGCAAGTTCTTACCGCATAACCTTGGTTCATTAAGGCCTGGCACAGCTGCGAGCCGATAAAACCGCTGGCGCCGGTGACGAGAGCCTTAGTCATAAGATGTGTTGCCAAAATACATGATCGTCAGCATCAATCTAAGCGGCAATTGGCGACGGCGCGTCATTTGGGGTCATGATTACTCGAGACTATGGAATCTTAGTTATTGATTGCTGCCATGCTCTGCAAACACCTCGTACTTCCCGTCTTTATCGAAGGAAACCACCTTATACGCGTCTTGTTGTCCACCCATCTCCATACCGGGGCTGCCCATCGGCATGCCCGGCGCGGCGATGCCTACTATTTTGGATTTGCTTTGCAACAGTTTCTGAATGTCGGCGGCCGGCACATGGCCTTCGATAACATGGCCGTCCACGA
Source organism: Methylomonas rosea (assembly GCF_024505055.1). GTDB lineage: Bacteria > Pseudomonadota > Gammaproteobacteria > Methylococcales > Methylomonadaceae > Methylomonas > Methylomonas rosea. The sequence continues at coordinate 32,028 of NZ_JANIBL010000050.1, forward strand.
TGGCAGTATGACAGGATGCCAGCTTCTCAGGCACGCCGAAACGGGCTTTGATGGTCTCCATGTCTTCGCTGATCACATCGTTGATTTTGAAACCGTTTTGCTTAGCATGTTCCAGCCATTTGCCGCAACAACCGCAAGTGGGGCTACGATAGACCGTCATTTCCAAGGGTTTGCCGGCTTCCTCGGCGGATAGGCTTTGGCTGCAAGCCGCCAGTAATAAAACGATTAGTTTTGATGCTCTCATAAATACCTCTTTATTCGCCGTGTAGTGTAACGATGATAGTGCGATTGCCGGCATGATTGCGATGCTCACATAAATAAATGCCTTGCCAAATCCCCAAGGCCAGTTGGCCGTCGCTGATCGGAATACTTAGCGAGCTGCCTAAAATAACGGTTTTAATATGAGCGGGCATATCGTCCGGCCCTTCGAGCGTGTGGCGGTAGTATGGTTCATTTTCCGCTACCGCCCGGGAGAAATAACTTTCCAGGTCTCGGCGTACATCGGCATCTGCGTTTTCGTTGATTGCTAATGATGCCGAAGTATGTTGCAAAAACACATGCGCCAAGCCTATTTCAATTTTATCCAGTTCGGCCAACTGACCGACGATTTCCCGCGTGATCAAATGAAAACCGCGCGGTTTGGCAGCTAGCTGAATGCGTTTTTGAATCCACATATTGGGGTTACAAAAAATTGGTAACTATTCAGCGAATCGCAAACTTTTGCAAATCGCCGAGAAATTGCTCCCCCATATTAATAGATGCTGTCGCAATGTGTAGGTTGGGCTGAGTGCAATGAAGTCCAACATTTTGATTTTTTTGGGTTACGCTACGCTAACCCAACCTACATTTTGGCTTTTACGATGGCCTTATGAGGAAGAAGGTTTTTAATATTCCACACCCTTATCTATCGATGATATTGCGGACTCAATTCCCGCACCGCATCGACCATGGCTTTGACATGTTCCGGATTAATGTCAGGCAAAATGCCATGGCCTAAATTAAACACATGTCCCGAACCATTGCCGAAACCTTGCAGCACTTTGCCGACTTTTTCGCGGATCACTTCGGGTTGCGCGTATAACGTAATGGGGTCCATATTGCCCTGCAACGCCACCCGGTCGCCGACGCGGGCGCGGGCTTGACCGATGTCGGTTTGCCAGTCCAGGCCCAGTGCGTCGTAACCGGTATCGGCCATCGCCTCCAGCCATAGACCGCCGCCCTTGGTAAACAAAATGGTGGGGATTTGCTTGCCATCATGGCGGGTATTTAACAGCTCGCGAACCTGCCGCGCATAGCGCAACGAAAACTCCAGATAATCGTCGTGGCTGAGCATGCCGCCCCAGGTATCGAACACCATCACCGCATCGGCGCCGGCAGCGATTTGCGCATTCAAATAAGAGGCAACCGATTGCGCCAGCTTGTCCAGCATCTGGTGCATGAGTTGCGGTTGTTCGAACATCAGGCTTTTCACTTTCTGAAAGCTTTTGCTGCTTTTGCCTTCCACCATGTAGGTGGCCAGCGTCCAGGGACTTCCGGAAAAACCGATCAAGGGTACCCGGCCGTGCAGATTGGTTTTGATCAAGCGCACTGCGTCAATCACATAGCGCAATTCGGTTTCCGGGTCGGGAATCGGTAGTTTGGCGATGTCGGCGGCGGTTCTAACCGGGTTTGCGAATTGCGGGCCTTCGCCTTCGGCAAACGAGAGACCTAAGCCCATCGCATCGGGAATGGTCAGAATGTCGGAAAACAAGATGGCTGCGTCGAAATTAAAGCGTTCCAGCGGTTGCAAGGTCACTTCGCAAGCCAGTTCCGGATTGGTGCAGAGCTGCATGAAGCTGCCGGCCTTGGCGCGTACTTCCCGGTACTCGGGTAAATAACGTCCGGCTTGGCGCATCATCCAGACCGGTGTGCGCTCGACAGGCTGTCTTAACAGGGCTTTTAAGAATAAGTCGTTTTGTAAGTTGGTCATTCGTTTTGATTGGGGGTGATAATCAGCGGCGGCTTTCTTTTTGTACGGCCCGGAAGCGCTTTTCCATGGCCTGCTTAAACTCGCCGGGCATGACGGCTTTAAGCTGAATCGCTTCGGCGGCGGTTTGGAAAGAGCCGTAAATTACCACGTATTTTTCCTGTTCGCCTTGTTTGATGGGATAGAACTTCAGGCCGTCGCGGTAATCGGCGTATTTTTTTTGGAAACGCAGCGCCGCATCTTTACTGGACAGTACCATGACTTGCAGCGTGAAGTTGCCGGCCGGTTGCGCCATGATCCAGTCCTGATCGCTGCCTTCGAAGGCGGGTTTGACAGGTTTGTGTTCCACGGGCTTGGTCGCGGCTTGGACTGGCGGCGGCTCTATAGCGGGCGTTGCAGGTTTTTCCGGCTGCGGCTCGGGTTTGGGTTCCGGAGGGCTGGCTGCGGCAGGTGCACTAATAGTTTCGCTGGCAATGGGCTGGCTTGTCGGCTGTTTGTCCGCTTTATTTGGAACAGGATTGGCGGGCTTGGATTTTTCCTGAACGGGGGCAACGGCGACCGCATCAATATTTGGCAACGGTTCCGGCTCGGTAGCTTTAGGTTCTGGCAATGCTGCAACCGGGGTTGGTGCTATTGGTATCTCATTTGCCGGAACCGATGGCTCTACGAGCGCAGGTGTTGCCGGAACGGGCAGGTTTTCGATCACAAGCTTGCTGGTGTTTTCGCTTTGGCTGGCAAGTGGCGCATTGATAGTGGGCTGTTCAATAATCCTGTCCAGCGGCAATAAAGATTGCACCGCATAGCCGGCTCCGGTTAAAACGCCGGCGATTGCCAACCATAATCCCACCTTGCTGCGCTTTTGGCTTTGGTAATTAGCCAATTTAGGCAATTGCGCGAGAATCTTGCCGGGGATGCCGTTGCTGGCGCGGTATAAATCCTCGATCAGGCTCTCGCTGATGGCGTTGAATGAAACCACCGCGCCCGGTTGCGCCGACAGGTTTTGCAAATACTCGCCGCATTGCTTTTTGCTGAGCGGCGGCAGTTCGATGAAATGACATTCTTCCACCCGTTTGTCGGTGCCGCTTTTGATGTGGAATTGATCGTGATTCATCGCTAACACCAGTCGCAAACCCGGTAGCGATTCGGCAAACTCGATCAGCATCGTGATCAAGCCGGGAACCAAGTTGCCGGCATCGTCGATCAGCAGCACCACTTTTTGTTTGGCGCATTTGTCGCGCAACGCGCTTAGATCGAAAGCCGAAGCCTTGGCGATGTTCAGGCCGCGTAATAAAGCATTGATCAGGCTTTCGAAGCTGGAGTCGGCTGAGGCAGGCAGCAACACTACCTCCCACATATCTTTACGATTTTGCCTGACAGTCTCCAATAGCGTGGTTTTACCGATGCCTTCCGGGCCGCAGACGATCAGCGATTGCTGTAAATTGGCCAGCAAGTGCAGCAGCAAATCCAGTTTTTGTGAGCGCTCCAGCGTTATCAAGGCCCGTTCGGTATTGTTGACCACGGAGCGCTTTTGGTAACTGTAAGTCAGGTCGTCGTTATCCAGCATAGCCGTTCAAGGTTGCCTGCAATTGCGCCAGATCGACGTTGACGGGGAGAGAGGCTTTGCCGACCGCTTCCAGCAAAATCACCCGAATTTTGCCGTCGACATTTTTCTTATCCACGGCCATCAAGTCCACATATTGCTCGGTCGTCATTTCCTTAGGCGGCGTGGCAGGCAAGTTGGCGGCCTTGAATACGGCGATAATACGATTGACGTCGGCATCGTTCAGCCAACCCAGGCGCCGCGACAAGTCGGCGGCAAAACAAGTGCCGATGGCCACCGCCTCGCCATGCAGGTAATGACCGTAACCGCTGCCGGTTTCGATGGCGTGGCCGAAGGTGTGGCCTAGATTTAGCGTGGCGCGCACGCCGGATTCGAACTCGTCTTCGCCGACAACTTCGGCTTTATTGATGCAGGATCGCTCGATGGCACAAGCCAACGCATCTTTATCGCGCGCCAGTAATTTCGGCATATTGGTTTCCAGCCATTCCAAAAACGCCGGGTCACGGATCAGACCGTATTTAATGACTTCCGCCAAGCCGGCAGACAGCTGTCTGTCGTCCAGGGTATCCAGCACGTCAGCGTCGGCGATGACGCATTGCGGTTGATAAAACGCGCCTATCATATTTTTACCCAGCGGATGGTTCACGCCGGTTTTGCCGCCGACAGAAGAATCGACCTGGGCCAATAAAGTGGTGGGAATTTGAATAAAAGCGATGCCGCGTTGATAACAAGCCGCCGCAAAGCCGCCCATGTCGCCGATCACACCACCGCCCAAGGCAATCAAAGTGGCGTTGCGGCTAAATTTTTTGGCGAGCAATTGATCGAAGATTTTTTCCAAATATTCGAGCGTTTTGTACTGCTCGCCGTCTGGGAGAATGACTGTTTCGACTTGATAGTCGCCGCCCAATGCCGTCTGCAATTTGGCCAGATAAAGCGGGGCGATAGTCTCGTTGGTGACAATCAATATTTGCTTGGAGCGAATATGTTTGGTCAACAGTTCCGCTTGCGTCAGTAAGCCGGCGCCAATGTAAATCGGGTAACTTCTGTCGTTATTTAGTGCAACTTGCAATTCTTTCATGATCTTCTAAAGCAGCCTGATATTGCTGCAAAATGGTTTTAACCACGGTTTTAGTGGGCAATACGCCGGAGTCGATTTTGAAGTCGGCGCATTCCGTATACAGCGGGTCGCGTTGTGCCAGCAAGGTTTGCAGGCGTTGTCTGGGGTTATCGGTGCGTAGTAGCGGGCGTTGGGTATCGTGTTTGGTGCGATGCAAGATTTTGTCGATAGAGCAGTGCAGATACACCACAAAACCGTTTTGCTTTAATGCTGCCCGATTTTCGGGCATTAATACCGCGCCGCCACCGGTAGCCATCACTATCCCTTGCAACGCCGATAAATGACGGATCACGGTTTGCTCGCGCATCCGGAAGCCTTCTTCGCCTTCGTAGGAGAAGATCGTCGGAATGTCCACGCCCGTGCATTCCTCGATGACTCTATCGCTGTCGTAGAACGGCCATTGCAAGGCTTTTGCAAGCTGTTTGCCTATAGTGGTTTTACCCACCCCCATCAGGCCGATCAAATAGATATTTGCCGCTGGTTTCATTGCATTGGCTAGTTACGCGCATTAAAAACCGGAGCATTATGCCCACTTTTTGCAGGGAGTTAAATTTTAGATGCCGGGCGTTAGCTTTTGAGGGGCTCTAAAAATTAAAGGAATCCCCTTCTATCATCGGGAGAAGGAGGGGGGTGAGTAACATAAAAATAGGAAATTCACCTTATTTAATTCTCCTCACCCCAACCCTCTCCATCAGGAGAGGAAGTTTATTGGTCAACTACTCCCGACATTGACTAGCCTCGTGCATCCATACAGTCGTCAATCAGGAGAGGTAGTTATTTTCCTAAGTTTTTACTGTATCTCTTAACTCAAGAATAGTCAGATGAATGGCTCCCATCACGGCAGGCATGTCTTGTAAAACCTCGTGATTCCAAAATCTCAACACTCGATACCCCAGCTGTTGCAAATAATGGCTTCTGTTTTGATCGTATTCCTGTTGCTCGGCATGCTGCCCACCATCAACTTCAATTACCAACTTGGGTTCCAGGCAAACAAAATCAACGATGAATGGGCCGATAACCTGCTGTCTACGAAATTTACAGCCCAGTAATTGCCGATTCCTGAGCTGTTGCCAAATCACTCGTTCTGCGTCGGTTTGATTTTTGCGTAGTGAACGGGTCAATTCTTTCATTGCAAAAGCCTTTTTTGGATTCCCTCACCCCTGCCCTCTCCCGAGGGGAGAGGGGGAAATTAAACATGAGCCAATATGTAATACTTAAATCCCGTGCAGACCTTGCTCCCTCTCCC
>NZ_JANIBL010000051.1 GCF_024505055.1 Methylomonas rosea
AGGCCGAAGGCTTGATAGCGGATATTCTGGGTATTGATGTTAGCCAGCTGTGAGTGAGCCGGGTTAACTGCGGTTGCCGCTTTATTCAAAATGATACACATTGTGTATCTGGTGGGCTAGAATGATCGAAACCAAACTTTAAACCAAGAGGTTGCCATGACCGCTCAAACAACGATTACCGATCCGCAAACCCATGCCGTCAACTTGCGCGTTCGTAGTGAAACTCGCGCCTTGATTGACCAAGCCGCCAAAGCGCAAGGCAAAACCCGCTCGGAATTCATGATCGATGCCGCCCGCCGCGCCGCCGAAGAATCCCTGCTGGACCAAACGCTGGTGCGGGTCGATCAACAAACCTACGACCACTTTCTGGCAGTGTTGGACCAACCGCCCAGCGGTGGAGGGTTTGAGCGCCTGATGGCCGCCCCCAAACCCTGGCAGAATTGATGCTATCCGAACCGGTATTGCTGGCAACGCGGCATCAGCTGGGTGATTTTAGCTGCGGGGTTGCCAGTTTGGACGATTGGCTCAAGCGCCGCGCAAGGCCCAACCAAGTCAGCGGCGCATCCCGTACTTATGTCGTGGCGGAGGGTGATACGGTGGTTGGCTATTACTGTCTGGCATCCGGTGCGCTGGCCTTAAACGAAGCGCCACCGGCCATGCGCCGCAACATGCCCGATCCCTTACCCATAGCCGTATTGGGCCGATTGGCCGTCGACCGGTCTTACCAAGGCCGCGGCCTTGGCGTGGCCCTGCTGCAAGATGCCGTGTTACGCACGATGCAAGCCGGCGACATTCTCGGCATACGCGGCCTGCTGGTGCATGCCTTGTCCGCCGAGGCGCAAGCTTTTTACCAACACCATGGCTTTGTGTCATCGCCCACGCAGCCGATGACTTTGATCTTGTCGTTGAAACGGTCTTCTGTTATGCGAACGGTTGGCGAATATCCTGGACAAATCTCGATTGCTGAGGATTTTGACGAGCCGTTGTCGCTGACGAATCGAGAGACAGTGTCTCCCAAATCTATTCTGCCGCCACGGAGCGATGAGGCAAACGATGATTGAGCAACTGGCGGCTTTGCCGACTTACGAGGCTTACAAGGATTCCGGCGTGGAATGGTTGGGGGAGATTCCTGCGCATTGGTGGGTAGTACCTCTTAAACACGCCTTGTCGTTGACTTCTGAAAAAGTTTCCAGTCGAAATTCGGTATTGAAATATTACGGTATGGAGAATATTGAGTCATGGACTGGGCGTTTCATAGAAACTGAATCTGAAGTTGAGGGCTTAGCCAACAAGTTCAACGAAAACGATATTCTTTTTGGGAAACTAAGACCATATTTAGCTAAAGTCGCGTTAACTGAGAACGAAGGAATATGTTCAACAGAGTTTTTGGTATATCGAACCAAAAAATACGCGGCCCATTTTTTTAAATATTTACTCGTTTCAACCGACTTTATCAACGTGGTTGATGCTTCTACTTATGGTTCGAAAATGCCAAGAGCTAATGCCGATTTCATCGGCATACAACGACTACCGATACCAAATCTCTCAGAACAAACCGCCATCGCCACATTCCTGGATTGCAAAGCCGCGCAAATCGACCAAGCCATGGCGATCAAGGAACAACAAATCGCATTGCTGAAAGAGCGCAAACAAATCCTGATTCAAAACTCCGTCACCCGTGGCCTTGACCCCAATATACCGATGCGCGATTCCGGCGTCGAGTGGATAGGCGAGATTCCGGCGCATTGGGAAATACTGGCAAACCGTGCCTTATTCAGAGAAAGAATCGAACCAGGCGAAGAGGGATTACCGTTATTATCCGTTTCGATTCATACGGCGGTTTCTTCAGAAGAAATTCCCGAAGACGAAAACATTCGGGGGCGAATCAAAATTGAAGATAAAACCAAATACAACTTGGTTTGGCCGGGTGACATAGTCTTCAACATGATGCGTGCTTGGCAGGGGGCAATTGGCGCAGTAGTAGTTAAAGGTATGGTCAGCCCTGCCTACATTATTGCTATACCTAATGAAAAAATAGTTTCTTCATATTTTGAGTATCAATATCGTTGCCCGGAATTTATTCAACAAATGGACAGAAATTCAAAAGGAATTACCGATTTTCGGAAAAGACTGTATTGGAATGAATTTAAGCAATTGCTGACTGTCGTTCCGCCTATCGAAGAACAAACCGCCATCGTCACCCACATAGAAACCCAATCCGTCAAAATCGATCAGGCCATTGCCATCCAGCAACAACAAATCGACAAACTGAAGGAATACAAAGCCACGTTGATTAACAGCGCCGTTACCGGCAAAATCCGGGTTCCCGAGGTTGCCGCATGAGAGCTTTGGCCGCCTTGCTCGCACAAGCCGATGCCTTACTGAGCCAATTGCAGCAATACCGCGATTGGGATAGCCGGAGCGTGGACAAGGCTACCGACATCGAATATACCTACGACAGTAACCGCATCGAAGGCAACACGCTGACCTTGCGCGAAACCGATCTGGTGATCAACAAGGGACTGACAATCGGCGGCAAGCCGCTGGTCGAGCATTTGGAGGCGATCAACCATTACGAGGCGGTGGAATTGATCCGCGATATGGCCAGCCGCGATGCCCAGTTCAATCGACACGACTTGTTGACCTTGCACGCCTTGGTCTTGCGCGGTATCGATAAACAGTATGCCGGTCGGCTTCGGGATATTCCGGTGATGATCAGCGGTAGCAGGCATACACCGCCGCAACCTTGGCTACTGGAAGAGCAGATGGCCGGGTATTTTGAGTTCTATGCGCAAAACCGGCAAAGCCTGCATCCGATTGTGCTGGCCGCCGAGCTGCATGAGCGGCTGGTGACCATTCACCCGTTTGTGGATGGCAATGGCCGTACCGCTCGCTTGGTGATGAATCTGGTTTTGCTGCAACACGGCTACCCCATAGCCATTATTCACGGTGACACCGAATCTCGGCTGGCGTATTACGATGCCTTGGAGCAATGTAACTTGGCTCAGGATAAACAGCCTTTTCATGGTTTGATTGCCGAGAAAGTCATCGAAGCCGTGCAGCGCCGACTTTCTCTAATTAGTAATTATTAATTAGTAATTACAAATTGATGAGTAATGTTTTAAAAGAAAAAAGCTTCGCTTTTGCCGTTCGGATCGTGAAGCTCTATAACTACCTTTGTAATGAAAAATGTGAATATGTAATGTCGAAACAACTGTTGCGTTCCGGCACGGCGATTGGGGCGCTTTATCGAGAAGCAGAAAGTGCAGAATCTAAACCCGACTTTATACATAAATTGGGTATCGCCAAAAAAGAAACTAACGAAACACTTTACTGGCTGGAATTGCTGAGTGAAACCGGCTATATCGATGAGAAACAGTTTGCCAGCATCTACCCCGAAGCAGAAGAGCTCATCAAACTCCTGACGAGCATCATCAAAGCGTCAAGAATTAATAATTAACGAAATGGTCAGCAAAACCACCGAGAAAGAACTGGAAATTGCCATCGAAAAACAGTTGACCGGCACCTGTCTGGAAGCCCAAAAGGGTGTTGCCGAAGTGGGCGATCTACCGTTCAGCCCCAACCACGGCTACCAACTCGGCTTGCCACAGGATTTCAACGCCCGTTACGCCATCGACAGCAAACGCTTTTGGGCCTTTCTGGAGCACACCCAGCCTAAAGAGCTGGAAAAGTTGAAAAAACACAGCGGTGATTGGCAGCTTGAAGTGCTGGAGCGCTTCGATAAGCTGATCAAAAAATACGGCCTACTGCATTTGCTTAAAAAGGGTTTAAGCGTTGACGATGCCACCTTGCACCTGATGTATCCGGCGCCGTTGGTCAGCAGTTCCGACAAGGTGAAGCAAAACTTCGCCGACAACATTTTCAGCAGTACCCGCCAGGTGCGTTACTCGTTGAGCAATACCCTTGAAGAAATCGATCTGGTGTTGTTCATCAACGGTCTGCCGTTTGCCACGCTGGAGCTGAAAAATCCCTGGACCGGCCAAACTGCGCATTATCACGGCCAGAAACAATACCGCGAAGATCGCGACATCAATCAGCCTTTGCTGCAATTTGGTCGCTGCCTGGTGCATATGGCAGTGGATACCGATGAAATCTACATGACCACCAAACTGGCAGGGCCGCACACCTTCTTTTTGCCGTTCAACAAAGGCCACAACCACGGCGCCGGCAATCCGCCCAATCCCAACGGCCACAAAAGCGCTTATTTATGGCAAGCCGTGTTTAGCAAGGAGAGCGTCTTCAACATCATTCAGCATTTTGTGCGACTGGATGGCAGCAGTAAAGAACCGCTGGATAAGCGCAACTTGTTTTTCCCGCGTTATCATCAACTGGATGTGGTGCGCAAACTGGTGGCACATGCGAGTCAAAACGGTGTTGGGCAAACCTATCTGATCCAACACTCGGCGGGATCGGGTAAATCCAATTCCATTACCTGGGCAGCCTATCAATTGATCGAAGCCTATCCGGCCAGTCTGGATACGCCGGGTACGGTTGATTTGGAAAAGCCATTATTCGATTCGGTGATTGTCGTCACCGACCGCCGCCTGCTGGATAAGCAACTGCGCGAGAACATCAAGGATTTTTCCGAAGTCAAAAATATCGTCGCTCCGGCGTTTAAGTCGTCGGAGCTGAAAAGCGCCCTGGAGCAGGGCAAGAACATCATCATTACCACCATCCAGAAATTTCCGTTTATCATTGACGGCATCGCCGATCTGAGCGACAAGCGTTTTGCGGTGATCATCGACGAAGCCCATAGTTCGCAAAGCGGCTCGGCGCACGACAATATGAACCGGGCGATGGGTAAAAGCGAGCAAGCTGAGGAAGAGCTGGATGTGCAGGACAAAATTCTGCAAGCCATGCAATCGCGAAAAATGCGCGGTAACGCCTCGTATTTAGCCTTTACCGCGACGCCGAAAAACACCACGCTGGAAAAGTTCGGCGTTAAACAGCCGGATGGCAGCTTTGAACCCTTTCATTTGTATTCCATGAAACAGGCGATCGAGGAAGGCTTTATCCTGGATGTGTTGGCCAATTACACCACCTATAAAAGCTATTACGAGATCCAGAAATCCATCACTGATAATCCGCTGTTCGACAGTGCCAAGGCACAGAAAAAGCTGCGCGCCTATGTCGAGCGCCATCAGCAGACCATTGCCGTGAAAGCGGAAATCATGCTCGACCATTTCATCCCGCAGGTGGTCAACAGCAAAAAACTCAAGAGCAAAGCCAAGGGCATGGTGATTACCCAAAATATCGAAGCGGCCATTCGTTATTACCGGGCGATTAGCCAGCTATTGAAGGACCGCGGCAATCCGTTCAAGGTCGCCATCGCCTTTTCCGGCACTAAACAAGTTGACGGCATCGAGTACAGCGAAGCGCAAATCAATGGTTTTGCCGAAAATGAAACCCGCGATTATTTCGATCAAGACGAGTACCGCTTGTTGATCGTCGCTAACAAATACTTGACCGGATTCGATCAGCCCAAGCTCAGTGCGATGTATGTCGATAAAAAATTGCAAGGCGTACTGGCGGTGCAAGCCTTGTCGCGATTGAACCGAGCAGCACCCAAGTGGGGTAAGAAAACCGAAGATTTGTTCATCCTGGATTTCTTTAATTCGGTAGACGATATTAAAACCGCCTTCGATCCTTTCTATACCGCCACGCGCTTATCGGAAGCCGCGGATGTCAATGTCTTGCATGAGTTAAAAGACGCACTGGACGAGGTGGCGGTGTATGAGTGGTTTGAGGTTGAGCAGTTTGTCGAACTGTATTTCAGTAATGCCGATGCCCAGCAGCTAAGCCCTCTGATCGATACGGCGGCAGACCGATTCAATCAGGAATTGGCGCTTGATGAACTGGCTAAAGCCGACTTCAAGATCAAGGCCAAGCAGTTTGTCAAAATCTATGGGCAAATGGCGTCTATCATCCCGTATGAAATTGTTGTTTGGGAAAAACTGTTCTGGTTTCTGAAGTTTCTAATCCCCAAGCTGATCGTGAAAGACCCCAATGTGGATCAGATTGATGAATTGCTGGAGTCGGTGGATTTGTCGTCTTATGGTTTGGAACGGGTCAAACTCAATCACTGCATTGGCCTGGATGCCAGTGAATCCGAACTGGAGCCCACAAACCCCAATCCGCGGGGAACGCATGGCGGTGGTGGAGAACACGATCCGTTGGATGAAATCATCCGCAATTTTAACGAGCGTTGGTTTCAGGGTTGGGGTGCTACGCCGGAAGAGCAGCGCATCAAGTTCATCAATATCGCCGACGGTATCAAGGCGCATCCCGATTTCCAGGAAAAATATCAAAATAACCCCGATGTGCATACCCGAATCTTGGCGTTTGAAAAGATGTTTGAAGACGTGATACTAAAGAATCGACGCAACGAATTGGAGCTGTATAAACTGCTTGCCAACGATCCCGCATTTAAAGCTGCTATGCAGCAGAGTTTGCGGCAAATGGTGGCGTGATGCGCCGATAGCTGTATTTATTTGAATGATCTAAATTTATTAACTTTTAAAACCATCAACTCTCAATTATGAACAAATCCGACCTCATCGACGCTATCGCCAGCCATGCCAACCTGACCAAAGCCGATGCCGGCCGCGCATTGGATGGTATTACCCATTCCATTCAAGCGGCATTAAAAGCAGGCGATTCCGTAGCGTTGGTGGGCTTTGGCACCTTCGAAGTGAAAGAACGTGCAGAGCGCATTGGTCGGAATCCACAAACTGGCGAAGCTATTACCATTGCAGCGGCTAAATTGCCATCGTTCAAAGCCGGTAAAGGCCTGAAAGACGCGGTTCAGTGAATTTGTGTTATCGGGTTTTCAAATACGGAAAACGAAGTCGTTTCCCTGGATGGACAAGTCGCTGTTGGCTAGTTCGTTGAAGAGATAATCAAAGAAGCTTGTACAGTCAAAAAGGTAAGGGATGGGAAGTTTTGCATTAACTCGGCTGATTTTGATCGACTCGTATAAGCCCGGTACGCTACAAGAAGTTCGGTTGGAGGGGCACACCAATCTCAATGGCGTCAACGGTGCCGGTAAAACCACCTTGCTGAGATTGATCCCGTTGTTTTTCGGGGAGCGGCCTGGGCGACTGGTCCCGAAAAGCCGGGTCACCGAAAGTTTTGCCAAGCATTATTTGCCCAACGAATCATCCTACATTATTTTCGAGTATCTCCGCGACCAGCAAGTCTGCATGGTGGTGATCTATGCATCACTCAACGAAGAAGGGCTGTGCTACCGCTTTGTCGATAAGGGCTTCGATCGCGACGACTTTCTGGAAACCCGACTCGATGGTTCTTGCTACCCGATTTCCTGTCGTGATCTGAAACGCCACCTGGACAAACGCCAGATCAATTGCAGCAATCAGCTGACGTCTTGCAGCGACTATCGCACGGTGATTCAGAACCTGCCGCATAGCAAGGGCCAGGAATTGCGCAATCTGATTGCCCGTTACAGCTTTTGTCAGGGCAGCGCCGGACGACGATTGAAGGATATAGAAAAGATCGTCTCCGGTATGTTGCAACGTTCGACCGATTTCGCCGACTTGCGGGAAATGCTGGTCAATTGCATCGACGAGAACCGAGATTCAATCTCCTTGGATATATCCATGGACAAATTGGAGGATTGGTATAAGGAATATCGCGCTTACCAACACAGCGAAGCCGAGCGGGAACAGGCGGCTGAACTGAGCGAACTGGCCGCCGAACAGGAACAGTTTAAAACCCGATTTGGTGAGCTGCACAAACGCTTACTGCTGCTGCGGGAGCGTTATCGCCAGCAACATCAAGGGCAGCAAGAACGACTGACGAGATCCGAACAATCGCTCGAATCCTTGAAATCCGATTGGGAGACACACGAACAAGAGATGCAATCGGCACTGGCCAGGCAACGAGCCGAGCTAACCAGTCAGGAGAAGCAGAAAACCCAACTGGAAAATGAAAAAGCTGAGTGGGACGCCAAGGACATACAACGTAGTATCCGTCAGGCCGAGCAACAGCCTGTCTTTGTCGATAATCTGGCAAGGGAACAACAGCACTACGAGAAGCTGACGTCCGAAGTTCAGGACATCAATGCCCAATTCGCGGCGATCAAATCCGACATGGAGAAAGGCTACGCCGAGCAGCGTCACCAGCACGAGCGGCAGATTAATGAGGTCAGGGCTCAAGCAAGCCAAGATGAAGCTAAACATCGTGCGGAATACGACCAGATCCGGGAACAACTGAGAGCCTCAAATAACAGCAAACAAGAGAAACTACACGGATCGGCCGGCGAGGTTCAGGGAAAGCTGGGGGCACTGAATGCACAGATTGCCCAAATCCAACCTGATCCGGAATTACTCCAAACCCGAGAAACCAAGCTAGAACTTCAACAAAGTCTGCAACAGCAATTGGAACAGGCCAAAACCGAAGTCGCCGGTATCAATAAGCGTATCAAAGCCAATCAGGACAATGTCGAGTCTGTACTAGACCAAAAGCGAAATTATCAGGCAGACAAACAATCCATTGACGAGGCGATCAGTCGTTTAAAGCGGCAACTGGATACTGAAGCCGATACCTTGCTGCGGTTTTTGCGCGAACATCAACCCGGCTGGACGCAGGACATCGCCAAAGTGGTTAATCCGGAATTGTTGCTGCGCGACGACCTGGAACCGGCGTTAATAGAAAAGCCAGCAGGATTTTACGGTGTCTCATTGAATCTGGATGCGCTGTCAGCGGATTTGGCGGCCGACGAACAGCAAATCCGTGCGTTGCTGTCCGAGCATGAACACCGCTTGCGCGAGTTGGCCGGTTTGGACGAACAGGCCGACCAACAACTGGCTGCTTTGAAAAAGGGCGACACCCAATTGCGCAAGCAATCTCAGCAAGCCGAAAGTGAACAGGGTCGGGTGCAAAATAGTTTGAACGCCATCAAGTCTGAACTAGCTTCTTTGAAACTTCAGATTGAAAACAGCAAACGTCAGCGCGCACAGCAGTTGCAGACTGAAAAAGTGGCGGTTGAGGAAGCACTTAACGAAATCAAAACTCAGCTGGGTGATTTGAAGCGGCAATTGCAACAGGATGAAAAACGGCTCGCCGCCGAACTCGACATCGCTATCGCCCGGATCAAACAGACAGCAGAACAACAAGTCGAACATATCAGGCAAGATATTGCCTCGCTAAACAGCCAAGAGCTGCAGGCATTGCAACAATTGGAGCAGCAACGGCTGAACAGCTTGAAGACTCGGCAAGTCGATGTCGATGCCTTACAACAGCTTGAGGCCCGAATCGACACTTTGAAAAAGCAGTTAAAGGCCGCCAAAATCGCCGCTGAAACGGTGAGCGACTATCGCCGCTGGGAGCAACTGCATTGGTCGGGCTATGCCGAATTGTGCAACGCGATTCGCGGGCTGACTGCCGACCACCGTCAAACTGAGGCACAGTTTGCTGCCGCCAAGCAACGATATCAACAACTCAGCAGCGAATTGAAAGCAAAGCAGGGGAGGCTGATTGCCGCGTTGCAGAAACTAGACCAGGAGATGAAAACGCTGGAGCAATTGCTGGAGGATTGCTCTGCCTACGCCCGTTATGCGCCAAATGTCGTCAGCTTTGACGAATCCCACACCCTGGCCTTGTTACAAGGTGAATATCGCACCTTGAATGAGGCTTACAAAAATCAGCGTCGAATGTTGCTGGCAAAGCTTAGGCATTTGAAACAGACCTTGGCGCGTTATCCCGGTACAGGTCCTGCAAAGTATTATACGAGCCAGGAAAATGAACTCGG
The DNA here is from genome assembly GCF_024505055.1 of Methylomonas rosea. Taxonomy (GTDB): domain Bacteria; phylum Pseudomonadota; class Gammaproteobacteria; order Methylococcales; family Methylomonadaceae; genus Methylomonas; species Methylomonas rosea. Next base: position 9,791 of record NZ_JANIBL010000051.1, read on the forward strand.
TCTGGACAGCGACGAAACCGCTTGGTTGTTGCCAATTTTGAATTGGTACGATACGGCACATCAGGATTTGCGAAGTTTGCTGGTCAATCAGGCCAATCTGTTCGGCGCGGTAATCCGGAATTACCAGCAAGCTCTGGAACATTTCGACCGCGGCATAGACTCCCTGTCCAGACGCCTAACCAAGCATATCGACAGCAATATTCGTTTCGAGAAAATCGAAAGCATCCAGGGACGCTTGACTTCGAAAGTGCAGTCCTTGGGCTATTGGCAGCAGATCGTCGCCTTTACCAAGCAATATGATGACTGGAACAGGAACGGTGATGGCCGTTTGCCCGGCGAGTCATTCGCGGACATGGTGCGCTTGGTGGCGGAACAAATGCCCGGCAAGGGCAGGGTGGAAATGAGGCTGGTCAGTCTGCTGGAACTGGAAATCATTGTCAGCGAAAACGGCCGCAGCAAACGTGCGACTCATGCCGAGGAATTACAGCAAATCTCTAGTCACGGCCTGTCGTATCTGATTTTGTGCGTATTCTTTATCGCCCTGGTCAACATGATACGCAAGGACCAGCCCTTGAACATCATCTGGCCGATGGATGAGTTGAAGGAACTGCATCAGGTCAACATCGAGGTGTTGCTGGAGTTATTGAGCAATAACGGTATTACCTTGCTGTCCGCTTTTCCCGATCCCGATCCAGACGTACTGCGGCTGTTCAAAAATCGTTATCAGGTGGTCGGGCAGCGGGAACTGGTTGAGATGGAAGTCGATGACACCTATCTCGCGGAATTGGCGCCCCTGGTGAGGGAGCTGGCAAATGTTTGACGTTTTACTGAAACGCTTGCTGCAAGGCGAGTTCATTTGCGAAATCAGCGACGAGAACGGCTTTCGATTTTTGCAACAGTCCGAGAATGCTCAACAGGTCGATGAGTTCTTGAGCCGTCTGCAATACCGCTTGAGCAAGACTCAGAATGGTCTGGCGTATTATGCCGCCTATCGGCAAATCGACGCCGGCGCCCGCCGCGATATTCAGCGCGTGTTTCAGCAGTTTCGGGTGGAACTACAGCCCGTCGTGGAATGGCTGGACATGATGATGGCCTGTTTGCATCGCGATGCAGCCTTGTCGCCTGGCGATACGCTGAGTTTCGGGGCGCTATTGCAGGTCATCGAGAGCAATCAGGCTTTGGCGGATCGTCTGCAAACCTTTGGCCGCTTCAAAGACTTTGTCTGCACCGACGATGCCATGAAAAGCCGTCTGGAAAAACTGCTGAAAACATTGGATCAATGGGGCTATTTGCATCTGTCCAACCGCGACACCCTGATTTACCAAGTGACCGGCAAGCTGGATTATTTCTATCAGGCGCTGCAATTCATCAAAGAGCATGAACAATTGCCGATCACGCAGGACGAAGATGACGTAGCCCAGGAGAGTCTGTTTTGAGTCAGGCTGAACAAAGCATGGAACGGCTGTTCAAGGCGCTGGCCAACCATAGCGAACTGATCGCCAAGGCCTATTTCAATGGCACCATCTATTCGGATAGCCAGAATCAACGCACCCTCAATCAGCTAAAGCAATTGAAAGTGCTGGTCAATCACGGCGACGATGGTTTCCGCATCGCCGGCCGGTTGAGCCAGTTTCTCGATAGCGCCTTGAGTAGCGACCGGATCCGCCGTTTGGATACCGATCTGTCGAGCTGGATCGATACCCTGGAGCAGCAGATTGGTTTGTACCAGGATGCCTGGCGGGAGAACCGGCTGGACGATGTCGATCATTACCTGCTGGAAATCCAAAGGCTGGTATTCGATTTGGCCGACAATCTGGAGGAAAACACCAGTTATCTGTTGATGTTGGTCAACAGCCGATTTGCCAATGTCCGGACTCTGGCGGAAAAACAAAAACAGAACACCTTTTATATTGCCCGTCTGGAAAAACTGGTGAATGCCATCAGCGCTTTGCAACCGGAATTTTTACTGGAATACGTCGAGGAACAACCGGAGTTGCATCAATTGCTGGAGCGACAATTGCTCCGGCTATTGCCAAAGTATCAACAACGGCTGCAGGACATCCTCGATAAGCTAAAAATTTTCCTGTTCGAACTGCGGCAAATCGAAATGCTTGCGCAACTGGTTCAGGGTTTTGCGTTTTATCTGCGGCAAAATCCCGATTACCAGCCGTTGGATTGGAGCGAGCACGATCAGATTCCTGAACATTGGAATCGCATTCAACCCTTAGCGTTGTCGGCGCATGCCGATCCCATGGACCACGCTGTGGAGCAGGAACTGGTCGAGATCGTACAGAAGATTCGTATCGATAGCGATGCCTTGTTAGCCAAGCAGAAACAGCGGCGTTTGAACGCGGTGACATTAAACCCTGCGGAAAAACAGACTCTACAAGTTCCTAAATACCGACGGCAACTGGCGGCTTATATGGCCAAAGTCCGTCAACAATCTGGCCGGCCATTATCGGCGCTGGCTTTTCAACAGGTGTTTGCCAACGATGTTGAACCCGCCATCTGGTTGGCGTGCGTGATGAACGAATGCATGAAACAGCAACATAAGTCCTTGCAAGTCGAATGGCGGGAGATAGGCCAAGGAGCGGGCTTTACCGGCAACAAAAAGATTTGCGATATCGTGTTGTGCTGTCGGGATGGCGAAAGATGAACAAAACATGGTTGGCGGTGATAGCTCGCGCGATCGATAGTGAACAGGAGCTATTTCCGCTCAATCAAACCTGGCAGGCCATTCACCAGGAATACAACATCGGCCTGACTCAAGCCAAAAAACTGCTGCTCAGCTACCAAGACAAACTGGAACTGAGGGAACTCGTCCAAAAAATTTCTCATATCGATTTGCAGAAAGTCAGTCCGGGTGAGTTTGCCGGTATGCAACGGGAACAGGTTCTAACCCTGGCCATAAATGAAAAGCTGGCCGGTCAATCGGTGAAGAAAAACCGTCTGGCCATTAAATCCTTACCGGGCAGGGCGCTCAAGTTAAACGGTGAACACTATCGATTGCCGGAGAACAGCCATTGCGATATGGCCTTAGAAAGTATCAGTAGCGTCGAACATCAGAGCATGTGGATTATTGAAAATTACCGCTGCTTCGATCAGTTGGGCGCCATCAAGTTGGAGGAATCGGCGGCGTCCACCGAACCCTTGGTGGTGTTTCGTGGCGATCATATTTATCAGGCTGGCACGGTGTTGAGTCTGATCGAAAAGCTTCAGTTGCCGGTCTGGGTAATGGGTGACCTGGACCCGAAAGGCCTGAGCATCGCGCAGTCTTATCCCAACTTTGCCGGCTTGATTGCGCCGAACATGGCAGTGTTGGAGAACTATTTTAGCGACCCCAGCAAAGCCAATCGTAAACTCTACGAAAAACAACTTGCCGGCTGCCGAAAGGCATTATCGGATACCCGCTACCCCATCATCGAGAATTGTTGGAAGAAGATAAAGCGGCATCAGGCAGGCATTGTTCAGGAGCATTGGCTGGTCGTTAACACGACGCTGAAAATGCACCCAGCCTAACCCAGATCAGTGAAGACCTGATGATTCCAGAGCCAATACCCAACCTTTATCAAGATCGCTTTCCACGTTTAACCGAAAACGGCGAGTTGATGACTGATGCGATCATCAAATTGACGCACCGGTACCTGGATGGAAAACCAGCCAAAGTCGGAAAGCGAAGCTTGAGCGCAGCTGATCGAGATCTCGATTTTTGGAATGCCATTTTTTGGGAAGACGTCTCCAACGAGATTTTCGAGACCGAAGCCTTCGCATTGGCTTTGGCTCGTTATCTTCAGCAAAACAAGGTGACCCGGCCGGGTTGGCTCCAAAACCTGGTTGTCAGGGCGCCAGTAGCACTCCGGCGTGCCATTCGATATTCCCAGGTGTGATCGATGCGCTGACAATGTTGCCGTCCATGCCGACGCCATAGGCGGTTTGGCCCTTTGCAGCCGCCAGTTCGACAAAGGCGCAAGCCTGGGCATCGCCGCCGCTGCCGGTCGAGCGTTCCTCGTAGCTGCACACCGACACTGCGCCGCCGAGTGTGCCTAAAGCTTGGACGGCCGCGGCTATCGGCCCGTTACCCACGCCGGTTAAGGTACGCGGTTCGCCGTCCCACTCGATTTGCAGTCGTATGCCTTGGTCTTGCGCATGCTCGTACAATTGATGGCCGAGATAAGCCATAGGCTTAGCCACATCGAGATACGTCTGTGCGAATAATCGCCATAACTGTTCCGCGCCGATTTCGCCTCCGTGGCGGTCGGTATGCAGTTGGACGACTTGCGAAAACTCGATTTGCAAACGGCGCGGCAGTACCACACCATAATGACTTTCCAGTAAGTGGGCGATGCCGCCCTTGCCCGACTGGCTGTTGATGCGGATCACCGCGTCGTATCCGCGCCCGACATCGGCCGGATCGAACGGCAGATAGGGCACATTCCAGACGCTATCAGGCTGCCGTGCGGCAAAGCCTTTCTTGATGGCGTCTTGGTGCGATCCGGAAAACGCGGTGAACACCAACTCGCCGGCATAGGGTTGGCGCGGCGGCACGCTCAGGCCGGTGCAAGCCTCGAAATCGCGCACTACGGCATTGATGTAGGAAAAATCCAAGCCCGGAGCGATGCCTTGGGTATAAAGATTCAACGCCAGGGTCACTAAATCCACGTTACTGGTACGTTCGCCGTTGCCGAACAAGCAACCCTCGACGCGCTCGGCGCCGGCCATCAACGCCAGTTCGGCGGCGGCTACCGCCGTGCCGCGGTCGTTGTGCGGATGTACACTGAGAATGACGCTGTCGCGGCGGGCGATATGGCGATGCATCCATTCGATCTGGTCGGCGTAGACGTTCGGCGTCGCCGTTTCCACCGACGACGGCAAATTCAAGATGATCTTATTATCCGGCGTCGCTCCCCAGGCGGCGCTGACCGCATCGCACACCTCCACGGCAAAATCCGGCTCGGTGGCGGTGAAGGTTTCCAGGCTGTATTGCAAGCGCCATTGGGTTTGCGGCTGGTCGGCGGTCAATTGTTTGACCAGCCGCACCGCATCGACGGCCATCGCCAATACCCCGGCACGGCTCATGCCCAACACCAGTTCGCGAAACGGTTGGGAGGTCGCGTTGACGATATGGACGATGGCCGAACGTGCGCCGTGCAAGGCTTCTACAGTGCGTCGCAACAGCGGTTCGCGGGCGTGGCTGAGCACTTCGATGGTAACGTCGTCGGGTATCAACGCCTCGTCTATCAAGCGGCGCACGAAATCGAATTCGGTTTGCGAGGCCGACGGAAACGCTACTTCGATTTCCTTGAAACCGATGGCGCATAAGGTGCGGAACAGGCGCAATTTGCGTTCGGCGTTCATCGGTTCGAACAAAGCCTGGTTGCCGTCGCGCAAATCGGTGCTCATCCAGATCGGCGCTTGGCTAATCGTGCGGTTGGGCCATTGGCGGTCGGCAAGTTTCACCGGTGGGAATGGACGGTATTTGCGGGAAGGGTCGGTCAACATGGCTCGGTGCTCTCGGTAAATGGGGTGTCGATAAGATAAGCCAAACCGTCCGCTAGGCGATTGCGTTTATGCCATTTAAAATGCCAAACCTTGATAGAATATTGCCAATATTTATATAAATACGCTGGTAAGTTGTTTTGCTATGACAATAGAGGATATTTTATGGAACTGGATCGATACGACATTCAAATCTTGAACATCCTGCAAGCCGACGGCCGCATCAGCAATCAGGAACTGGCCGACCGTATCGGTTTGTCGCCGTCGCCTTGCCTGCGGCGGGTGCGAGCGTTGGAGGAGGGCGGCCTGATCGTCGGCTACCGGGCGCTGCTGGATGCCAAAGCCTTGGGTCTGACGCTGATGGCCTTGATCCACATTTCGATGGACCAACACACGCCGGAACGTTTCAGCACCTTCGAAGCGGCGATTGCCGGCATTCCGGAAGTCATGGAATGCCTGTTGATCACCGGCCAGACCGCCGATTATCAGCTCAAAGTTATGGTCAAGGACTTGGACGCCTATCAGGAATTGCTGTTGAAACGCATCACCGGCATTGCGGGTGTCAGCGGGGTGCATACCAGCTTCGTATTGCGGCGGGTGGTGGATAAGACCGCGTTTCCGGTCGGGGTAGGGGCATGATCGTTCCGAACTCATTACTAGCAGAGTCAGCCTTCGTGTAGACCTAGGGCCGCACTGTTAAAACGTTTGACTACAATTGGCTCGCCTAATACCATCCAGCTACCAAAAACAGCGCTGGTAAAAACCTCAAGGCCCCATCCACAGGGGCTTGAAATCTTGCCGGCCAACAACTCGATGATTACCCCCTTCAAGGATCAGATGAAAACCTATTTGACATATTTAAGCGCGATATTGCTTTTGCTAAGCGGTTGCGCGGGTTCGCCGCCGCTAAAGCCGGATACTGTACAACACGGCGATTATAGTTATCTCAAGGCTCATCTGACCTGGCTGATCGAACAGGAAATGTCCGAACAGGACGTGGAAGGCTTGAGCATCGCAGTGGTGGATGATCAGCAGATCGTCTGGTCGCAAGGTTTCGGCTATGCCGATCAAGTCAGGCAGATTGCCGCGACACCGGAAACGGTTTATCGAACCGGCTCCATCTCCAAGCTTTTCACCGATACGCTGGTCATGCAACTGGCTGAGCAAGGCAAGCTGGATATTGATCGGCCTTTGCAAACCTATCTGCCAAATTTTGCGATCAAAAGCCGCTTTCCGGATGCCGGGCCGATTACACCGCGCAATATCATGACGCATCATTCCGGCTTGCCGGGCGATAGGGGCAATGGCATGTGGACTAAGAATCCAGCGCCGTTCAGTCAACTGGTCTACCCCCTGAAAGACGAATACGTCGCCTATCCGCCCAATCGCATCTGGGCCTATTCGAATCTGGGCATTACCTTATTAGGGACGATGCTGGAACGGCTTACCGGCCAGGATTTCAGCAGTTATGCCGACCGGCAGCTGTTAAAACCGCTCGGTATGACGAATGCGGCATTTTCGCTCGGCATCGAGGGAAAACTGGCTTCGAAAGCCTATAAGAATGATCAGGAAAAGACGGAAGTGGCACTGCGCGATATGCCGGCCGGGGGCTTGAACGCGAATGTCTTGGATTTGAGCCGTTTTATCGCTATGGTCTTGGCGGACGGAAAAGCCAATGGCCGGCCCATATTGGAGCCGGAAACCCTGCATGAAATGCTACGCCAGCAAAACCAGGACGTGGCGCTGGATGTAGGCACCAAAACCGGTTTGGGTTGGTTCTTGACCAGCAAGCCCGGTATCGGCGAAGTGGCCGCACACGGCGGCGCCACACTTTTTCACCGTAGCCTGCTGACGGTGGCGCCGGAACACAAGCTGGGCGTGGTCGTGCTGGCTAACTCCCCGCCCACCGGCAACTTGATCGACAAAGTCACCGATAAGGCGCTAAAACTGGCGATTGCGATAAAAACCGGCCAGCCGCTGTCGGACGATGCCGAAACACCTGAAATGGAAACCCGCGGCTTAACCCCGCAACAACAGCAACTGGCAGCCGGGCAATATGCAACCGCGCTGGGCTACATTAAATTAACCGCGGATGGCGATACCCTAGCCACCGAACTGAACGGCAGCAGCCTGGATTTGGTCGGCAGGGGCGACGGCCAATTTGGTATTCGCTACAAGTTTCTGGGTTTGATTCCGCTACAACCTGAGCAACTGGCCGAAGTCGGCGTATCGGTGCGCCATGTCGACGGCCATGATCTGGCGCTGGCCAATTGGCATGGGCAAACCTTCGTGTTGGGCGAGAAAATCCAACCTGTAGCGATTCCTGACTCCATGCGCAGTCGTCTGGGCGAATACGAGATTGTGAATCTTGCCGAAGGCGAGGCGATGGTTCCTGAAAACTGCGCGCTACGCGAGCGGGACGGTTTTTTGATGCTGGAGTATTCCATTCCCACATTCGACATGAATAATCTGACTTTTCCCATTGCACCGGTATCGGAAAATGCAGCCGTCATTCTTGGACTGGGACGAGGCATGCAGGAAACCGTGCGTCTGGAGACCATCGATGGCCAAGATTTTGTGGCCTATTCCGGGTATTTATTGCGGAAGAAATGAGCAAAACCTTTAGGTCTCCCAAGCATTTGGCATTCTTCAACACTTTCACTCGCTTGAACGTTTTATCAATGCCTAAGCTTTGCCATTTCCGGCGGCCGCCAGTCAAAATGGAATTTATGAGTGTTGCCAATCTTGCAACCATCGATCAAGAGGTCTTCCGTTGAGCGAGTTTATAGCCTATCTGCCGGAAGTGTTCGAACTGTTCGGCGCCATTCAGATCCGCAAGATGTTCGGCGGCTATGGTGTCTACCACGATGGCTTGATGTTTGCCCTGGTGGCCGACGAGACCCTTTATCTCAAGGCGGATGCTGAAAATGCCAAGTTTTTCGAGGAACAGGGGCTTGCGCCATTCGCCTATCAGCGGGAAGGCAAGATGGCGAAAATGTCGTATTACCAAGCACCGGCCGAGTTTATGGAAGACCGCGAGCAGGCTTCTGTATGGGCGCGGCGCTCATACGATGCCGCGCGGCGGGCCCAACGTAAAAAACGCAAAAGCAAAACGGACACAGCAGTGATACGTCATTTAGACTGATTCAGAACACCTAATATCGAATAATGTTGAAACCCTCTTCCTGCTGAGGGGCTACGAAGTAACTCGTGATTAGGTCAAATTCGGTATCAGCCACTACAAAAGCGTGAGCGCCAGACGCGTTTCTCGCACGTAAACGTGTCAAGCATTTGTCGTCCGATACATCAAGAAAATGCAACACATGCTTTGATTCGGCTCTGTCGATAAGAGACCTCATCCATTTTCGGTTTGCGACGGTGTTGGCTGGAAAATCTAATACCACGGACACACCTATACGAAGTAAATCGGTCACGTGTGGCCCGATCGCGCCACGTAAATTCGAAGCACACCGAACATAGTCCGTCACAGTCTTGATGTCGTCTGGATAAAGATGTGCAAGCCAAGTGTCCTCGCTGAGGATCACCGTGTCCGGAGTCTTGGCCAGTTCCTTTGCTAATGTCGATTTGCCAGAGGCAATTTTTCCGCAGAGCAAATGCAGTGTCGGCAGTAATTTTGACATTTTACATGGCTCCCAGTAAGTCAGTGCCATACGAATTATCAATAACACAAAGCCACTTGCCGGCAGGGTCCTCCCGGAATACATAGGTGGCGCGTCGTGAGATGCAACTCGTCACACCGGTGTTATCGGTCGTTTCCAGAACGGTTTCCATAATCACTAGAGCCGTATTCCCGCCCTGAATGACATGCATTGCGCCTTGTTTGACCACAAGGCTATGATTGAAATATTCGGCAATTGCGAGGAACGCCTTATGGATTTGTTCCTTGCCTGTTGCAATCAAGCCTGGCTTGATGACAAGCGTTGCATCGTCTGCGTAGAAAGCCATCAATGAATCGAAGTCCTCTTCAGTGATTGCTTTGTCAGCAGCTTCGATCATTTGTTTGAGCGGATGGTATGCCATATCGATCTCCTTGGTAGGGTAAGTTCCCAAGAGACAGGCAATAAAAAACCCGCCTCAGGGCGGGTTGCAGTAGAAAGTAAACGTGCTAACCCACCATTGGGGAAATGGTGGTAATAATAGCCAGCAGGGTTGGGAACACGTTAATCATGATGGGATGTTAACAGAGGTCATATTGCCGATCAAAGGATAAACTAGCAGTGCTCGATTTTTTAGAAATACAACACCGGCTTCCTAAAGCTGCCGATCAATAAAATCCGCGCGAGTAGATTCGCCGCGGCGAATCCCGCCATTTGTATGCCAGCTTGGTTCGGCTGTTGATAGCGGCGTTTCAATTCCTCGCCAAATGTGCCATCCACGCCGCCCGCGCTATCAGCACGATAGCACCGAGAAAACTGATCGTGGTCAACGAAAAGCTCAGTGCTGCCTGTAGCGGGAAATGCGGTTCGACAGGGATTGTTGCAGCTGCCTTGGGAGTCAGGCCTCTTAGCAAAAACGCCAGCGGATTGAAAAATGCGCCAAAGCAACAGGCCGCGATCAACCAATACGGAGGATCGATGGCATATTGGCGGAAGCCCAGGAAAAAGATCAACAGAAACTGCGCCATCATCAGATAATCGACATGGGCGCGGATGACGTCGTCGCGTTCCACCAATTGGCCGGCCAACGCACCGTCCGGGAAAAACAGGGTGACGCCCAGCACCCAGGCGATGGCCAATGCTGTAAGCAGACATAGTCCGCCAAAGCTTAGCAAAATCAGATTGGCGATGGAGACAGGGTTTTGTGCGGTCATGGTTTTCCTCGTCGAATTGTTAAGGGATAAGGGCAGGCGGAGCGAAGATTGTTTGGGCTACCGGCTTTGGATTAGACTTCGCCTAAATTTTGTGGCTGGCAGCGACCAGGAGTGTAAACAATGAAGGAAACACCGCGCTTGTACAAACGTGCTGCACTCGGCGATAACCCGTTCGACGCACTATGGGATATTCGCGACGGCCGTACGTATTTCACCGGTCCTTTGTATTACAACGCCAGCCACCAGCACGGCGCGCCGGTATTTCTGGCTAGCCTCTACGGCAAGTTTCGCTTGCGTCTCCACGGCGGCGATTGGCTGTGGTGCCGCACTGCCGTTATTCCGGCCGGAGTGTTGCATGAACTGGATGTCGGCGGCGAGCCGATTACCGTACTGTATATCGAGCCTACCGTCGCCGGCGCCGATGCATTCAAGCCGCTGATCAACAATAGCCGGGCGCTCGACGGCGCCTTGGTCGGCAACGGCGGCGAAATTCGTTTAATGCGCGACTTGTACGAAGACCGCTACAAGCCGGACTGGACGACGGAACCGCTGCTGGATTTATTAGGATACGCCAAGCGGCGCGCCCACTCCGCCGTCATCGATCCGCGCCTGACGCGTGTCGTTGATTATTTATCCGAACACGCCGACGACCTGACACCGGTGGTGACCTGGGCCATGCAAGTCGGTTTGTCGCCGTCGCGTTTTCAGCACTTGTTTACTGAACAAATCGGCGTGCCGTTCCGACGTTATCGCGCCTGGAACCGGATGCGGCAGGCGATTCGTAAAATAATACGCGGCCAAAACTTTACCACGGCGGCACACGCCTCCGGCTTTACCGACTCCGCGCATTTCAGCCACGAATTCCGCAAAACCTTCGGCGCGCCGGCTACGATAGGCCTGCACCGATTGGCGAGGTTGCAGCTTTAAGTCTTGCAAAGCCTGTTGCGGCAAAGAGAAGTAGCACATAAGCAGAAACTCGTATTGCGTAAAGGGACGCGGGAACGTTCGAAATGCATGGCGGCTTACAAACCTTCGTTCCGGTTAGCAAGTCAATCCGTCAATGGCAATTTAACTTGACGCTCAGACCTGTTTTTCATTAAATGGCCGCGCTTGTGCTCAGGGCGGGGCGGAATTCCCCACCGGCGGTATCTCGGGTTTGACTCGGGGAGCCCGCGAGCGCCGCAATCTCTGTTGTTGAGAATGAGGGTCAGCAGATCTGGTGAGACGCCAGAGCCGACGGTCATAGTCCGGATGAAAGAGAACAGCGCCAAGTATTCCGCACGTTTTATCGTGCCTGGAAGGCTTGTTTCTGCTCGTAAATAGTATCTTTCAGCCCTGATTCTGGTACTTCCATAACTTATTAGGAGTTTTACCATGAATCAGACTTTATTGCCCCCTTCGGCGATGCGAACGAACGCGTGGAATGCGCGTTAGCCGCTTTGCGCCAAGGGCAGGGGGTGTTAGTCACCGATGACGAGGCGCGCGAGAACGAGGGCGACCTCATATTTGCCGCCGAAACCCTCAGTGTGCCGCAAATGGCCATGCTGATCCGACATTGCAGCGGCATCGTTTGCCTTTGCTTGCCGGAAGAAAAAACCCAATCTTTAGGTTTACCGATGATGGCGGAGCACAATTCCAGCCGCTACAGTACGGCTTTTACAGTCTCAATCGAAGCGGCACACGGTGTCACCACTGGGGTCTCAGCGGCCGACCGGGTACGGACTGTGCACGCGGCGATTGCGGCCGATGCCAAAGCGGAGGATTTACGCCGGCCCGGCCATGTATTTCCGTTAAAGGCCCGTCCGGGCGGCGTATTGGAGCGTGCTGGTCACACCGAAGTGACGGTGGATTTAATGCGGTTGGCTGGGCTTAAGCCTTACGGTGTGTTGTGCGAACTGACCAACCCCGACGGCTCGATGGCGCGCCTGGCGGAAATCGTCGAATTTGGCCGTTGCCATCATATGCCGGTATTGACCGTCGCTGATGTGATTGCCTACCGTTTGACACGCGAATCGCCGGCGTTATCTTTGGTATCGGAACGTTTGACAGCTATCGCTTGACACTATTCAGCAACTCTAGCCGTCGCGCTGGGGTTGCTGTTTTTAATCGGATAGTCGTGGTTATCTAATTTAACCGCAAGAATCTGAGATTTGAGTATCCAAATTAAGCGTCTATTGTTTGCCGATTTGATCTGGTGAACGCGCGACGTCATTGCGGCCTTACGCGTGGTTTCGCTGAAAAGTGCGGTGGTCCGCAATCCATTTTGTAGCAAAGCTTCGATAACTTTTAAACAATTTTCCACCTATTAGGATGTCACTTGGCGCTAACCTTAATCATCGGCAACAAAAATTATTCGCCCTGGCCCTTACGTCCTTGGCTGGCAGAGGCGCAAGTAGAAACTGAAATTAGTCAGGCGTTCGAAGAATGAATGCGAAGATTTGGGCGGCGTTGTTGGCCGTTTATCTGGTGTGGGGATCGACTTATTTGATGATCCGTTTTGTGGTCGAGACGCTGCCGCCATTTTTCTCGGCCGGATTGCGTTTTGTGGTGTCCGGCGTCATTTTGCTGGCTTGGCGGCGTCTGGCCGGTGATGCCGCACCAACCTTGCGGCAGTGGCGTTCAGCCGCCATTGTCGGCACTTTGTTATTGCTCGGTGGCAACGGTTTGGTCTGTTGGGCCGAACAAACCGTCCCGTCCGGCGTCGCCGCGCTGATCATCGGTGCCGTGCCTATGTTTCTGGTAATTGCCGACGCACTCAGACCTAACGGCGTCAGACCGGCGCTACGCGTATTGATCGGCTTGGTCATCGGTTTTATCGGAATTTACCTGCTGGTCGGTCCGTCGGTGTTTTCGGACGGTATGCCCTTAAACATGTCCGGTGTGGCGGCGCTATTGCTCGCCAGTTTGCTTTGGGCCGTTGGTTCTATCTATAGCAAGACCGCGGATTTGCCGAAGACGGCGCTTATGACAACCGGCGCGGAAATGCTGGCCGGGGGATTTGCGTTGTTGGTTGTCAGCGTCCTCAGCGAAAAATGGAGTGTCTTCAGCCTTGCCCAGGCATCGGCCGACTCATGGCTGGCCTTGGTGTATCTGATCGTGTTTGGCTCGATGATCGGTTTCGCATCTTATGCTTGGTTGCTGCAGAATGCGCCGATTTCGCTGGTTGCGACCTATGCCTATGTTAATCCGCTGGTGGCGGTGTTTTTAGGTAACTGGTTCGCGCAAGAACCGCTGACGCCGCGCATCCTGAGTGCGTCGGCGATTATCATCGGCTCGATCATCTTTATGAACAGCGCGCACGGTTCGCGGGTCAAGCCGGCAGCGGCGCGAGGCGTGAGCAAATAATGCACCTCGACACAAGTGAACCCACTTGAGTCTCGGCGCTGAATGCAAAAGACGAATTAACAAGCTGTTCCGGCTGTTGCCGGTCTTGTTGATGACTGGTATCTGCGATCAGTCCAAAATTTCCGAGCGATGGGCGTTGTAAAAATGCCCTACAAAATTTTGATCTGGCAAAAGGAGTAGAAAGCCACATCCAAATTTTCGTTTTTGTTGCAAACACGATCAGGTTTGCCGGACCCGTGCCGCTTCCTGCAAATCTGCTATTAGCTGCTGCGGCTCTTCTTGATAGCGGCGCATGAGTTCGGGTGGTGCTGCCGTATGTTTGTCGTAAATCACGCTCCAGCGGCTAATTTCGAGTAGCACAGGGACCAGATCAAGTGCTTTGTCCGTTAGTTCATAAAACACTTGGCGTTTGTCTTCGGGCTTATGTTTGCGGATAACGAGTCCGTCCGCTTCCATTTTCTTCAATCGCGAAGCCAGAATGTTAGTTGCGATGCCTTCTTTCGACGTCATCAGCTCTCGGTAGTGCCGTTTGCCACTTAGCATCAGATCGCGGAGTACGATCAGCGTCCATCGGTCTCCGAACACTTCAAGGGCATAATCGATTGGGCATCTATTTTTGGGCTTCGATTCGGGCATCTGGTTTATTTACTTGCATTTTGCAATTGAAATGGGATAATTGGTTGCATATTGCAAGTATATCAACCGGGGCTTATTCCGCAAACCACGTTCATAAGGAAATCGTATATGTCGCCAATGAATTCTACTGCCACCAATATCTCGTTGCTGCGGATTTACACAGCTCCTTGCATCATTGTCGGCTCGGTCGTAGCTTGGTTATTCTGGCTATTAGTCGGTGAACATCACTCTGTGCGACCGGAGTTGCTTGTTTCTCCCATGGCTGCGCTCTTTACGCTGACGGCTTTGGTATGGCTGATTATGGTCGTCGCACGCAATGTTGCCGTTATTCGAGGACATGCATCGATCGGGTATTTCGCGGATTACAAGTCGGATATCCCGGCTGATGATCGATTAGAACGTCCGGCTCGAACTTTCAATAATCTGATGCAGGTACCACCGCTTTTTTATGTGATTTGTCTATTGATGTTGGTAGTGAAAGAAGCTGACAACGTTCAAATCGCCCTTGCCTGGGCTTTTGTTGTACTCAGGTATGCCCATGCATTTATTTATATGGCTTTAAACTGGGTGCCGTATCGCTTCGCGACTTGGGCGTCAAGTTGCATCATTCTAGGTACTCTTTGGTTTCGCTTTGTGACGGTGGTTGGAATTGGCTAAGCGTGTATGGAATTCGGGCGGATTGATGACCGTTAGAAATTAATCCAGTGCTCCTGTATTGCTTGCGAAAATCAGTGTCATTTTCCAGCTGGACCGCGCCGTCTATTAGATCAGGGGTTCCCGATCGCTGAAAGACGCTTTACAGATCCGAAGTTCGTTTCCGCAATGATCACAAGGATTCGGTAATCAGATTCAACAGCGTGGTTTTTATAAAAAACCGAGCATCGCCGCTTTGACGGCTGCCGAGGTTTTGTTGGCTGCATTTAATTTCGTTGCGGCATTGCTGATATGAAAATTGACGGTACGCTCGGTGATTTTCATGATGCTGGCGATTTCGCCGGAAGTCTTGCCATCGGCGGTCCAGCGTAATACCGCAATCTCGCGGTTCGATAATTTCGTATCCGCTTCCGGCAATAATTTGGGTAACAATCTGCGCGACAAGGCAATATGCGCATTTTGGGCCAACCACGCCATTTTGAAAGCCTTGGCCGCAAGCTCTGTTTCGCTAAGTGTCTCATCGGAGCGCGCTAAAGTGAGCATGCCGGTTGCGCCGGGGGAATCCCGCATGGATTGCGCCCAACCATAACGTAACCCGAACGAACGCGCTTCCTCCCAAAAGTCCGCAGTTGAGGCGAACAAACCGTCCGTCCACAGGATAGGCAAGGACGAGCGTAGGGCATGTTTAACGGTAGGATCGATCGCACAATAGTTTCTTGTCTGATATTGCGCTTGCCAAGCCGTAGGATAATTACTCTTTTTCACGATCTTCGGATTGCTCAGCGGTAGCGCCAACCTAAGTCCGTAGGTGCAGTAATCAAAACCCAATTCCGCTCCCATTGAAACAATAGTTTGAAAAATCTGATGTTCGCTATCGCAAGTCTGCAGTGCTTGAAGTTGAGTTTCTTGCCAGGCTTTCATCGATTTACTGTCGTTAAAACTGTTCGAAAGGGTGAATGCGCCGAAACACAATGTGCGGAATAGATTTCGGCAATGCAAAATGACGATACGAGCTGTCAATATTAACAGTTGTTAGGCGATTGCAAATAGCGTTTAATCCAACAAAGTTGGTTTATGCCGACAGCCAGCCCTTTGATTTTTAAACCGTAACCATGACTTTCGATATTTTCATTGCCGATACCGATGCCGACATTCAAGCCTGTTTCCCGGTGTTCAGCGAGTTGCGTCCGCATCTCAAGCAGGAGCAGTTTCTGCCCCAGGTTCGCCGCCAGCAAGTTCAGTCCTACCAAATTCTGGCTGTTAGACAACAAGGCGCCATTAAAAGCGTGGCGGGTTTCCGTTTCGCCGAGTTTTTGGCCTGGGGCAAGATACTGTATGTCGACGATTTGGTCACGTTAAGCGGCGAGACTTCGCAAGGTTTTGCCGGTGCCTTGCTCGATTGGCTGATTGCGCATGCGCAAGTGCACGGTTGCCGTGGCGTACTCTGGATTCCGGTTATCCGCGCCATCATGCGCATCGATTGTATCTTAACAAGGGTTTTCAATTGAGCAGTCACCACTTTTCCCTGACATTCAACCCGTAGCGTTGCAATGAAAATACTGGCTTTATCCGGCAGCTTGCGGGCAGCGTCCATCAATTCCGCCGTGCTGCGGGTCGTAAGAGAATTAGCGCCGGCCTCGATCGAAGTCCGTCTGTTTACCACGCTTGGCGATTTGCCCTTATACAATCCGGATTTGGAAAGCGCGCCTCCGCCCGTCGCACAGCTATTACGCGACGAAGTCGCCTCGGCGGATGCCTTGCTGATCGCCAGCCCGGAATATGCACACGGCGTTACCGGTACCATTAAAAATGCATTGGATTGGCTGGTAGCATTCGAGGGTTTTGTGAATAAACCGGTGGCGGTATTGAACGCCACGCCTCGCGCCCATCACGCCGATGCCGCACTCCGGGAAACCTTGATCACCATGTCGGCCAAGCTTATCGAAGCGGCATCCATCGCCTTACCTTTGCCAAGCGCTAATATCAGCGAAGCAGAACTGCTGGCTGCGCCGGAATTGGTTTCATTGCTGGGCGGTGTGTTGACACAAATCGAATGTGCGGTGAATCAATCGCCGGCGATGAAACCATACCTCGACAGCAGCCTTTATATAGATACTCAACACCCGGCGATTGTCGCGCAAGCCGCAAAGTTAGCTGTCGGTTGCGCCGATGAGGAAGAAATTGCCAAACGCTGTTTCGAATTCGTCCGCGACGAAATCAAGCATAGTTGGGATTACCGGATGAACCCAGTCACTTGCACAGCTTCCGAGGTGTTAATCCACGGCACCGGCTACTGTTACGCCAAAAGCCATTTGCTGGCGGCGCTATTGCGCGCCAACGGCATTCCGGCCGGGCTGTGTTACCAGCGGTTGACGATAGACGGCGACCAGCCTCCTCATTGCCTGCACGGTTTGAATGCGGTTTACCTGCAACAATACGGCTGGTACCGCATCGATGCACGCGGCAATAAGCCCGGGGTGAATGCGGACTTTTGCCCGCCGCTGGAAAGATTGGCGTTTCCGATTACGAATCCTTTAGAGCAAGATTTACCCGGCATCCGGGCGGAACCCTTGCCGGCTGTTATCAGAGCCTTAACCGAGAACCAAACCGTCGAGCAGGTTTATCAGAACTTGCCGGACATTGCCGTTAGCGATCAATGACCGTACACTGATGAACTTGCCGCTGATTATCCGTGCCGCCGAGGCTAGCGATGCAGAACGCATCAGCCAACTGATTGGCAGCGTTGCTAATTGTTGTACGATTTTCCCAACTGGCGACGGTGCCGAGTTATTTTTTTCAAGCATTTCCGCTCAAGCTATTGGCAGTTATATCACCCACAATAATTTCCTTTATCTATTGGGTTTATATGGCGACACTCTGGCCGGCGTCGTTGCCGTCCGCGACGCGAGGCATGTTTTTCATCTGTTTGTAGCGCCTGCGTTCCAATACCAAGGTATTGGCACTGCATTGGTGTTGCGAGCTATCGAATTATCGCTGGCCGCTAGCCCGTCGGAAACCTTCACAGTCAATTCCTCGCTGCCCGCCGTGCCGTTTTATGAGCGGCTAGGTTTTCAGCCGCAAGGGCCTGGCATCGAAGCAAATGGCGTGGCGTTTGTACCGATGCAATTGGCGACTGCAGACCTAGACCATGCTCTACAGCAACCGTGGCTATGAACTGGTATTTCCCCAAACATGTGTTAGACATGCGAAGTACACCACTATCATGCAAACTGTCGGCACCTAAAAACGATATTCGTCCTTTGTTGAGAAATAATGATTGAAAACATATTTAAGCTGTCAGAGAGCATTCGCTACGTCGCTATCTATCGGGATGGTCAGCTAGAGTCGAAAGCAAAATCGAATATGTTGGACGCCAGCAGTTCGGAGAGCGATAGATATGAAGAGCTGTTGGTCAATCCAACTTTGCTTAAATTGGCCTCGCAACGAGGCAACATCGACTGCGGCGGTTTGGAATACCTGCTTGTGCGCTATGGAAACTTTTTCCAGTTTGTATGCCCTATCAGCTCAGGTCATCTATCGGTGTGCATAGAACCAGATGCGGATCCCATTGAAATAGGTACGAAAATCAAGTTACTGGTACACAGCGACTCATGACATGCTGAATTTTGAGGCCAAAACCTGTTTTTGTACGCAGCCGCTTTATCTAGCATTGTACTTTAACAGCGCTTGCCAACATTGGCAGCCCACTTAATTTGAACATCGATCGGAGAGAATCAACCATAGACGTCTCGCAATTACCCTTCAATCGGCTTATCGGACTTGAGCTCGCCAATCCGGATAGCGGCTTTTTAGTTTGCTTGCCCGATAAACTGCAATACACCAATCATCTTGGCACCGTCCATGGCAGTGCTTTATTGGCAGTGGCCGAGGCGGGTTCCGGTACATTCCTTTCGCAACACTTTGCTAACGAAACCGGAGTGGTTCCGGTCGTGAGAAAGCTCGAAGCCAAGTTTCGTAAACCAGCGTCTGGTCAGGTATCCGCCCGATGCGAAGTAGCCTCTGACGAACTTGTCCGCTGGTCGACCGAGTTCGCGTCTCGCGGGCGGGTATCGGCGCCTATTCCGGTAGAGGTTGTCGATGGAGCCGGCGTTGTAGTCCTATCGGCAGTAGTCGAGTGGTTTATTGTCCGCGATACCCCCAATTTACCTTAGGCCATTATGCAAACAATCGACCGTTCATCCGCCGAACACTACCATTGGGGCGATGCCTGCGACGGTTGGCATCTCGTAAAACGAGCCGACATGTCGGTTATCTCCGAACGCGTGCCGCCGGGCGCATGCGAAGTACGTCACTATCATGAAAGCGCTCGCCAGTTTTTCTACATTTTGCGAGGGGATGCCATCATGGAAATTAACGGCAAACGCATCCAGCTAACCGAAGGGCAAGGCATTGAGGTGGCTCCCGGTACGCCACACCAATTCAGGAATGAATCGAGTGCTGACGTCCAGTTTCTGGTGATCTCCCATCCAGCCACACTGAGTGATCGCGTAGAGGTTTAACATGACGCTCAAATATAACGCCAGCGCCTTAGTTCCAGGTTATATTGCAAGTTAAATGATGGAAATTACATTAATCAGGCACGGTAAACCGACGTTCGAATTAAAAGGTAAAGCCAAAGCGCGGGACGTTGGCGAGATTATCAGCCGTTATGATTTATCCGGTATAGAAGACGAACCGCCGGAAAACGCAAAGCAGCTTGCATCGGCATGCCATGTTGCCGTTTGTAGTGATTTTATCCGTTCTTTGGAATCGGCCAAGGCACTGGGATTTGGCGATATTTTGCTGAGCGATCCCATGTTTCGGGAAATTGCTATTCCTCATTTCAAAAAGGGTTCGTTGACGATGTCGGTTGGTGCCTGGGGTGTGCTACTGCGATGTCTGTCTGCCGTTGGTTTCTCGCGAAACGGTGAGTCGTTGTTAATGGCAAAAAAGAGGGCGCAAGTTGCGGCGTCGACATTAATAGACGTGGCGCATGAGCATAAAAATGTCTTGCTGGTGGGTCATGGTTTCGTTAATTACTTCATAGCCCAGGAGTTGTTAGCCAGAAACTGGGTTGGTCCCTCAAAGCCGGGCGGCCGCTATTGGGAATATGGGGTATATCACTATCGTGCAACATGACATTCAAAGGGACAACGCCTCACTTTTATGCAGAATCCAAAAAACATGCTTGCATCCATTACCGGCAACACCAAAATACTCGGCGTAATAGCCGACCCCGTCAGCCAGGCTAGAACGCCGGTCATGGCAAACACATTACTGGATGAACGGGGACTCTTGGGGGCCTTTGCAATGCTTCCCATGCAAGTCTCGGCCGAAGGCTTTCCCGCATTTATTGCGGGCCTGCGCGCTATGAAAAACTTCGGGGGCGCAGTCGTCTCCATGCCTCATAAAATCGTTGCCGCCAGTTTAATCGATGAACTTACCCCAGAGGCACGCCTGGTCGGCGCCGTGAATGTGGTTCGCCGAAACCGAGACGGCCGCCTCATCGGCACCATGCTGGACGGCGAGGGTTTTATTGCCGGACTAGCCGGCGCCGGATACAGTGTGAAAGGTGCAAGCGTCCTTCTTGTTGGGGCCGGAGGTGCGGCATCGGCTATTGCTTTTGCCCTTGCAAAGCACGGCTGCGCTACGCTCTGCATACAGAATCGAACACCGCAAAGAGCCAGCGCTCTGGTGGAGCGAGTCACTGATGTTTATCCTCAAGTTGAGGTCACAACAGCAATCCATGCAACATCGCACTACGACATCGCTATTAACGGTACTTCTCTCGGCATGAAGCCAAGTGATGAGCTACCGATCGCCAAGGGATTGATACGGCATTGCGGCTTGGTAGCCGAATGCGTAATCGCACCGGAAATGACGCCGCTACTCCAGGAAGCGTCCGATCAGGGGAAGGTCGTCCACACCGGCGTTCCCATGTTGGCCGCACAAATGAATTTTATGTTGGCATTTATGGGCGCCGAATGAGAGGCAAAATGCCAAGAGCGCTTGTCGATACAGAGCAACTCCTAAACTGCAGTTGCAGTGATAGCCGGATAATAAGCGAGCTGCGCGCCGGAAATTACAAGTTTCGCACCATACCCTGTCAATACTGACAGTTGTTGCAAGACATCAATCCGGGTTGTAATTAACCCAAAACAATCAGTTTCTATGCAGGAATTGCTGGAGTCAAAATGCTAGGTGAAACAACGGGGGCCGTTCGTGTTTTATTGCGGCTGGAGGGATTTTGCATGCTGGTTGCCGCCTGTGTCGCCTACTCAAAATTCGATCTGGACTGGAGCACGTTCGCAATCTACTTCCTGGTCCCCGATATTTCTTTGCTCGGTTACCTCGCCGGCACCAAAGTTGGCGCCATTAGCTATAATACTGCGCACTCATATCTTGGAGCCATTGCCAGTCTGGTGATCGGTTTTACGGTTTCGGCCCCGGCACTTCTATGTGCCGGTTTAATCTGGTGTGCCCACATTGGCTTTGATCGGGCGCTGGGTTATGGACTCAAGTACTCTGAGGGATTTGGCTTTACCCATCTTGGCCGCATCGGTCGATTTGTTGCCAAACATTCAGAAGCGCAATAACCGGGTTAGAAACCCGAAACATTTAGGGAACATTGGATGGCTTTTACACTGGACAAGGTCGTACCTTGGGGACGTTCATACACCGAATATGTCGACATGTTTGGTCTGACCGAGGCCGATCTTGGCAGACATATTCTGGGCTGTGGTGACGGGCCTGCAGGGTTTAACGCTGAACTGACCAAACGCGGCGGTGTAGTGGTTTCTGTTGATCCTGTCTATATCTTTGATGTCGAGCAGATTAAAAGCCGTATAGCGGAGACCTATGAAACTGTCATGGCTCAGATGCGTAACAATCAAAACGACTACATCTGGAAAGTCATTCCATCGATAGAGGCGCTCGGAGAAATCCGCATGTCGGCTATGACTTCTTTCCTCGCTGATTTCGAATCGGGCAAGCAAGAAGGCCGATACATAGCCGGAGAGTTACCAGCACTGCCTTTTGCAAACGGACAATTCGATATTGCCTTGTCGTCGCATTTTCTGTTTTTGTATAGCACACACTTGTCGGCAGAGTTTCATCTTCAGGCACTACAGGAAATGTTGCGCGTAGCTCGGGAGGTGCGGATATTTCCGCTGCTTGCGCTTGATGGATCAATTTCGCCTTATCTTTCCCTCGTTAACGAAGAATTTGCCAGCCGAGGATTTGACGTACAAATCGTTAGGGTTGATTATGAATTTCAACGCGGCGGTAATCGAATGCTGGTCATCAAACCTAAATAACGAACTCGAATTAAAGCAACTATCGCACGTGAGTACGCGAATGAAATTGGAGTTTATACAAGCCACGCCAGACCACGGAGAAATTATAGGCTCGCTAGTCGTGCAACTGACGCAGGAAATCTGCGAGCGCACTCACGCCCAGCATTTTGATATCGATTTGGAAGGTACGGTCCAGCGCTGTGAAGAATTGTTATCCGCAGGCCACTACGCCGCCATCATTGGCCGGTCGGATAAACGCCCAGTGGCTGTTGCGACCATCGCCGAAACCTATGCGTTATATGCCGGCGGTAAAATAGGCGTCATTCAAGAGTTTTACGTGATTCCTGAGTTTCGCTGTTCGGGTGTCGGCGCTCTGTTGATTGAGCAGGTTAGACATTATGGGCAACAGCGCGGTTGGTCGTGCATGGAGTTATGCACGCCGCCGCTGCCGGAATTCGAGCGGACATTAAGTTTTTATCAGCAGAATGGTCTTATTCCGGTTGGTGGTCGGAAGATGAGACAAAATTTAACGACAAATAGCTAAGCAATCGTGTATTTTTCGTTAGATTTCATGGAGGAAGATTGATGAAATACAGTGGATGGTTTGTCGTGATTTCCCTGCTGCTGCCGATTTCGGCGTTTGTATTTTTCAAACCGGTTCGGGTGTTGATTCCTGAAGCATTCGGAGTCAATTGCAACGAGCAAAACCTATGCATGGACGATTTTTCTCAGCTTGCGGCGGCGGAATCGCTACTCTATGACTCGAAAAGTTATCTTGAAACCCAATGGGGCTTGGCTATCGGCGAGACTAAGATCATCTTCTGTAGCACGGAGCAATGCCGGTCCGCTTTCGGCCTATCGAACAAGGCTGGATTCAACTTGGGCAGTTTTTCGCTATCGCCATCGCGCCGCGCGGTTGGCAGCAATACTACGTGGCGCATGAGCTCATTCATCATTGGCAGGCCAACAGTTTCGGCAGTCTTGTGCTGCTAACCGGTGAGCAGTGGCTGATCGAAGGCATGGCCTATGCCCTGAGTAACGATCCGCGTATAGCACTGCATCAGCCGTTTGAATCCTATCGCCAGCGGTTCAATGATTGGTACAGACTCAATGCCAATATCCCGCTCAAGGAATCGTTGGGTGGGGTACTTTAAAATGGCGTCGAGGCTTATGACATCCTCGGTTTCAATCCGCCCAAGCCCGCCAACATCGGTCGTATCGTCGGTCTTGGTCCGCTTGAGACGCGTAACCCGCTTCTCACTATGAACACGATTTGTGTCATCTTCGACTTGGACGGCACGCTGGTTGACAGCGAGGGATTGTGCAATCAAGCCTTTCTCGATCTGCTTCCGCAATTGCACGATTCACTGCAGACCTTGACCGAGCGCTATCGCGGCCAAAAACTAAGCTCGATTCTGATTGACCTTGAAAACCGTCTTGGCCTGAATCTGCCTAATTCGTTTGAACAGCGCTATCGCCAGCGTGTTGCGGAACTCTTCGCGCGTGATTTGAAGCCCATGCCAGGCGTTTTGGAAATGCTCGAATCCATAAATTCTCCGAAATGTATTGCCTCCAGCGGACCGCTTCCGAAAATCCGTCAGGCTTTGGAAGTCAGCGGCCTTGCTGCTTATTTTGGCGACAATTTATTCAGTTCGTATGAGATCGGTTCATGGAAACCCGAGCCGGGTTTATTCCACTATGCAGCACATGCGATGGGCTTTGTGCCTAGTCGGTGCGCGGTGATTGAAGATAGTGAAGTGGGAATTGAGGCTGCCATAGCAGCAGGCATGACGCCGCTTTACTATGTACAAACCGGCGTGACCACTTCGTATCAGACTGCCGGCCATGTTGTATTCGATGATATGTCGCAGCTGCCGCAACTGCTTGAGCAATTTGCTAATATGACCCAATCCAACCGTTAGCCATTCAAACCACCGAGACAGACATGGGCAAGCGCTTCAACGAACTATCCGCCAAACATATCCAATTTATCAGCGAGCAGAAACTGTTTTTCGTCGGGACGGCTACCACCGACAGTCGCGTGAATATTTCACCAAAAGGCATGGACTCCTTCAGGGTTATCGACCCAAAACGGGTCGTTTGGCTAAACGTAACGGGTAGCGGTAACGAAACCTCTGCGCACGTACAGCAAGCCCCGCGAATAACCATCCTATTTTGCGCCTTTGACGGTACTCCGTTAATTCTACGACTTTACGGTACAGCGAAGGTTGTTCATCAGTACGACCCGGAATGGGATAATCTTTTTGCCAGGTTTAATCCACTACCCGGTGCCCGGCAGATCTTCGACGTCAATGTCGATTTGGTGCAAACCTCTTGCGGTATGGCTGTTCCGTACTTTTCATATGCCGGTGAGCGGGAATTACTCTCGGACTGGGCTGAAAAACAAGGCGAACAGGGGTTACGGGACTATTGGACGAAAAATAATCAGACCAGTATCGATGGCATAGCCACCCATATCCTAGAAAAAGGCGGCTGACGCAATGTTTGGCGACACAATTATTTGCCGTGAAATCATCAAAGCCGATTTGCCAGCAGTACTCCGCTTGTACGGGCAACCCGAGTTTGACGATGGTGATGTGCTTACTTTGAACGTGGCCGAGCAAATCTATGCGCGCATGATTAGTTACCCCGATTACAAAATATACGTCGCCACCCATGCCGATAGCATTGTCGGTACCTTCGCATTGCTAATTATGGATAACCTGGGTCATATGGGTACACCGTCAGCGATTCTTGAGGATGTTGCTGTCGACCCCGCATGGCAGAACCTGGGGATCGGTAAATTAATGATGAAATATGCCCTTGAGCTGTGCGCCGAGAAAGGTTGCTACAAAGCTGTACTTTCCTCGAATTTCAAACGTGATCGAGCCCATGCTTTTTACGAGTCTCTGGGCTTTGAACGTCATGGCTACAGTTATCGCATAGGGATTTCAGAAGTTACTCGGCTTACTGATTCCGCTACGGTTCGCCCAATTGAGCCCAAGTAGCAACCAAAGCACTCCATCCCAAACAACCCAGTGTTTTCTGTAAGGTTTTTATTGAATGAACGGTAAGATTAAATCCATCGCTTTGCTCGGCGAATTCACGCCCAGTTTTCCGCCTCATCTGGCGACCAACGCCGCCATCGAACATGCCAAGGCAGCTGTCGGGTTGGATATTAACGCCGACTGGGTTTCAACGGCTGACATCGACCAAACGCTGTTCGAACGCTACGCCGGACTCTGGGTGGCCCCCGGCAGTCCGTACAAGAATCTGGACAACACGCTGGCGGCGATTCGCTATGCTCGTGAAAACGGCATCCCGTGTTTCGGTACCTGCGGCGGTTTTCAACACATGATTTTGGAATACGCCCGCAATGTACTGGGGTTTAAAGACGCACAGCATGCCGAGTACGATCCTTATGCGTCGAATTTATTTATCTCGCAGTTGACTTGTTCGCTGGCCGGGCGGGCGCTGCCGCTGACATTTGAACCCGGTTCGCGTGCCGCCGAAATCTACGGTGCCTTAAGTGCCACCGAACAGTATTACTGTAATTTCGGTATCAACCCCGAGTTTATCGAAATTTTGAAACAAGGCCCGTTGCGAATCAGCGGTGCCGATGTCGAAGGCGAGATTCGGGTGATCGAATGGCCGGGTCATCCATTTTTCATCGGTACGCTGTTCGTGCCGCAAGCCCGCTCCACGCCGGAACAGCCGCATCCTTTAGTTTCGGCGTTTTTAAACGCGGTGGCAAACCTATGAATGCCTATCTCATTTTGGACCTAACGATCCATGATTTTGATCGATTCCGAGAATACATCTCGAAAATACCGGCATTCATAGAAAAACATTCTGGAAGGTACGTAGTCCGGGGCGAACAGCCTACCGTTATAGAGGGTGATTGGAGGCCTGAAAGGGTCGTTGTCATCGAGTTTCCATCAAGAGAACAAGCTAACGGCTTTCTTCAAGACCCCGAAGCGCAACCGCTTTTTTCATTACGCCATCAAACGACTACCAGCAAACTCGTTTTAGTGGATGGATGTTTGTAACGCAATCGTAAAGTCCAACATATCAATGGTTAGATCATCAAAATGGCACAAATCAAAATATACGGCATCAAAGACCATCTCAACCCCATCAAACGGCCATTGTCCGATGTGATTCATGAGTGTGTGGTGGAAGCGCTGCAGTTTCCGCAAGATAAGAGAGCGCATCGATTCTTTCCTATGGAAAAAGACGACCTGTTCGCGCCATGCGGCAGGACCGACGCCTACACGATTATCGAAATCAGCATGATCACCGGCCGGGATACCGCCACCAAGAAAAAACTCATCCGTTTGCTGTTCGACCGCATTCACGAACAGATCGGCATTGCCCACCAGGACATCGAAATTTGCATATATGAAAGTCCTGCCTGCAATTGGGGATTCCGCGGCATGCACGGCGACGAAGTGACCGTGAATTACCAAATCAATGTCTAGTGCCAGCAACACTTAAGCGGCCAGTATCCAGCAAGAACACATGTATATACCTAAGCATTTCGAAGAACCCAGCATCGATGTCATGCAGACATTGATACGCGATTATCCGTTAGCGACATTGGTCGCCTCATCCGCCAGTGGTTTGAACGCAAACCACATTCCGTTGCATTGGGTAGAGGAGGGCGGTTCACCTTACGGCAGCTTGCGAGGTCATATCGCCCGCTCGAATCCGCTGTGGACGGACTTCGACCCGCAAACCGAAGTATTGGCGGTGTTTCAGGCAGAAAACGCCTACATCTCGCCGTCCTGGTATGCGACCAAACCCCAAACCGGCAAGGTGGTGCCCACATGGAATTACGTCGCCGTGCATGCTTACGGCACGTTACGAGTAATAGACGATCCGATTTGGATTCGCCGGCAATTGGAGGCTATGACGCAGGCATTCGAAGCTGGTTTCCCCGAGCCCTGGTCTGTATCGGACGCCCCGGCTGATTTTACCGAACGCTTGATCACACAGATTATTGGTATCGAAATCAGCGTGTCACACGGCTGCAAGGCAAGTGGAAAGTAAGCCAAAACCAGCCGCCGGAAAATCAAAATAGCGTGATCAAAGCTTTGCGAGAATTCGGCCAGCCGGCCATGGCGAATTTAGTCGCCGATGCAGCCAAGCCTTGAGTCCGACCATTGAGAGAAGTCGTCATGAAGCCATTTGCAGTTCGCCAAGCTACGCTGTCCGACCTGGAAGCACTCATTCCGTTATTCGACAGTTACCGCCGGTTTTACGGTAAACCCAGCGATCCGAATGCGGCGAAATCGTTTTTGCGGGATCGATTCGAACACGGCGAATCGTTACTGTTCCTGGCCGAGCAGGACAATAGAACCACCGGCTTTGTCCAGCTATACCCCAGCTTTTCGTCCGTCTCGCTGGCTCGAACCTTCATTCTCAACGATCTATTCGTCGATGCCGGATTTCGTAGGCAAGGCATTGCCGGTCTGCTCATAGCTGCGGCAGTCGAATATGCGGCCAGCTTGGGCGCTGTTCGCCTGACCTTGTCAACGGCAGTAATCAACACCGAGGCGCAGGGGCTTTATCGAACAACAGGCTGGACGCGCGACGAACAGTTTTATGTCTACCATTTGCCGATCCCGGCCATTGAACTTTTAAGCGAATAAATCATGAATGCTTTGTATGATTGGTTCGGTATGAACCAAGAAATTTTTTACGCCGTTAATGGCTGGT
>NZ_JANIBL010000052.1 GCF_024505055.1 Methylomonas rosea
TTTAATTCAGTTTAACCAGAATACTTAATTTGCGAAAATCGACCAAATTATCAATTGGACAATCAGAGCCGGGAATAATACCCGGCTTTTTTGTGCCCGTGGTTTTCTACTGGACGTGCCTAAACTATAAATACGGGCAATCTTAAAGGTGACATGGTTTTTATTGGCGCAGCATTCGGGACCGATGCTATCTGCCGGGTGGCCGATATGGATAATAGTCGCCCACATTCCATACAGATAAAATTCCCGGTTGGCGACCCATAGGCGAATTCCATGGTCAAAGTGGGGTGGTCACAATAAGTAACGTCAGTATTGTTGGCTATTGGTATCGCTTTTATATTGTCCATAATTTTTTCCTTATAACCGTCTAAGCTAGATTCGTGTGTCGCTACTTTATTCACACTTCCTTAAATCTAGATTATGTGTAAATTAAGATTTCATTATTAAAGGCCCAAGCAAACTCGGCCAAACGCTAATTTGCCATGAATTTTCAAATTTGCCGATATAGCGTGGCCCGCGCGCTTATACAAGTACGAGAGGCACTCAGAGGTCTTAAGGCCTTATCTGAGAGATTGTTCTTTGCCTAAATTGCGTGGGGAATTCTGTATTCACGATTGGTCAACTTTCACCGCCCCGCCTTAAAATTCAATGCATGCGCCATAACTTGATAGATATAACTTTGCTCCTGTACGCCATGAAATAAGTGCGCTTTGGGGCCGAACGCGAAAATCGCCACATCTTCGGCGCCGTGAGTTTCACTGCCTAGCGGTACGATAGCTTCCTGCAGGAAATCGGGATTCGCCGTATCGACAGCGCTTAGATCGGGGCGTCCATTTTGACCTCGATAACCCGGACCATTGGCATATCCCAACGTCGCGTAAGGCAATCCGTTACTGTCTTTGGCAAAACCGGTTTCGCCGGTTTGTTTTACCAAGCCCATGATTGGATTACCGCGTTGCGGGTAACCGGTAATGGTAAAGGTATGACTGTGATCGGCGGTGACGACGATTAAGGTATCTTTAGGATTAGTTTTTTCCAGCGCCTTGCGCACCGCATTGGATAGCTCGATTGTTTCCGTCAAGGCCCTGTAGGCATTACCGGCATGATGAGCATGATCGATGCGGCCGGCTTCCACCATCAGCACATAGCCTTTTTTATTTTTCGACAATATGTCTATGGCTTTTTCGGTCATCTCGGTCAAGGACGGCTCCCCACCTTTATCGTTCGGTCTATCATGCTCATATTCCATGTGCGAACGTTCGAACAAACCCAGTAAATGCTGGGTTTGCTTAGGATCTATCGCGTCGAAGCCGGCTTTGTTAAAAACGTAGGCAGATTTCGGGTATTGGGCTAACCAACGTTGGGTCAAATCCACACCATCTTTACGACTACCAAATTTATCGCTTTCTTCCGGGTCGGGAGTCGTATTGGGCAAAAACATGCTGCGTCCGCCGCCCAAAGCCACTTCCAGGCCATTACCGTAACTGAACTCCAGCAGTTGCTTGGCAATATCGCTAACTGTAGCACCGGCTGGAACGTGCACATCGGACTCCCAATCACGCTCGGAGGTGTGAGCGTAACAAGCTGCCGGAGTGGCATGAGTGACTCGGGCAGTAGAGACCACGCCAGTCGAGAGGCCTTTTTCCTCGGCTTGTTCGAGTAAGGTTTTCACCTTGTAGGTATTGATAACATCTGCGCTTTTTTCCTGGCGAGCCACCTGTATCCCCACCGACAACTCACCGTCGTTGGTTTTCACGCCGGTAATCATGGCAGACATGGTTGGTGCGGAATCCGGGGTTTGCTGATTAGCGCTGTACGTTTTCGACAGCGCCACATAAGGCGCTGTCTCGAAACTCAGCGAATTCTCCTCGCCGCCACGATTACCCGGTTTGCGTTGCCCTTCCAAAATACGCGCGGCGGTAATAGTCGAAATGCCCATGCCGTCGCCGACGAACAGAATCACGTTTTTGGCTAATGCATTATTGGCTTTAAGCTGCTCAGCAGTCTTGATGCTGTTTTGCCCTGATTCCAACCAGAACGCGGGCGTTTCTAAAACTTGTTCTGCCTGAGATGTTCCAAAAGCCAAGATCAGCGTACCAATCAGAACTACGGATTTACATTGCTTATAGGCCATAAAATTCCATACAGTGGGTTTTCAAAATCAATCGGCGCGATTCTAAACGGCTTCAGCACCTTGCTTGAAAAAGCCCGCACTGAACCAGCGATTCCAGGCATACGTCAGCAGCAGCAATATCGCCAATATTAAGAAAAAACCTTTATCACCCAAAATAACGTAAGGAGTTAGACCGCTCATAGGCACGATATAGTCGGTTAAAGTGATGGTAGTGAATAAGGGCGCTTGCTTGCGCAATGCACCATCCGGACCGACAAATCCGGTTACGCCGGTGTTAGTGGCCCTTGCTAGATAGCGGCCGGTTTCCAGCGCCCGCATTTGCGCCATTTGCATGTGTTGATGCGGTTGCGACGAGTCGCCGAACCAGGCATCGTTAGTCATATTCACAATGTAGGCAGCATCCGCAATCTGCCTGGCAACCAATTCGCCGAATGCATCTTCATAGCAGATAGTGGTGACAAACGCGTGACCGCCCGCCGACAATAAGGTTTGGCGATCGCCGCCGGCAGCAAAATCGCCGAGCGGAATTTGCAATTTATCCAATACCCACCCGGATAAAGGCTGAAGCGGTAAATATTCGCCAAACGGCAGTAGATGATTTTTGTGATACAAGGCTTGCTTTTCGCCCAAGGTCATGACGCTGTTGTAATAATCCTTGCCCTGCCCGCTACTGGGCAGTCCAACAACCAAATCAACCCCATGCGCTTGCGCGGCAGTTTGCAGCGGATCAATGTAAAACTCTTTCACTTGCGACAGAAAGGCCGGAATCGAGGTTTCCGGCCAGATAATCACATCGGAATCCCAATGCTGTTCTGTGAGCTCTTGATAAAGCCTGAGCGTATTGAGTTTCTGATTTTTTTGCCACTTCTGATCCTGGCCGATATTACCTTGGACCAATGTTACCTTGATCGGCGCGCCGGCTGCTTGAGTCCATGACACGGTTTGCAAATAGCCACCGCCAGCCCAAATTAAGCCTAAAACGAGCAAGCCCTGTAGCGCCGGCAATTTGCCACGCAGCATCTCCACGACTGAAAAAGCCGATACAGTCAATAAAAAACCGACCCCATAAACCCCGGCCAACGGCGCGTAGCCGGCTAACGGTGTCGATAGTTGGCTGTAGGCTATTTGCAGCCAGGGAAAACCGTTCAACAACCAGTAACCGCGAAAGTACTCTACCGCTACCCAAGCAATAGCGGCGGCTATTATTCGTAACCATGCCCCGGACCACACCGAGGTTTTGGCGATAAACCAACCGGTTAACGCCGGGAATAAAGCCCAAACCGCTACCAGCAAAGCCGTCAGCGCTATCGAGCTATACGGGTCGCCGCCGCCAAAATCGTGAATACTGATATACGTCCACCAAATACCGGAACCGAACAAGCCCAAGCCAAACAAATAACCACTGAGAGCCGCCCTCTTCGGCACCTGCCGCTGCCAAACCCAGTAAATGAAAACTAATGCGACGATTGCGCCGTAGGCATAATCGTACGGAGCAAAGGCCATCGTGAGCAATGCCCCAAAAACCGGTGCGGCAAGTTCCCATTTAAAATTCAATATTCGCTTCATTACTCTGCTGTGTTTATTCGATGGAATCGGCATTTTATGCAGCTGCCGGGGTTTCGTAAAATTGGCAGCTGCCTATAGCCGCCAATCTGAACTAAACTGAGGTAATGTTTTCAACACAACTTAACTCGCAAGTACATGACCGATAACGCATCGCTGCCTTTTGAGCTGTCAACGGAATCCCTCGGCGGATGGATTAATTCATTAAGCGCGCTACCGGCGGCGAACGCTGCAAATCAGTTGAATCTTGTCCTTAAACAACTGACTCGCAGCAGCGCCGCAGCCGTAAACGTGTTGCCGATACTCGTCAATTTAACGCCGCTAACCTTGCATTTATCTAATGGTTTAACCAACGCGGCGCGTTCCGAAACAGACATAGCCACCAACAGCAAAGCACTTAAAATCGCGAAACTAGCCATCCAGTTACTCAGGCACTTGAGCCTGGCCTTTTGCCGTACTGTCGAGACCAAACAACTTGATACATTGCTGACCCAACAAGCGATATTTTATGCCTTGCAACTCGTGGGGTATTGTCTGCGCAGCACGGCGCTGTTTTACGAAATGCCGTCCACAACCTTGTGGAAAAAGAGTGGCCTGCTTTACACAATAGCCGGCGAATTGCAACTGTTAAAAAAGCCGATCTCGCCCAAACCTCAGGAGTTCAAGTTACAAAACACCATTGAAGCCGTCGTCAAACGCAATCTATTGTTTGCACTCAGCACACCCAACCGCTACTCAACAACTGAAATCAGTCAATTATTTCAGTTGGTCAATCGACATCAGGATCGCCTGGAGATCAGCAAAAACCCAAATACGGATTGCGGTTTTTTTTGGAATCTGGGCAGCGAACCAGGCCCGGTACCGCGCACTAACGGCACATTGCCGCGCGGCTCGGTATACATCAACTGCTTAAGTTTCGGCCATGCCTTGCAACTCGGCGAAATCGAGACAGAGCTGAATTCCAACATGCAAACCAAACTGGCCTCGCACTTAACCGGATACAGCAATATTTTCGCGTCGGTAGCTATCGGTCCGCCAATGCCGGCCCACCTTCTTGAAGGCTTCGTTGCGGTCAGCGCCCATCTGCAAGGCGAAGAAAAATTATCGAAAATCATGAACCTTAGCTCGCAATTATCGCGCGGTAGGTCACTGGCTCGAGATATGTCTCTGGTGCCGTTGGAACATGAAAAAAGTTTCTACAAACCGCTCAATGCCAGTATTGTCAGTTTCCCTGAACACGGGACTAGTCTGAGTCTGTTACGCAACGTCAGCAAACAATTCCTGGTGGCGGAAAGCCCCGCGCCCAATTGTTCAACCGGCGATATTGGCTTACTGTGCAGGGAGCAACAACCCGCCAAACTGGTAATAGTTCGTCAGCAAACCCTATACGAAGATGTGACGCTAATTTTGCTGGAACCCATTATCGGCAACGTCGCAATCCACGACATCGAAAATGCCGGCGGCAGCCAAAAAGCAATAGTCATCGGGATGGAAACCGATCACCCCGAGGTGTTGTTAGCTAACAGCAAATACACGGTAGGCAGTAAAATCAGTCTCCTGTACGGCAACACCCTATATTTGAAAGCCTGCTTAGAAAGCACACCCTGGCTAGTACGCTTCAGGGTCGGTGTTGATTTGTGACACCATGAGGGACGTGGGCGGCAGCGATTTGATGGGACTCTGCGGAATCGCAATGACCTTTTTGATCATCGAAGAAAATATCGGCCCCGAACGCTTTTAAAAACGCCCCCTTGGGCATGCCGCCTAAAAACAAGGCTTCGTCTATTCTAATCCCCCAGGCCCGCAAGGTTCTCACCACCCGTTCGTGAGCGGGCGCGGCGCGAGCAGTGACCAACGCGGTGCGGATCGGCGACACCTCTTGGTCAAAATGCGTCTGAATGCGGTGTAAGGCGCTTAAAAATTCTTTCAATGGTCCGTCGGATAGCGGCCTATGCGCTTCACTGCGCTCGTTAGCGGCAAAAGCTGCCAATCCGTGTTGTTGATAAATACGCTCGGACTCGTCTGAAAATAACACCGCATCGCCATCAAAAGCAATCCGCAACTGCGGCGACAGATTGGCTACCGCGCCGGAGACAATGGTCGCTGCGGCATAACCGGCCGCCAAGGCTTTTCTGACATCATCACCGTTGGCGGATAAAAACAGATGTGCCCCAAAAGCCGGAATGTATTCGTAGGGTGACACGCCACTGGTAAATGCCGCCCGGCTAATCGCCAGTTCGTAGTGATTAATCGAATTAAAGATGCGCAAGCCGGTATCCGCGCTATTTTGTGACAGCAGGATAATTTCCACCAGCGGCGCTCCGGGGAAGGCTTTGTTAATATCCAGAAACTTCTTCACCAAGGAAAATCCAAAACCCGGCGGCAAAATTTCGTTTTCGTGCTCGATCTGGTAACGACAAAATGCTTCCTTACCCTGGGTTTCGAAAATCGCATGCGATTCATCCAGATTGAATAAGGCCCTGGACGATACTGCAACCACAAGTTTCTGATTATCCATGGCTATTCTTTATTGCGGGTAACCCAGACCGAATCGAGATTAAGGGTTTTCTTGATTTTCGCCGCATAAGCCGCCGCTTCGTACTGGGTTTTAAATCCGTCCACAAACAAACGATACCAGTTTTCGCCCTTGGATTCGGTTTTGATTACTTTGGCCGGCACACCTTTGCCCGCGAACTCTTGGGCTTTGCTCTTGGCATACCAATCCTGTTTAAACGCTATTAAATTGACCGCCCAATTTTCCTCGACCGGTACCGGCTTTTTCTTCTCTGGCTTAGGGGCCGGGGCGGCAGCTACCGCTCGACCTTTTTCCAAGGCGCTCACCTTGTTTTGCAACGTTTCTATGGCAGCGCCGATTTGCATGATCTGGCTGCCGATTTCAGGAGAAAGTTTAGCCTGCTCGCCGTTCGCTTTTGCAGCACCAGTATCAGCATGCCCCGCCTTACTTAGTTCCGCAATCTGAGTGGCCATCACCCCATTGCTCACCGTCAATTCGTCCAACTGTTTGCGCAACATTTCCTTGTCCGCCGCATCGCTGGCAGGCGCGGCATTCACTTGTTCCTGCAATTTCCCGATAATGGTGATCAACTCGCCAACTTGCGACTTGGCAATCATGCCTTGTATTCCTAATCCGGTGCCGATCAGCAGCGCCGCAGCCGCGATGCCATTGGCCACATAGGCAGCAACCGGCTTTTTAGCGGCCAAGGCATCCAAGGCGCGCTTGGTTTTTTTCTGCTCAGTCTGCACGCTTTCCAGGCTATCCAGACAACCGAGTAGCTCATTTTTTCCTGCCGCCTCGGTCAGGTCGTGGCGAATCTGCTGTTGATGCTTTTTGAGGTCGACGATATTCCGATTCAAAGCGGCAATTTCGCTACTATGATCGATGACTTGTATCGGCGGCACCGGGGCGACTTGAACTTGCTCGACCGCTTCGGCAATCGGCGCTATTTCCGGCTCATTACTCTGAACGGCGACTAATTCTTCCTCGCTATCTTGCTCACTGACCGCTGCCGCAAATATCTGATCCAAATCTGGCTCCGGTTCCGGCGCACTTGATTGGACGCTGTTATCGGGTTCTTCCAAATCGGCGAAATCATCGACGATAGGCGGTGCCGCTGGTGCATATTCGTCATCAGCCGAAATATCGAAATCCGCGATTAGAAAATCGGCATTGCCGCCAGCCAACTCAGCGTCATCGGAAAACTCGTCTATCTCGGCCATATTCTCCAATTCGTCCACCACGGTTTCCGGCAAACCCACTGCGGCGACCGGGGTGTCTTCAGCGAAATCGTCGATTTGACCAACCCGCTCTAACTCCGCGACTTCTTCAAACACATCATCAACCCGCAACTCTAAGGGGTCATCCTGATTTTCGGCATCGACGATATCGGCAAACTCATCATCGATCACTTGTTGCTCGCGTCCGGGATTAATGCCGATGTCGGCGTTGAAATCGTCGCCAAACTCATCAATATCGTCGGCCAAACTCGATGCTGCCTTAGGCTCATTCGCACCCAGCAATTCATCGATATCCGCAAACTCGTCAATTTCCTGTTGCGCCTCAGGCTCGAATATCTCGTCGCCGACCAGCAAACGGTCAATGGCTTCGTCATCGTCTATCGTGCCAACCTGTTGTTCGGAGGGATCGCCAATATTGAGCATGGCATCCAAATCGTCGGCGAACGCATCCAAGGTTTTTTTGTTTTTACTACCAGTCGATTCAGCCATGTTTTTTCTCGTTTAAGCCGCACATAGTTCAGCAAATCCTGATTCGCAAGCACCGCAAGGTATCATTTAACCGCAGTTACCAAGGCATTGACCTCCATGCGTTGCTGCAAATCGATGTCCCGAAAACCGGCCTCAGCCATCTGCGCCAACGCGACGGATTCGCGCATAACATGATTTTCCGACTCGTCGTTAAACAGATGGACTATCCAATGCTCGAGTAAATCCAATCGGTTGATTTCGGTCAACACCTTAAAATAGCCGCCGACTTCTTGCTGAATGCTGCGGGTATGCGCGCTAATATCATCCAAGGCATAACGGTCACCGTTGACGAATTTTCCACCCGGCTTTAACACCCGATATATTTCGGCCAACACTTGACGCCGGTAATCGATATGGAAATTATGCAAAGTATATGCCGACGCCAAAATATCGACACTGTCGCTCGCTAACGCTTGCAACGCCGCCAGCGCATCTTCGCCGGAAAAACTCAATCTGCCTGCTGCAACCCAATCCCGCAAACTCTGCTTCGCCTGGTTTTGCATGGTGGGTTCGTTATCGACACTTAAGATATTCAGGTTGTCCGCGGCAGACAGGATCGCCAGCGTGGTGATACCCGTACCACCCCCGAGTTCAACCACTGTCTGCGGCGTGTTCCGCCCCTCACAGTAAGCGCCAACCATTTCACCGACTAAGCGGCTCATTTCCGTCGCAAATGGGCATATCAAGTTTAGCATTTGATATTCTTGACCAATCACGCTGGAGAACATCGCATCGAAAGGTTTTTCATCCTTCATGATTGCGCTTTCAGTTTTTGTTTTGCGTCGTACGCCGCCAACTGCTCTGGAGTGGCTTCGCGTTGATATTTTTCCTTCCATTCGCTGTAAGGCATACCGTAGACAATTTGCCGCGCTTGCTCGTAATCGATGTCGATTGCGCGTTCTGCGGCTGCCGCCGCATACCATTTCGCCAGGCAATTCCGGCAAAAATCGGCGAGCACCATCAGTTCGATATTTTGTACTTCGGTATGTTGTTGCAAATGAGTAAGCAATTGCCTGAAAGCTGCCGCTTCCAGTTCGATGTTATTGGACTGAGCCATGAAATCCTCCTTTAAAACCGGCATTTTAGCAGCAAAGCCGCGAGGCTCATGTACAATTGCTGCCAAAGATTCTACAATGAAGTAATTGATACTTGGGCTCTAATCGCGCTTCGTGAACACAATACACAGTTCATCTTTGGCTTTTTATCCGGTCGGTTATAACCAGCCGAGAGCCGTACGGCCGGATAATAATCTTGAACAAAAGCAAAAGCCTAATAGTGACGAAACCGGAATACCCAGGCAGAATCCTGATTTACCTAAAACCTCATCAACCGCGCAAATTAAGGCAGCTTTGGCAGATAACGGGTTGACGGTAAGCAATAACGACCAACCAAGCAATTCGCGTACGTTGAAAGCATTGAACGCCTACACAGAAAACCGCAATCAACCCGCCCAAAATCGGGTTGCCGAGATCATTTCCGGTATCGATCTTTACGTCTAACCTCCCTCCCATCTTTAAACGTCAATCATGAAACCGCTTTTAGAGTTTTTCCCTATCGTTCTATTCTTTGTCGCCTACAAGCTGTACGACATTTACATTGCCACTGCCGTCGTAATCGCCGCCACGGTTGTGCAGGTCATCAGCTATTGGCTGCTATATCGCAAAGTGGAAACCATGCAGTGGATTACACTAGGATTAATTTTGGTCATGGGTGGTGCGACGCTGTATTTACAAGACGAACAGTTCATTAAGTGGAAGCTAACCATCATTGAGTGGCTATTCGGCGGAGCATTTTTGGTCAGCCAATTCGTCGGCAAAAAAACCTTTATAGAACGCATGATGGGCGCAAACCTCGAATTGCCGGATCGTATCTGGAAACGCCTTAACCTGAGTTGGTCCATGTTTTTTATCGGGGTCGGCTGTTTAAATTTATATGTGATGGCGAACTACAGCACCGACGACTGGGTCAGCTTTAAAACTTTCGGCGTTCCCGGTCTGATGCTTATTTTTATTGCCGTACAAATAGTGTTCTTGTATAAGTTTATTCCCGCACCAGAGGCTAAAGAGTAATGTTATATGCCATCATGGCCGAAGATGTCGCGGGCAGCCTCAGCAATCGCCTAGCCGCCCGTCCGCAGCATCTGGAACGCTTAAATATATTGCAAGACCAAGGCCGCTTGGTATTGGCGGGTCCGCATCCGGCGATAGATAGCGACAATCCCGGCGATGCCGGGTTTAGCGGCAGCCTGATTGTTGCCGAGTTTGCCAGTCAGCAGGACGCCCAAGACTGGGCCAATGCCGATCCTTATATCTGTGCGGGCGTATATGCTCGCGTTACCGTTAAACCTTTCAAACAAGTGTTTCCCCAATGACAGCCGACCATATCAGACAGAAGCTGGAAGAAGCTTTTAAGCCAGAATTAATCGAAATCATCGACCATAGCGCCGCACATGCCGGCCACGCCGGCAACAAAGGTGGCGGTCATTTCCATGTCACTCTCATATCCACTCAATTCGAAGGTAAATCGCTGGTACAAAGACATCAGCTGGTTTATCAGGCCTTGGGCGACATGATGAAGGATGAAATCCATGCCCTGGGCATAAACGCTTTAACCCCCTCTGAAAACAGCTAAAGGAAATTCTTAAGATGAAACTGAAACTTATTCCCCTGATACTAGCCAGTAGCGTACTGTTACCCGGTTGCTTCGAAGAAAAAGCCAAGGAAGCGGCTGCACCTGCGGCGCCGGCTGTCAGCAAAGAGGACGCGGTTGCTTCGGTTAACGGCACCTATATCAGCAAAAAAACCTTGGAAACCTTGGAAAAGGAAATTGCAGAACGCAGCCAAGGCCAAACCTTCCCAAAAGAACAGCTGTTGGAAGAACTGATTCAACGCGAATTGCTGATTCAGCAAGCCGTGCAAAAGCAACTGGATAAGTCGCCGGAAGTGATCGAACGTATGGCGACCGTTAGAAACTCCTTATTGTCGCAAGCAGCCCTGCAAGACTATCTGAAAGCCAACCCAGTTACTGACGAAGAAATCAAAGCGGAATACGACTCCAAAATGGCTAATATGGGCAGTGAATACAAAGCCCGCCACATTTTGGTTAAAACCGAAGACGAAGCGAAAAAACTGATCGCTGAACTGGAAAAAGGCGGCGATTTTACCGCGCTGGCTAAAAAACATTCCATCGACCCGATGGGCTCGGAAGGTGGCGATTTAGGCTGGTTTACCGCTGATCGCATGGTACCGCCCTTCTCCGAAGCAGTTGTTGCGCTGGAAAACGGCAAATTCAGCAAACAACCGGTACAAACCCAGTTTGGTTGGCATGTGATTCTGCGCGAAGAATCAAGAGCGCTAACACCGCCTCCGTTTGACTCTGTCAAAGAACAAATTCGCCCGATGCTGCAGCGCCAAAAAGCGCAAACCATGATAGAAAATTTGCGCAAAAACGCCAAAGTTGAAGTCTTGTTGCCACCGACACCGCCAAAGCAGGAAGAGGCTCAACCGGCAGCACCAGCTGATCAGGCTGCACCTGCTACTGAAGCTACTCCTGCGGAACCAGCCAGCACTGCGCCAAATGCAGACATAAAACCTGCCGAACCAGCAGCTACTGCTAAGTAATCTTTCAACACAAAACAGGGCGGCGTGTTCGCTCTGTTTTGTGTAATTTGAACCATCAAATCCCGATAAGCTCAGCCAACAAACTGGCTATGCCGCGTGAGCCTGCATCGTCCGATTCTGAGTATTTTCATCCAGCAACGCTTTAATACTGGCGGTGCATTTTCCACAAACACCACCCGCGCCCGTGCATTGCATCAATTGCCTACGATTGCACACACCTTGACTAATTGCCTGCGTAACCTGTCTATCGGTGACTGCTTTACACACACACACGTACATAATACCCTCTCTTAATTCATATGCACATTAATGATAACAATTATCATTTAAAAGTAAAGCATCCACCATCACATTTTTTCCACGCGAACTTCCCAAACTAATCAGAGTCCGATGTTCCAATTACCTTGCTTTGCTTAGGAAATACGCGGGATTGAGGCACGAACCCGAATTGCAAATCCAGGTTTGTTCATGATTAAATAGGACGATAACCTTTTCGTCATTTATTACAGAGCCAATGATGCAAGACTATCAAACCCAAAAACCCACCGTGTTGGAAATACTGAACACTCATCAAGCAATGCCGGGTAATCTGTTGCCCATTTTGCATGGTATTCAGGACACTCTGGGCTACATCCCGCCGGCCGCCGTAGTAGACATTGCCAAGGCGCTCAATCTTTCCCAAGCGGAAGTCCACGGGGTTATTAGTTTTTATCATTATTTTCGGGAGACACCGCCCGGAGAGCACACGATACGAATTTGTCGAGCCGAATCATGCCAAGCCATGAACGGAAAAGTTTTGGAAACCCATGCTAAACAACAACTTGGCATCGATTTTCACGAAACCACAGCCGACGGAATTTTTTCACTAGAACCTGTTTATTGTTTGGGTAACTGTGCTTGTTCGCCATCAATCACCATAGACGACGAGGTGATGGGTCGCGTCACAACTGAAAAATTTGATCGTTTGCTAGCCACTTATAAAGGTGCCAAATAATGACACGCGTATTCATTTCCCGTGATTCCACCGCACTTTCTCTCGGTGCTGAGCAAGTTGCCAAGGCCGTGGAACAGCAAGCTAACAGCAAAGGCTTATCAGCAGAAATTGTCCGCAATGGCTCTCGCGGATTGTTCTGGCTGGAGCCCCTCATCGAAGTCGAAACCAGCCAAGGCAGAGTTGCCTATGGCCCCGTTCAAGTGGAAGATGTGGCCTCTTTACTCGA
The DNA here is from genome assembly GCF_024505055.1 of Methylomonas rosea. Classification (GTDB taxonomy): domain Bacteria; phylum Pseudomonadota; class Gammaproteobacteria; order Methylococcales; family Methylomonadaceae; genus Methylomonas; species Methylomonas rosea. The sequence continues at coordinate 12,822 of NZ_JANIBL010000052.1, forward strand.
TGCCGGCATGCTGGACGGCAAGCAACACCCCCTCTTTTTAGGTAACATTGAGGAAATAGCTTATTTCAAAAATCAAAACCGTCTTACCTTCGCCCGCGTCGGCTTAACCGACCCGGTTAACATCGACGACTACTTGGCTCACGACGGATACCGCGGTTTGAAAAATGCGTTGGCCTTGCAACAAACCGAGATCGTCAAACAAGTGACTGACTCAGGCTTGCGCGGTCGTGGCGGCGCGGCGTTTCCGACCGGCATCAAATGGAATACGGTGTTAAATGCCCCTGCGGATCAAAAGTACATCGTCTGTAATGCGGACGAAGGCGACTCCGGCACGTTTTCTGATCGGATGATCATGGAAGGCGACCCCTTCGTATTGATCGAAGGCATGACTATCGCCGGCTTGGCCGTCGGCGCTACCCAAGGTTATATCTATCTGCGCGTCGAATACCCACATGCCAAGATTGCCCTGAATCAAGCTATCGAGGCAGCTTACAAAAACGGCTATTTGGGCGAAAACATCCAAAACAGCGGCAAAACATTCCACCTGGAAGTACGCAGCGGCGCCGGAGCCTATATTTGCGGCGAAGAAACCTCCCTATTGGAAAGCCTGGAAGGTAAGCGCGGATTGGTGCGTTTTAAGCCGCCACTACCCGCTATCGTCGGCCTGTTCGGCAAACCCACCATTGTCAACAATGTCATTTCGCTGGCCTCGATTCCGGTGATCCTGGACAAAGGCGGCGAATATTATAAAAACTATGGTATGGGCCGTTCTCGCGGCACCCTACCTCTGCAACTCGCTGGAAATATCAAGCACCCCGGTCTGTTTGAGGTGGCTTTCGGCATGACCTTGCGCGAGCTGCTTTACGATTACGGCGGCGGCTCAGCCAGCGGCCGACCGATACGCGCGGTGCAGGTCGGCGGACCGCTGGGTGCTTATCTGCATGAGGGCCAATTCGATACACCGTTGGATTACGAAGCCTTCGCGGCTATTTCAGCGGTATTGGGTCATGGCGGCATTGTGGTTCATGACGACACCGTCAATATGGCCGACATGGCGCGTTATGCAATGGAATTTTGTGTGGAAGAATCCTGCGGCAAATGCACACCTTGCCGAATAGGATCAACACGTGGCGTCGAAGTAATTGATCGCATCGTCGAGGGCGTGCAAAAGGACAAAAACACCGTGTTGTTGCGCGATTTATGCGACACCATGACTTACGGATCTTTGTGTGCAATGGGCGGCATGACACCTTTCCCGGTGTTAAGCGCGCTGAATCATTTCCCTGAAGACTTTGGCTTACAATCCGCCAAAGCCTGATCGCGATTACCAGGAGATAAATATGTCTGCCAATAACGAAATAGATTACGGAACTCCCGCAAGTTCGTCTGCAAATCAAGTCACTCTGGAAATCGACGGCCACAAGGTCACTGTCAATGCCGGCAGTTCCGTGATGCGCGCCGCCGCCGAAGCAGGGATCAGCATTCCTAAATTGTGTGCCACCGATAGCCTCGATCCGTTCGGTTCTTGTCGGATGTGCCTGGTGCAAATCGAAGGAGCGCGCGGCTATCCGGCGTCCTGCACGACCCCAGTTGCCGAAGGCATGAAGGTCTGCACCCAGAATGACAAATTGGCCAGCATCAGACGCGGCATCGCCGAGCTGTATATCTCCGATCATCCCTTAGACTGTTTAACCTGCGCCGCCAACGGCGATTGCGAATTGCAAGATACCGTCGGTCAAGTCGGCTTGCGCGAAGTGCGTTATGGTTTCGAAGGCGAAAATCACCTGGATTCCGAAAAAGACACCAGCAACCCTTATTTCAGTTTCGACCCGGCCAAATGTATCGTTTGTTCACGATGCGTACGCGCCTGCGAAGAAGTGCAAGGTACCTTCGCATTGACCATCGACGGCCGCGGCTTCGATTCCAAAGTCTCTCCTGGGCAAAATCAGCCTTTCATGGAGTCCGAATGCGTATCCTGCGGCGCTTGCGTACAAGCCTGTCCCACCGCCACGCTGATGGAAAAAGCGGTAATCGACAACGGTGTGCCGGAACACAGCACCATCACCACCTGCGCCTACTGCGGCGTCGGCTGCTCATTCAAAGCAGAAATGAAAGGCGAACAACTGGTTCGCATGGTGCCGGATAAAAACGGCCAGGCCAATCATGGCCACTCTTGCGTAAAAGGCCGTTTTGCTTTCGGTTATGCCACGCATAAAGACCGCATCACCACACCGATGGTCCGGGAAAAAATTTCCGATCCTTGGCGCGAAGTCAGTTGGGAAGAAGCCATCGGATTTGCCGCCAACAAATTAAAAGGCATTCAAGCTAAATACGGCAAAGATTCAATCGGCGGCATCACCTCGTCACGTTGCACCAACGAAGAAACCTATCTGGTGCAAAAATTGATCCGCGCCGGTTTCGGTAACAACAATGTCGATACCTGCGCCCGCGTTTGCCACTCGCCCACCGGCTACGGCTTGAAAAGCACATTTGGTGAATCATCCGGCACCCAGACCTTTGACTCGGTAATGCAGTCCGATGTGATTATGGTAATAGGCGCCAACCCGACCGACGGCCACCCGGTATTCGGTTCGATGATGAAACGCCGCTTACGTCAAGGCGCGAAACTGATCGTGGTCGATCCACGTAGTATCGATTTGGTTAGCAATAGCCCTCACGTAAAAGCCGACTATCATTTGAAACTGCGCCCCGGCACCAACGTTGCTGTGGTAACCGCGTTAGCTCACGTGATCGTCACCGAAGGCTTGGCCGATGAGAAATTCGCGTTGGAACGTTGCGATGTCGAATCGTTTGGCAAATGGAAAACCTTCGTTGCCCTACCCGAACATTCACCGGAAGCCGTCGCTGAATTAACCGGTGTACCCGCCGAAACTATGCGCGCCGCGGCTCGCCTTTATGCAACGGGTGGCAACGGCGCAATCTATTACGGCTTGGGCGTCACCGAACACAGCCAAGGTTCTACAACCGTCATAGGCATCGCTAATCTGGCAATGGCCACCGGCAATATCGGCAGAGATGGTGTTGGCGTCAACCCGCTGCGCGGTCAGAACAATGTCCAAGGCTCTTGCGATATGGGCTCGTTCCCGCATGAATTCGTCGGCTATCGCCATGTTTCCGACTCGCAAACCCGCATGCAATTCGAGTCAGCTTGGGGTGTAACTCTTTCATCAGAGCCAGGCTTGCGCATCCCCAATATGTTTGGCGCCGCTATCGACGGTAGCTTCAAAGGCCTATACGTTCAAGGCGAAGATATCGCCCAATCCGACCCAGACATCACCCACGTACATCACGCACTGCGTGAATTGGAATGTTTGGTAGTACAAGATATTTTTCTGAACGAAACGGCTAAATTTGCCCACGTATTTTTGCCAGGCTCCTCGTTCCTGGAGAAAAACGGCACCTTTACCAATGCTGAGCGGCGGATTTCACCGGTCCGTAAAGTCATGACCCCACTGGGCGGCAAGGAAGACTGGGAAGTAACGCAGGACTTATCCAACGCGCTGGGTTATCCGATGAATTACAGCCATCCTTCGGAAATCATGGACGAAATCGCGGCGCTGACTCCACAATTCGCCGGTGTCAGTTACGAAAAAATCGATGAAATGGGCAGTATTCAATGGCCTTGCAACGACGAAACCCCTGACGGCACGCCGATTATGCATGCAGACCATTTCGTGCGCGGTAAAGGCCGATTCATGCTGACCGAATACGTTGCTACCGAAGAACGTACCAGCAGCAAATATCCGCTGATTCTGACTACCGGCCGGATCTTGTCGCAATACAACGTCGGCGCCCAAACGCGCCGCACGGAAAACGTCGCCTGGCACGAGGAAGACCGCCTGGAATTGCATCCGCACGATGCCGAAGTACTGGGTATCAGCGATGGCGACTGGTGCGGCGTGAAAAGCCGTTCCGGCGAAACCGTGTTGCGCGCCTTGATTACCGACCGCATGCAACCGGGTGTGGTGTATACCACTTTCCATTTCCCGCATTCAGGCGCTAACGTCATCACCACCGATAACTCGGATTGGGCAACCAACTGTCCGGAATACAAAGTCACTGCGGTACATGTCGCAAAAGTCGCGCAACCGTCGGCATGGCAACAGGAGTACCAAGACTTTTCCGACAATCAGTTGTCTTTGCTGGAAAACCGCATCGCGGTCAACGAGTAAACAGCAACACGTTATGGATGCAGTCTCAAGCGAACTGGGCTGGACCAGCTATCGAACAGGTACGTTCGATAGCTGGCGAGGGCCTGTGCATACCGCGAAAGAAGATTATGTAGCCGAAGAAGTGCCGGTGGTGTTGGTGTACAACACTATTCCGCATGTGGTGATGCTGACGACTCCCCTGAATCTGGAAGATTTTGCATTGGGTTTTAGTCTCACAGAGGAAATCATCGGGCAACCGTCAGAATTGCAATCGGTACGCGTCGTACAACGCTCCAAAGGCGTAGAAGTTAGAATGACGATTCCTGAAGAGCGTTTTGAGAAGCTGCACGGCAAGGGAAAAAACATGACCGGCAGAACCGGTTGTGGTTTGTGCGGAGCCACCACACTGGAGCAAGCCATTCGGCGTCCGCATCATGTCGGCCAAGGTTTAGCTTTAAGCGCAGGTCTATTGAGCGGCGGTTTCGCCGATATGGCGCAAAAACAATCTCTGAATTTGCTGACCGGTGCGGTCCATGCGGCGGCGTGGCTGCATCCGGAGCGCGGCATCGTTACTGTAAGAGAAGATGTCGGCCGCCATAATGCGCTGGATAAGCTGATCGGCTCATTAGCCAAGGCCAACTGCGATTTTGAAAATGGCTGGCTACTGGTGACCAGTCGCGCCAGTTACGAAATGGTACAAAAAGCAGCCAGCGTTGGCATCACCTTGCTGGCGGCCATATCGGCGCCTACCGCCTTAGCGATTCAATTGGCGGAAGAGTGCGGACTGACCCTGGTCGGCTTCGCCCGCCACGAAAATCACATGATCTACACTCACCCTCATCGTTTACAACATTACCAAGAATCAGCCGCATAAATCATGGATACCCACAATCTCATAAAAATGGCCAACAACATAGGCGCTTTTTTCAAATCCGAGCCTGACCGGGAATTGGCTATTAAAGGCGTTGAACAACATATCAGAAACTTTTGGGAACCACGGATGCGTAAGGCGATTGTGGAATATGTGCAACAAGGCGGTACGGAGTTGATGGATATCGTTTCGGAAGCCGTATTGCATATTGCCAAATAAGGCTTGAGATCAACGCCTTTGATGACTTAAATTTCTTGAATCTTTTTCCGCTGAACTAGAGACGAAGCTAATCCATGCTCCCCCCCGAACAGAGCCTATTCGGGGGGAGTCGAATTAAAAGCCTTAGCCGTTCGGCTTAATCGGCGGAACTCAGCGGTTGAACTTCGGTTGGCAAAGTAGTACCCAAATACTTATTCAGTTGGCCTTTGCTCGCTAAAATCCGAAATTGCGAAAACAGCTCGTCGTATTTGGCGTTGATATACGAGCTTTTAGCGATATAGGCCTCGTTGAAGGTATCCAGCAAATCCAATAGGGTGCGTTGACCGATATTGAATTGTTGCTGATAAGCACTGATAGTCTTCTCGCTGGAATCGACGTGCTGTTTAAAAAACTCCAACTGGCTTTTCACGGTTTGATGAGCCACCCACGACAGTCGCATGCTCTCGATCACCTGCCTGTGCGTATTATCGCGAATATCCTTGGCCTGATTGATTAACTGCGCGGTTTGTTCGCGGCGGGCTATGTCCTTGCCGCCGTTAAAAATGTTGTAGCGCATCCTCAGCATTGCCGTCATATCTGAGTTGGTGCCACGAATCCCGTCCAGGTTGTAATTGTGACTGGCACCGGCCTCAATATCGAAACGCGGGAAATAAGGCGCCATAGCCGTCGCATGTTGGGCAAATGCGGAATCAATATCGGAATTGGCGGATTTCAGAATGGGATGGTCGGCCAACGCTTCCTCTATCGCTTGATCCAGCGACTGCGGCAGCGCAGTTCCCGGCGATTGAATCGGCTGAATACCCTCCGGCAATATGCCGATGACTCGCAAGAAACTGGTCTCGGCGTCTTTCAAATTACCGATTTCGGACAACACGTTTTTTTCCGCCAACGCTACCCGGCCCATAGACTGGTCAACGTCGGCCCGTTTACCCACGCCACGCTCACTACGCAGCTTGATTTGATCGTTAGTACCTTGATGTCGTTGCAGGTTTTCCTTAGCCAGATTCAACAACTCCTGACGCCGCAGCACCTTGATATAGGCTTCAACACCATCTAGCGCGGTAATTTCCGATTGGCCGAATACGGTGTAAGCCCTAGAGTCGGTCCGTGCTTCCTGCCTCTCCACTTCATTGGGCGTAGCCAGGCCGTCAAACAACATTTGTCTGGCTAGAATCGCCCCTTCCTCTCTATGATAAAAAACCGATCCGTCACCGCGGCCACGGGTGGTAGGGTTATTCGATTCTTCCCAGCCGATGCCCGCCGTGACATCCACCGTCGGGAAATAACCGGCCTTGGCTTGCCCGATTTCCTCTTCAACGGCGCGGCGTTCTGATTTGGCAGCTTGGATTTTGGGATTTTCATCCAGAACTTTCTGAATAGACTCTTGCAAACTCAAGGCCTGACTCGTTGACACACAGGCCAAATGCATGGCTATTCCTAAACTCAAACTCCTGCTGACTCTCATGACATTCCTCTCTGATATTGGTCGATTTCTTTCAACAATATGGCTAGTCTTAAGCGGTCATCGACATTTAATTTCCTGAAAATCGACGACAAATGCGCTTTCACCGTCCGTTCGGAAATATTCATTGCCAAGGCGATACGCTTATTACTTTCGCCCTGCCGTATCATGTCCGCCACTTCCACCTCCCGGGCGGACAAACTGGCAAGCTTCTTTAGCTTTAATTCGGTGTCGACAGTATTTGGTGCAAGTTGCGGACGCCTGGCACTGGTCAACACACCAATGACTTTAGGCACCAGGGCCCGACGAATCCAAATATCGCCCGCCAAAATACAAGCTACAGCCCTGGTTAAAAGCTCCGGCGCTTCCGATTGATCGCAATAGCCGGCGGCGCCGTTAATCAACACCTCTATCTGCTTGTTCTCCGGCCAATCCGAGCCCATGACCAAAAACCGGGCGTTTTTGTTGGCAAAAACCGATAACAAACTGGCATCGTCGTCCAGTTTTTTGGCATCGAAAATCACCGCATCGGCCGTATATTCACCGCGAATACTATGCAGCATACTTACGTTATATTCCGCGATCAGCGCATGAGTCCACTGCGCTGTCAGCTGAGGATTATTGGAATAAATCAGTATGTTAGCCACAAAGTAATTGTTGTTATGAGTTATCGTTCTCTTAAAGCCCTATCCCTGGCTTTCAATATCGGCTTCAAGAGGTAATCAAGCACTGTCTTTTTTCCGGTTAAAATATCAACTTCCGCTGTCATCCCGGCAATAATTTCCAAGCGTTCACCACCTTTTTCCAGATAATTTTTAGCGGTGCGCAAACGAATCAAATAGTAATTGTCCTCGTCTTTTTTCTCGCCGGGTATGCTGTCTGCGCTGATATGTTCCAAAGAGGCATCCAGGCCACCGTATATCGAAAAATCATAAGCGCTTAGTTTTACCACAGCTTTCTGCCTAGGGCGAAGAAAAGCAATGTCAGCCGGCCGAATTTTAGCTTCAATCAACAATTGATCTTCCAACGGCACAATTTCCAACAAATCCATGCCCGGTTGAATCACGCCGCCAACAGTTGCCACTTTGATACGTTTTACCGTACCTTTTACCGGCGACAACACTCTGGTACGGCTAACCCTATCTTCCAAAGCCACCGCTGACTCCGAAGTGCGATCCAGCTCAGCCTTCACTTCGTTCAATTCTTTCAAAGCTTCGGTTTTATAGCGAATCTTGATCTCCGCCAGTTTGTTGCGCGCTTCGTCCAATGAGGAACGTAGACGCGGCATCGCCAGATTCGCGGAGTTCAAGTCACCCTTCAAATCGTTGGCAGCCCGCTGCAAACGTAGTAATTCAACCTGCGACATTGCGCCATCGGCCACCAGTGGCTCGGACATCTTCACTTCGTCCTGCAATAATTTATAACTACGCGCCAACTGGTCGCTTTTCGACTGAATTTCAATAATTTCCTGCTCTTTCTGCCGCACTTGTTCGGCAAAAATATCGCTATTCGACCTTATTTCGTTCTGCTTGGAAACCAGCAATTGCCTGACATTGTCGGCAATTTGCGGTGCGTTCTTCATAACCTCTTCCGGAATCGCCAAGGGCGTGCCGTTGATCTCGGCGTTCAAGCGCGCGGTATTCGCCAACAACTCGTAATACTTTAACTTGGCTTCCTTAAACGAGGAAGCAAAACGGACTTGATCCAGTTGCAGCAACACCTGATCTTTGTCCACCAACTGGCCTTCTTGAACCAATATTTCCGAAACTATACCGCCCTCCAGGTTCTGCACCACCTGCACTTGACTGGACGGTATGGTCTTACCTTCGCCGCGCGTGACCTCATCCAAGCTGGCAAACCCGGCCCACACCAAGGATACCGCGACAAATGCTGCGGCAAACCACAGGATCAAATGGCTTTTCAAGGGTAATTCGTACAGGTTGGCGGCGTTGACGTCGCTTAAAAAACGCTGATCCTCGGCTCGATACCGATGCTCGGCCCGCCATTCGGCTATTTTTTTCAACATAATTAAATAGCCACCTTGATCTGTCCTTGGCGCAAAGCTTCCAGCACATGGTCCTTGGGGCCGTCTGCAACCATATGTCCGCCGTCCATCACGATCAGTCTGTCCACCAAACTGAGCAGCGACATGCGGTGCGTGACCAGTATCAAGGTCTGTTCCCCCAATTGCGCGGCAAACCGCTGTTTAAATGCCTCTTCGCTGCTGTTGTCGATCGCATTGGTCGGCTCGTCCATAATAAAAATCGACGGCGACAACAGCAAGGCTCTGGCCAGCGCAATACTTTGCCTTTGCCCACCCGACAAGGATGCGCCGCGCTCGCCCACTTGCAAATCAAAACCGGCGGGATGTTTACTGACGAACTGATCGACACCGGCAATCGCCGCCGCCTTTAACACCGCAGTATCATCGGCGTAGCGCGAACCCAAGACGATATTGTCCTTCACGCTACCGAACATTAAGGAAATATCTTGCGGCACATAGCCGATTTGCCGGCGTAAATCGGAAGGATCGATTTGGCGAATATCGGTGCCGTCTATCAATATCGAACCTTCTTGAGCCTGATATAAACCAAGCATCAATTTTTCCAGCGTGCTCTTGCCGGAACCGATTCGGCCGATAAATCCCACGCGCTCGCCTGCCTTGATTTTAAAAGATATGCCGTCCAAGGCCTTAACCGGCTGCTGCGGATAGCTGAAGCGAACCTGCTTGAACTCGATCTCGCCGTTAAAGCGCGGTCTATGCAAATAGTCCTTGCCGTTCTCGCGTTCCACCGGTAGAGCCATCATTCGGTTAAACGACCCCAGGGCGGTCACCGCCTGATGGTAACGGGTCAATAGTGCCGCGACTTGCCCGACCGGAGCCAACGCCCGCGAGGTCAGCATAGTGCAAGCCACCAAGCCGCCGGTCGTCAAATCGCCATCGGTAATCCGGTAGACGCCGGCCACCACCACCAATACCGCTGCCAATTGCTGCAAGAATGCGGTCAAATTGACGGTCAAGCCGGCATAAAACCGCGACTTTAACCCCAGCCGGGCGATTTCGCCGACATTCTGTTCCCAACGGGACTGCAATTGCCCTTCCGCGCCGGCCGTTTTGATAGTTTCCAGATTGGACAACGCTTCCACCAGCGTGGCATTTTTCTCGCCGCCGAATTTGAACATGGCATTGATCGTATTCTTCAACGGCGCCTGCAAGGCTATACCAATCAACATCGCCAACGGCAAAATTGCCAGCGGAATCAAAGCCAAATTGCCGCCGACACTATAAATGATCAGTAAAAACAAAAACAAAAACGGCAAATCAATCAATGTCACCAGCGTTGCCGAGGTCAAGAACTCGCGAAAGGATTCGAATTCGCTTAAGTTGTTCGCAAAAGCGCCCACCGATGGCGGCCGGGCTTCCATGCGAATATTCATCAGTTTTTCGAAAATAGTCGCCGACAAAATAATATCGGCACGCTTGCCGGCCGCATCGATAAAATAACTTCGCAGCAGCTTCATAGCCAATTCGAAGCCAAACACGATCAGCACACCTACCGTCAATACCCATAACGTTTCCAACGCGTGATTAGGCACCACGCGGTCGTAGATATTCATGAAAAACAAGGGCGCCGCCAATGCGAACAAATTGATTAATACCGAGGCCGCCAGCACTTCCGCATAGATAGGCCAGGACTTATAAAGTACATCCCAAAACCAATGTTTGACCTTCGGCACAGCCGATTCCGCAGTGCGCCCGTCAAACCGATGCTGTAACTGCACGAAAAAGGCCGAGCCGCTGTAACTTGCTTGCAGTTCCGCAACGCTAACGGTCTTTTCCCCGCTCTCGGTTTCCGGCAACACTACCGTATAGCTTTCTGCGCTCTTGGCAAGCAAAACGCAGGCGCTGCCATCTTTAAGCAACAGCACCGCAGGCAGGACTAAATTGGAAATTTTCTGTAAGGGCCGGCGCAATAAGCGGCTGGTCAAACCAGCGCGTTCAGCGGCGCGCACGAACAAAGCCGGCGTTAATTTATTGTCGACTAAGGGCAATCCGGCCACCAAGGCCGTTGCAGTTTGCGGGATATGTAATAACTTGCAGACCGACAGCAAAGCTAACAATAAAGGATCGTCAAACGTGGAATCTGCTGGTCCGGATATCTGGCCGCTATCAGGCATGGAGGATGTAAGTAGAAGTTATGGTTTTTATAACGCTAAAGCGCGCTACTGTACTTAAGTATTATAAATTGGTGCAATTACAACCCAAAAAGCATTTTTATCAAAGCAAATTCAATAACCAGCGCCAGGTGCATCGCCGATAATTTCCCGTAACAAGGCCGTGGCATAGCTGCCGGCGGGCAAATTAAAGCTCAACTTTAGTTGATTATCCAACCACTGCCAGTCCAAATCTTGCGGCAATGCGCGCAAGGCCCGACGATCCGCTTCCAGATCAAACGCAAGCAAGCCGTCGGCTAGGGATGCGTTAGCGGCAATCACGGCGTTTTCTAACGCACCGGCCTCAGCTGTGGCAATCTTACCGCCACGGCCCCACATGATCCCAGTGGGATGAATATCGCCCTGTTCGACGCGAGCCGACAGACTGGCGTCGTCGCTATCGCCGCTAAAACAGCTATTACTGCCCTCAAGCTTAAACACATCGCCACTTAATGCTCGATGCCAACTCGCTTGCTCGACGCGCTGGGCCAAGATCAGATTGAACAAATACGAACGCGCAGCCGATAAATACAAAGAACGCTGCTCGCGCTTGACCTTAGCGCCGGCAAACATGGCCAGCGCGCGATTGATATTTTGGCCGTGATGTCCAAAACGTTGCGACCCGAAGTAATTCGGAAAACCTTGGATTTTGATCAGTTGCAACTGCTTTTCGGCTTCTTCTTGGTTGCCCGTCCAATTGCGGATCAGCAACGTAAATTTATTGCCGGCCAATACGCCGCGTTTCAGTTTGCGGGCGTGACGCATCGTTTGCAGGATTGTCAAATTTTCGGTTTCGATGCCGGACCAGTCAGGATCTTCCTTACCCGGCAGCCAGACGCTGAACCATTGCTGTGTGCGGCCGTGGCGGTCTTTCATACCGGCATAACTGACATCACGCTGGCGAACACCGGCATGGCGCGCCAGCAGGCGAGCGACATATTCGGTGTTTTCGCCAATTTTTTCGATATACAGAAAGATATGCTCACCGCTGCCTTCCGGCTGGAAAGACAAAACTTCTTCGACGACGAAATCCTCGGGCTCCATTTTGATGTCGCCGGTGCCGGATGGACCACCGTAAGCGTAAGGCCATTCGGGTAAGCTAAATTCTGTCATGGGGTATGTAAAATATCGTAGGTCATGTTGCCGCGATACGACTGGATGGATGCTGGAGTGAAATTGTCAGGGAACGCTACGCGCACCCTGACCTACATAACTTAGCAGCTATAAATTCGGTTGAAGAGTTTGAATTAGAGTAAGTTACTTCTCAATCAACACCACCGCCTGCACGGCGATGCCTTCCTTACGGCCTTCGAAGCCCAGTTTCTCAGTCGTGGTGGCTTTGACATTGATGAAATCGACATCGACAGCCAAGTCGGCAGCGATATTGGCACGCATGGCCGGCACGTGCGGCAGCATTTTCGGGGCCTGGGCAATGATGGTGACGTCAGCGTTGACTAACTTGTAGCCTTTTTCCTGGACGATTTTATAGACATGCCGCAGCAATACCCGGCTGTCGGCGCCTTTAAACTCGGGATCGGTATCCGGAAAATGTTTGCCGATGTCGCCTAAAGCCGCCGCGCCGAGAATCGCGTCGGCCAGCGCATGCAGCACGACGTCGCCGTCGGAGTGCGCTTCCAGACCTTTTTCATAAGGAATATTAACTCCACCGAGAATGATGTGGTCGCCGTCGTTGAAACGGTGGACGTCGTAGCCTTGGCCGACTCGGATCATGCTTGTTGCTCCATATAAAATTGCGCCAGCGCCAGATCTTCGGGCCGGGTGATTTTGATGTTATCGGGACGGCCTTCGACGATCTTCGGCTGAAAGCCCAACAATTCCAATGCGCTGGCTTCGTCGGTGACAGCCGGATTGCCTTCGGTTTGCTGCAAAGCGTCGCGCAGCATGCCGTATTTGAACATCTGCGGCGTCAAGGCGCGCCAGACGTGTTTGCGGTCTATCGTCGCGGTAATCGTATCGCCGTCGACGTGTTTCAGCGTGTCGTGTGAAGACAGCGCCAGAATGCCACCGACTGCATCGTTTTTTAACGTCTCGATTTGTAGATGAATGTCGGAAGCAGTCAGGCAAGGCCGTGCGGCGTCATGGACCAGTACCCAGTCATCTTCAGCCGCCAAGCCTTGCAGAGATTTCAATGCAGATAGCACCGAATCGGCGCGTTCTTTGCCGCCAGGTGCGGTGATCACGTTCGGATGTTTGGACACGTCCAATTCGGGCCAATACGGATCTTCAACTGAAATCGCCACCGCCACAGCTTGAAACGCGCCGGCTTGCAATAAGCGGTTTAAGGTATGTTCGATGACTGTTTTGCCGGCCAGCGGCAGATATTGTTTTGGACGGTCGGCTTGCATGCGTTTGCCGACGCCAGCTGCTGGAACAACTGCCCAGCATTTGAGAATTTGCTTCATGCTCTACTCAAGCACTTGAAAGAAGGTTTCGTTTTCCTTGATCATGCCCAGTTCATAGCGGGCGCGTTCTTCGATGGTTTCCAAACCGCGGCGCAAATCCAGCACCTCGGCATACAAGGAATCATTGCGTTCCTTTTTTTCCTGCGCTTCCTTGGTCAGGGTGTCGAGTCGTTCCCGATAATCGCTAATCTGCGAGACGCTGGCATCACCTAGCCACAACCGATACTGGAAGTGAACAATTAACAGGATGATGATGGCGATCAGGGTTTTAATGGCTGTATCTCAGCAATGTAGGTTGGGTTACGCTCGATAGAGCGCAACCCAACATTGTAAAACAAACATGTCGGGTTACGCTTCGCTAACCCAACCTACATTATTTTGACAACATTTTAAACGCGCTGCGACCGGCGTATTTAGCTTTGTCGCCCAACTCGTCTTCGATTTTCATCAAACGGTTGTATTTAGCAACCCGGTCGGAACGGCTCAATGAACCGGTTTTGATTTGGCCGGTGCCGGTGGCAACAACCAAATCCGCGATAGTGGTGTCTTCGGTTTCGCCGGAACGGTGAGAAACCACAGCGCTATAGCCGGCAGCAGCAGCCATATCGATAGCCGCCAGAGTTTCGGTCAAAGTGCCGATTTGGTTGACTTTGATCAAGATAGAGTTGGCGATGCCTTTCTCGATACCTTCTTTCAGGATGGCAGGGTTGGTCACGAACAAATCGTCACCGACCAATTGGATTTTGCCGCCCAATTTTTCGGTTTGATATTTCCAGCCGTCCCAGTCATTTTCGTCCAGACCATCTTCGATGGAGATAATGGGGTATTTATCAACCCACGCTGCCAGGAAATCGACCATCTCTGTGGAGTTAAAGCTGCGGTTTTCCGCAGACAACACATATTTGCCGTCATCGAAGTACTCGGAAGCAGCAGCATCCATACCCAGATAAATGTCAACACCGGCTTTGTAACCGGCTTTTTCGATGGCTTCCAGGATTACTTCGATGGCTTCTTCGTTAGACGACAGGTTAGGCGCGAAACCGCCTTCGTCGCCCACAGTAGTAGCCAAACCACGGCTTTTCAATACTTTAGCCAGGTTGTGGAATACTTCGGCACCGTAACGGATCGCTTCGCGGAAAGTCGGTGCGCCGACAGGCAGAATCATGAATTCTTGCAAGTCAACGCTATTGTCAGCGTGGGAACCGCCATTGATGATGTTCATCATCGGCACCGGCAGAATAAATTCGCCGGATTTGTTCAGGAATTTGTACAACGGTACGCCGGCTTCTTGCGCAGCAGCGCGCGCGGCAGCCATGGAAACGCCTAGGATAGCATTGGCGCCAATGCGGCTTTTGCTTGGGGTGCCGTCCAGAGCAATCATTTTTTCGTCCAGCGCTGCTTGGTTGTTGGCATCCATCCCGACGACGGCTTCACGAATTTCGGTATTAACGAAGTTAACCGCGTTCAATACACCTTTGCCCAAATAGCGAGATTTGTCGCCATCGCGCAATTCGATCGCTTCGCGTTCGCCGGTGGAGGCGCCGGATGGCACCATCGCGCTGCCGATGATACCGGATGCCAAATACACTTCCGCTTCAACGGTGGGGTTGCCGCGCGAGTCCAGAACTTCTCTTGCCTTTACGTCTACTATTCTTGCCATTATTTTGCCCTATAGTGTGGTTTCAATCAGGCTGGTGGATTTAACAGCCCGGTCTATCGTTACTAACATTTCCAATAATTCTTTCATGCGGTGCAAGGGCCAGGAATTGGGGCCGTCGCTCAACGCTTCTTCGGGTTTGGGATGTGATTCCATGAAAAGCCCCGCAATGCCCACTGCGACTGCCGCGCGGGCCAACACCGGCACATGCTCGCGCTGACCGCCGGAGACATTGCCTTGCCCGCCCGGTAACTGCACGGAATGAGTGGCATCGAATACTACCGGGCAACCGGTGTCGCGCATCACGGCGAGTGAGCGCATATCTGAAACCAAATTATTATAGCCAAACGACACGCCGCGCTCGCAAACCATGATTTGCTGATTGCCGGTGGCTTTGGCTTTGGCAGCCACGTTGGCCATATCCCAGGGCGCTAAAAACTGGCCTTTTTTGATATTGACCGGCTTGCCCAGCGCCGCGACGCTTTGAATAAAATTGGTCTGGCGGCACAAAAACGCCGGTGTTTGCAACACGTCGACCACCGCCGCGACTTCTTCTAACGGTGTGTCTTCATGCACGTCGGTCAATACCGGCACATGCAATTGCTGCTTCACTTTTTCCAGGATCTGCAAACCTTTTTCGAGGCCAGGACCACGAAAGCTGCCCAGTGACGAACGATTGGCCTTGTCGAACGAAGATTTATAAATAAACGGAATATTCAGCTCGTCGGCTATTTCTTTCAATTTACCGGCGGTATCCAGGGTCATTTGTTCGCTTTCGATCACACAGGTGCCGGCGATCAGGAAAAACGGCTTATCCAAGCCGACTTCGAAATTACATAATTGCATGTTTAACCTTGCTTTTTGTGTTTGGCGGCCGCTTCGACAAAGCCGGAGAACAGCGGATGGCCATTACGCGGTGTTGAAGTGAATTCCGGATGGAATTGGCACGCCAAAAACCAGGGGTGATCGGGGAGCTCGATAATCTCCACCAAGCGGCCATCCAGCGATTTACCGGAGAAGCGCATACCGGCGGCTTCTAACTGTTTCAAATACTGATTGTTAAACTCGTAACGGTGACGATGGCGCTCGGTGATGACATCTTTTTGATACAACTCGAACGCTAAAGAATCCGATTTTAAACGGCATTTTTGCGCACCTAAACGCATGGTGCCACCGATGTCAGATCCTTCGTCACGCACGTTCAACTGCCCGGCCTCATCCATCCACTCGGTAATCAAACCGATAATGGGATGCGGGCTATTCGGTAAAAACTCGGTGCTGTGCGCGCCCTCCAAACCGACCACATCGCGGGCGAACTCGATGACCGCCGACTGCATGCCCAAGCAAATACCCAGATACGGAATCTTGTTTTCGCGAGCGAAACGTACTGTGGAAATCTTGCCTTCCACGCCGCGCTCACCAAAGCCGCCCGGCACCAGAATCGCATCGACATCTTTCAGCTTTGCCGTACCTTCGGCTTCGATGGTTTCAGAGTCGATATAAGTGATTTGTACTTTGTGACGGGTGTGGATACCGGCGTGAATCAAAGCCTCGTTCAAGGATTTGTAGGCATCGGTGTGATCGACATATTTACCGACGATGGCGATGTTAACTTCATCGGTTGGGTGAGTCAGGCCATCGACCACTTTCTCCCAAGCCGACAAATCTGCCGGAGGCACGTCGAGGCGCAACTGGGCTACGACGATGTCGTCCAAGCCTTGTTCGCGCAGTAATAACGGGATGCGATAAATGGTGTCGGCGTCAATCGCGGAAATGACCGCTTTTTCATTGACGTTGGTGAACAAGGCGATTTTCTTGCGTTCGCTGGCCGGAATGGGCTGCTCGGAACGGCAAATCAGAATATCCGGCTGGATACCGATGGTGCGTAGTTCTTTTACCGAATGCTGGGTTGGCTTGGTTTTAATCTCGCCAGCCGACTTGATGTAAGGCACCAAAGTCAGGTGGATAAATACCGCCCGGTCTCGACCCAATTCCACACCCATCTGCCGGATGGATTCCAGAAACGGCAGTGATTCGATGTCGCCAACCGTGCCGCCGACCTCTATCAGCGCCACATCGGTCCCTTCGGCACTGGCATAGACGCGGCGTTTGATTTCGTCGGTAATATGTGGGATCACCTGCACCGTCGCGCCCAGATACTCGCCTTTACGCTCGTTGCGCAAGACTTGCTCGTAGACTTGGCCGGTGGTGAAGTTGTTTTTCTTGGCCATCGTGGTTTTTAAAAACCGCTCGTAATGGCCTAAATCCAGATCGGTTTCCGCGCCATCCTCGGTCACAAAGACCTCGCCGTGTTGAAACGGGCTCATGGTGCCGGGGTCGACGTTGATGTAGGGATCGAGTTTGGTGAGAGTAACTTTCAGGCCGCGATCTTCCAAGATCGCTGCCAACGATGAAGCGGCTATCCCTTTTCCCAAGGATGAAACCACTCCGCCGGTGATGAATATGAATTTTGTCATGAACGTTTGGCGCCCTGTTTAGCGAATAGCAAGGGGGTCGAAAAGCGGCAAATTCTAACAGTTTTATAGCGCAATTGCCTTTTTAATTGCCAAAGCAAGCTCAGCAGGGGGCTAGATAACCGAAAAATATCAACGACATTCGGTCGTAAACACCAACTGATTTTTGCCGCGCTGCTTGGCCACATACATCGCGTCGTCGGCGCATTTAATCAACAACTCGGCTTCGGAATGATCGGTGGGATACATGGCAATGCCGATGCTGGCCCCTATTTTGACGGTCTCATTATGAATTAAAAATGCTTGATTAACGGCTTTCAACACATTTTGCGCCACTTGCTTGGCCGCCAACACCGAGTGTAGCGAGGTCAGAACAAATACGAATTCATCGCCACCCAACCGGGCGACGGTATCGACTTCGCGGCAACAATGCTCAAAACGCTTGGCCACTGCTTGCAGTAATTCATCGCCGGCATCGTGCCCCATTTCGTCGTTAACGTCCTTGAAACCGTCCAAGTCAAGAAACAGCACCGCCAAAAATGTCGAATCACGCTTGGCGCGCAACAAGTCTTGCCGTAAGCGCTCGACCAACAAACCGCGATTGGGCAAACCAGTGAGCTGGTCATGAAACGCCAGATACATTAATTGTTTTTCCTTACGCTCCTGTTCGCTGACATCGGTAATCGTGCACATAGTGATCTGATCGTTAAATTCGAACAGGGTTTGGGTGTTGATTTTCGCGACAAAGGTAGAGTTGTCGCGCCGTAACCCCAGCATTCGGGTGTTATCCGCGACGATCAATTGCTTTAAAGGTTTACCGATCAAGACCTGCTCGCCGTATCCGAATAACTGACTGGCCGTCTTATTGGCGGAACGCACACATTCGTCACGACCATACAAAATGATACCGGTCTCGATGGAATCGATGATATTGCGCAAGGCTTGAACATTGCCCTGGGATTGCTTGATTTGCGCCAACAGGCGTTTGCAGACCAGGGCAAAATTCAGCAGCGCGAGCAGCAGCAAACTGGCTTGCAAGCTGCGCAGATAAAACACTTCCCTGGTAGCATTTAGCTCCAACGCAGTGGTCAGATCATTCATCAAAGCCAACAGTTGGGTGTTATGCATCAACAATGTCCGCAATGCCGACCGCAAAACCTCGGCATCAATCCCTACGCCACCCAACTCAACCGGCAATAAGCGTTTGTGGATCAGCGTCCAAAGCTGGGACGCCGAGCCGGTAATCATTTGCGTATTGGGAGCTTGGGTGGCAGCCAGGTAAACCGGTTTGCCATCACCGCTACTGGTAATACCGCCTTGCAAAAAACCGTTTAAGGTTTTATCGAACAAGTCGACGGCATTGGAAAATTCGGTAAAAGCGCTGAGCTTTTCCATGTCGGTTTGCGCAACATGCAACATCAGCAAAGATTTGGTCATCCGCTGTGACAACATGCGTTGGCGGCCTGATAAGTTTATTGCCACCGCGCTCTTTTCCAGCTTTGCGGAAATCCAAAAATTAAGCCCCAGCGCGACCGCATCAAACACGATGAATAACACCACCGGAATAAAAATCGCCGGAAGTTTGCCGCGAGTCTTTTCGGTCATGTCAGGGTGCCGCTTAAAAGCCCTGGTCTACGCCATTTTGTAACTTGGGCCACGTGCTAAATGCAAACACCCAAATCATGATGACATTAAGCACCGGTATCAATAAAACTAGGGTCCAGCGCCCGTCGAATCCGGCTTTTTCCAAAATCCGATAGCCCAGCCACAAGCAAAACAGCATAAATAGCGGCAACAACACGAAAAATAGTTCCATGACTAGCCCTCCTTTTTTGCATTTGGCCATTCTTGGAACGCCAGTTGCGCAAACACGATCAGCAATCCAAAGACCGGCAAAAACACCAATGCCGCCCACGCCGGATTCAGACCGGCTTTTTTATAGATCAAGATCGCCGGGATTGCGATCATCATGCCCACGATCATGGCCTGAAGTATCTCGGGAAACATCAACATGACACCTCCTAACGGTTTTCGTTACCTATCATTACATGCTTTCGGACGCTCGCCAATCCAATTGGTAACAACCGTCCGCCTCGCTAAGCCACGCCCATTCCGCTACCCATAAGCCGGCGACCGCAGCCAGACGACCATCCAGATAAATCAACGGCCTAATGTCTCTTTCCCAAGGCGGAACCCCTGCCTCCTGGTAGAGTTTTTTTAGAAAATGATGACCGGCTCGACCAGGCAATTTAAGCTTTTCCCCGCCTCGCCTTGGCTCCACCGTTACTTCAGCATTATTCCACAAGTTTTTGGATAGCCCAGCCGATGCAATGCTTCTGGACAACACATAGCCATTGCTTAAGATTATCCGCTCCTGCTCTTGTATCCACGGATTTGTCTGGACTTCCTTTTGCAAGCATTGCTCGGGGATGCAATACAATTTTTCCCGATATTTTCTGATGATGCTGCCCTGGATACATACTTGCGCCGTTGCATCGCACCGCCCACAGACCAGCTGCTCGACCAGCGTTTGCAACACCGCCTGACTCGGCGGCTTCAAACCCATGCGGCGCAACCAGTACCGCAAAAGACAATTCAATTGCGTCGCCGTGATCGCTGATAAATCGGCGATATTAAAACTGCCATCGGTCGGATCGAAAACCGTCGGCAAGGTCTGCTCCGCCCAAGCCTCTATCATCTGTGCCGCGTCGCCACAGTGCTTGGCCGAACGCGCAACCGTTTTATCCAGCGCCGGCCAGCGCTGTTTCAATACAGGCAGGATTTCGTTACGCAGGTAGTTGCGGTCGAAATCGCTGCTTTGATTGCTGGGATCTTCCACCCAGTGTAAACCGTGCGTTTGCGCATACCGCTGTATATCGACCTTAGCCACCTCCAATAGCGGCCGCAGCAGTTGCCCTCTCCCAAAAGCACTCGCAATCGGCATTCCAGCCAAGCCTGACACGCCGGCACCGCGGAACAATTGCAACAGTAAGGTTTCCATCTGATCCTCGCGATGCTGGGCCAGCAGGATAACATCGTCGACAGCCAATAATTGCCGCAACGCCCGATATCGCGCCTCGCGTGCCGCAGCTTCCGGGCTTTCGCCGTTACTGGCCCGCGCATCTACCGTTAACAATTCAAAGTCCACGCCTAAGCGTTCTGCCTGCCGACGACAATGTTCGCCCCATCCCGCTGACTCAGCTTGCAAGCCGTGATCGACATAAACGGCGACGATCTTGCCGGCGAACGCCGGCAAACCCACGCACAAATCCAGCAGCACAGTCGAGTCCAAGCCGCCGCTATAGGCGACGAACACTTTCCGGCACGTGGCAGGCAATAGCGCAGCAACAGTCTGCGGATTGAGATCGGGCATGGCTTACTCACAAAAAAGGCCGATTTGACTCGGCCTTTTATTGAACAACTAATTTGACTGACAGTTTTATTTGACTGGCTCTTCGATATAGGAGCCAAATCGCATAATGCGTTGATAGCGCCTTTCCAACAGCAAATCCATATTTTCAGCCTGTTGCTGCAGATCGTTAAGATGCCTGACCAACGCGTCTTGTAGATTGGCGGCAATCTTTTCGAAATTGCGATGACCACCACCAACCGGCTCGCGAATCACTTCATCCAGAAAACCTTGCTCACGTACGCGGTCCGAGGTAATACCCATCGCTTCCGCCGCCAATTGGGCTTTGTCGGCGCTTTTCCATAGAATCGAGGCGCAACCTTCGGGAGAGATAACCGCATAGGTACTGTATTCCAGCATCAATAATCTATCGCCCACACCGATAGCCAAAGCCCCACCGGAACCGCCCTCACCGATCACGGTGCAGATAACCGGCGTGCGTAGTTTGGACATTTCGAACAGGTTACGGGCGATAGCCTCGCTTTGCCCGCGCTCTTCGGCGCCAATACCCGGATAAGCGCCTGGGGTATCTATTAAACAGATGATAGGCAGTTTGAAACGCTCGGCCAACTTCATCACACGTAAAGCTTTGCGATAACCTTCCGGACGCGGCATGCCGAAATTACGATAAATTTTTTCCTTGGTATCCCGGCCCTTCTGATGACCGATCACCACAACCGGCTGTCCCAGCAAACGCGCCATCCCGCAGACTATCGCCGGATCGTCGGCATAGGAGCGGTCGCCATGCAGCTCGTGGAATTCTGTGAATATCAGCTCGATATAATCCAAGGTGTATGGCCGGCCGGGATGCCGGGATAATTGCGATATTTGCCAGTCCGACAAATCCGCGAAAATACTTTCGGTCAAACTCTCGCATTTCTGTTCGAGTTGCTTCAAGGTTTCGGAAATGTCGAAATTATTGTCCAGCTCTACCTTACGCAGCTCTTCTATCTTGGCCTGGAGTTCGGCAATCGGCTGTTCGAAATCTAAGAATTTTAAATCCATGTCAATCCGGCATTAGAATCAATAAAATGGCCGGCAATTCTAATGAAAAATGCCGTCATTGCCTATTTGTTTTACCGAGCCCCTGCAAATGAAGAATGCTACCGCCTTTGATAATACCGCCTATGCGCCGCTTGCGGCCAGAATGCGGCCAACTACGCTAGACGATTTTATCGGTCAGCAGCATCTGCTGGGCAAGGGCAAATCGCTGCGCGTGGCTATCGAACAAGGTGCGCCTCACTCGCTGGTATTTTGGGGTCCACCCGGCGTCGGCAAAACCACCTTGGCCAAAATCATCGCCGCCAGCGCGCACTGCCATTTCATCGAATTGTCGGCGGTGATGGTCGGCGTGAAAGAAATCAGGGCGGCGGTAGCCGAGGCGGAAGAGGTTAAATACAGCCGAAATCTGAATACCGTGGTGTTTATCGACGAAATTCACCGCTTTTCCAAAAGCCAGCAAGATTCGTTGTTGGCGCCCATCGAAAGTGGCGCGATTATTTTATTCGGCGCCACCACGGAAAATCCCTCCTTCGAATTGAACAACGCCTTACTGTCCCGACTGCGAGTCTACGTGATGCGCAGTATCGAATCCGAGGATCTGGAGGCCTTACTGCATAACGCTTTGACCGACACAGTACGCGGGCTGGGCAGCCGCAATTTGCTGATTGACTCGGAAGTGTTGACCATGGTCGCCAAGGCCGCCGACGGCGACGCCCGCCGCTGTTTAAACATCCTGCAAATCGCCGCCGATCTGGCGGAAAACATCGACGGCCGGGAAACCGTGAATCGCGATGTATTGGACGAAGTGCTGCTGGGCCATGCCAATCGCTTCGACAAGGGCGGCGATATTTTCTACGATCAAATTTCTGCCTTGCATAAATCGGTGCGAGGTACCGACCCGGACGCCGCGCTTTACTGGTTTGCCAGAATGCTGGACGGCGGCTGCGACCCTTTGTATATCGCCCGCCGAGTCATTCGGATGGCCTCCGAAGACATAGGCAACGCCGACCCGAGAGGCCTGGAACTAGCGTTGAATGCTACCAGCGCTTACGAGAGGCTAGGCAGCCCAGAAGGCGAACTATCGCTGGCGCAAGCCATCGTTTACCTGGCCTGCGCGCCGAAAAGCAATGCGGTTTACGTGGCCTACAAAGCCGCCATGGCTGACGCCCGCAATAGCGGCTCGCTAGACGTGCCTATCCATTTGCGCAACGCGCCAACCAAGTTAATGAAGGAACTGGGACATGGAGCGGAATATCGCTACGCCCATGATGAGAAAAACGCTTATGCCGCCGGCGAAAACTATTTCCCGGAATCCTTAAAAACCCGGCAGTATTATTTTCCGGTGGAACGCGGTTTGGAGATAAAAATAAAAGAGAAGCTGAATTTTTTGCGGAAATTATAAGAACTGAAGCCTGGATGCAATCTTTTGGCGTCGATAATTTTAACTACAGCGAAACAACGTTAAAAACTCGATTATAACTGGGATATATGGATAGCGAAATTAGCTGATTCGCTCCGCGCTTATGGTAGCGAGCAAAAAAAACTCCCGTAAACCAAGGAATCTACGGGAGCATGGAAGCAAACGAATGATGGAAGATCGTTTGCAAGTCTCTGACTATAGGAGAAAACTTTCAATTCTTAACTGCTTGAGCACGATTATTTAATAAAATCGTGCTCCATACTGCGGCTACCCCAAACATCATTGTTGACAATATAAATTGTCCTGAAACAAAAGCAACTATACCCAAAAAAGATACAGAACCAATAAACATGTCTTTTTTTAATTCGTTCATTTGCGCCACCTAATATAAAAATAATAATTAAAACTGTTAATAAT
>NZ_JANIBL010000053.1 GCF_024505055.1 Methylomonas rosea
GGGCGGCCTGGCTGGCCGCGCGGCACGGCGAAAACGCCTGCGTGCTCTCCGACGGCCTTTCCGACCCTTGGGTGGAACGCGACAGGCCGGAAACCGGTCTGGGCCTGGAAGTGTTTATCGAAAGTCCGGATTCCGGGGCCGCCGAGAATGCACCGCTAGCCAAATTCGCTGATACCTGGTTATTTCCGCTGACCGCCGAAGTCAGCCATACCCTGGCCGGCTTCCCGCGTTTAAGCGAACGACTGTTGAACGGCGAACTGCTGTCGATGGAATTTGCAATCGATCACATCAAGGACGGCCGCGGCCAAATTGGCGCCTTATTGGGAGCTAATAGCGAACCCGCCAAAACTTTAACGCTTGCCGGCGGCGAGATAAAGCTAATCGCCATCACCTTGCTGACCGGCAGCGAATTAAAGTATCTGCGCGGCAAAGGTGAACTAGCCCGTCACGAGCTGGCCGACAAACTGAAAACCGCCGGCGTCGGCCATCTGTCCTTACTTCACCGACCCTCGCTGGTCTAAACCGCCCCCTCTCGCATGGCTATTACTCCCGAAATAGACGCCTGGTTACTGGAAAACGGCTTTCAATTGGGCCTCAATCCGCACGGCAAACACCCGTTGATTCTGTCCGCCCAACAAGGCCGGACCGATGTGCTGACCTATCTGTTGGAGCAAGGTGCAGATCTTACCGCGCTGGATGCGTACGGTAACAACGCGCTTTGGGCCGCATGTTTTGCCGAAGCCGGCGATTGCATCGGCTTGTTGCTGGAGGCCGGTATCGATATTAACTATCAAAATCCCAGCGGTGCCAGTGCCTTGACTTATGCATCCTCCAGCGGTAAACACGCGGTGGTCAAGCAATTGCTGGAAGCCGGCGCCGATCCGCTACTGAGTACTCAGGACGATTTCAGCGCGCTGGATTTAGCCGCCAATCGCCAATGTTTGCAGTTGTTGCGTAGTGCGGTAAAAGCCTTGCAGGTATAGTGCAACTGGAACTTATCGACGGGACCCTAAATACCGTCACTCCCGCGAAGGCGGGAGCCCAGCGGCTACAATGGATTCCCTGCGTGCTCTAACGGTTCTCCAGTATCACCTGCGTGTATCTGGATCGAATGCACCAATAGCCCTCAGCCCCAAACAAACACAGTTTGTTGACCGCCAACCTAAACCCTGCCCCCGATAGCCCGCCTATTGCCGCAAGGCCAGCCTGGGCATAGAATGCGGCCTTTCCTAACATACTCAGAGGACGCACCATGTCAGACTCTTATTGGTTTAGAACCGGCGAAGCCACCGTATTTTCCAGCGAAGGGCAAGGCACCGACGCCATGCCGGAAATTCTGATTGGCGACGTTAAAGGCCCGGCCGGTCATGCTTTTGCCAATCTGATGGGCCAAACAGCGGGCCACACGCGCATGTTTGCGATTCGCGCCACCAACCAGCAAGTGCGTCCGGCCACCATCATGGTGCCTAAAGTCACAATCAAATCCTCTGCTTACGTCAACTTGTTGGGCGGCCCGGTACAATCGGCAGTAGCCGACGCGGTGATCGATAGCGTCGCCGACGGCATTATTCCGCGCCTGCAAGCTAACGAGTTGTGCATCATCGCCATGATCTGGATAGATCCCTCCTGCGCCACCAACCCCGAACTGGACCGCAAGGATTTGTATCGCACCAACTACGAAGCCATGAAACTGGCGATTTCCAGAGCGATGAGCAACTCGCCGAGCATCGACGAACTGATCGCCAACCGCCACAAAATTTTCCACGAGATGTACGATCCAGAGACCGGCGAGTCGCAGTGGTAAGCGTATAATCAAGCATATCGTCAGGTAGCCGCTGTCGCGGCGACCTGACCTACTGATTGATGTGCTACATAAGTCTATCCGCAATCAAACCAACCCTACTTAATGAACAACATCTCCTGATATGTAGGAAACGGCCACAACCCATCTGCAATTTCCCCTTCCAGCCCATCGGCATATTGACGCACCTCATCCATCAAAGGCCGGATGGTGTTAGCGCAGAACTGCATGTGTTCTTCAATCGTTGCAAAATCATGTTTGGCAAGTGCGGCACTGAGCTTATCGCTGGTCGCCGTCATCGACGATAACAGCCCGGCAATTAAAACTAGACGCTCGTTTCCCAGTTCAACACCATGGCTTTTCAGCGAGCTTAATGTGGCAGAAAGATCTGCCAAGTATTTCACAGCGGCCGGATAGATACCGGTTTTGGCCATGCTGATCACCAATTTGGCTTCCACCTCTATGGCCAGCACATATTGCTCTGCGTAGATTTCGAAGCGGCTGGCGAGCTCAACAGGTGACAATACCCCCAGCGTTTCGAACAAGACTTGCACCTCGGGTTCTTTCAACACCGGCAAGGCGTCGGCAGCGGTTTTGAGATTGCGTAAACCACGCTCTTCTACTGCCATTTTGTGCCATTCCGCCGAATAGCCGTTTCCGCCGAACACCACCGCGCCGTGGGCGTCGATCAATTCTTTCAAGGTTTTCAGGATGGCCGTATCTAAATCAAGGCCTTTGGCTAATTGGCTTTCCAGGCTATCGGCTACCCAATTCAGCGAGTCGGCGAGCATGGTGTTCATGGTAACCAAGGGGCCGGCGACCGATTGGCCGGAGCCCACGGCGCGGAATTCAAAGCGGTTGCCGGTAAAAGCAAACGGCGAGGTCCGGTTTCTATCCCCTGCGTCTTTGTTAAACACCGGCAGCGTATTAATACCCAAATCCATCACCCCAGCGTTTAATGAGCCGGTGATCTCGCCATTACTGATTTGCTCGAACACATTATCCAGCTGCGAACCCAAATACACCGACATGATCGCCGGCGGGGCTTCGTTCGCACCTAAGCGATGATCGTTACTGGCCGTGGCAATCGCGGCACGCAACAGCGGGCCGAATTTATGCACACCACGTATCACCGCGCCGCAAAATAGCAAGAACTGGGTATTTGAATGCGGCGTATGGCCGGGATCAAGCAAATTGCCTTGGGTGGCATTGCCGACCGACCAGTTCACGTGCTTGCCGGAACCGTTGATGCCTTTGAAAGGTTTTTCGTGCAGCAAACACACCAAGCCATGTTTTTTGGCTGTGTTTTTTAACACCGTCATCAACAACTGCTGATGGTCGGTGGCAACGTTGGCCGATTCAAAAAACGGCGCTATCTCGAATTGTCCGGGCGCTACTTCGTTGTGGCGGGTCTTGGCCGGAATCCCCAAGCGATACAACTGCTCCTCCACATCCTGCATATAGACCTGAACGCGTTCGGGTATGGCGCCGAAATAATGATCGTCAAACTGCTGACCTTTGGCGGCCGATGCGCCGAACAGGGTGCGCCCCGCCAACAATAAATCCGGGCGATTGGCGACGAAATTAGCATCAACCAGAAAATACTCTTGCTCGGCCCCGCAACTGGAATTCACCGGGGCAATGTCGGTATGACCGAGCAGCGACAGCACCCGCTGCGCAGCCTTATTCATCGCCGCATTGGCACGCAACAAAGGGGTTTTCTTATCCAACGC
This sequence comes from Methylomonas rosea, assembly GCF_024505055.1. Classification (GTDB taxonomy): domain Bacteria; phylum Pseudomonadota; class Gammaproteobacteria; order Methylococcales; family Methylomonadaceae; genus Methylomonas; species Methylomonas rosea. The sequence continues at coordinate 3,535 of NZ_JANIBL010000053.1, forward strand.
TTCACCGGTCCAGGAGATAAATACGGTGGGGATGCACAAGGTCGCGCCATTGTCGGTGGTCATGATGTAAGCCGGGCTGGTCACATCCCAAGCGGTATAACCTCGCGCTTCGAAGGTGGAACGGATGCCGCCGTTCGGAAACGAGGAGCCGTCAGGCTCGCCTTGTACCAATACTTTGCCGCTGAACTCGGAAATGACTGAACCATCGCTTTGCACGGAAATAAAACCGTCGTGTTTTTCTGCGGTGGCGTTGGTCAAGGGATAGAAAACGTGGGCGTAATACAGAGCCCCTTTTGAAAGCGCCCAGTCTTTCATCGCCAAGGCCACCACATCGGCAATTGAAACATCCAGCTCGGAGCTGGCTTCGATGGTTTTCTTTAAGGATTTAAACACCTCTTTGGGTAAGCATTCCTTCATCTTACTCAAGGTAAAGACATCGCTGGCCCATAAATTGGCCAACGGCGCCGGCATTTTGGTCGGCATGGGTTGGCGATTAGTGATGGTTTGAACAGCTTGCACGCGCGCGGTATTTCCAGTCATAGCTTGGCCTTGGTTTGAAGATTAATGTCGATCAAACAATCCGCAGCAATAATCAATCCAGTAAGCATGGGTTGATAGCAGAGTGGGCGCGGCTCCAGGGATTTTGGGAAATTGCGGCGCTTAAGAAGTAGCTGACGTGGAGCGAAGACGGAGGCCATGAGTTGTATTAGTGCAATATAGGGAAATTGCGGCACAAACTTAGTGCGCGAAAAATCAATACCGTTGAGGTGGTTCGCCGTTGATGCGCGAGAAGCATCGTCGCAATCAAAGGCAAATAGGCATGTCAGTTTTAACGACGACCGGGATGGGAGGATTTTAAATCCCACATGTCAGCCCGCTCTGCACCCTAATCCCTTTGCCACCCCCAGCAAGCAGTGTTATTATCCACGCGCCGTATCCGCCCGCACCGCAGCGAGCGATTCGCGTCAACGGGGACGCAAGAGGCTGGTTTTCAAGGTTATACGTTCGTCCTCCGCTTTGTTAAAATCCGCCGATTTTTTGCCCTCGCGGCCAACCCAGTTTGCTAGGGTGTACTACCAATGCCGCTTGTTCCAATTCCGCAGAGTTTGACTACATGCCAACCCAACCGCTCGAAACGCTGTTCCGCCCCGAAGTTCTTTCCATGTCGGCCTACCATGTCGCCGATGCCAGCAACTTCATCAAACTCGATGCCATGGAAAATCCTTATAACTGGCCGGAAGATATTCAAGCACGCTGGCTGGAAGCGCTGAAGACTTGCCCGATCAACCGCTATCCGGACCCGGAAGCCAAAACGCTGGCGGTCGCATTGCGCCGGGCGAACGGCATTCCGGAGCAATCTGCCTTGCTGCTCGGCAACGGTTCCGACGAGATTATCCAAATATTGTTGATGGCTTTAAACGCCGATGCCGTAGTATTGGCACCGGAACCCGGGTTTGTCATGTACAAGCAAGTGGCGCAAAGCTTGGGTTTACACTACCGAGGCCTACCTTTGCTGGCAGACAGTTTTGCGCTGGACATGCCGGCCATGCGCACAGCAATTGCCGAATCGCAACCTGCCCTGATTTTTATCGCCTATCCGAACAACCCCACCGGCAATTTGTTCGATGCCGAAGCCATCAAGGAAATACTCACCATCGCCCCTGGCTTGGTAGTGGTCGACGAAGCCTATGCACCGTTTGCCGACGCCAGTTTTATCGGCGAACTAGGACATTATCCTAATTTGCTGGTGATGCGCACCGTTTCCAAGTTGGGGCTGGCCGGCTTGCGCTTGGGTTTTCTGGCCGGCGAACCGGCTATAGTCGAGCAGTTACACAAAGTAAGATTACCTTACAATATCAATAGCCTGACTCAATTAACGGTCGGCTTTGCCTTGGATCATGGCGGGTTTCTGTTAGAGCAAACCCAAACATTGCGCGGGGAGCGTACTTTAGTATTCCAAGCCTTAGAAGGGATGCCCAACATTCAAGCTTACCCCAGCGCCGCTAACTTCATTTTGTTCCGCACCCTTAATAAAGCCGCAGACACCGTATTTGCCTCACTGAAGTCGCAAGGCGTGTTGATCAAGAATCTGTCCCCGCAAGGCGGGCTGTTACACAATTGTCTGCGCGTCACCATCGGAAAACCGGAAGAAAATCAAGCCTTTCTAAGCGCGTTAGCAGCGGCTTTAAATTGATAATTCGCACTATCCGCAAAGGCCTGAAACCCTTGACTAGCGCTGTCGCAAGAACAATTTCAATAATCACGGACAGTAAGGTATATTTGCTGAAAATTATAATAATCGATGTATCGCGATATACATCACATCATCAGGAGTGTTACTTATGAACCACGAAGGCGTCGATCATTCCAAACGCCAGTTTCTGACCTCGGCACTGTCGGTGGTTGGTGCAGTGGGTGCCGGCTATTTGGCCGTCCCCTTTCTCTCGCAAATGCAGCCCAGCGCCAAAGCCATGGCAGCCGGTGCTCCCGTCGATGTCGATATCAGCAAGATGGAACCCGGCCAGTTGATCAGGGTGGCTTGGCGCGGTAAGCCGGTGTGGGTCTTGAATCGAACGCCGGAGGTCATCTCGACCCTGGCTACGCTGGACAGCAAACTGGCTGACCCGGTGTCCAACGAGTCACTCCAGCCGGAGAACAGCAAAAATCCGCTGCGCTCCATCAAGCCGGAAATTTTTGTCGCTGTCGGCCTGTGTACGCACTTAGGCTGCTCGCCCACGTTTCGCCCGGAAATTGCCCCTAACGATTTAGGCCCGGACTGGAAAGGCGGTTTCTTTTGCCCCTGCCACGGCTCCTGGTTCGATCTGGCCGGTCGTGTGTATCGCGGCGTTCCCGCCCCTACCAATCTTGAGATACCGCCGTATCGATATGAAACAGACAATTTGATTGTCGTTGGCGAAGAAAGCGAGGCAAACCCAGCATGAAGCAAAAAATGAATCAATGCAGCGAATGGCTGCTGGAGCGCTTTCCACTCTCCGATTTGTGGAATGAACACATGGCGCATTACTACGCGCCCAAAAACTTTAACATCTGGTATTTTTTCGGCTCGTTGGCCCTGTTAGTACTGGTCAATCAGTTCATTACCGGCATTTTGCTGACCATGAACTACAAGCCCGACGCCAAACTAGCCTTCGATTCGGTCGAATACATCATGCGCGACGTCAACTGGGGCTGGCTGGTGCGTTATATGCATTCCACCGGTGCCTCGGCATTCTTTATCGTCGTCTATCTGCACATGTTTCGCGGCCTTATTTACGGTTCGTTCAAGCAACCACGCGAACTGATTTGGATCTTCGGCATGTTGATCTTCGTTTGCCTGATGGCGGAAGCCTTCATGGGCTACCTGCTGCCTTGGGGGCAAATGTCCTATTGGGGTGCCCAGGTCATCATTTCGCTGTTTAGTGCGATTCCGGTGATTGGCGACGAGTTGTCCTTGTGGGTGCGTGGCGACTATGTGGTGTCTGACGCCACTTTGAACCGCTTCTTCGCGTTTCACGTTATTGCCGTTCCATTGGTATTGTTGATACTGGTGTTCCTGCACATCGTTGCCTTGCACGAAGTGGGCTCCAACAACCCCGACGGCATTGAAATCAAGCAATCAAAAGACCCCTGGGGACATCCGGTCGACGGCATTCCCTTCCATCCTTACTACACCGTCAAGGATATCGTCGGCGTCGGCGTCTTCATGTTCTTCTTCGCCACGGTGATTTTCTATATGCCGGAATTGGGCGGCTATTTTCTGGAGCACGCCAATTTTATCCCGGCCGATCCATTGAAAACCCCGGAACATATTGCGCCGGTCTGGTATTTCACCCCGTTCTACGCCATTTTGCGCGCGGTTCCCGACAAATTTGCCGGCGTGATTGCGATGGGTGGCGCGATTGTCGTGCTGTTCATGCTGCCCTGGCTGGACCGCAGCCCGGTTAAATCCATCCGTTATCGCGGCGGTATGTTCAAAAAAGCGCTGGCGTTGTTTGTTATCGCTTTCGTCGGCTTGGGCTATTTGGGAACCCAACCGGCCACACCAGGAGCGACGACTGTTGCCCGGGTTTTGACCGCTGTTTACTTCGGCTTTTTCCTGTTAATGCCGCTGTACACCCGCTGGGAAAAAACCAAACCGGTGCCGAATCGACTGACCACGCAGCCAAGCCTTGAAGATCGCATTCCCGCTCTGCTGGCATTAGTCGATGAAGTGGTTGAGGTACAACAAGTTCCCGACAATATCGGCGGTACTATCGCCAAGAAAAGGCCGAACTGGTCCGGCATATCAGCCGTATTGATTCGTTTTGCAAAAAACCTGAAAAAGAGCCTGGATTAAGCCATGAAAAAGATACTCTACACTCTTTTGTTTTTGCTGCCTTTCAACGTGTTAGCCAGCAGTGGCGTCAAACTGGATAGCGCCGATATCGACCTGAACGACACGATGGCGATGGAGCGCGGTGCAAAATACTACGTCACCTATTGCCTGGGCTGTCATTCGGCAAAACACATCCGCTACAAACGTATCGCTATTGATCTGAAGCTGGATGAAGCGGAAGTTTTGAAAGTGGTGGCGCCTTTCGGGGCCGGCATTTACGATCAAATGCATTCAGCGATGAACGCGCACGACGCGGAAAAATGGTTCGGCACCACGCCGCCCGATTTGTCGCTGATTGCCCGTTCGCGAGGCGCTGACTGGTTATATACCTACCTGCGCAGCTTCTATACAGAGCCTGGAAAATCGCCTTTGGGCGTTAACAACGTGGTGTTCCCTGACGTGGGTATGCCTAACGTGTTCTGGCAACTGCAAGGTTCGCAGTCGGCGATTAAGCAGAAAATCGACGGCCAGGACGTGATTACCGGCCTGAAACTGGATCAACCCGGGCAAATGACACCGCAGGAATTCGACAAAATGGTCAACGACCTAGTCAATTTCCTGGTTTACGTCGGCGAACCGGTGCAGCTGGAAAGACAGCAAATGGGTAAATACGTGTTGTTCTTTATCCTGATGTTTATCGCACTGGCCTATCTGTTGAAAAAAGAGTACTGGAAAGACGTACACTAAACACAGCTTGGGCTCGTAATATCAAACCGGTATCGGCTAAGCTGATACCGGTTTTTTTATGGAAGTTTGTTTAACAAGCAATCGCTCTGTAAATACGGTTAAAATCTCGATTAAACTCTCAGTAACGGAATACGCTAAGCTCGAACCCTGTAAACAACTCTATCCTTGACCGTCTGAAAGCCATATGAAAAAAACTACGCCAACATCTGAAACGCCAGCCTCTACCACTGAAAAACCTGCTCCGGCGAAAGCGGCTAAAAAACCCGCTAGCAAATCCGTCCCGGCTAAAGCAAAGCAAGAAACTTCAGCGTCGTCGGGCAAAACCAAAGCCAAGCCCAAAGCCGCTAAAACAGTTGCTGAAGCGCCGATTACTGTGGAAAGTATCGAAAAAGCGCCGGAAATGCCAGTTGCTAAAGCAGCACCGAAAAAAGCCGATCCAAAGCCAAAAGCCGCAAAAGTGGAGCCTACCGTGGAATCCGCGCCAGTTGCGGCAGCACCAGTCGTAATTTCCATGCATGAACGCATAGGTTTGACCGCTGGGGTTATCTGGCATCATTTGGCTGAACACGGTGCGACACCGGTTGCCAAATTAGTCTATGTGCTTCCGGAAGAAGAGGCCATCATTCAGAGAAGTATCGGTTGGTTGGCCCAGGAGGACAAAATAACGCTGTCCGCCAGAGGGGGAGACCAAGTCGAAACGATAGTGCTGAAGGGCTAGTATTTGATACTCGAATCGCTCATCACCCGGGCACTCAACCGCTTGCGTTGAAAATGACGACTATTGGGTCAATGTCAGGATGGAAGAACTCTTGCTTTAAACGGCAGGCAACAGACGATAAATTGTTAGTGCCATCCAAAAGATAGCTACTATAGAATCAACTCTCTTTTAATCCATTCGGAGGATACAAAATGAAAAAGATTGTTTTTGCAATAGTAGCCTTATTTTTAAGCCAATCTGCTTATGCGGCTGATGAAGCATGTGAAGCTAAAGCCGCCGAGAAAAAGCTGGCTGGCGCCGCCAAAAATAGCTTTCTTAAAAAGTGTGAGAAAGACGCCAAGATCGCGGCAGCTAAAGCAAGTTGCGATGCAAAAGCCGCCGAGAAAAACTTGAAAGGCGCTGCCAAGAATAGCTTCACCAAGAAATGCGTCACTGACGCAAGCAAATAACACTATCGATAAAACGCCCTGTCCGTCCCGTTGTAACAACGGTAACGGCTTTCTACTCCCGTTTCCCAGAGCTGCAATAACATCCGAAAATGCCTGATTTTTGCAGAATGACCTGTTTCGGTCTCACTGGAAGTTACCCAACAGCTAATAAACACACTTCTAAATAAGGTCGCTCCCGAGAAGGCGGGAGCCCAGTTGCTACACTGGATTCCCGCTTGCGCGGGTATGACGGCCACAGAAAACTCAAGGGCCAGATTAAAACCAGCCACTTCGAAAAGCCCGTTTTTCGTCACCCCCAATCCGCAGTAAGCCCCCGGCAGCAAATTTTTCTCCGGCAACCGGAAAAAATTATTTGTTCTGCATTTGTTTTCATTGTATGCTTTTACAAAACAAATACAGAACAAAAATGACCCTTACCCGTAAACAACAAGAAATTTTCGACTTCCTGCTAAAAAATCAGGAGCTATTCAGTCATCCGCCGACACTGGAAGAATTGTGCGCGGCGATGGGCTTGAAATCGCGCGGTTCATTACACAGCCAGATCAAGGCGCTGATCGACGCCAATCTAATCGAAGCGCCGGAGCGCAAGCAACGCGGCATTCGCCTGACCGAACACGCCAAATCGCTGATTAATAAAACCGAGGCATCCGGCATGCTGCCTTTTGTCGGCACCATAGCCGCCGGCAGACCGATAGAAGCGATCGAAAACATTTCTTATATGGCTGTACCCGCAGAATTAAAAACCGAGAACCCTTGTTATGTGCTGAAAGTAAAAGGGGATTCGATGCAGGAAGAAGGCATCTTCGACGGCGATTGGGTAATCATCGAACAGCGCAGTCATGCCCGTAACGGCGAAATCGTCGTCGCCTTGGTCGAAAAAGCCGAAGCAACATTGAAATTTATCGAGCAGTACCCACACGAAACCCTGCTAATTCCTGCCAATTCCTCAATGCAGGCCATGCGTTACCGGCCTGAGCAAGTGGAAATACAAGGGGTATTAGTCGGACAAATGCGTAGCTATACCAACCACCATTAGGAGGAGATTATGCTTCATCAATCCGTTCATATGCGCGATCAAAAAGCCAATCAAACAGCCATGCTGAACAGAGCGGACCGACAAGCCGCCATCAACATGATCGAGGAAATTACGCTGGTCGTGGTACTGTGGGGAGTGTTTTTACTGGCTACCGGCTGATGTTCGCACCGACAAACTGCTTGGCATGGCCAACCGGTACCCGACACTATGTATAAACTGAGTTTTTATGTGCCGGTGAGTCATGCCGAACAGTTAAAACAAGCTTTGTTCGAGCAAGGTGCCGGGCGTATCGGCGCTTACGACAGTTGTGCCTGGCAAGTGCTAGGGCCAAGGCCAATTCCGGCCGCTTGCCGGTAGCGAGCCTTATCTGGGCAGTATTGGTGAAATTCAGCAGGTCGCCGAATACAAGATAGAAATGGTGTGCGCCGATGATTTAATCAAAGCCGTGGTACAAACCCTGCTGGCTTGCCATCCCTATCAGCAGCCGGCTTATGAAGTTTATAAAATCCTCAGCATCGCAGACTTACCCTAGCCTGTTTAAAACATCTTCAGGAGTTCTAAACAAGCTGATTCCATTAATGGCTCGTAGCTCACTTTCGTTGGAACTGCAAAACAAAGACTTTTTGAGACATTCTTCGGAATTTCCTTAATGTCCCCCACCATCCTCGTCGCCCTCTTTTTTGCTGATTTCTTCCAAGGCGAGACTGCCGGCCAGCGAACTAGGCTTTTTGGTTGCCGATCCCAAACCTTCGCTCAAATTGATTTTCAGTTTTAAATTGTTCGGCGAATCGGAATTGCGCAAGGCCTCATCCAAGCTTATCACCCCGCCTTTGTAGAGCTTGAGTAAATGGCTGTCAAAAGTCTGCATACCGATATTTTCGGATTTTTCCATGGCTTCCTTAATGGCGTGAATATCGCCTTTATGGATTAAATCGCTGACTAGTTTAGTACCCAGCAAAATTTCGATAGCCGCCACCCGTTTGCCTTCCACGGTAGGCACCAGACGTTGAGAAATGAACGCTTGCAGATTCATGGACAAGTCCATCAACAACTGCGGACGGCGCTCTTCCGGGAAAAAGTTGATGATGCGGTCCAAGGCCTGATTGGCGTTATTGGCGTGCAATGTGGACAAGCACAGATGTCCGGTTTCCGCAAAAGCCAGGGCGTGTTCCATGGTCTCCTGACTGCGAATTTCCCCAATCAGAATCACATCGGGCGCCTGCCGCAAGGTGTTTTTCAAGGCATCTTCATAACTTAGGGTATCAACACCGACTTCACGCTGATTCACCAGGGATTTCTTATGCGGATGTACAAATTCGATAGGATCTTCGATGGTAATGATGTGCCCGGACGAATTGCTGTTGCGATAGTCAATCAACGCCGCCAGGGATGTCGATTTACCGGAACCGGTACCGCCAACAAACAAAATCAGCCCGCGCTTTTCCATGATTTTATCTTTCAGGATTTGCGGCAAGCCCAAAGCATCGGCACTGGGAATATCGACCTTGATGTTGCGAATCACCAATGCGTAACAATTGCGTTGTTTGAAAATATTCACCCGGAATCGCCCGATGCCTTCTTCGCTAATGGCCAGATTCATTTCCGGCACATGTTCGAAGGCGGCGCGTTGCTCGGCGTCCATGATGCCGTCGGCAATTTCCTTGATACGTTCACGGCTAAGTTTCACGTTTTCCAGCGGTTTTAAGGTGCCTTGAAACTTAGCCGCCGGCGGAGCGCCCGCCGTCAGATACAGATCCGAACCATCGTGTTGGACGAGGATTTTTAGATAGTCTTTAAATTCCATGCGGGCGACTCTCGAATTGATAATGCCCAAAGTGTAGGCCAATCCGCCGACAAGTGAAGCCGATACAGTGTTCGCTCGACTGCCTAAATTCCCGTTAATTTCTTTGCCTTAAAATAAAGTAGCTCGTTTATGCTTGCTTTCCTAATCCATTGCTAATTTGTCGAGATGCCAAACCACCGACTCAACTTGAATAATTTTGAACATGAAACCGACTTGCTATACGGGATCATCGACAGCATTAAAGAAGCCGTCATCGTTTTCGACGCTGCGCACAAAATCATCTGCATCAACCGCGCGGCCAAACTATTGCTGGGAATCGGCTCGACACCCGATTGGGAAAAACGACATTACCTGTTTTCCCAGGGCGGCAATACGCCTTTTCCAATCGCGCATTTACCGTGTTTCACGTCTGATGGCCCCGATATGGCAGAGGCTATCGAATTAATAGTCAAACGCGCAGACGGCACCGAAGTCATAGTCAACGTTAGCGGTCGAGGCCTGCCGGATCGGCACGGCAAACTATCGGCATGGCTAGCGATACTTTCGGATATTTCGTTGCAAACTAAGCAGGAGAAAGAGGCCGAAATTTTAGAGCACCAACAGAATTTGGTCTCCGTCCTCAACCATATGCCCGCGATGATCGGCTACTGGGACAAAAATCTTATCAACAAATTTGGGAATAAAGCCTATGAAGAATGGTTCGGCTATAGCTCTGAAAACTTGCTCGGCAAACATATTCACGAAGTCATCGGCGATGAGCTATACACCCTGAACAAGCCATATATCGATGCGGTGCTGGCGGGACAGCCGCAATACTTTGAGCGCACCATCGTCAATTTTGCGGGTGAAACTCGCCATACCCAAGCCGCTTATTTACCCGACGGCGCGGCGGGCCAAGTGAAAGGATTTTTCGTATTGGTTACCGATATCACCGCATTGAAGTCCGCGCAAAAACGCATCAGCGAATCGGAAGCCCGTCTGCGAGCCATGTACGATGGCCTGCCGTTTTTGGCCTGGATGAAGGACAGAGACGGGAAATATATTCAAGCCAACAAACATTGGCTAAACGCCGTGGGCATCGCTAATCTGCGCGATTTAGCGGATGTGACCGATTTCGACATCTGGCCCGAAAGTCTGGCCAAGCATTACCTTGCTGTTGATCAAGAAGTGATGCTGACTCGACAGCAAGTATCACTGACTGAACGAGCCTTCGACGCTGGCCGGGAAACCTGGACCGAAACGATTAAAGCGCCCATCATCGACGATAAAGACGAAGTTCTGGGCACCATCGGTCTGGCGCGCGATATAACCGAAAGTCGAAGCGCGGAAGAGCAACTTCGCAATTACAGCGAGCGCTTGCGCCTGGCCACCAAAGCCGCGGCAATCGGCATTTGCGAGTGGGATCTGGCATTGGGTATCGGGGAATGGGATGAACGCATGTACGAGATGTTCGGCATTCCTGCTGGAACCCCTATAGACCACCAGACCTGGGTTGCCTCAGTGGTGGCCGAGGACTTACCGCGTACCGAAGCCAAACTTCGCAAGCTAATTAGAGACCAACAGGAAGCGCATTGGGAGTTTAGGATTCGCCGGAAGAGTGATGGCGCCTTACGTTTCATTCAGGCTTCGGCAATTATTGCCGGTCCTGCCAAGAGTGGTGTGCAAAAAATCGTCGGGGTTAATATGGATGTTACTAATTTCAAGTTGATCGAACACGCGTTGCGCGAAAGCGAAGCACATCTGGCACACGCCCAAGCCCAAGCGCATTTGGGCAGTTGGTCCTTGAACCTTAGAGAGCACTCTCTGAAATGGTCGGACGAAAACTACCGGATTTTCGACATTCCATTGGGCACGCCGATAAGCTATGAGCGCTTCTTGGAATGTGTCCATCCGGCTGACCGTCATTACGTGCAAGATGCCTGGCAGGCAGCCATGCGTGGAGAACCTTACGACATTCAACACCGCATCGCGGTGAACGGTAAAATAAAATGGTTAAGGCAACGTGCGGAACTTGAGTTTACCGGGAATGGCAGTTTTCTGCGCGGTATAGGTACATCTCAGGACATCACCGAACTGAAAGTGATAGAAAAAAACCTGGAATCGTCCCGCTTGCAATTGCGGCAACTGGCGGCCCGCCGCGAAAAAGCCAGGGAAGAAGAACGCAAACACATGGCCCGCGAAGTGCACGACGAACTCGGACAAATGTTGACTGCTCTGCGCATGGAAATGTCACTGCTGCGCATGAAATTCGCGATTAATAACCAGGGACTGGCGGAGCAAATCCGCAACATCATGGAATTACTGGACCAAACCATCCAGGTTACCCGCGATGTGGCAACCTCGTTACGTCCCTCGGCGATAGAGATGGGGATAGTGCCGGCTTTGGAATGGTTGGTAAGGAAATTCGCGGAACAATCCGGGATTCAATGCGATCTGTTGTATCCGGAAGATGATTTCGAAATGGACGAGGAATGTGCAATCGTGATCTTTCGGATAGCCCAGGAATCGTTGACCAATGTGCTGCGACATGCGGCAGCCAGCAAGGTAAAAATTGCCGTCAATCTGGATAAGGACCACTATTGCCTGGAAATTTACGATAATGGTCGTGGTTTCGACGCCAATGCGCCCAATAAGACCAAGTCGTTTGGCCTGATCGGCATACGGGAACGCTCCCTGATGTTGGGCGGAGAAACCACTATTTCCAGTGTCCCGGGCCAAGGCACCTCTATCCAGGTACGTATCCCGGCTAACCCTAAAAGACCAGAACTATGATCCGACTAATTATTGCCGACGACCATGCCATTGTGCGAGGCGGTCTCAAACAACTATTCGCGCTCTCCGCCGATATTACCGTCGCTGGCGAGGCCGAAAGCAGCCAGCAATTGCTGAGTTTTCTCGATGAAAATTCTGTTGACCTGGTGTTACTGGATCTAACCATGCCCGATCTCGGCGGCGTGGAAATGATCCACCGGATTCGCAGCCAATACCCCGCATTGCCCATTCTGATTTTGAGCATGCACAACGAATTGCAAATCGTCTCGCGCGCGTTGAAAACCGGTGCCAATGGCTATCTAACCAAAGATAACGATCCGGAGACCTTACTGATAGCCATCCGCCGAGTCGCCGGCGGCGGCCGTTTTATCGACCCTAAACTTGCCGAGAAAATGGTATTTGAATTCGAGGGCTCCGAGCCAAGCAAACCGCATGAAAAATTATCCGAACGCGAGTTTCAAATCTTGCAGTTACTGGCCAAGGGCCAAAGCCTGAACGACATCGGCAGGGACTTATCAATCAGCAATAAGACCGTCAGCACATACAAAGCCCGGCTGTTTGAAAAATTGCAAATCAGTAATAACGCCGAATTGATCCGCTACTATGATGCGCATCGCTTGAATATGTAGTTACTTGCCTACACGCCAAGGAAACGGCTCACGAAAAATTACATCTTTACTTACCTGTAATTTCGGATTAGCTGATATTCAGACGATCCACATTTACATATGATGCAAAGTCCAGAATTTTGAATGCATCGGGTGTTCATCTATGCAAGTATCGGTAACAGGTGAATTGTTTGAGGTGACTATTCGCAACACGTTGGAGTTTGCAAAGTGCCGTGACTTATTGGCGTCATGCAAGGCCCACGCAAAAATGAACCCGCGCGCCAGCGCCAGGATAACGCTCGAAAACATCCCTACATTCAATATGTGCGGCATCGCCACCATCTCGCTAATCTGCGACTGGATGAAGGCCGGCGTCGAGCTTAATCTGCATGGCTGTGGCAGCGACGTACATCAGATTTTCGATACCGGCATATTCGATAAATACTTCAGCAAACACACGCCATTCGTTCGCGCCGCCTGCCATGACTGCCTGGAGAGCACAAAACCGCGCTTAGCCAAGGATTGTCCGATACACAAAACCCGTCCACGGTTACGCCCGAACCAAGCCGTGCGGGAAAATTAGCGTGAAAATACCATTCTTCGATTTTTCCAGTGCGGGCGGACTGATGCCGCACGGATTTTGCCTAAAGTGGACGCCCGGCCTGCTCTGGTCGTATGTAATTTCCGATGCTGTAATCACCCTGGCCTATTTCGCTATCGCCGTCATTCTGGCTTATGTCGTATCGCAGCGCCGAGACTTGAAATTTCGCGGCATCTATTTGATGTTCAGCTCGTTTATTCTGGCCTGCGGGGCATCCCACTTGATGTCCATCTTCCTAATCTGGCAACCCTTGTATTGGTTGGATACCGCCATAAAAGCCTTAACGGCAGCCATCTCTATGGCGGCGGCCGTATTACTCCTCAAGTTGGTACCGCATGCATTGAAACTACCGAGCAACCAGCAACTGGCGGCTGAAATCGCGGTACGCACACAGGCGCAACTGGATTTACAGGAAAGCGAAAACAAGCTTAAAGCCCTCAGCCAGCAACTCATCAGCCTGATAGAAGCAATTCCCGACGCCATTCTGTTCAAAGACGGGGACGGTCGCTTGCTATTCGCCAATGAGCACGCGCAACAGCTGTTCCGCTTTGACGGCATGGATTGGCGCGGCAAGACCTATCTGGAACTGGCCGATCAACAGCCGGACGTACTTGATAAACACATCAAACTATTTTCGGATGAAGAAGCGGTATGGAAGGCCGGACACTTGATCATGTTCGAAGATCACATCGTCAACGACGAGGGCCGCGTGATCGAAATAGAGGTACGCAAAACCCCGGTTTATCAGGAAAACGGCCAACGCAAAGGCATGGTGGTGATTAGCCGGGACATCAGCAACATCCGCTGGGCGGAGAGTCAATTGCGGATTGCCGAGAGGGCAATCGAATCCCAGGAAGGGATCATGATTACCGACGAAAATAATATCATCCTGCGCGTCAATAACGCCTTCACCCGGCTGACCGGTTACCAGCCGGACGAAGTAATCGGCAACAAGCCATCGATTTTAAAATCCGGCCGCCACGGTCAAGAGTTTTACCGGGAAATGTGGGCCACACTGAAGCGCGAAAAATTCTGGCAAGGCGAAGTCTGGGACAGGCGTAAAAACGGCGACGTTTACCCGAAATGGCTGACGATCAGCGTAGTAACCGGCGCGGACGGCCATACCTGCAACTATGTGGCGGCCTTTACCGACATCAGCCAGCACAAGGAAGCACAAGCGGCCATTCATCGCCTGGCGTATTACGATCCGCTCACCGACCTGCCCAATCGCCGCCTGTTGCAAGACCGGCTACAGCAGGCTTTACACAACAGCCGTTGCGCGCGTAAGCATGGCGCGGTGTTGATGATAGATGTCGATAATTTCAAAACGATTAACGATACTCAGGGCCACCAAATCGGCGATCAGCTATTAATAGAAATTGCCTCGCGCCTAAAGGCCTGCGTCCGTCAAGGCGATACCGTTGCCCGGCTGGGCGGCGACGAATTTATAGTACTGCTGGAAAATCTGGGCAGCGCGCAACCGGAGGCAACCACGAATGCCGAAGAAGTTGCGCACAAGATATTGTGCGCCATCAATACCGGCATGTTGTTAAATGGCAAAGAACATCTCGGCTCTATCAGTATCGGCATAGCCATATTCGACGAACACAACAACTCGTTCGACGACACGCTGAGACGCGCCGACGCGGCCCTGTATCAGGCCAAGGATGCCGGCCGCAACACGTTGCGTTTCTTCGATCCGCAGATGCAGGCATTATTGGAGTCGCGCGTATTGCTGGAGTTCGATTTACGCCATGCCCAAGCCCAAGATCAGCTGAGCCTACATTACCAACCACAGGTAGATAAAAACGCCCATATTTTTGGCGCAGAGGTGTTATTACGTTGGCAACATCCGCAAAAAGGCATGATTTCGCCGGCTGAGTTTATCCCGCTTGCCGAAGAATCCGGCTTGATTTTGCCTATCGGCGAATGGGTATTGCAATGCGCTTGCGAGCAACTGCGGGCCTGGGAACAGAATCCGCTCACCCAGCATTTACAACTTGCCGTGAATGTGAGCGCCAGACAGTTTCGTCAGTCCGATTTCGTCGACTCGATCTGCCGGATTCTTAACAACACAGGCGCCAACTCGGCAAAACTCAAACTGGAATTGACTGAAAGCATGGTATTGCACGATGTAGAAGATGCCATTGAAAAAATGCAAACGCTGAAATTATTGGGCGTACGTTTTTCGATGGACGACTTCGGCACCGGTTATTCCTCATTGAGTTATCTGAAGAAGCTGCCGCTCAGCCAACTCAAAATCGATCAAAGCTTTGTCCGCGACCTTATCGTTGATCCTAACGATGCGGTGATTGCCCAAACCATTATCGGCATGGGCCACAACCTGGGCTTGAATGTGATTGCGGAAGGGGTGGAAACCCAGGATCAACGCATCTGCCTGGAGCGCATAGGCTGCGATGCCTTTCAAGGCTATCTATTCGGTAAGCCCATGCCCTTACCTGAGTTCGAACGAGTTATTGGCAGTTTGAACAAGGCGATTCGACCACAAAACATCCACACCGACACTTAAATGGCCGTAATTTCAAGCCTTAATTGATTTTCTACACTACTTGGCGCAGGGAATGCTTAATCGTCCCTCTACCAATTTACTGAGTCTTATAACAATAAATTTAACGGGGAAATCTTATGTTCTTGATGAACTGGCATTCGGTCGGAGTCAAAGTGGTAGCGATAACCACGGGTATCCTCTTCGTCCTGGGCTTGGGCTTGTTGTTGATGTTTGCCAACATCGAAAAACAAAAACTGATAGACCGTAAGATTGAATCTTCCCGGCAATTGCTGCTGCTTTCCGAATCGATTCGCGACAATGTAAGCAAGAAGTGGGAAAGCGGTCTTTACTCGCCGGAATACCTCCGGCAGTTGGTGCAAGGCAAGGATGAAGCCAGCGGCCGCGCCCTGGTTATCGCTACCGTCCCCACCGCCAACGCCTGGGACGTGATTGAAGCCAAAGCCAAGGAAGGCGGTTTTCGTTTTAAAGCGCCAGCACTTAATCCGCGTAATCCGCCCAGAAACATGCCGGATCAACTGGAACAACAGGTTCTGGACAAATTCCAAAAAGAGCCTTCGGTAAGCGAATACAGCATTATCGACGAAGAAAAACAGGAAATTCGCTATTTCAGACCGGTGAAAATGGTCAAGCAATGCGAGCTTTGCCACGGCGACCCGCAGACTTCGCCAGCCTTATGGGGCAACGACAAGGGCCAGGATTTACTCGGTTATGCCATGGAAAACCGCCGCGCCGGCGACCTGCACGGCGCATTCGAAATTATCACCCCCTTCAGCACCGCATTTAGCGAGTTGAAGCAAACCGTGCTCTACGCTATCGGCTTTTTGGGTTTGACACTTTTAATTATCGGTATCACCGGTTATCTGGTGATGAGCAAAATCATCATCGGCCCATTAACTGCATTGGCGCTGAACCTGCAAGCCATTTGCAGCGGCGACGGCGACTTACGCGCCAGGCTCAGCGCATCGGGTAAATCCGAGTTTGCCTGGGTGGCCTCAAGCTTTAATGCCTTCGTGAAAAAGATCGCCAAAACCGTTGAAGAAATCAGCGTGACCAGCGACAGGCTGGCGCAGGCCGCCAATAAGCTGGCGACTATCACCCAATCCACCCAGCAAGGCGTAGAGCGGCAATTGCAAGAAACCACGCTGGTGGCCAATGCGATGAAACAAATGACCTCGACTGTACAAGAGGTCGCCAAGAATGCGGTTAAGGCATCCGAAGCCGCGGAAACGGCGGACCGGGAAGCGACGTCGGGAAAAAATATCGTCACGCAAGCGGTTGGCGGCATTAACGAACTGGCGACCGAAGTGGAAAATGCCGCCAATGTGATTCACGATCTGGAAAACGACAGCAACAGCATAGGGGAAGTATTAAGCGTGATTCAGGGTATCGCCGAGCAAACCAATTTGTTGGCGTTAAATGCGGCCATTGAAGCGGCGCGCGCCGGCGAACAAGGCCGCGGCTTTGCGGTGGTGGCGGATGAAGTCCGAACCTTGGCCAGCCGCACACAAAACTCGACGCTGGAAATCCGCCAAACCATAGAAAGGCTGCAAGGCCGGGCGAAACAAGCGGTTTCGGTGATGGAAAACGGCAGAAAACGCGCCGCATCCAGCGTTGAGCAGGCCGCTTCGGCCGGTGATTCGATCAACACCATCAGCGAGAGAATATTTACCATCAACGACATGAATAATCAGATCGCCACCGCAGCAGAGCAACAGACGGCGGTAGCGGAAGAAATTAACCGTAATGTCAGCAATATCAGCCACGTGTCCGGAGAAACCTCCAACGGCGCCAAACATACCGCCGAGGCCTGCCGCGAGTTGCTTGAGCTGGCCAATCAATTACGCCAGACAGTCGGTCATTTTAGAATTTGACGCCATCGCGGCGCCAGCGACTCGCCGGCCGTTAGCGGCCGGCGAATCACAGATCAAACAGAATCAAACCGCTGATTTTTAGTGGTTTTTCCCGCTGGAATTTGCCAAATTAATTGCTTGCCAGCGTTGCTGGCGGCCGCATCTTGCTGAAATCCACAGTATAATGCGCCGTTTTTCCTGCTAGACATCTGATTTATGAGTCAACAAAGAAAAGCAGTGGCGCTGATTTCCGGCGGCCTGGATTCCATGCTGGCCAGCAAGGCCATCATGGAGCAAGGTATCCACGTCGAAGGCATCAACTTTTTCACCGGCTTTTGCGTAGAAGGCCACACCCACGCCATTCGGAAGCAAGACGCCGACAAGGTCAAGCGCAACAACTCGCTGTGGGTGGCCGAGCAATTGGGCATCAAGCTGCATATCATCGACATCATCGAAGAATACAAGCAGGTACTGCTCAATCCCAAGCACGGCTATGGTGCGAATCTGAACCCTTGTCTGGACTGCAAGATTTTCATGGTGAATAAGGCCAAGCAGTGGATGCAGGAAAACGGCTTCGATTTCATCATCACCGGCGAAGTGGTCGGCCAACGCCCCATGTCGCAACGTAAGCAAACCATGCCCATCGTTGCGGCCGAATCCGGTGCCGACGATTTGTTGGTACGGCCATTATCCGCGCAAAACCTGCCGGCCACCCTGCCGGAACGCGAAGGCTGGATCAGCCGGGAAAAAATGTTTGGTTTTAGTGGCCGCTCGCGCAAACCGCAGATGACACTGGCCAAAGAATATGGGTTTACCGATTACGCCCAGCCAGCCGGCGGCTGCTGTTTTTTGACCGACGAAGCCTATTCATTAAAGCTGGTCGATCTGTGGAAAGCGCGCGGCGAACGCGATTACGATCTGGACGATGTGATGCTATTGAAGGTGGGCAGGCATATTCGCCCCAAACCGCATTTCAAAGTCATCATAGCTCGCGAGGACGGCGAAGCCCGCTTCATGAGTGGATATAAAAAGGAATTTGTCAGTATGAACTGCGCCAGCCATCGCGGCCCGCTGGCCTTAATCGACGGTACGCCCAGCGAAAACGATCTGATTCAGGCTGCGCAGATTACCGCGCGCTACGGCCAAGGCCGCGAAGCCGAGCAGGTGGAGGTTACTATCCGCGACCGAGACGGCGCAGAACGAAATGTGTTTGTGAAGCCTTTGCTCGCCGACGAAATTCCGCAGGAGTGGTTCGTATGAGTGTGCATGTTTTAAACGCTCGCCGTTTGTTGTGCCCATTGCCGGTGATTCGCACTCAGGATAAAGTCAAAACCCTGCAAAGCGGTGACGTGTTGACGGTGGAATGTACCGATCCTGGGGTGATGCAGGATATTCCGGCTTGGTGTCGGATTAATGGGCATCAGGTGTTGGAGACTCGGTCCGAGAATGGCGAGTATGTGATTGTTTTGGAAGTAGGTTGAGTTGTTGTTTGTGTCGCTGTCGCGACGGGTTGATTTAATGTCGGGTCTCGGCCCGACAGCCGAGTAACTTTTCTTTGTTTGGCCAAAGAAAAGTCACCAAAAGAAACGCCACCCGGATGCCGCTTTGATCCTGCGCTCCGTAGCTTTCGACGGGGATCGACAGAAGGGGCTTCCTGCCCCTCTGTCGATGTGCGGCATCCCTGCCGCACCCCTACGGGCTATTCCCGCCGAAAGCTCCGGTGCTCGGCGCGGCATACGGGAGGAAAACCGTCGCGATAGCGAGGAACTGTTCATTTTTGTTCATGGGATGATATACAAAAATCATTTCGTCACTTGTTAGGAAACTAAAATGCGTCAATTTGACTGGAAATACCTTGTGCTATTCGTTCTGGCGATTCCTTTAATCAATCAACTTGCCAGCTACCTCGGTACCAGCTCGGCACAGAATGAGATCGAAAGAGAAGCAGTAAAACGCCTTGAGCACACGGCAGACCAGAGTATTCGAGTGATTACCTCAAGCCAAGACGCGGAAGGTGCGACTCAGAAACATCTGAACATGAACTTCCTGAAAAACTTGGAGGCTCACACGGTCGAGCGAATACGAACAAAGATTCGAGAACTACCCAATTCTCCACGAATCGACATTACTTCCGAGGCCAATTATGCTGAAAGTGGCCCAATGAAGCTTGCCGTCATTCGCCTCCGTGGTTCCGATAATTCAAATCAAATCGTTATCCTCGGAATTGTGGGGAACGAACTAAAACGGGTTACCTGCGCTAGAAACTCACCAGAAGCAATTCCAATTTCCTATGGCGTTTGTGCGGATAAAATAAAGGAAGTTTTCGACACCATAATTGGTGGGTAGTTTGGAAATAACAAGACTCTATGCACACGCCTGAAGAAGAATTCTATGTTTTTCTCCGGTTCGCTGACGCCGATATGTCTCAGGCTCAGATAGCTCTAGACCACCTCGTCAAAGTGGAAGGCGACTTCTTGCGTTTATGCCTGCTGAAAGATGCAGCAATTTCTTATTGCAGGCCATTCAAGAAATCGCACGGAATCTTTAACAAGACTCTCAGGCTTGATGAAAGCTACATCCCCGTCCACCTAAAGGATTTACATACAGAACTTATCAATCTGAGAGATCAAGTGTTTGCACATACTGATATTGGTGTCCGTTCGCCGATCCTCCATTGCTGGACGCATGAACCAAAGCGAATTTTTCCAATTCAGTTCAAGAGTCATAGCTATCTACAGCTACTCGGGCAAGAGCAAGAAATGCGGCTGCTATTCAACGCAGTTCTTGATCTCATAAGGGACAAACAAGCGAAACTTGAAGCACAATTCGGTAAGGCGCCCCCCCCAGGGCGTCAATAGCAAGTAGCCTCGATGGAACGAAGTGGAATCGAGGGCAATTGAAGTCGTCAATTCCTCGATTTCGTTTCACTACATCGAGGCTACATCTACTGACTATCAAAATGGCCTTCAAATTCCGGGATGGTTTTCGTCCCGTATGCCGCGCCGAGCACCGGAGCTTTTGAACGGAACAGCCCGCAGGGGCGATGCAGGGATGCATCGCGTTGACGAAGGGGCAGGAAGCCCCTTTCGGCAACCCCGTTCAAAAGCGAGGAGCGCAGGAAATAAGCGGCATCCGGTTGTCTTTTCTTTTGGATACTTTTCTTTGGACAAGCAAAGAAAAGTATCTCGGCTGTCGGGCCGAGACCCGACATTAAAATAAGCCGTCGCGGTAGCGACACAAATTAACAGGTTACAACAATGGCAGTAGGACAAATCGACTTCCCCACCATGCATGCCGTGCAAGGCATCAAACTCGGCACCTGCAATGCCGGCATCAAGCAAACCGTCCGCGACGATATTTTAGTGATCGAAATGGCGGACGGAGGTACTTGTGCGGCGGTATTTACCCAAAATGCCTTTTGCGCGGCGCCGGTACATATCGCCAAGGCCCATTTGTCCCAAAATCCGCGCTGGCTACTGGTAAACTCCGGCAACGCCAACGCCGGCACCGGCAAGCAAGGCCTGCAAGATGCGTTTGCCTGCTGCGCCAATCTGGCCGGCGAAGTTGAGGCTTTGGCACAACAGGTTTTACCATTCTCTACCGGTGTCATCGGCGAACCGTTGCCAGTGGAAAAACTCTCGGCGGCGCTGCCCGCTGCCGTAGCGAATTTGGCTGAGGCGCATTGGGACAAAGCCGCCCGCGCGATCATGACAACCGATACGTTTCCCAAGGGCGCATCGGCCGTGATCCATATCGCCGGAGAGCCGGTGACGATCACCGGTATTTCCAAAGGTGCCGGCATGATCCAGCCCAATATGGCTACCATGCTGGGTTTTGTCGCCACCGATGCCCGTATCGAGCAATCTCTGTTACAACAATGTCTGAGCGCGGCGGCGGAAAAATCCTTCAATCGCATCACCGTGGACGGCGACACCTCGACTAACGATGCTTGCGTATTATTGGCCAGCGGCGGTAGCGCAGCCCCGGAAATTCTGGCCGGTAGCACGGAGTATGCGACCTTCGCCGAGGCGGTTATGGCGGTTTGTAAACGCCTGGCGGAACTGATCATTCGCGACGGCGAAGGCGCTACCAAACTGATGAGGATCGTCGTCGAACAGGCGCGCGACAGTGCAGAGGCTGTGCAAGTCGCTAAAACCATTGCCCACTCGCCCTTGGTGAAAACCGCGTTTTTTGCCAGCGATCCCAACTGGGGCCGGATTCTGGCTGCTGTCGGCCGGGCCGGCGTCGAAAACATGGACCTGGAGAAAATCGAAATTTATCTGGGCACGGTGTGCATCGTCGAAAACGGCGGCCGAGCCCACTCGTACACCGAACAAGACGGCCAGCGCGTGATGAATCAGGAGGAAATCGTCGTCACCGTCAGACTGGGGCGCGGCGCAGCCAGCGAGGAAGTGCTGACTTGCGATTTTTCCTACGACTACGTAAAAATCAACGCCGAATACCGCACCTAAGCACCAAAAAAGTATGTCAACCAATAAGCAGCGCCTGCACGTCGCGGTCGGGGTGATCCGTGATGGTGACGGCCGGATTTTGATTACCCAACGCGCCAAACACGCACATCAAGGCGGCTTGTGGGAGTTTCCGGGCGGTAAACTGGAAGCTGGTGAACCGGTGCAACAAGCACTGGCGCGCGAGCTGGAAGAAGAGGTTGGTATTCAAGTACAACGCGCGGCGCCGTTGATCAAAATCAACCATGATTACGGCGACAGGCATGTGTTGCTGGATGTCTGGAATGTTACGGCTTTTGCCGGCCAGGCTAGAGGCTGCGAAGGCCAGGCGATGCGTTGGATTGCTGCCGAGCAACTAAGGGAATTCAGCTTCCCGGCCGCTAACTTACCCATCATCGCCGCCGCGCAATTGCCGCACTATTACGCGATCCTGGAAGGCCTTAGCGCCGCCGAAGCCCTGGACAATTGCCGACGCATTTTAGCCACCGGCATCAAACTGCTGCAATTTCGCGTCAAGTCTTTACCTTCTATCGATTTACAAAATGTATTCGAGCAGGTTTCTCAGCTTTGCCGGCAGCAACAGGTTAGCTTGCTGGTCAACACAGATTTGCCTGTCGATACTACCAATGCGCAGGGCCTGCATTTAAGCAGCCGCGCCTTGCTGGCCTGTCGTGAACGGCCCAACGGCTATCGCTGGGTAGCGGCGTCTTGTCATAACCTGGATGAACTGCGATACGCGGAAGCGCTAGGCCTGGACTTTGCCGTTTTGGCACCCGTCCAAGCGACCGCCTCCCACCCGGACGCCGCGCCGCTAGGCTGGCAAACCTTGACCGAACTGCTCGAACAAATCAATTTACCGGTGTTTGCCTTGGGCGGTTTGGGCAGGCACGACTTGGATAGAGCACTTGTCGCCGGCGCACAAGGTATAGCCGGCATCAGCGCGTTTTTAGCGGCAGACTAACCCGAAAAACAGCTCAGTAGGATTCGAAATCCGAATTTTCGTCGTCTTCGTCAAGCAGCGGCGGACCGGGGATTTTGTGAGCTTCGGTAGCCCAATCGCCTAAATCGATCAGTTTGCAACGTTCCGAGCAGAACGGTTTGAATGTTTCGGCAGCTATCCAGGCTACCGGCTTGCGACAAGTGGGGCATGCCACCATAGTCCGGATATTCGCGGTCATCAGAACATGCAGCGGGTCAAGGAAAATTCGATATCGTCGAGCATCTGGCTGGGCCGATTTTCATCGACAGACGGATGCATAAAGCGAATGCTGAAACGGTGTTTGCCGCCGCTAATCTCGGCAAAACACGGCATGTCGGCAGCCAATCCCACTCGTAGCAATTGCACCGGATGATTTTTATTATCCAACGCCAATTGAAAAAATCCGGCCTTGGCAAGCTCCTGAGTCGGCATACTGCTCTGCCGAATAAAGCCCAATATCAAATCGATTGCTACCCGAATATCCACGAAGGGCTGAGTCCAGCGTTCCAGGTCTTTTTGCTGTTCGGCTTCGTGCTGCTCCAACCAGTAATGAAAGGCCGGCAAATCGAAGGAACAGCTGCCGCCGGGAATAGAATTACGCTGCGAGATACTTTGAAATAAATCACTTTCCATCACGCTGATGCCGATTTTACCGTTGGCGCTATACAGATTTCGACTGGCCTGATTCAACTCGGCGAGGATTTCCTGAAGCTTTTCGTCGTCAACGCCATGACTATGCGCCAGTTGATTCAATACTTTAGTGTGCCTATCAAGTTCCTTGATCAACTCGGACTTCAAGTCGCTGCGGCTGAAGATCATCAAGATATCGAGTAAAACCGAAATGGCCGCGCGTTTATCGAAGACCGACGCGCCCAACATGAAGTGACTGAGCTGTTGAAAGAGTTGCTCCAAGCGCATAAACACCCGAATTCGTTCATTGAGAGGGAATTCGTAGATAGTTTGTGTATTCAAGCCGATTGTGTCCTGACGGTGGCCAATAAAATGTAGGAATTGTGCAGTCTTTTAACCTGTTCTGCAAGCTGCTCCGGGCCGGCCATATTCTCGATGACATCGTCCGCTTTGCTCAATCGTTCCGGTCGCGGCATCTGGCTGTCGATAATGGCTTGCACTTGCTGGCGCGTGAGTTTGTCGCGGGCGATAACTCGTGCTATTTGCACATCGACCGGACAATCGATTAATAAAACCCGATCCACAGCATAAGGATTTTTCGACTCCAGCAGCAGCGGCACGGCAATAACGCAATAGTCGGCCGTTAACGCATTTACCTCGGCCGCGATTTGCGCATAAACCAAGGGATGCATGATGCCATCCAATTCGCGCTTTTTATCTGCATCGGCAAATACCGCGTCGCGCAGTCTGGCTCGATTCAAGCTACCGTCCTGGTTAAGCATCTGCGATCCAAAAGACTTAACGATCAGCGCTAAGGCCGGCTGCCCTGGCTCGACCAACTGCCTGGCAATCAGATCCGCATCGACAATGGGTACGCCAAACTCGGCAAACAAACGACAAACCGTGGATTTGCCGCTGCCTATACCGCCCGTCAGACCTATCTTCAGCATAACCTACAGACCGGCAGTATGCAGATATAAGGCATTCAGCTCCGGTCCGAACAGCATCGCCAGCCAACCAGCCATGGCCAGATAAGGCCCGAAGGGTATCGGCTTGCCGGCATCGCGTTTGCCGAACACGATCATCGCAATGCCGATAACGGCGCCCACCAAGGATGACAATAGAATAATCAGCGGCAGATATTGCCAGCCCAGCCAGGCACCGAACAGTGCCAGCAGTTTGAAATCGCCGTAGCCCATGCCTTCCTTGCCGGTCAGCAATTTGAACAGTTGATAAACGCTCCACAGGCTCAAATAGCCTGCTACCGCACCGATAATCGCATCGTGGCTATTTGTGTATATATCAAACAGGCTTAGCAACAACCCCAGCCACAGCATAGGCAGAGTGATCGAATCGGGTAACAATTGCTGATCGATGTCGATAAAACTCAATGCAATCAAACACCAAGTCAACGGCAATGCAAACGCTAAAGCCCAACCGTATCCGAAATGCCAAGCCACGACCGCAGAACACAGGCCGGTAAACGCCTCGATAAGCGGATAACGGATGGCGATTTTGACCCCGCAATGCCCACATTTGCCACCCAACAGTAGATAGCTAATTATTGGAATATTTTGATAGACTTTGATCTCGGTCTTGCAGGACGGACAGCGCGAAGCAGGCAACATCAGGTTGAACACTTCGTTTTCTTCCTCAGGCGAGAGTTGCAAGTATTCTCGGCACTCGCTCCGCCAACCAGTCTGCATCATCACCGGCAAACGGTAGATCACCACGTTTAGAAAACTGCCGACCAATAGGCCCAGCACGCAAACGACGCAAATCAGAAATAGCGGATATTGTTGTAGAGTGGCAAAAACCATGAGGAAGAGAGGAAGGTTGTAATTCGGCCCCGGCGCTCGGCCCAACGATAAAGAGCGCCGGGGAATAGCAAAACTAGATAGCCGCGCCCAATTTGAAAATAGGCAAATACATCGCCACGATCAAACCGCCGACCAGGATACCGAGGATAACCATGATGATAGGCTCCATCAAGCTACTCAAGTTATCGACCAGGTTATCGACTTCTTCTTCGTAAAAATCGGCGACTTTGTCCAGCATCGCGTCAATGGAACCGGATTCCTCGCCAATAGCCACCATCTGCACCACCATGTTCGGAAACATGCCGGTGGTCTCCAGGGCAAACTTTAATTGCTGACCGGTGGAGACGTCGTCGCGCACCTTCATCACCGCCTCGTAGAACAAGATATTGCCGCACGCCCCCGCCACCGAAACCAAGGCTTCGACCAGAGGCACACCCGCCGCGGACATGGTGGACAGGGTTCTGGCAAAACGGGCGATGGCAGACTTTTCCAGGATCATACCCACCACAGGAATCTTCAGCAGTGTCTTATCCAAAAAGTGATTGAATGCCTTGGAACGCTTTTTAAAGTAGCTAAATGTATAAGCAACGGCGGCGATCACGCCTACCACTGCCCACCACCATTCCTGTACCCAAGCGGATAGTTCGATCACGAACTGGGTAAAGGCCGGCAAGTCGGCACCGAAGCCTTTGAACAAATCTTCGAACACCGGCACCACGAAAATCAGCAAGATCGCGGTAACGATAAACGCTACGACCAACACCGCAATCGGGTAGGTTAGCGCTTTTTTTACTTTCTTTTTGATCGATTCGGTTTTTTCCTTGTAAGTGGCAATCTTGTCCAGCAAGGTTTCCAGCACCCCGGCATGTTCGCCGGCCTCGACCAGATTGCAGAACAAGGCGTCGAAATACAGCGGCTTGCGGTTCAAGGCCTGCGCCAAGGTATCGCCGCCTTCGACATCGGCTTTTATCGATAGCAGTAATTCCGACATACTGGCGTTGTCATGGCCCTTGCCGATAATATCGAACGATTGCACCAAGGGCACACCTGCCGCCAGCATGGTCGCCAACTGCCTGGCAAATACGGCGATATCGCCAGGCGTAATTTTCTGCACACGGGCGCCGAACAAAGGCTTGGCCTTGGCTTTGATGCCAATTACCCGGATACCCATGCGCCGCAATTCGGCACGCGCAATAACCTCGCTCTTGGCGCTGATAGTGCCTTTGGTTTTTTTGTTTTGCCTATCGAAACCGTCCCAATTGAACTCGATTTGCTCGTCTTGCTTTGCCATGATTATTCCTTGGTGACCCGATCAATTTCTTGCAGCGAGGTGACGCCTTGCTTAATTTTTAATAGCCCCGACATTCTTAAATCGTTGATCCCTTCGCTTTTCGACAATTCCGCCATTTGCATCGAGTTGCCGCCGTTCAAAATCAGCGCCCGCATTTTTTCGGTGATAGGCATCACCTGATAGATACCTACCCTGCCTTTGTAACCGTTATTGCAATGTTCGCAACCCACCGGGCCGTATACTTTAAACGTCCCGATTTCGTCCTGTTTAAACCCGGCCGACAGCAAGGCGCTTTCCGGATAATCGACTTCCTGCTTGCAATGCTCGCATAAACGCCGCGCTAGCCGCTGCGCCATGATCAGAATGACCGCCGAAACAATATTGAACGGCTCTATGCCCATTTGCACCAACCGGTTGATGGTTTGCGGCGCGTCATTGGTGTGCAAAGTGGATAACACCATGTGACCGGTTTGCGCGGCCTTGACCGCGATACTGGCGGTTTCCAGGTCGCGAATCTCCCCGACCATGATGATGTCCGGGTCTTGCCGCAAAAACGCCCGCAGCGCTTCGGCAAAGGTCAGCCCGGCCTTGGGGTTGACGTTGACCTGATTGATGCCTTCCACGGTGATCTCCACCGGATCTTCGGCGGTGGAAATATTGGTTTCAATGCTGTTCAGAATATTCAAGCCGGTATACAGCGACACGGTTTTGCCGCTACCGGTCGGCCCGGTGACCAACACCATGCCGTAAGGCTTGTGAATCGCCTCCAAAAAGTTTTTCTGTTGTTCAGGCTCAAAACCCAGTTTTTCGATACCGATCTGGGCACTGGTCGGGTCGAGAATCCGCATCACCACTTTTTCGCCAAACAGCGTCGGACAGGTGTTAACCCGAAAATCGATAGCCCGATTCTTGGAAATTTGCATTTTGATCCGGCCGTCTTGCGGCACTCGCCGTTCGGCGATGTCCATTCTGGACATTACCTTCAGCCGGGAAATAATCCGGTTGGCGATACCGACCGGCGGACTGGCCACTTCCGACAAAATACCGTCAGCCCGAAAACGGATACGAAATTTTTTCTCGAAGGGCTCCAGGTGAATATCCGACACGCCGCGTTTGATGGAATCCAGCAGAATCTTATTCACAAAACGGACAATAGGCGCATCGTCGATATCCGAACCCATTCCTTCGTCGGCGGGTTTGGCGTCGTCGCCTGCGGAAATGTCGATATTATCCAGATCGTCGTCCAACAGATCCTTCATGGACGTATCGGCGGCTTCCAGCGCCGTGTCTATCATCCTGATCAGTTTGTCTTCTTCAACCAGGATATTTTCGGTATTGTGCCGCGTATGGAACTTGATCTCGTCCAGTGCCTGAAAATTGGTCGGATCGGCGGTGGCGACGAACAAGCGGTTGCCGCGCTTGAACAAAGGAAGGGCGTGATGCTGGCGTATCAATTTCTCGCTGACCAGTTTGATCGGCAGGAACGAAGGGTCTATGGCATCCAGATCGAAAAACGGTACGCCAAACTCCGCCGAAGCCAGCGTCGCCACGGTTTTGCTGTCCGCGTACTTATGTTCCACCAAATAGCTTATAAACGCTTGTTTGCGTTTCTGCGCCTCCTGCAAACAGGTCGCCGCCGATTCCTCGGTCAACAAACCTTTCTGAATCAGGCATTTGACCAAGCCGCTGAAATGGATGTTAGAAGGTGCTGTCGCCATGAAAAAAAGTCTGGATTGGTTTTACTGCAACTAAGTGCTGCAACTATAGATGAAGTAAGGATTTTATCCAAACTCATCAAGCCATGTTCGAGACTTTAACACGGTTATATCGGGATGCCGCCAAGCGCTCTTTAAAAGCAGGCGAACATTTGGAACCGCCAGCGGCGCCATAAACAGCACCGCCGACGAATGGGACAAGAATCAGATTTCGTGATAAATCGCAGCGCCTTCTTCCAGGAACTGCTTGGATTTTTCTTCCATGCCGATTTTCAAGGCTTCCGCTTCTTCCAGGCCTTTTTGCTCGGCATAGTTACGTACATCCTGGGTGATTTTCATCGAGCAGAAATGCGGACCGCACATCGAGCAAAAATGCGCGACTTTTGCCGAATCTTTCGGCAAGGTTTCATCGTGGAAGGAACGGGCTTTCTCGGGGTCCAGCGCGATGTTGAATTGATCTTCCCAACGAAACTCGAAACGGGCTTTGGACATTGCATTGTCACGGATCTGCGCGCCGGGATGGCCTTTCGCCAAGTCAGCGGCATGCGCGGCGATCTTGTAAGTCACAATACCTTCGCGCACATCTTGCTTGTTCGGCAGGCCCAAATGTTCTTTTTGGGTGACGTAGCACAGCATGGCGCAACCGTACCAGCCGATGTTGGCAGCACCAATCGCCGAAGTAATATGGTCGTAACCGGGAGCAATGTCAGTAGTCAAAGGCCCCAAAGTGTAGAACGGCGCTTCGAAGCAGTCTTCCAATTGCTTATCCATGTTGACCTTGATCATTTGTAACGGCACGTGGCCGGGGCCTTCGATCATGGTTTGTACATCGTGTTTCCAGGCCACTTGAGTCAACTCACCCAAGGTTTCCAATTCACCGAATTGCGCGGCGTCGTTGGCATCGTAAATCGAACCCGGACGTAAACCGTCGCCCAACGAGAACGACACGTCGTAGGCTTTCATGATTTCGCAGATTTCCTCGAAGTTGGTATAGAGGAAACTTTCGGTGTGGTGAGCCAGACACCATTTCGCCATGATGGAACCGCCGCGCGAGACGATGCCGGTCAGGCGTTTGGCGGTTAATGGCACGTGATGCAGGCGCACACCGGCATGGATGGTGAAATAATCGACGCCCTGTTCCGCTTGCTCGATCAAGGTGTCGCGGAAGATTTCCCAGGTCAGTTCTTCGGCCTTGCCGTCGACTTTTTCCAGCGCTTGATAAATCGGCACCGTGCCGATAGGAACCGGCGAGTTCCGCAAGATCCATTCGCGGGTTTCATGGATGTTTTTGCCGGTGGACAAGTCCATGATGGTGTCGGCGCCCCAGCGAATCCCCCACAGCATTTTTTCCACTTCTTCTTCGATGGAAGAGGTCACGGCTGAGTTACCCAGATTGCCGTTGATCTTAACCAGGAAGTTGCGGCCAATAATCATCGGCTCCAATTCGGGATGATTAATATTGGCAGGGATAATAGCGCGACCACGAGCTACTTCTGAGCGAACAAATTCCGGGGTAATGAAGGATTGAATATTGGCGCCATAGGAAAAGCCAGGATGCTGACCTTGATAGCGGTCGCGCATCGCTTCCAGATTTTGGTTTTCGCGGATGGCGATGTATTCCATTTCCGGGGTAATAATGCCTTTACGGGCATAATGCATTTGCGAGACGTTATGGCCGGCTTTGGCGCGACGCGGGCTACGCGTCAACTCGAAACGCAGGTGCGCAGTTTTCGGGTCGTGCAAACGCTCGTGACCATACTTGGAGGTCGGCCCGCTCAATAACTCGGTGTCGCCGCGCTCGGCTATCCAGTTGCCGCGTATGGAACCCAGCCCTTTATGCAAGTTCACATCCACATTCGGATCGGTGTAGACACCGGACGTGTCATAAACAAAAATCGGCGGATTTTTTTCCGCGCCAAAGTGGGCCGGAGTGTCCGACATGCTGATTTTACGCATCGGCACTTGAATATCCGCACGACTGCCCTGGATATAAATTTTCTCGGAAGCGGGGTAGGAATCGATTCTTACGCTACTACCGGTATCGGTAGTAATCTCATTGCGGACAGCGCTCATGCTTATCTCCAAAATCCAAATAAATCGCAAGCGCAGGGAAGATAGGGCTTTCCTACGCCGGTGTTAACCGGTTCAGGTTCGAAGGGTTTTTCTCAGCTTTCCGGGCTTGCATACAGCGGAAAGCACCCCTAGCCTTTCAGGTGACTTGTTAAGTTAAATGATAATCGAGCCAATTGCAAGCGCGACGCCAAGCGCAATAAACACAAAAAGCTTATAAAACAATGGGTTTTATAAGCTTTCCACTCACTACCGGCCCTGTTGCTATCATGCTAATGCGCCGCTGCCGAAACAGCCGACATGTGTATGCTAATCACTGGGACCAATTGCTACGATGAACTGCAAATTAGCGGCGTAACAGTCCAACCCTAACATCTACCGCAGCAAACGTAGGACTATCTGAAACAGCCAGGAGAAAAGATGACATCCCTAAAAAAACAAAGCAAACGCCTGCTGAGCGATATACAGAAATCAGCGAATCAGTTGGCGCTATTGGCTAGCGATTTAACCTTGCTTGAGGACACACATGAATGGGCAAGAAGCCTAGAAAAAAACATCGAGACATTAAACCAACAACTAGCCGGTTTAAAAAAGGCGGAATTCAACGCCACCTTGGCAGACTCCGAAATACTGGAGGTATTGGATGAACTAATTGATAGCGATCCGATCAGCGCACTGGAACAACGCCTGTTTGCAGCCCAAGCTGACCAAGAATCAGGCGTAGTCGGTGAGTTTTTTCAACAGTTACTGGATAAAATCGAAAAGTTATACACGCCGCTATTATCGGCCATCCAGCAGCTAACAGCGATGCAGTACAAATTGTGAGCACTTAGTGACTGCGTTGCACCGAGAAGCGCGCCAACTCTTCGAGGGCCTGTTTATATTCGGAATCCGGCAAGCACTGCAATGCCGCAATCGCCTTTGCCGCCGCCCTATCCGCGCATTGCTCGGTATATTCTATGGCATTAGTGGCTTTAACCACTTCGTAAACCTCGTTAAACGCATCGCGTGAACCTTGCCGAATCGCATCGACCACAATCTTCGCCTGCTGTTCGTTTCCATGCTGGATGGCATAGATCAACGGCAAGGTGGGTTTACCCTCGGCCAAATCGTCGCCTAAGTTTTTACCCAGTTCTTCACTATTAGCTTTGTAATCCAATGCATCGTCTATCAACTGAAACGCCACTCCCAATTCCTGCCCATAAACCGCCAATGCCTCTTCCGTGCCTGCATCGGTCTCTGAAATAACTGCCGCTAAGCGGGTCGCCGTACTGAACAAAATAGCGGTTTTGCGGGCAATAACTTCCAAATATCGAGCCTCACTGGTCTCCGGATTGTTGCAATTTAATAACTGCAACACTTCGCCCTCGGCAATCGCGGTCGTGGTTTTGGACATAATTGCCATAACCCGCATATTGTCGGTGCGCACCATCATTTCAAAAGCGCTGGAATACAAATAATCCCCTACCAATACACTTGCGGCATTGCCCCACACTGCATTAGCCGACTCCTTGCCGCGCCGCAGAGCCGATTCGTCGACCACATCGTCGTGCAACAAAGTTGCGGTATGAATGAATTCGATCACTGCCGCCAAGATCAGATGGCGATCATCGACCTTACCGAGGGCTTTTGCAGCCAATAACAGCAGCATCGGTCGCAACCGTTTCCCACCATTACCAATTATGTAATGCCCAATTTGATTAATCAGCACAACATCGGAGCTCAGTTCCTCTAAAATCAACCGGTCCACGGCTTTGGTTTCCGCGCTGGTTAAATTTTTGATCGAATCGAAGTCTATAGTGACTGACGCTGGCGTTGAAACTTTAGCTATCATGTAATGTTGTGAACTTGTCGCTCGGTAGCGTATAACGTGAATAACCGGTCATGCTATGAATAATACCGAGTAGTGTCAATAGTAA